>NZ_OY829375.1:0-705625 GCF_963691765.1 Ekhidna sp.
AACTATCCCTAATCTCATGCTCTCCATTTCCTCTTCAATGATTTCTTCATTTGTCATACGATCCCGTTTTTCTTCAGTATTTCCACTATCCCATTCTCTACCAATATTTCAACTAGCTTGGCTTCATACTCCTCAATCAATTCTTCTGGATTATCTGTTTTCTCAAATTCATATTCGACCTTATTTAGAAGCTGCATCAACAGTTTAAAAAAACCTAGTTTCTTAATCAGCTTCCATGTATTGTGTCTCTTTATTCCTTCAAATTGCTTGTCAGGCATTTCGAAAATCTGAATACTCTTATCTCCAACTTGAACTGAGAAATTTGAGAAATTATTAGACAGGAAAAACTCTGCTCCAACAGCCTCAGAGTGTGTTTCAAAAGTTTCTTTAATCGGCTCCATATCTCTTATTTTAATGCTGGTTGATTTTCATAATTATGACCTGCCACTAGTGTTACTCCCCACTTATCTGCCAAGTAACCTTCAATTTCTTCTCTATCAGAAGTGGTCAATCCAGAGCCAGTATTATCTCCCACTAAAAACTCACATGCAAAACCTCCAATTGAAAGGGCATTCGTGGAGTCTTGAAAAGCCATGTATATGAATTGGCCGGTTAGATTCACAGCAGTCCCAATTGTAACACTCCCTTTAAAGTCTCCATTGATATATATATCCGCACTACCTTCCGTTATTCTAACTGCTATCAGATTAGTGGATTGAACAAACAACGGTAGGTCATCAATTGTATAATAACCTGTTACTCCTCCGGCTCTAATGAACATTCTACCCGCTCTATCAAATGCGATCCTTACATCATTGCCGATAGATCGAAATAAGTATTGATTGTTTGATATTGCACCCTGCTGAACTACTGTGAATACCCAATAATCTGTTGAGGTGTCAACAGAATTATTATCCAAGTTATCATCTAAAAAGGCTAAACATCTCTTTCCATTAACTTTTGAGTTTACAACAATCGGGTATTGTGAGGAGCTATTTTGATCTACATCATAACCTGCTGCACTTCTATCAATTGCAGCGCTTGCGTAGTCACCAACAACAGTAAGAAATTCACCGTCATCTAAGCTGTGATCATACCAGTTTTGAAGCGTAGCTTGAGTTAAGAATATATCGTTAGGCTTTTTTACTTCTCTTTTAGTAATTGTGATTAAAACAGTTCCGCTTCCAGAATATCCAGATCCTGCTGTCCAATCAACACCAAAAGTATTCTCACCTATTGGTATAAGTGTAAAGTCAGATAGCTGTATCTTATTTTCAATTAATTGTAGTCCTGATGGTAGATTAGTGTCATCAAGGGTGTAATCTGCTTCGCTAGGGGTTGAAGAAAACTCAACATCTATGAATAAACCATTGCCACTCTTATTCCAAATAATTTGTCCGTTATTATTAGCAACAACATCAGTTATTGGTGTCGCCATTCCTGATAGGTCTATATCAACACTTTGCGCTTTATACCCCCCAAATACACCTTGAGCTTTTACCGAAAAATTCAACTCTTCACTTATTGTTCCTGCAATCTGCCAGCTCCTAGAATTATTCTTGGTTAATGTCAGATTCCCAATATCCCCTTCGATAGTAACATTTGAATCTTGATCGGTAGTGATGTCTATCGGTGTTATGTCTTCACCAGATGCTAGTGTTTCTGAATTGCTACTTAATGTTAAAGTGGTCAACCTATTGGGTTGGATACCGGCGTTATTTTCGATAGTAACATCGAAGGTTACAATCTTTCCATCACAATTCTCAAATAGTCTATTGATACCATCAATTGAACTAAATCTGTTAATAGTCAACCCTGCGCAGGTCAATTTCTTCTCTATGGTCTTTAGGTGCTCATCTACTACAGATATGTAATTATCATACTTTGATTTATAACTCTCGTCAATGTCCGATCTCATCATGATCATGAATCGACCTGTCCATCTATTCGATTGTCTTACTCCAGAATTCTGACTTATGTTTGGTTCGGCTGTAATTGGATCCAATCCTATGAATACATCATCAGTTCCCATGTTCATGGGATTGTTGACATCATTATTATCATACTGGAAATAGTCCTCCCTACCGTGTACAAACAACCACCCTTGATCAGCTGCTATATTCTCCAAATACTCTTTCATGACCCATATTGTATTTTTGATTCATTGGCATCGATGAACTTCTCTATCTCATCAATTATCCATAGCAATAGGTAGGCATCCGGCTCATCATTATCCCTGTCAGGTTTATGGCATATATAATCCATTACCCTGTTCACCATATGTAGAGCTTCATGTGCAATTACTGAGTTTTTAGGATATTTTTTACCCCCTTCTTTGTAGGCTTTTAGTGATAAGTAAACCTTCTCTTCAAAGTCAAACACACCACCATCAAACTCTTCCATCGGTCTATCAAAATCTGCACCCTTAAGTATCTTGTTCCTTAACTCATTCTCATCCCAATAAATTATTAGGATGAATGTTAGTTGGTAAATCGGTATAGTAATGTGTTTCCTTATCATGTTCTACTCTTAATCCTCCTATATTTCTCAACTACCTCGTTGTATTCCTTATTCCATCTAAGCAATGTGAATACTTTCCCATAGCTCCACTTTTCAACCTCAAATGGAGGTATTCCGAACTGCTGACCTAATGCAACCAAAACTCCCAATACGCCATATTTAGCCATCCTCTCACCTCCTGCTTCTTTCCATGTATGATCTTCTTCACTCAAGTGTTCTTCAGCTTTTACTAGTCGGTTTGTCTCAGTAATAATGTGGTTAAATGCAGGGTAGAAATCCTTCACTCTTAGCTTCAAAAGCTCCTTCTTCTCAAGTGAGTAAACCCACTCAAACATGTTGATTAACCCGTCTAATGTTATCTCTTCAAGGAACTGACGGATCTTAATTACTCTACCATATTCTATGTTTAGGAAGTCTTCAGCTTTGTGCCCTTTTAGTTCATTACTGGTATTCAAATACAACATCACTTCATAGTCGCTCGGATCTTGAAGTGATAGAAGTTTTTCAACTGTGATATTTTCAAGAACCTCTTTCATACTCCTGCTACTCCAAATTTCTTAACCGTTCCTACTTCGAAGTAATACCGCATCATAAGTGCGTCGCTAAAATCCGGTGATCTTCCAATGATCTCCTTTACCTCCTTTTTTCTTAATACTTCAAGCTTTCCATCTGTGCCAAATGCCCTATTTTTAATACACTCTAGTTCTTCTACTATCTCGTTCCAGTAATCAGACACATCTGCTTCGAAGTATATTTCGGATGCGTTTATCTTCATTGCAATACCGAAATAGCATTGATCTTTTAGCTTTGAGTAGTCTTGTGTTTTACCACGTACTTTTAAGGGTGATCCGTTGTTATGGAATTCCTTAGCATTCTTTAGGTAGCCTTTTAGAAAAGATCCTACACCATCAGCATCATACGCTATATTTCTTTGAGGCACTCCATACTTGGTAGCTAAACCTTTTATGATTTGCTCAACCTCATTTGGCGATGATTTATCAACAACATGAAGCCCTATTACTCTCCATCCATTCCATATCCAAACAACAAATTTGTCAGATCCTTGAAAGGCAATATCAGCGGTCAAATACTTCTGGCCTTGTTTAACAAAATCATTTGTGAGTAAATCCTGAATAGCATCATCATCCACTAATCTTGCCTCATCAATATCTCCTTCAGCTAAGTAAAGAGCGTTAAACATAAACTGAGGCAAGTCCTTTCTTGCCTGTTCAACCTCTTCTCTATCAAGAATACCGGCAGCTATTGCGTCATATGCTGTTATTTTGAATCTTTCATATTCTGAATCTTCTTGATTGGCTTTTAGAGACAGTTGATGTCCCCAATTTGATTTCCCTTTGAAGTTTCCTATGAATTTGCAAGGTGCTTTTGTCGCCGTAAGTGTGGATCTTAATGCATACCATGATTCAGCTTTCATCCTTGTATACTCATCCATCACCGCCGCATAAACATCTTCACCATAAAGATTATCTGGATCTTTCGCCGTCTTGAATCTTAATACAGTATCAAGAGGCGTTGTTATGGTTAGGTCACTCTTATTTATGGTATAATTCGGGTTAAGTGATACCTTCCTTTTTGTTCTGTTAAATGCAATCTGAGATTGAGCATATACCGGTGCGCACCACCAATATTCATTTCCTTCTTTAGCTATTGATAAATGTGGGTTGAGTTTTTTAGCTTGAAGTTCTTTGTTAGCATGAGCGCAAGCGAACAGCCAATAGATATGGCTAAATGTCTTCCCTGTTTTAGTTGATGCTTCAACCGTTGTAAAACGTTTATCAGAATAGATGAAATCCTTCTGATACCCTGTTAACTTGGGAGGAGTTATCTTAATAACCATAAGAAGTACTAACCACTTTATCATTCTTCACTGAAGTCTACTGTTACTTCTTTTACATCTACCTCTTTCTTATCCGCTAAACCAAGCTTCCTTGCAATGATATTAGCGTTAAATGCTCCAACAGTAGCTCCTTCAAACTGTTGTGTTTCAATTACTCGCTTTATTTTATTAGCGACATCCCAAAAATCTTCGTACTCAGGTTCTTTTGTATACCTAATGAAAGTGTTATCGTCTATATCTAGATGTATGCAAAGACCACCTAATGAGTATGGTCTTTGTGTGTCTGCTGAAACTTGATCACCAAAATTTGGCCCAGCTTTTACAGCTTCATTTTTCTGCCAAGGGTTTACATCACACCATTCGAAGTATTCGCAAGCAGCTTCCCATAGAATGTCAGGATCAGAGAATATTTTATCTCTACCGTGCTTACTTCTTGATTTCCAGAATTGATTTCCTTTCGGTGCCGAC
Source organism: Ekhidna sp. (assembly GCF_963691765.1). Classification (GTDB taxonomy): domain Bacteria; phylum Bacteroidota; class Bacteroidia; order Cytophagales; family Cyclobacteriaceae; genus Ekhidna. The sequence goes on from NZ_OY829375.1 coordinate 4,847, forward strand.
ATTAGATCACAATTATTCCGTTAAGCCATAAAGCTGACTTTTGCTAAATCTTAAATGGAATAAAAGGATTAAAGTATTGGAGCTAGATCGCTCCTGATAAGATTATGTAAATCTAGCTATTTCCTCTAAATTTCTTAAACCTCTCAATAAATATGTTTCTTATCTCAGGGAACTGCCCAAGTATTACACCTACGAATATCAAGTGCCTATCTTGATGAACTTCTATTCTTACTTGCCTCGGTCCTTCTCTAAATTCATACCTCGCTAACATGCCTATTCCTTTCAATTCTTCTAGTGTCTGAACTAGCTTATCAGATTTGGTAGTGTAATCAATGAATGTGTGCATATCATCAATTTATTTAGTAATTACAGAACTGTCAAGATACTAGCTCTTTGTATTTAGATAGGGTTTGTTCATTTTCTTGTACAGCCTGATCAATAGTTCTAGCATTGCTTATGTAAGCTGAAGCTCTTTTCAACATTGAATTTGATGATTGAAGTTTTGAAGCCATCTCTTTTAGTAGTTGGTCTTTTTCGGTTACTACCTTATCGTGAGATTTTTTAAGGTTACTATGAGCACGCTTAACTATTTCAATATCTTTTTTAAGCTGCTCAACCCCTTCTTGTTCTATGGCGTCTAGGTAGCCTTTAACAAATCCTATATGGTATGATTGAATACGTGTTAGATCGGAAGGCCCCAAAAAATAATTTTTATGATACCTTGCCTCTGCTTTTTTATTGTAGTCTTCTTTCATCTCATATCTTCTTTAATTCAATGTTGTTTTCTGAGCAGATTTGTTCGAAGAGGGAGACTGATGGGCATACCCCGTTGTAAAGCGTTAATTCATCACCTTCGTCGTTGTAATTGTAGATTATGGCTAGTTGTAATGTATTGTCAAACGCAATTGATAAGAGTTGATTCCAAGGCAATTCTGGATTCAGATAAATCAAACCATCCTCTTGTCTTTCAAACCCCTCATACCTTAGTCTATTCTCTTCGTAGAGATCCAGTTTCTTAAAGTAATTATCCCACGCTTCCAACTCTTCTGGTTTCCCGATTTGCAACGCTTCTCTTTTAATCCATATTAACCGACTATTATCAGCGTACGCACTTTTTGGTTCTTCTGGCTTTGCCTGTCTAGCCTTCCATTCATCGTACATCTCTTGAGTACATACGCCAGGGGCAACTATTGGCTCTGGGTCGTAAAACATTGTTGGTTTAAGCTTCATATCTTCTCCTTATCTAATATTTCACTTTCCTTATCGGTTGTTTAGGTATGTTTACTTCTACATTTCGGTCTAATGATTTGACACGACCCAAATTAGACACCTCGTATATGCCTTCATATCCAATAACTTCTTTCCATATTTCTTTTGCGTGATCTTTCATAGCTTGTCTCGTAGTCTTTCCTTTAACTCTTTAGCTTGCTGTTTTAACTCATAAGGTGTTGGAATCTCATACTCTTCATTTAGTTCTAGTGGTATGCCTTGGTCTAGGCACCTGGTTGCGAAAGCGTTTATAACAGCTCCATTTTCTAATACAGCAACACACTCTCCATTTAGTATATATCTGTAATAGTCATTAGCTAGTAATGTTGACTTAGGATCAAGCTGTACGTCCCACTCTCCTTTAAATAATGAATTAATAAAATGCTTTAATTTTTTTGCATCACCCTCCATAGGTTGGGATAGAAAGGTGTGGGCTTCCTCTATTAGTCTATAGGTCTGATGTGAACTGCTTTTGTTTACAAATGCTAAATAACTCAATTCATCTAGCGGTAAATCTGTAATCCACCCCACAAACTCCATCATAGGTCTTAATTGGTTTCCGAAAATTTCAGTTGCTTTCATAGTTCATCAATTTCTTTAGCAGTGGTGAACCTCCATGTAGCTTCTGATGAAATAGCGAACTCTTTACCACAATTAGGACAATCTATTTCATGACATTCTTCTTGATATAAATACCATAATTCATTGTCTGAAATCGAAATACTTTCTAAGCAATGCGGACATCGAGGATCTTCATTCCTATAAAATGCCATTGGGTCATCTTTTATCTCTTCCATATCTCATCTATTTTAATCTGACTTAGCTTTCATCATCATTATTGAAAAGGACTTTTTTTCATGATGTCCCACCTGAGCGAGACAGACAAAGTGACTCCCATGTAATGACCATCCTTTATCTAGCATTGCATTAAGTTTTTTATTAAAATCGGATGCTGATGATTCCTCAATTAGTAGATATTTCATTTCTACATTTTCAGCGGGCCAATATGTTGTCTTTACCATAGTATGTCGTCTTTAACTGGGCTGTCTTCAGGTATTGGGTAATATGGGTCTAGTATTTCGTCCTTTGGTGGTCTTACCACTCCGCCCGTTATATCTTTAAAATCAAATCCTAAATGCACATCTTTCATATCTCTAGTTTTTAAGTTCTCCTCTAATTATTGTTACTAATAAATCTCGAAGACCTAGACCGACAAAAACGTACGTGAATACAAATTCCCATCCCGTCAGTTTAGTACTTAAATTCTCTATCCAGTCTAGCATATCCTTATTTGTTTTTAGTGTCTTTGGTTAGAATGGATTCTAGTTCATATAGCAATCCCGAAGAATAATTGAAGATCGCAAGATCATAAGTAGTAGGATTGATCATATCATTTTTCGCACTATTGGTCTCGTCAACTCTATCCATAAAAGCCTTTATATCTTCTCTTAATTCAGATGATTTTTCCTCTATTAACTCGTTTAATTCCCTTACCTCACCAATTTCCTTGTGTAAGGATCTATTTTCATCCTCTAATTCCTTGATACGTTTTTCAGACTCTTCCAAATCAGTCCAAAATCCACATCCCAATTCCATTGACTCAAACTTGCTTTTCAACCTCTCATTCTCTTCTCTCAACTCTTTTAAGTTTGGAACCTTCTCCCACTGCTTTACTTGGTCTCGAAGAGTTTTATTCATTGCTTTGTAGTTGGCATTCTCTTCTCTAAGTTTTTTGGTTTCTTGATCGTTAAAAGCCTCCATAATAGCACATGTAAATTCCAGGTCGAATGGCTTTCCATGTTCGTCATCATATTGCTCTATCTCTTTACTCTCTTTCATTCTAATCTTTTCTAAATAATTGTGAATAGTGTATTACAGTTAATATCCATCCGAATAAGCATATGCCTTTATCTATCATTGAAAGTAGGCTCCAATTCATTAGAGTTAATGTAAGTCCCACTCCAATGAGTATTCCTATAATTGATATTGCCATTTGACGACCCATCTCTATTGGTGTTTAGGGGGTTCGGGTAATGGCATCCAGTGGGTTATTTCTTTGTGATCATAAGCCCACCCTGAACCATTCCATACTCTGTAATGCATCTTTCTACATTTAGCTCTAAAAACCCAATATCTTCCTGGCTCACTAGGCATTCTATCCTTTACACTTATCCATTTCATTGTTGTGTGGGTTTAAATCCATTTTAATTCCTTCTTATCAAATACAAAGAATGACTCTCCAGTCTCTTTGCTTTCGAATATCAGACCCCACTTACCGAGCAATTCAGCATACTGAGCGCCCTTACAAATAGCCACTTCGTCTTCGTGAGGATGACCTTTCAGAATCAATGCTTTTTTATTGTCGAAAGGTGTTTCTTTAAGTTCTGCTTCCATCATTCTTTCATTTTAAGTTCTTCTCCTGTTAAGGCGTAATACAAGTTTTGTAGTTGGTGGATGTACTCACATTTAGCGCTGAAAATTGGTGCTTCATCACCAAGAAATAATGCGAGTCCTTTATTACCATAATCTGTTGCTATAAACACTTTCCATCTTTCATCTATCTGCCAATGAAAGCAATCGGATAATGAAGCTATGTCTTCGATTACCAACCCAAACTTCTCTAACCACTCTTCTGTAATGGGGATGGGGCGATAGTTATGAGCCTCCTTGATAGTAATCCAATCGGCTTCATACATGTTTTCATTATCACCTTTTCTGTATACCCAATTCCCTATTCTTAATTCTTGTGGTTTCATTGTCATATTATCTTTAGTTGGTGTATGGGTGGTTACACAAATAATTCCCCTTGCTTCGTGTTTGATTTAGTTATGATGTTGCGGGCACAGTTAAGAATATGAAGCCCCACATCTGGGTCTACACAGTTTCTTAAAGCCAATCTTTTATTGAATCCTACATATTCGCTTAAATCGTAGCCTAGCTTTTCCTCCCATTCCTTAATTTTTCCATTTTCAATCTTCGAAGGAGCCACATCAATTGAATGGGGTATTTTGAAATTAACCCAGAACCAATGCCTCCCAATCTTAGTAGGTTCAATCAGAGGATTATAGAATGCCTCAACATTTTCAACACAAAATTTTCCTTTGAAATAATGTTGGAGTAGCAATATCTCTTGGTATAATTTCATATCAGGATACTTTGCTTTAGATAGGTGAGCTCCTGTATTTTTAGAATTATTTAAAACTCTTAGTCTTCCCATTTGAGAATGGGTTGGACATGGTGGGGATGTCCATACAAAATCATAATTTTCATAGTTCTCTAGTAAGTATTCGTGAGCATCCCCTACTACTATTTTATCGTGCGGAAAATGATCCGAATATACTTTTGCAACATCTGGATTAATCTCAACGGCAGTAACCTCTACATCTTCCCATAGCTTCCTGTTACCTCCTATGCCGGCATATAGATTTAGTATTTTCATCCGTGTAAGATTTGTGTAAAATGAATAGGTATCCCCGTCTGTCTTGGGATTCCAAAACAGTCTTTAAGTATTCTTAATAGGGATTTTGTGTAGTGAGGAGTACTAGGAAATACAAAGAATCGTCCCGTCCGGACTGACTCCCGCGAAGGGGTTGTATTTAAGTGTTGTGTATATGTGTTGTTTTTCGTGTTTTCACTGCAACTCCCAACACATAAATTTTGTAACTGATTGAATATCAGATAGGTGCTAGAACTAAGGTAGGTTCGAATCCTACTACCCCGACATCAAAAACCGCTTTTTCAATATTGAGAGAGCGGTTTTTTTATGATTATCCTAAATCACTTGATTCGTAAATCAAATTAGTCGGTATTGAAACTAACTGATGTACTAATCAAACAAAGCTGTAAAGCCATATGATGATTAGTGCCGACGCAATTAGAATAAAAAGTATATCGACAACACCGATTCCTTTAATCTCTTTCATTTCACTAATTTAGTAATAAGTGGTATTGATGGATATCAAATTCTCTATTCTTAATTCCTCAAACAGATAGGCTATTCGATGAAGAATAATCTTAAACATTACATCTTCGAAGTTCTTGCAATTTTTATAGGAATAACGGGGTCATTCCTGGTTGAAGATTATAGAATAAATAAAATAAAAGCAGACCAGGTTAAATATGCTCTTGAGGCCCTCAATGAGAGTTTAGAATCTGACTCAATAAATTTAGCATTTAACATGGTTGCCTATGACTCCCAAATCTCTATTCTCAGTACTTGGAGAAATGACAACTTTGATATAACTCCAGACACCAATATTTATATGCATTTCTTGGCGCTAACTGCCTCTATTCCATTCTCTGTTGACAAAACAGGATATGAAATCTTCATTGAAACAGAAGGAAAAGAACAGATTAACAATTTAGAATTAAGAAAATTGATCAGTAATTATTATAATAATATGGCATCAATAATGGAGTCTGATGTACTATCTGAGCAAGATTATCAAAATGCATTGATGAATTTAAGTCTCTCTGCCAATATTGAATTTCCTCCTAAATCTCTCACTTCAAATGAAGGCTTATATAAAACCTATTTACCCTATAAAAGGTATTTGAATAGTAATCATGAGGCACGTAATAGACTTGCCAATCAACAAATCTTACAGATTTCTAATAAAATAAAAACAGAAAGAATGTTGGGATATACAATAAGGCTAAAAGAAGAGATCATAAAAGAACTAGCTGTTTCAGACTAATTCAAGATCAGTCTAAATACTTCAATTCGATAGTTTGTAATCACCTTAACCAAAGCAAAACCAATTGGAAAACTAAACTGATCTATGCTTTGATCAATTAATTTTCCTTCTTGAGAGTATAACTGAATAGATTCAACCTCTTCATATTCTAACAAGCCTCTTATCCCTATCTTCCGAGTGGATTGATTTATCTGCAATTTCAATCTAGCAAAATCATCATTTGAATTAACTCTTATTATCCCCAGTATTTCCCGAGTACCATCAAAATCTTCTTGAATAAGCCTATAATATTTCTTTTGACTTAGTCTTGAATAATCATCAATGCTATATTTCTGAACCTTACTAGAGTTGCCACTTCCTTTGACCGAGTTCAAAAATTGAAATCTTGAGCCGTCATTCGAACTCTCTATTATGAAGTGACTATTGTTTATTTCAAGACTTGTAGACCATGTTAGTACAACAACTCCTCCTACAACCCTAGCTTCAAATGAAATGAGTTCGACCGGTAAAGTATTTGAGCCATCTACATCATTACCAATTGTGATTTCCCCATCAAAAGAATTGAATGCAATTGGATTTGACAGAGAGGTAATTGTTCCAGCACCATTTCCACTTGCTGTACCTCCCAGGTTGTCCCATCCATTTACTCCATCAAATTTGGCAATAATCAAATTTTCATAATCGTCGACCTCATCAAGCAATCCATAATGCAAGGTAATGAGCGCATTGCCATCAATATCAGTATCAGGGTCGTTGACACCTCCAACATTTATTCTATCAACTTTCCAATATCTTAAAGCTGAAAGGTTAGAAATTGAACTTGGTAGACTATAGCCAAGCCCATTTGCAGATTCATTGAAAACCTCAGACACGTATGTATATGAATTAGCCGTTGAGTGAGCAACTTCTAATTCAATTGGTCTGTAAGTCTGACCTTTACCTAAAGGGAAGTTTAATATTGAATTACCAATTGTAGACTTTTCAAAAGCAAATTTTCCATTTAAGTAAGCATTCGAAGAACCTAGATTGGTAGTGGTACCATCTCTTAATAAAAGAACAGCATCTGATCTCGTTTGAACAACTCCATTTGTAAAAAGTATACTGTTAGCGACTTGAACTGAGTCTTCTAGAATTATATCGCTCTCTAGACTGGAGGAAGTATTGTTAACAACCAAATCGAAAAACAGCTCTCCTCCTATGCATGCCGGACATGCAATTATTTGCTCATTAACTCCATTTAAAGTAACCAAAGCTCCTGAATTAATAAAACCGTCGTTGGTTGAATTATTATTTAACCAATCCCCGCCTAATGTAAGGTTATGTGTATCAATATTGATGGCACTACTATTCTCAATGACTAGATCACCCCTTAACAACAAATCACCATTGACATTTAATTGACCAAACCGATTAACACTTACTATAAGTGTATCCAAGACCATATTACCATCTGGACCTAATAAATCAAGATTAACTCCATCAGGGTTTGCACTCATGAACTTGAGCGAAGATCCATTGGTCTGACTATCAATCACCCCATCCAGAAGAGTCCAATCGCCAATTACGGTTATATAATTTTCAAGCGTAAGTACTCCATTGGATTTGTTTACTACCACATCTGGAACTGAGCCGGACGAAGAGTTATCTGCTCCTGAAAAAAGTTGATTATTTCCTCCAATTATTTCAATAGCCCCTGATCCATTGCCGTCCCCCATGTGATCAATATTTAAATCACCCACTACGGAAATTGTATCTTGATTAATAATCACATCGTCCCCACCAGAAGTTGATAAATTACCAAAAACTGTTAAACCATCGGTTAATGTGAGTACAGCAGGGCCAGATGCAGGATCTGACTCTATTACTAGATCTCCAGTCAATGATACATTCGCTGTGATATCTAAAAAGCCAAATGAACCTGAGAAACGTAAGCTATTTAGTGTGTGAGGGTTGCCAGCAATTAAAGCATGATTTGAGTTGTTACTTATGGCATTAACTGCAATAATTATCCCAGTCAAATCCAAAACTCCCCGTTGATAGTGCCATGAACCGGCTAGGTTTAGTGTGCCAGCATTGGCAAAGTCTAAAGTACCTGTCATGTTAATAAATAAACTAGGCAAAAGTCCTTCATTAATTGCCAGATCAGGATCAATAGTTATTAATTGTGATCCTCCGCTAAACTCTAAAACTCCAGTACCGCCTCCACCACTACCAGAATGGCCTATATTGAGATTGCCTTTAACTCCTAGCGTATCATTATTAATTTGAACATCATTTACCCCAGTTGTTGTAAGATTACCACTTACTATAGATTTTTGATTAGTTCCTATTGAAAGCGTAACATCAGAGGAAGCATTAATAATCATATTACCATTAAGAAGAAATGGTGCCTCTACATCAACTGACGTATTATTTGAAGCTACTACATTAAAATCTCCTTCAATAGTTAAAGGCGCGGATAAAGTAGCTGTCGAGAAACTTCCATTGATAGTGAGCGCATCAATCGTGTGATTATTTCCAGCTATTTCAGAATTGCCATAAAGTACTAATTCAAATGGATTCGGATGGCTCAGTGTACCATTGATATACTCCCAACTTCCACCATTCAAGTTGATATATCCATCAACAATAAGCGTATTACAATCAATTTTTATACTTGGCAGCGGACAAAGATCAGCACTTGATGGTGCATGAATTGTCTGAATTCCAGAGCCCGATATGAATAATGATGCAGACCCACCTCCATTTTCCGATGACGAAAGTAGGTATAAATTATCACCCTCAAATTTCAGTGTTCCTATATCAGAATCTCCGTTATCAATATCTATTGAATTGGTACTAATTCCACTATAAATAAGATCCCCCCTTACAGTCAAAGTATCTTGTAAATCCACAGTGATCGAACCGTCTGAATTAACGACAGTCATGTCATTAGACACTAATATATCATTATGAAAATTCAACGTACGATATCTACCTTGAAGGTATAAGTTGTAAAACGCTACATCGCCAATAATACGTGTTGATCCTGAAGTGATATTAAACCTAACAAGGCCATTGTTGTGATTAAATGTGCCTGATAGAAATGATATGTCCTGACTAGTATTATCCAAACCTTCAGCAAAATGGAGGTTTGAAGAGGTACTAGTAAAATCAGTACCATTTAAAGTAAAACTTTCTAAGATTGAGATGTCTTCATCTCCACCAATAAAAGATCCTCCTTCGAAATTTGCACCAGTATTCACCGAGATAGCGACTCCATTACTTTGACTTATGATACCATCATAGGTATTTTCTACGCTGATTGAGTCTATCGTAATATTCGTATCGATTTCACAATCAAAATCACTTGCATTACTAAATATTACAACATCACCAGATGCTGGCACACCAACAGGTATCCAGTTATTTGGATCGCTCCAATTACTATTAGATGATGCATTCCAAGTTTTTATCTGAGCAGATAATAGACTTGCAATTAGAAAGAGGGTATTGAAAATGAGGAACTTATAACTTCTTTGACAAACGTATTTAAAGCCTATTTTGAAAGACGAAATTATGATCATAATAAGTTACTATTACTTGAAAAATGACCATATAAATCTCTTTCTAGACGGCTAAAATGTGATTAATCGTTAGGTAAACATGTTGTGTACAACTCGATAAATTTCCTTATGAAACCCCAATGAATATTAGCCATACTGCTCCTAAAAAATGCCAAAAAGTAAAGACATTTAATGCATACTGAATCGAACGAGAGTGAATCCTGTATTCTCGGATTTTGGCAAATACTGAAACTAATAGAACTAACCCTATGGCTACATGTATGAAATGAACTAAAGAAAAAGGGAATAGAATATCATTGTATGAAAGATTAGCATTTATAAGTTCTTTCCATCCAATTACTTGTAAAGCCGAAAAGAGTAGCCCGAAAAAAAGTCCCAATCCTGTAAACCGAAAAGCCTTTTCTATTTTATCCTCCTTAATGTTTAATTGGCCAACAACAATTAGTATGCTACTTACTAACATAAACCAGGTTGCCACTTCGTATATTACCGGAATAGTAATCTTTGGAAACCGTTGAAAAACCCATATTGCAACTAATGAAAAGAAAATTAGCGTGCTGATAACTATCAATAGTTTGGTCAATCGTTGACCAACAAAAGTCAATTCTCGTTTTACTAATAGTCTTTCCTCAACAATTTCTCTATCGCTCATATATAATTGTTATAACTCTATGAGCAAAACAATGTTGTGATTGGAAACCATAACTTAACCGAGAGGTCATTTGCAAGACTTAGCAAAAAAATTTCTAACAACTTAGACAGTGAGCTTTACAAAGAAAGTACTCCCCTTATCTTTTTCAGACTCTACCCAGACTTTACCCCCTAGATCTTGTACGTACTTCTTGACAATTGAAAGTCCAAGACCTGTCGAGACCTCACCTCCAGTAGGCTGAGCACTAAGTTTCTGAAATCGATTGAATAACTTTTTCTTGTCCTCATCAGAAAAACCGGGACCTTCATCACAAACTTTAAACACTACACTATCATAAGCACATTCTGACCGCAATTCCACGGTAGATTCTGCGTCTGAAAATTTTACTGCATTAGAAACTAAGTTTTCCAGAACCAATAGCAAAAGAAGATGGTCCGTTCTAATGATGTTGTGATTTTCACAAAAGGCTACGGCTAAATCGATATTTTTCTTAGCTGCAATTGGTCTGTAACGTTGAATTACATCACGCATTATAACACGAACGTCTACTCGTTCTTGAAGTACTTTAATTCTATTACCCTCAAGCCCGTCAACGTCAAGAATTTTTGTAACCATTTTATTAATTCGCTCTGCATTGGCGGTAACTTGACTAAGCATCTTAGCTTCTACCTCAGATAGGCTCGGCCCCATTTTTTGGTTAACGATATCAGTAACCATTATTATTTGGCTTAAGGGTGACCGAATATCATGCGCAAGAATTCGAACCAAATTATTCTTCTCCTCATTGAGAGCTACTAACTGAGCATTTCTGTTCATCAACTGCTCATTCTTTTGCCGAATATCTTCTTGTTGATCTTCAATCTGATCTTTCTGCCCAACAAGTAAATGTGTGGTCTTTTGATTTTTATAAAATAAAAACCCAAAGCCTAGAAGAAAAACAACCGTTATCCCTATCCCAACTACAAGTATCCTTCTTGTATTTCCTTCACGATCAAGTTTAAGATTGGCATTTTGAATTATCGCTAATTGCAACTCCTTTTCTTTTGTCAGTATAGAAGTAGCTAGCTCTTCACCGGAATAAATCTCATCAATGAATCGATATAATTCTTCACCAAGGTATTTCGACAGAATTTCAGAAATTTCATACTCGGCTTTATCCGTGGCTAAAAACTCATTAAAAAGAGGCTTCCACTTACTTCCTTTAGGCACCATATAAGAGTAACCTAAGCCCTTCACAGTAAAGAAATTTTGTCGAACTAACTCGCTTCCTTCTTTTACTTGCATGAGATATACTGGGAGATCAATAAACCCAAATGAATTTTCCAAAGCGCTTATCCTATCAAGAATATTTTTTTCACTATCGATGAATTCAATTTCAAAATCATAGCCAAACTTTTCACGCAAATTCATTAATTGATCTTCGTATTTTGTCTCTTTGATAGTGACCGCTTTTAACGTACTCATCATATCATCGATCTCCTCAAAAGATCTTACAATGGGAGTTCCTTTGCTAGAGACTAAAACTGTTATATCCGGTAAGTAAGGTTCTGGAAAATCTGCATACTCTTTCCTCCCTTCTGTAATCGACATAGCAGAAATTCCAAAGTCATTGCCATTATCAGAGTTTCTTATTGTGGAAAGTATATCAGAAAAGCTTTCGGCTCTAATCCAATTCAGCTCTACTTCAAGTTTTTTTTCGTTCTTTAAGAATGATTGAAATGAGCGAAACATCTCCGGTTCGACGCCTTCTAGCTTTCCATTTCCATTCTCGTATATAAATGGTTTTGAAGTGGACCAATACAAATTAAGCTGCTCCTGACTAAAAACCGTTATTGGACAGATAAATGAAAGCAAGAAAATAATGCGATAAAAAAGGTGGTGGTGCATAAATTTAAAGATGGTCAATTTATATATCATCTAAAATTTACACATAACTAATCTATTATCGATAGGCTAAAAATATTTTACACATTTTTTAAACCATAATATGCAAATCATGGTTTTAATATAGGATCATAATAATAGCCATGGCAAAAAAAAATATATCTAAGAAAACATTACAGGAAGGTTATCAGGATTATCTTCTAGAAGAAGGTAAAAAGCCAGAAACTGTGCGCATTTTCACTAAGTTTTTGGGGATAACAGATGAAGAATTTTATAAACATTTTGGCTCACTAAAAAACATAGAGAGTTCTATCTGGGATGACTACTATCATAAAACAATGGAAGTTGTTATGAAAGATCCAGAGTTTGAAGAAATGAATGGCAGGGAAAAGCATCTATCATTCTTGTATACTTTGCTTGAAGTAGTTAAACCAAATCGTTCATATATCCTGTACAAACTTGAAGGTAAAAAACCTCACGAATTACCTGCAGAATTAAACAATACCAAAAAAATAATTACTCAGTCAGAAATAGAATGGTCTAAGACTTTTGATTTTCTACCTGAGAAAGCGCAAAGTGCCTCGCATGATGCCTACAAGAGGGTATTATGGTCTCATACCATCGCTATGTTGCTTTTTTGGGTAAAAGATGATTCGGGTGATGCCACTGACACTGATGTTTTCATTGAAAAGTCCACTCGAACTGCTTTTGATATTGGAGAGCTACCCGCTCTAGATTCTATTCTCGATTTAAGTAAATTTTTCTTACAAAAAATGGGCTTTACAAAAGCTACAGTCTAATGTCAAAAGAACTTGATAGAATCCCGGTTGGAAAGGTAAAAAGAGCCAGCAAATTCGTAACGACGGGTGCAAAAGTTGGTGCTAATTATGTTAAAGCTTACAGTAAAGCGGCGATTAATGGAAAGCTTGATAAAGACGAGTTAGACAGTGATAATGCTCGTGACATTTACAATTCTTTAAGTGAGCTAAAAGGAAGTGCATTAAAAATGGCTCAGCTCTTAAGTATGGATCAAAACGTACTACCTAAAGCATACTCAGACAAATTTGCCATGGCACAATACAGTGCTCCACCATTATCATATCCGTTAGTGAGAAGAACATTCAGTTCAAATCTTGGCAAAGAGCCCAATGAAGTATTTGACACTTTTGGCAAGAGCGCCAGTAACGCAGCTTCAATGGGACAAGTGCATAAAGCAGAATTAAATGGTGTTAAGCTAGCTGTCAAAGTCCAATACCCAGGTGTAGCAGACAGCATTAAAAGTGATCTAAAACTAGCCAAGCCATTTGCATTGAAACTCATGAATGTAAAAGGAAAGGAAGTCGAACCATATCTAAAGGAAGTTGAAGGCAAACTATTGGAAGAGGCTGATTATGGTCTTGAACTGAAGCAATCGATGGAATTTGCAGAAAAATGCAAGGATGTAGAGGGTGTGTTTTTTCCTTCTTACTACCCAGAGCTTTCAGCACCTCAGATCTTGACTATGAGTTGGCTAGAAGGAGAGCCAATTGGTGCTTGGATGAAGCGTGAGCAAACACAAAAAGATCGTAACCGGCTAGGGCAAATTCTTTGGAACTTCTACATGTTTCAAATGCACCAATTACGTATGATGCACGCTGATCCTCATCCTGGAAATTTCATTATTAATGAAGATTGTGACCTTGGCGTTATCGATTTCGGTTGCATCAAGTATATACCGGATGATTTTTATAAAGCATACTTTGAACTCGCCAGCTATGATGTATTGGACAACCCCCGAAGAGTTGACGAGCTTTTTAAAGAACTAGAAATCATTCGACCTTCGGATCCAGAAAAGGATGTCAAGATTGTTACCGATATGTTTACTGGATTAATACGATTACTTAGTAGACCATTCAACGAAGGCGAATTTGACTTTAGCGATGAAGCTTATTTTACAGAGATCTATCTAAAAGGAGAAGAAATTTCTAAGGATCCTGAGATGAATAGGCTACAAGCACGCGGATCTCGCCATTTCATTTATTTCAACAGAACGTTCTTTGGACTATACAATATCCTTCATTCTTTAAAAGCAAAGGTTGATTGTAGTACAACTGAATTTGTAGAGTTATCCAAATAGAATTTAAATATCCATCAATAAGTAGTTCCAATGATAATGAGTGGTTTTGTTGTCACTAAATTGTGAAAGCCCTATTTTCGAGGGTTGGTGAAATAGCATAAAATGACAACAAAAAGAGAACCCACGCTACTCGAATCTTTTATTCCCATCATCTTCTTGATTCTAATTTTAGTAATCAATGTCGGTATTTTTGGGAGTTCTGCCCTTGATGGATCCAACCAAATAGTTCTAATACTCTCAGCAGGAGTTGCTGCAATTGTAGCATTTCGTATTGGCTACAAATGGGAAGAAATACAAAGCGGAATTGTTAAGAGTATCAGCTCTGCGATGGCTTCAATACTCATTTTGTTGCTAATTGGCGCATTAGCTGGAACTTGGATGTTGAGCGGTGTTGTCCCTGCCATGATCTACTATGGGTTACAGATTCTTAACCCCACCATATTCCTGGTTGCCGCATGTATCGTCTGTTCTATCGTATCAGTAGCTACGGGTAGTTCTTGGACTACTGCAGCCACTGTTGGAATTGCATTGATTGGTATTGGTCAGGCATTGGGAATTTCTGAGGGACTGGTTGCTGGCGCTATTCTATCTGGCGCTTACTTCGGGGATAAGATGTCCCCCCTCTCTGATACAACAAATCTTGCACCAGCAATGGCAGGCACAGATCTGTTTACTCACATCAGGTATATGACCATTACCACGGTGCCTTCTATCATCCTTGCATTACTAATTTTCTTGATAATTGGTTTCACCAACTCTTCTGAAGGAGTCATTGAAGGTAAAGGAGCTATTCTTTCCGCAATTGACGGAACATTTAATATTACAGGATGGCTGTTTATTGTTCCAGTAGTGGTAGTAGTGCTAATTGTCAAAAAAATGCCAGCGCTTCCAGCGCTTTTAATCGGCACAATACTCGGAGCAATTTTCGCATTGATTTTCCAACCTGACTTAGTACTTCAAGCTGCTGGATCTGCTAGTTTTGATGGTAAGTTATATGGTTACTTTCCAGAGGCATTTAGCAAGTATTTTATCGGCTCCATGCAAGCCATGTTTGGAGATATTTCATTCACTACCGGCAATCAAGTTCTTGACGACCAAGGTCTATTGAGTGCATCGGGAATGTCAGGAATGCTTGGTACTATTTGGCTAATATTATCAGCCATGATTTTTGGTGGTGTTATGGAAGGAGCTGGCATGCTAAAACGAATTGCATCAGCCATTATTTCAAAAGTAAAATCTACCGGCTCACTCATAAGTTCCACTGTAGGCACTTGCATATTCTTTAATGCCACAGCATCCGATCAATACTTAGCTATTGTAGTCCCTGGACGAATGTACGCAGACACGTATCGAGAAAAAGGTTTGGCACCAGAAAATCTTAGCAGATCTCTTGAAGATTCAGGCACCGTAACCTCGGTGCTCATTCCATGGAACACCTGTGGTGCATATCATGCTAGCGTACTTGGAGTTTCAACTGGCACATATCTCCCCTATTGTTTTTTCAACATCATTAGTCCATTCATGACAATCTTGGTTGCTTATACTGGATATAAGATCAAAAAAATAGCAGGTAAGAGTGAATAGTCGATTTGCAGAACATATCACTAAAGAAGACATACAAGCACTTCCACTACTCGCTTTTGAGGGAAAAATTCATACGCTAAACACTGAGGAAGAGTGTTTTGAAGCAGTAAAGGACCTAAGGAGGTTTGATGTAATAGGATTTGACACGGAGAAAAAGCCAACGTTCAATAAAGGGGAGTATAATCATACTGCCATGGTCCAGCTTTCAACTATGGACAATGCCTATTTATTCCGGCTAAACAACATGGGATACCCTGCTTCACTTTTTGATCTTATGGCTGACTCATCCATTCTAAAACTTGGTATTAGCATTGATGATGATTTGAAAGACTTGAATAAGGCACGCACTTTCCATCCACAAAATTTCACTGACCTCAATGATGTAGTACGTGAAATAGGTGTTAAACATATGGGGGTGAAAAAGCTAGCTGCCGTTTTTCTTGAGTCTAGAATCTCTAAAAATCAACAGGTATCTAATTGGGAAAATGAGACTCTTACCCCTGCGCAATTAAAATATGCTGCCACCGATGCATGGATTTGCCTCGCCATATATGAAAAACTGAAAAGCCAAGGATACGTTTAGTCTATTCAAACCAGACTGCTATGAAAAAGGCGTTTCTGCTATTAGTACTTCCTCTACTCCTCTCCTGCTCAGATGATTCATCATTTACTCAATTGGATGAGGAAGCAATCCAAAAATTAAGAAGAACTTATGTGAATGGTTGGTTAGCAAAAGATAGCGAAACAGTCCTAAGCATATTTGAAGAAGATGCCATAATTGTTCCAAGTGGGTTATCGCCTATCAAGAACATTTCCAACATTGAAAAGTATTGGTTTCCTAACGATAGTTCAGAAACAACTATTCACTCGTATGAAATAGAATTAATGGAGTTGAGAGGTACGGACTCTATGGCTTTCACTCTGGAGAAAGGTATACTTAACTTTTCGTATGAAAAAGGAGATTTTTCGATGACAAAAACCTATACTTCCCATGCTTCAACCGTATATAAGAAAAACCAAAATGGAAATTGGAAAATCATTTCCAGAATGTGGACCACATTAAATGAATAAGAATGCCTTTTACAAAACTTGAATCCGTAGAACCTAAAGAAATCCTTCCAGGATATACTGTTCGATTTGTACACACTGAGAAGATGACATTTGCTTATTGGGACGTAAAGGCAGGAAGTCCACTTCCTGAACATTCCCATCATCATGAACAAGTTGCCAACGTGCTGGAAGGAGAATATGAACTTACAGTAGATGGAGAAACAATGAGGTTAAAGCCTGGTGATGTAGCCGTGATACCATCAAATGTGTTGCATTCGGGTAAAGCCATTACTCCTTGTAAACTACTAGATGTATTTTGTCCTGTTAGGGAAGATTACTTAGATACCAATCAATAAAAAAAGCGATCCAGGATAGGATCGCTTTTAATCAATTTGCTTTTTATTTCTTAAATGGACCAGCTACCAGATTCTACTACCTCTCCATTAGAATAGTACTCATACGTACCTTCAGTTCCTGTAGCGTTCCAAGAAGCTCTGTAAAACAATGCTCCATCCAAAGTGTACGATATTGTACCTGAGTTATCTGCATTAACCAAAATATCCATTGAGAAAGACTGCTCATCATTTGTGACAGCGTATTCAAAAGAACCGTCAGCATTTTCTTGCCAGGCGTACTCAAGCAATACCGAACTGCCTGCCTCAGCATTTGGATTCGTAGCGAATAGCTGCATAAACCCACTCTTTAACTCACCTTTTGATTCTTCAGCATAAATGATTTGATCGAAATCGCTTCCGTTTACAGACCAGAAAACGCGGAAAATGTATCTATCTGATGTTTCACAAATCTGATAAGCTACGGTAAATGTTTCGGTACCCGCAGTGGTAGTCCAAGAATATGCCACTGAATTATCGCCACATGCTCCAAGTGGTAAGTCAACAGCAGCGGCACCTGCAGGCTGATCGAAATAGGATAACCAAATAGTCATCAAGTTTGCTGTAGAAAGATACGACCCAATAAGTGCTGCATTCTGATCTGTAGAATTCAGCATGGGATTTATTAAACTCTGATCTATAGGCGGAGTTGATTGGTCAAAACCAAATTCGACAGAAGATAAATCTGAAGATGTATCATCATCTTTGCTACAAGATGTACTAAACAAGATCGCGAATAGCACTGTCAATAGGGTGATTTTTTGTAGATGTTTCATTATTTGATCTTTTTAAAATCTAAATTTTTCTATTATAAATACAAAAATAACGCATTGTTGAGTTATAACTCCTTTTTCATAGTTTTAGCATATGGATACCAAAGAAATAAAGAAGAAGATCGAGGAAGAGGTATATAAAACGGAACGACTGATATCCGAATATAAAGAACAATCAAAGCCAGTAACTCTTGACAACTCCATTGGCAGAATATCTCGAATGGATGCCATAAACAATAAGAGTATAACCGAGTCAGCTCTACGTCAATCAGAAGTCAAACTGAGTAAACTTAAACAGGCACTCGATAATGTAGATAAACCGGATTTTGGAAAATGTATCAAATGCAAACAACAGATCTCATTAGGAAGGATTCTTTTAATGCCTCAAAGCAATAAATGTGTGAATTGTGCTAAATAAAAATCAGACTGTTTTTCATTGGAGTTCCGGCAAAGATTCGGCCTTAGCCTTATATTATTTATTAAGTGATAATGCTTACGCAGTTAATAGACTAGTAACAAGTATCAATGATCATTATGATAGAGTGACCATGCGTGGCACACCATTAACATTGCTAAAAAAGCAGGTCAAGGAGATAGGGATTGAACTAAATACTATCAACCTACCCCGATCACCTTCAATGGAAGATTATGAACAGTATATGCGCGACGCTATGCATTCATTAAAATCAAGCGGCTTTACCCATGCGGCCTTTGGCGATATTTTTCTTGAGGACTTAAAGAACTACAGAGAAAAGGAAATGGCAAAATTCGGATTGGATACAGTTTTTCCTATATGGGAAAAGGATACGAAATCTTTGTTAGAAGAATTTATTGCTCTTGGATTTAAAGCTGTAATAGTTAGCGCGAATGCGCGACTAGGTGAAGAATTTCTTGGTCGTACAATTGATAATGATTTCATTAAGGATTTGCCATCTGATATAGACCCGTGCGGAGAGAATGGTGAATTTCATACGTTTTGTTATGATGGGCCGATCTTTAATAAAGCTGTGAAATTTCGTCTTGGAGAGAAAATCAAGAGGTCCTATCCTAACCCAACTGGTGATGGAACTGTAGATTTCTGGTTTATCGATTTACTCTCATAAGAACCATTTCTCTAAAATGTCAGTTACACCAACCAAATGAGTAAAAACAAAAATGTAACCTTTGCCTGGGCCGTTAAAAATATCATTTGGCCAAGAAGAAAAACACTTTTCATTGGATTATTATTGATCTTCATAAGTAGGCCTGCCGGTCTTGTCTTACCCACTGCTACCAAATACCTTCTTGACGATGCTGTACCTAGCAAAGACTTTGAAATGCTTAAGCTGATCGTCATTGTGATTGTCATCTCTCTCGCAGTACAAGCAATATCTTCTTTTCTCCTAACTCGAATATTGAGCGTAGAAGCGCAGTTTCTAATTTCCGAATTGAGAGTCAAAGTCCAAAAAAAGGTCTTATCGCTACCAATAAATTTCTTTGATAATAACAAAGCTGGAGCTCTTGTATCAAGAATTATGACTGATGTTGAAGGTGTCAGGAACCTTGTGGGAACCGGACTCGTCCAGCTTATTGGAGGAACAATCACATCAGTTCTAGCTTTAATTCTTCTAATAAACATCAGTCCTTCGATGACGCTCTTCACATTGGTACCGGTAGGTTTGTTTGCATTTATAGCACTCAAAGCTTTTGGCAGGATAAGACCAATTTTTCGAGAGCGAGGCAAACTTAATGCTGAAGTTACAGGAAGGCTTACAGAAACACTAAATGGTGTACGTGTAATAAAAGGATTTAACGCGGAGGAGTCAGAGAATAAGACATTTGAAGATGGAGCACGAAGACTCTATGAGAATGTAAAGTCGAGTCTAACTGCAACAGCTGTGGTAACTAGTTCTGGAACATTTCTAATAGGTTTTGCAAGTGCAGGTATATTGGCAATGGGTGGTTATTTCATGATTGAAAATCAGCTTACATCCGGTGAGTTAATATCGTTCATCTCACTACTGGCGTTTATGATTGCACCAATCGTTCAAATGAGCAATATTGGAAGCCAGCTCACTGAAGCATTTGCAGGCTTAGACAGAACTGAAGAGATAATGAAAATGGACCCTGAAGACATGTCTGAAGATCGTCCAATAAAGCTTGAGGCAGTTAAAGGTGATATTGTCTTTGATAATGTATCATTCGCATATGAGGAAGGTAAAGAGGTATTGAAAGGTATTTCATTTAAGGCACCTCCCGGTTCTGTTACAGCGCTTGTAGGAAGTTCTGGGTCTGGAAAATCTACCACTGCCAGCTTAGCGGCTACATTCCTCAGTGCTCAAAAAGGCTCTGTTACAATTGATGGCCAGGATATAAATAAAGTAAATCTATCGAGCTATCGAAGACATCTGGGAGTAGTACTTCAAGATGATTTCCTATTTGAAGGTACGATACGTGAAAACATCCTATTTCCAAGGCCCGATGCTAGCGAAAAGGAGCTTCAAGAAGCGGTAAAAGGTGCTTATGTAAATGAATTTACCGATCGATTTGAAGATGGACTAGAAACAGTGATTGGAGAAAGAGGCGTTAAACTTTCTGGTGGTCAGAAGCAAAGAATATCAATTGCACGTGCATTGTTAGCCGATCCACAAATTATTATCCTGGATGAGGCTACATCGAATTTGGATACTGAGAGTGAAACATTCATTCAAAAGAGTCTTGATGGACTAATGGAAGATCGAACCACTTTTGTTATTGCGCACAGACTAAGTACTATCAGAAAAGCCGATCAGATCTTAGTGATTGAGGAAGGTAAGATTGTTGAGCGTGGAAACCATGATGAGTTAATTGCTAAAGAAGGAAGGTATTTCGAACTATACACCTATCAAAGTAGAATCTAGAGCCTTCCATTTACATAAAAAATGGGGAAAAAGCAGAGCGATATAATCATAATTGGTGCTGGGCTAACAGGATTGACGTTAGCACACTTGTTAAGAGATACGGACTTTCAGATTCAGATCTTAGAAGCAAGATCTAGAATTGGAGGTCGTATTCAAACCTATCAAGCAAGTGGTAAAACTACTTTAGAAATGGGAGCCACTTGGTTTGGTAATAAGCATACAGAATTAAATAGCCTCATTGACTCACTCAATATTGATATTTTCGAACAACATATAGGAGAGTATGCTTTTTATGAACCTAATTCCATCAGCTCTCCTCAACTTGTTAAACTTCCAAAAAACAACGACGATTCCAGCTATAGAATAAAGAATGGCACTAGTACTATTGTCAATAAATTAAAAGAAAGCTTAGGAACAAACGTAGAGTTACAAACAAATGAACATGTTAAATCAATAAAGCTAGAAGGAAAAGAAATCAGGGTTGGATCTAGTACCCAAGATTACATAGCGAAATTTGTTGTTTCTACCATACCTCCAAACCTATTGTTGAATTCAGTCAGTTTAAATCCTGCAATACCCACACATATTGCAATGATCATGAAGCAGACTCATACTTGGATGGGTGAATCAATAAAGGTTGGGCTGACTTATAAAAAGCCATTTTGGAAAGAGAGTAGTGGAACGATTTTCAGCAACGTAGGACCAATCCCAGAAATGTATGATCATTCACACTTTGAAGAATCTCTATTTGCTTTGAAAGGCTTCGTAAATCCGGCTTATTTTTCAATCACTCGAGAAGAGCGGATTAAAATTATCATTGATCAGCTTTCTAAATTTTATGGAGATCATGCCAAGGACTACATCTCTTACGAGGAAAAGGTCTGGAGAAACGATCCTTTAACATATTCATCTTACAGTCATGACATTTACCCTCACCAGAATAATGGTGATCCTATATACCTAGAGCCAATATTGGATGGAAGGTTTTTCATAGCTGGATCAGAAACTTCGTCTCAATTTCCCGGATATATGGAAGGTGCCGTACAGAGTGCCAACTATTTAGCAAGTACGTTTAGAAATTTGATGTCCTAACTAACGTTACAATTGTGAAGGCATTGTCACTTGGTTTCATCATCTGCTATATTTAACACCATGAACAGGTTGCGAGAGTCACTTCCATTTCTAAACCCAGAACTTCTTGAAAGGATTGAAGAGTCATCCTCTACTATGCAAGTACCAAAAGGGACAGAGATATTGCGAGAGGGACAATACGTCAAAGTGATACCTATTGTACTCTCCGGACTACTAAAGGTAGTTTCTAAGTTTGGTGACAAAGAGCTCCTGCTCTACTACATCAGGCCAAAAGAAAGCTGTATCATGTCTTTTGCTGCAAGCCTCAAGAACGATCCGAGCAGGATTCACGCTATAACAGAGGAAGATTCAGAAATTTTACTACTACCATCAGATAGCGTTTCCGAATGGGTACGTCAATTCCCCAGCATCAATACATTGTTTTATCAGCAGTATGATCTAAGATATAGCGAGCTGCTTGATACAATAAGTCATGTGCTTTCAAATAAAATGGATATCAGGTTGTTTGATTACCTCAAGGAGCGCTCTCGTGTTACGAATCAAAACCCTATCAAGATGTCACACAGACAAATTGCAAGCGAACTTGGCACGGCAAGAGAAGTTGTATCACGTGTTATGAAGAAGTTAGAAAACGAGGGAAAAGTACTTCAACATAGCAGCTCCATTGAAATCTTAGGTGGTGACTAAAGTCACTGTTTCCAAGATATGACTCCCATACATTTGAAACATGAATCGAGACAAAGTTTCAAAATTGATCGGTGTGTGCATCGTATGCATCAGTATCATATATGGATTGGTTCTACTAGTTGAATTTTTATCAAATTAATCCAAGTGTTATGAAAAAGAATATGGGATCGGCAGATCGTATCATTAGACTGATTATCGCTGCTATAATAGGAACATTATTCTTTACCAATGTGATCTCAGGCATTTGGGGAATTGTTTTGGTTGTACTTGCCATTGTATTTGCCCTTACAAGCTTTATTAGCTTTTGTCCCCTATATGCCCCTTTTGGTCTTAGGACCTGTCCCGTTGAAAAGGATAAGTAAAAAGTAGCCTCTTTGAAGGCTACTTTGTTTTTTATTCGTTTCGTATACTTTCGGTAGGATCGGATATTGCCGCTCTAAACGTCTTTATTGACACGGTTGCAAGAGCAATGAGAATGGTAACTCCGCCGCCAAATAAAAATATATACCAGTGATCCAGCATTTGGATTCGATATGCATAGCCTCCCAGCCATTTTTGAATAAAGTATCCTACTGTTGGTAATGCTATGATAGATGCAATGAGCACCAGCAAAACAAACTCTTTAGAAATAAGCCCAATGATCTGTCTAGCAGTTGCTCCCAAAACTTTTCTAATACCCAATTCCTTCTGGCGTTGTTGAGCTGCATATGTGGCAAGTCCAAAAATGCCGAGGCAAGCAAGAAATATCGATAGCGCAGAAAATGTGGTAAACACTCTGGCCTGCTGTTGTTCTTTTTCATAAAGATCTTTCAGGCTATCGTCCAAAAACTGATACGACATTGGATATTCAGGAGCAATACCAGTGAAGGTTTGATCTATAAAAAGGAGTCCATCCTTCATGTTAGCCATGTTAATTTTCACTGCCATTTTACGATGGTAGCGTCCCGAAATAATAGCTAAGGGTTCGATTTCATCCTTAAGCGTACTGAAATGATAATCTGCTGCAACACCAATAACTGGCGCATCATTCACATCCCAACCTGGCATTGTCACTTTTCTGCCGATTACCTCCTCAGGTGAAATTCCAAGTTCTTCGACTGCCCGCTCATTTAGAATCATCACATACTCCTCGTCAGTCACCAAGTCTTTTGAAAAATTCCTCCCTGCTACTATATCAATACCCAATACATTGAAAAAATCAGTATCAGTAAAAAGCGTCCTCATCCTGTAATTTTCTTCAATGCCGGTTACTGCAAAACTTGATGCATCATGAAAGCCGCCAGGCTCTCCGGAAACCATCGTAGCACCTAGAATATTCGAATTTGCAAGTAATCTGTCTTTGAATTGTTCCCTGTTGGTTCGAATATCGGTGTTGTTCAAATCTACCAGTACGATTGCTTCTCTATCAAAGCCTAAATCTTTAGAATTCAAATAGTTGGTCTGAACTGAAATGAGCATGGAAGCCACTATTAGAAAGATAGAAATTGCAAATTGAGTAATGACTAGAGCTTTTCGAAGTCCTACGTTTTTCCCCGAGGTTAACTTACTTCCTTTCAGAATAGTAACAGATTTAAAGGATGATAGTAGGACTGCAGGATAAACACCTGAACTCACTAGAATAACCACGATCAACGTACCAAAGAAAATCAAAACATTAGCGTCTAACCAGTTTAACTCTACATTTAGCCCGAAAAATGAATTAAACACAGGATGTATTAATTCGCAAAGACCAATAGAAATGGCAATTGAAAAAAATAGAATCATTAAAGATTCAGTCAGAAATTGAAAAACCAGTCGTGATTTAGATCCACCCAGCACTTTCCTAACACCAACTTCTTTAGCTCTCATGAAAGACTGAGCGATCGATAAGTTGACATAGTTGAAACATGCTATGAATAATATCGCAATAGCAACAGCCCCTAATGTGAGAATAGATGAAAAACTTCCATGTTTTGAAAAATCATATCGTGTTTCATTGTTGAAATAGATATCTCTCAATGGCTCTAACTCAAGATCAACCTTAGAACCAGCTCTTTCAAAATCGTCACCCATATATTTCATCATAAATTCCTGAAGACGACTTTCAACATTCGACGCAAGTGCCGGCGTAGCAACTTTCACATATGTATTCAAGCTATTATTCCACCATCCATCAAACCAATCGAAACTTTCTAAAATATCAATTGTGAGTATTACTGAAAAATCAAGATGTGTATTTCCTGGTAACTCCTCTAATACTCCTGAAACGATAAATTCATACTCATTATCCACCTTGATCATCTTTCCGATGGGGTCAGAATCACCAAAATATTTTTGAGCCGACTCCTTTGTCAATATGGCTGATTTACCAGTAGCAAGTGCTGTTTCCCAACTGCCTGCCTGAAGTGGATATGAAAAAAAATCAAAGAAGTTGGGATCTACAAAAATGATCCTTCTTTCATTGAAACTCTTATCGTCAAAAGTGACCAAACCTTCATCTGCAACTACTCTTGTGACTTCAGTAATGTCTGATGGAAAATCATTAAGTAATGCCTTTGCATAGGGTGCAGATGTTACTCCTATCCTATATGGAGATCCATTTAAACTAGCTACGCGAACAGCCCGATAGATTTTATCACCTTCTGAATGATAATTGTCTGTAGTTACTTCCGAGTAAATGTAGAAGTAGAGAAAAATAGTAGCTACCAGCCCCATTGTAAAACCAAATAAGCTAATCAATGAGGTTGAAATATGTCTGTACAAATTTCTCAGGGTAAGTAGTGGATTGAAAATAAACATAGGTCGATTGATTGAGTTTTTGAATGATTTGAGTGTAGATGGCCTGAGATAATTAAATACCTGATACCAATACTTTAGTCCTTTTAATTTGCGATCCAATTCTGAATAATACTGTACCAGATCACCTTGCAGTTCTTCAACGAGTTCTGCTTTGCAAAACCAACGTATCAAGTTCATTGAAAACTTCGGTGGCTTCTTAGAATCAAGCATGTGAAATCTTAAGATCAAATGATGGCACTTGATTCCACAGGTTGGCTCGCATCTCTTTCACCTCATTTAATGCGACTTTTCCATCAGCCGTAAGTTCATAGACTCTTTTTCTTCTTCCCCCTCTTTCCTTTGTCGCTCCAGCCAATTCCGACGTTAAAAACTCTTTCTTTTCTAGCCTTGCCAAAGTCGTATGCAATGCCCCCATCGAAATGGATCGATTTACTTGTTTCTTAATCTCATCTTTGATTCTAAGCATATATGCCTCTTCTTGAAGTATTAACACAACAAGTAGAAGTAGCTCTTCAAATTCACCGAGGTTAGTGCCTTTCATAAATCTATTAGTTTCTATTTTGCAGTATTATACGACACTAAAAAATATTTGTTACTATAAAGTAGAAACAAATCAATATAGGCTATGAAAAATGTCAGCTTAGACTATGAGAAATGAGGAGCACTAAAAGGCTTACTATTAAAATACGGACACTTGCTTGTGACTTAGAATTATGAGGATGTCTAGAACCGAAAAGGGAAGAATTAGTCTGAGGTTTCTTTGAAAATAGAAACGCCAAGTAAATATGAATTCACAATTAAGCTCTTGTTTTCTTTGATCGTATTTTTAAAACTCTCTAAAGAACTTTTATTTGCAACTGTTTCCTGATTGTGATTAATACCTTGCACCATTATCACACCGCTCACAAGCAATCCAAGCGCGACAATGGCTATCTGGATATTCTTTGATTTTTTGATGTATTTTTTCATTAGTTCAGGTGTTTACCTTATTAGTACCAGGAATAACTAATTTATTACACTTACGGTTAAAAAAAATTTAAGATTCCTGAATTTTAATTTTTCACACTACAATCTTACCCTTAGTTCTATTATGAATGATAACCTAGACGGCTTTTACTTAAATAAAGATGAACCTCAAAAGAGCTGTTTACTTGCTTTAAGAACAATAATTCTTAATCAAGATTCCGGAGTAACTGAAACAAAAAAATATGGTATGCCTTGCTTTTGCTTCCATGGTAAGATGTTTTGCTACTTGTGGGTAGACAAGAAAACACTTGAGCCATATATTCTCTTTGTAGAAGGTAAGCACCTTCAACATTCAGATCTAGAAACAGGATCTCGTGCTAGAATGAAAATTCTAAGAATCAACCCTTCAAAGGATCTAGAAATAGGAATTATTGAACATCTTCTTAATCAAGCACTAGACTTATACAGAAATGGCGTGATTAAGATTTAATAGCACAGCATCAATCGAAGACGGGGGATACTGTGTATCCAGCTTTCTTGAGAAGTTTTACTACGCCTTTATCGCCTCCTAGATGTCCAGCACCAACTGCAAAGAAGGTAGATTTCTCTTTTGAGTGATTGGCTATTCTTTCTATCCAGTTGGCATTGCGATTGTGTAAAAGGAGTTCGATCTCATTTTCATTAAAATAGTTTTTACTTTTCGAGTATAATTTTCTAATATTCTCTTTTTTGTATAGCACTATCATCTTTCTTAAAAGTCGTTTCATTTTCTTTTTGTTCTTAAGTATATCTAAAAGGTCTTCGACTTGATTTTCGTAAGAGATTTCATCAAAGACATTTACTTGTTCGGCAACCTCCTCAAGTCCTTCAATAGGTACTGATTTATTCATTGTCATTTGAACAAAGGTGATTTCATAACTAGCAGGTGTACCTTCAATAAATGTTGGAAGCAGGAATGTTTCCACCATGAACGGCTTGAATGTATTGACTTGCGCTGTAGTGAGTCCTGCAGCCTCTTGGAGTTGAGAATTCAAAATCTCTAGGTCTTCTTTAGACATCAACTGATCTAATGTAACACCACCCTTCATTTGGATGTTTTTCATCATTTCAGATTGCATATTCGGATCATCAAAATCCAACTCCATTACGACCTTCTCTGCTTGGTTGAAAGCTTTCTTGACCTTTTCCTTTAAAACGAAATCAGCTTGCGGAAGCATATGAAAAGTTCCAAACAAATAAGATGTTTGAATGTCATCACCTTCTACTTTCCACAGTAGCGTATTGTCAAGCTTTTGCGCACGAACATCAGTTACTACAAATAAGCCAATGAAAAGGCCAAGCGCAATTAGAAATCTTTTTGACCAATTAGGTTTTGAATTTTTTTTCATGATTGAGATCGTTTACCTATTTGTTCCTCAATTCACGAACTTATTACACTTGGGCAAGAAAATTTAATCTTCTACAATCACGATTGGAAAATCTTGACCTCTGGAAAATGTATGCGGATACTGGGGGCTTCCCTTGTGTAAAATACTCAACTCCGGCACCTGATCATCTAAATATCCTTTGAGTTCATAGATAGTAACCTTTCCATCTTTTGGTGCTCCGTCAGCCGCTCCAGAAAGTCCTTTCAAAAGCGCATATGTAAACAATCCGTGTCCCAATGCTTCAAATTCAGTAGCATACTGCTCACTTCCTGCAGCCGCCATTACATGAATACCAGAACTTCTAGAAAGCTGCGAAATGGCTTTTTCTTCTGGTGCTCCTCTTTGTGCCAAAATCTCGACTGACCCGCCTGACTGGCATGCATCCATGACGATAAGTTGTTTTAAAGCCTTTATCTCAAGCATTGCTTTTTGTAATACCGAAGCTTCAATACCAAAGTCATTCATTTTATCACCATCATAAAGTCTGCTTGCTGATGACGATACAAGGTAAAATTTACCATCGATCATACTTCCATGACCTGCGTAGTAGAATACAAATACGTCATTGACGGAAATCTTGCTTTGCAACTCTTCTACCTTTTTTAGAATATTTTCTTTAGTTGCTTCGCGATCATAGATCTGATGTAAGACTACACTTGAGTATATTTCTTGCCCTTGCTTTTTCATTTGACTTGCAAACGAGTCGGCATCGGTTTTGGCATAGTTTAGGTTGAGTGACTCATTCTGATATTCGTTGATACCAACCGCCAGAATATGACAAGTGCTACCTGGCACCTTAGAGTCAGAAAAAAGAGTCACTGAAGCTCTATTCGATTCTAAATTGGACTCCGAAGAGGCAATGGCAGCAAATTCATTATGGCCTGCCACCAGCGGAAACTCAATCGTATAGATTTTGGCATTCTTATCCGCCCGGACTTTTTGAACTTGAGGTTCTAAAGAAACTCTACGTCCATTGTGAAAAAGTCTTACTTCTTTGATACCACCTCCCATATCCTCAGCTTTGAGATACAATTTTGCAGTTTCGTCTTGCACCAAACCCGATAGCTTTAAAACAGGTGGAGGATCTTGCTCAAGAATTTTACCCATTGACTTCTTACCTGCCCGGTTAGAACTAAAAATATCTTCCACCAAACCTGGTACATAAAATTCATCCATTAATTGATCTGCGCCTATTGCCTCCATGCCTCTCACAAAATGAATGTTGGAAACAGCATCATCAGTAGCATCAAAATAGCCATCAGGAGTTTTCACCATCCAATCATTTTTCCCAATTTGAATGTGCTCAAAGAGTTCTTTGTTTGCATCCAAGTCCCAAAATTTAGTGACTCCATCCACATCAGATGTCATCATCAAATTATTTGCAATATCTACCCCATTAATTGCGGCCTGATGCCCCGAAAGGGAGTTTTTTATTTCTCCACTGCTTTTATCCCAAAAGTTGATCATACGATCTGCACCAACGGAAATAATTTGATCATCAACTATCAATCCCTTGAACACTGGTTTATTCGCGTAGATTCTCTTTTTAATCAAGCCACTGTACAAATCCCATAGTATTACTGTTCCGTCCCAGCTAGTTGATAGTATTTCATTTCCTTCTACTTGTACAGAAGTAACATTGTCTGTATGTCCAATAAATTCTTTTGCAAACCTCTTAGTTTCGATTTGATAGAGCTTCAAAGACTTATCTAACATACCGAGAACCAAGTATGCATCATTATCTGTAAAATCCAGTGTATAGGTCGAAGCACCTTCATTATAAAAGTAATTGTATCGTTCCCAAGTTGAAGTATTCCATATACTCACAACACCGTCCCAGGCAGCACTGGCTAGCCATTTCCCATTGTTGCTCAAAGCAATATCGAAAATAGGTTCTCGATGTGCATTAATCTTTTGCACGATTTTTCCGGAACCCTCTTCCCATATAATAATCTTTCCATCTCCTCCTCCAGTTGCAATTACACCTTCTCCAATGCGCTCAAAACAAAGAATTCCTTTTTCATGACCTAAGTACTCCATTTCAATAGACGCTCCTTTCACATCCCATTTTCTGGCCTTATTTCCCGTTTTACCAATAAATATGGACTTATCCTCAAGACTCCTTGCTGATTTATATTTGACCCATTTAGCTATGTAATGCTGCCAATAATTGCCTAGATCGTAGTCCAAGCCAGTACTTGACTTATTTAAAATCCCGTCATAGCGCCTTATCTCATTACCTTGAAAGTCTGTCACCAAAACAAACTTGTCAATAGCTATAATTATTTGATCCTCGATTGGATGAAATGAAGCTTCACTAATTTCTCCATTTGCGCTCCACTTGTTGATGATATCTCCGGATTTATTGGAAAAAAGAAAAACAGAATCTTCGTCAGAGGCCAGAAAATATTTACCGCTACTACTGAATTCTACTCCAGAAATATCTTTGAATTCCTTCTCGCCTTCCCAAAGTTTAGCTCCATTTGTTAGATCATATTTTGTGAAGGTTGTTCCGTTGGATAGTTTGAGCATCTCATCGTTATTAAATGCTGTTAGTGTTCCGCATCCTCCACACCATCCTGATTCTGGTTTAAAATCATGCACCAAAGACCAATCATCAATTCGATAAATCTTTGCCGCACGGTTGTCCTCTCCCACCGCGAGGTATTTACCATCCGGACTAAATTTAACATTCACTCCATATCCTACACCTCTATCTGAGTTTGCCTTAATTTTCTTCTTGAGGCTGTAATCATGGGTGTTGAAAATTGATATTGAGTCTGCATAGCTTCCAACAGCTAATAATTTTCCATCAGGGCTAAATGATACCGATGTAACATATTCTCTAAACTTGTCACTTTGCCATAACCACTCCCCCGTTGTTATATCCCAAATACCAACAGTCCCATCGGCACTACTAGTTGCCAGCTTGTTTTTATGAAGTGAAAATTCGTTTATCGTATGATCGTGTCCAATGAGTGATCGTATTTCTTTGCCGGAAACAGCATCCCATATTTTGACTGTTTTATCTCGACTTGCTGAAATTAGGTACTTACCATCCGTAGTAATCTTAGCAGACTTCACTACTTCACCATGACCTTTTTGGATTACTGCCTGAAATGACTGAGCTCCTGTATATAAGAAACCCAAGATGAATATTATGTAGTGTCCTAATTTCAAAAGTTTAACATGTTAGCGTATGAAACAAACGCCCATGTATGAGGCGTGTGCTCTCACTTCATGGATAGCACTAAAGTAGTGAAGTCAGCCGGTGCTTCCAAAGTTTGAAGAAAGCACTGAGTTGTGAAGTGAAAAACTCCTTCGAGCTGAAGTTCCCAAACAGCAAATATCTTTCTCAGTGGCAGACTCACGGTCGTAATCAGATGCAGATTCTAGAATGCATGCAGGCACATGCCTCATACATTTTGTTGGCGTTGCGTTACTTAATTCTCAGTTCTTTTACTTTGTTAGATTCTGGGTCAAACTGAATGTATAGTCCTAATTTCTTATAATGAAATATATCTCCTTCGTCCACTTGATCAAAAACATAGGTAATAAAATCATGTTCTATTTTTGATGGTTGCCCTAGTTTTTTCGTTACTGAATTAACGTTCAATGAGCTTATTCTATCAATTGAAGATTTCCTGAGCTTCACATCATTAATCCTACCTTTTTTGATATTGAAGGATGTACCATTTTTAAAATGTATCCAACCGTTTTTCTGTTTTAACTTCTCAAATTTTTCACTAAGTGGTTCGTTTCGTTTCTCACCTTTGTAGTAGATATCTTCAATATCTTCTGAATCAATATCAGATACTAAGTCGTTCAGTTTTCTGCCCTGATTAAATTCGAGTTCTGTAGGCGAATAGTCGGAATCGAAAATAATCTCTTGGTTCTGGTAAAAGTTCATGGGATCGTATTTCTGTGTGATATGCACGCCAACAAGAATAACTATCCTGTTTTATTTTACCAATTTAGATAAAAGACTAATGATTGTTATGGATTGAAAATTCCCTGATAATTCCAATCATTTGTCAAAATGATAGTTATATAAGACCTATCCCAATAGAAAAAAGAATTGAGAATAAGAATGTAGAGATGGCCATCTGCTTGAGGTACGGATCTAATTCATTTAGAGGCTTGCCACTAACAGCTTTAATGTTTTTAAAGAAAAGCAAATTGATAACCACGAATATGAGTGGCCAGTATGATTGGAAATTTAGCAGAACAAAAACAACAGATGCGATCATCCCTCCTTGCAATAAAATCGCATGATATACCACTGCTTTCTTTCGCCCCAATCGAACAGGTATAGACTGCTTTCCTGCAGCTTTATCCGTTTCTATATCTCGGATGTTATTGACATTTAATACTCCCACACTAAACAAGCCTAAAGAAGTAGATGGCAACAACACCATCCAATTGAGTTCTTGTACCTGCAAATAATATGTACCAAAGACTAGAACGATACCAAAGAAGATAAAAACGAATATATCACCAAAGCCTACATAACCGTACGGATTTTTACCAACCGTATATTTTATGGCAGCTACAATTCCTATCAGGCCTATTCCTAAAAAGATAAATGCTGAAAGCCAGTCGCTGGGAAAGGCCAACTTAATTAAAACCGTTCCTGAAATGAATGAAAGAAGGCCAAAAACCAACATCGCTCTTTTCATAGCTTGTGGCGTAATCTTCCCAGAACTCACCATTCTCTCTTCACCTTTCCTTTCCTTATCTACTCCAGAAGATGCATCACCATAATCATTGGCAAGATTGGATAAGATCTGCAAGAAAATCGCTGTAAGTAAAGTCAAAGCAGCGAGAATAATATTAACGCCAACCTGATTAGCCGCAATAGATATGCCTACCATCCAACCTGAAATGGCCAGCGGTAATGTTCTTAATCTAAAGGCTTTGATCCAAGATTTCATATTACATGCGTTCAGGCACTTCGATACCTAATAGACTCATCCCTTGTTTGATCAATTTTGCAGTCATCGAAGATAGCGCTATGCGAAAAGCTAGTGTGTCTTTATTCGATTCATTAAAAATAGGCACCTCTTGATAAAATCCATTGTAGTCTTTTGCCAGATCATACACATACTGAGCAATAACTGCAGGTGAATATTCTTTAGCTGCTTCTCTCAATGCCTTGGTATACTCAGTAATTCTGAAAATCAAATCAACTTCTCTTTTGTTTAGTTCTCCCACCTCAGCAGGGTTAAATGTCGACTTGACTTCTAATGACTTACCTCTTCGCAAGATTGCAGAAATTCTTGCATGAGTATATTGAATAAATGGACCAGTGTGCCCCTGAAATTCAATTGACTCCTGAGGATTAAATAGCATTCGCTTCTTTGGGTCAACTTTAAGCAGAAAATACTTTAGTGCCCCCAGTCCGAGTGTTTTATATAATTGCTCTGCTTCTGCATTCTCCATCCCCTCGATTTTGCCCAGTTCCCTGGTATGTTTTTCAGCAGTATTAAACATTTCTTGAAGCAAATCATCAGCATCTACAACAGTACCTTCTCTCGATTTCATTTTACCTGAAGGAAGATCTACCATACCATATGATAGGTGATACAATCCTTCCGCATATGACCTACCCAACTTCTTCATGATTGCAAAAAGAACCTTGAAGTGGTAGTCTTGTTCGTTTCCAACTACGAATACAGACTTATCAAACGGAAAGTCTTTGTGTTTCATATCACAAGTACCCATATCCTGAGTCATGTATACTGCGGTCCCGTCTCCTCTTAAAACCAACTTCTCATCCATTCCTTCATCTGAAAGATCAACCCATACAGATCCGTCGTCTTTTTTGAAGAACACCTCTTTTTTGAGTCCTTCTTCCACAAGCTCTTTTCCTAACAAATAGGTATTGGATTCTTTGTACATGGTATCAAATTCGATTCCCATGGTTTTGTAGGTTTGATCGAATCCTTCGTATACCCATCCATTCATCTTTTCCCATAGTGCAACCGTTTCTTGATCACCACTCTCCCACTTTTGAAGCATTTCTTGGGCCTCCTTTATTGAAGGAGCCTCTTTTTTTGCAACCTCCGGATCAGCACCATCCCCAACTAATTCGTTGATTTCTTCTTTATACATTTGATCGAACTTCACATAGTACTTCCCAATCAAATGATCACCTTTCATACCAGCCTCTACTGGTGTCTCATTGTTGCCCATCTTCTGATATGCTAGCATCGACTTACATATATGCACCCCTCTATCATTAACAAGATTTACCTTCTTGACATCATATCCATTTGCTGCTAATATTCGTGCTG
Organism: Ekhidna sp.; assembly: GCF_963691765.1. Classification (GTDB taxonomy): domain Bacteria; phylum Bacteroidota; class Bacteroidia; order Cytophagales; family Cyclobacteriaceae; genus Ekhidna. The sequence continues at coordinate 38,955 of NZ_OY829375.1, forward strand.
CAGAGTCTCCGAGAAAATTATTTCTCAGGTGACCTAGATGAAGGGGTTTGTTCGTATTCGGTGAGGAAAACTCAACCATAACTTTTTCACCATTCGCAGACAGTGTCCCCGTAAAGTTTTCAGCATCCATACTACTTAATGTTTCCACCCAAGTATGATCTGATACCTCCAGATTCAAAAAACCCTTTACTACATTAAAATTTGCAACAAAGTCAGTATTAGCCTTAAGCCAATCTCCAATCTGTGCTCCTGAATCTTCAGGCTTTCCTTTCGTGACTTTTAAATATGGAAAAACCACGAACGTATAACTACCTTCAAATTCCTTTCGAGTAGGCTGAAGGCTTACCTCTGAAGCAGGTAGCTCATGGTTGTAAAGTTTGCTAAAAGCCATTGATAAGGCTTCTTGTATTTTCTTGTCCAGCATTTCTCGCTCGATTCTTTATTTCTTAGGATTAAAAATTTCAGCCATCATACATCTAGCACTACCTCCTCCAAGTTTCTCAATCGTATGAATATCACTATGCACTAGCTTACCATGGTTAGAAAGTTTATTCTTTTGCTCATCATTCAATGAATTATAGGCTGCTGAAGACATGACAACAAGGCGTTGATCATTGCTACCTAATACTTGAAGCATATTGCCTGCAAATTGTTCTTTCTGTTCCTCAGTTATTTCAATAACTTCTTTACCAGAATCTTCCAATTCAGAAATAAGATTTGTGCGCTCATCGATATCATCAATACTATCTAAACAGACCAAACCAAATTTCTCACCTAGACACATCATTACATTTGTATGATAAATTGGCAAACGCTGACCTTCGACTGTCTGTAGTGCATGAAACTTTACTGGCTTATATCCGGCCTCCCTGCAAAAATCCTCAAGCACTTCCGGCATTGTTCGTTCTGATATTGCAGCATATGCAATCTTGTTTTGTCGATCAAGCAACAGACTACCAGTACCTTCCAGGAATGCATTTTTTTCTTCCCATTGAGTAAAGCTCACCACTTCTCCAATTGAAAATGATTGCTTCAAACCATCGATGATATCTTCTCTCCGCTCAACTCTTCTATTTTCAGCATACATAGGATAGAGACGCAGCTTTCCATCTTCATGAAAAGAAATCCAGTTATTGGGGAAAATAGAGTCCGGAGTTGCCGGATCAGGCGTATCATCAAAAACAGTCACATTCACCCCTTCAGCTCTCAACACTTCTACAAATTGATCAAATTGATCAAGTGCCTCTTTCTGAATTTGATCACTGGTTGCGTCTGCTTCATTTTTTTGATAATAATTATTGACCGCTGTTTGTTCGTTCATACGGAACGCAACAGGTCGAATCATCATCAGGTCATTGGTAATTTGATTACTCATAAGTTCTTCTCAATGGCATAGTGGAACATCTAAGCAAGCCCTCCATTTTTGCAGTCTCGCGGTATTCAACTTCTTCTACAGTCAATCCCCACTTTCTCAGCTGATCATTTAGTCGTACAAAGCTGCTATCTGAAATCACAACTTCTGGGCTAATCGAAAAGAAGTTTGAATTCATCTCATACATCTCATCTTTGGAGATCTCAAACACATTGTTTTCTCCAAAATAATCCACAAGGAACTTTACATCTTCAGGGTTTTTAAAACCACCACGATATATCACAGCTTTGTCTTGCCCTACTGGCTGAAAGCAACAATCAAGGTGTAAGGCATTTTCACGAGGGTCATCATCAGATTTTACAAGCTCAAATGCTTTGATTTTATAATCCGAGAAATTTCTTTTCAAATACTCAACGGCAGCTTCATTTGTTCTCGATACCGTATACTTTTCAAAATCTTCTTCTTTCGAATACCCAACAAAAATGTAATCTTTCCAAGGCATGATATCGCCACCCTCCATTCTTTCGTGCTCATCTGGAAGTAACACCTCATCCACTTGATCTATGACATATTGGATGCCGTCAGATTCTAATTTTCTTTCTGGTGTTACGCACGGCACCACAAGCTTACCTCCAATAACAAAAGCAATGTCTCTGGCAAAAATTTGGTTTAACCCATCAATATTTTCCGGTCGATAAACCTTCACGCCATGTTTTTCGAAGACTTGAGCAACTTGATTCATTTCTTTAACCAGATCCCGTTCTTTTGGAAAAGTCCCGGCTAATATGTGTTCCTTGGATTTAGGATCGTAGGTCTTTTCAAATTTTGGGACTCCTCCCATACTATCCGCTATTCCTAAAATGACTGCTTCTAGGGGGGCTGTTTCGTCAAGTACTTTTACGGTGATCATGTTGTTGAAAAATTCACGCAAAATTAACCTTTAAATTCATGGTTTCCGCCTCGCTGTCGAAACTATTCAACTTCCCAATGGATGTATTTTGGTAAAATCATAAATCAAACTTCTTTTGCTTTTAAGAATCCTGATTTTAATTGATAATTGCATCGAATTTTTTCTAGTCGCCAATGAGAAAATATGCTGACCTAATTGACCAAACCTTTCATTTTCCAACCGATGAGTTCAAGGTTGAAAAAGATTGTCTTCACTTTCATGGAGTCAATCTCTTGGAGATCATAAACGAATATGGCACTCCATTGAAGTTGAGCTATCTTCCAAAGATTGAGCAGAACATCAAGTATGCTTATGAAATATTTGAAAATGCCATTAAGAAGAACAATTACGATGGCACCTATACATACGCATATTGCACCAAGAGCTCACATTTCAAGTTTGTTGTAGAAGAAGCACTATCAAATAATGCACACATCGAAACTTCTTCTGCCTATGACATTCCTATTGTTAGAAGCATGGAAAAGAACGGTAAACTCACAAAGGATCATTACATAATTTGTAATGGGTTCAAAAGACCTCTTTACCTTCAAGAAGTAACATCACTATTAAATTCTGGCTACAAAAACTGCATTCCAATATTGGATAATTTGAATGAGCTTACATTCTATAGGAATAATGTTGAGGGTGAATTTCAAATAGGGATTCGAATTGCTGCAGACGAAGAACCAAACTTTGCTTTTTATACTTCTCGATTGGGGATTCGCTATCGTGATATCATCCCCTACTATAACGATGAAATAAAGGATTCAAAGGCTAAATTGAAGATGCTTCACTTCTTTATAAATACAGGAATAAAAGATACCGCATATTACTGGAGTGAACTAAGCAGGTTTATCTACAAATACTGCGAGTTAAAAAAAATATGTCCTGAGTTAGATACAGTAGATATTGGAGGAGGTTTCCCAATCAAGAATTCATTGCACTTTGAATATGATTACGAATACATGGCTGACCAAATCATCCAAAATATTCAATGGATTTGTAAAAAGAATCATGTTCCTGTTCCCAATATATTTACTGAGTTTGGAAGCTATACAGTTGGAGAAAGTGGTGCGACCATTTATTCCGTCCTTGATCAAAAACTTCAAAATGACAAAGAGCTTTGGTATATGATGGATGGGTCTTTCATCACCCATATGCCAGATGTTTGGGGTATGAATGAAAAGTTTATCATGCTCCCTGTAAACCATTGGAAAAGTCCATATCATCGAGTTAACCTAGGTGGACTTACTTGCGATAGCATGGATTACTATGACTCAGAGGCTCATATTGGCGAAGTTTTTCTCCCACAATTTGACAAGGACGAAACACTCTATTTTGGATTTTTCCATACCGGGGCATATCAAGAATCATTGGGCGGTTATGGCGGTATTCAGCATTGCCTAATTCCAGCTCCTAAACAAATCATCATTGATAAGGATGAGCATGGAAACATTTCGCATGAACTTTTTGCTCAAGAACAAGAAAGTGATGCCATGATGAAAATTTTAGGATATTAACCATTGTTAACCTTCAATTTCATCTTGCGTTCATCAATTCCATATATTTTTGAAGATCAATCCAACTAAGGAATCCACGAATGTCCAAAAATCTGGTTGTCATACCTACTTATAACGAACGTGAAAATATCCGAGACATCATAACTGTTGCACGGGTAATATCTCCTTCATTCGACGTTTTGGTAGTAGATGATGGATCACCAGATGGAACTGCGGAAATCGTAAAAGAAGAAAAAGAAAAAGCGCCTGAGAGAATTTTTCTAATAGAACGTGAAGGCAAATTGGGACTTGGAACAGCCTATATTACTGGCTTCAAATGGGCACTAGATCAAGGGTATGATTATATATGTGAGATGGATGCTGATTTTTCTCATGATCCCAACGATCTCATCCGACTTCTTGAGGCCTGTGAAAATGGCGCAGATGTAGCCATCGGAAGCAGGTATGTGACGGGCGTAAATGTTGTGAATTGGCCCATGGGAAGGGTGTTGATGAGCTATTTCGCAAGCTTCTATGTTCGCTTAATTACTGGGATGCCATTTCGCGATAGTACCGCCGGATTCAAATGCTACAACAAAAGAGTTTTTGACAAGCTAGACCTTGATAAGATCCATTTCATTGGCTATGCATTTCAAATTGAAATGAAGTTCAATGCGTGGAAACATGGGTTCAATATCGTAGAGGTACCAATAATATTTACCGATCGAACAAAAGGGGTATCTAAGATGTCTAAGGGGATATTCAAAGAGGCCATTTTTGGAGTGCTACAAATGAAGATTAAAAGCCTCTTCAAAAAATACGAACCAATAGCCTAATCAAACCTGATTGCCTTTACTGGCTGCACTTTAGATATAAATGCTACAGGTATCAATAGGGTTAATCCAATCAAGAATAGAATGAGGATGTTAAGAAAAAGAATGGTCGAAATATCTATTACGATTGGTACATGACTCATATAGTAATTAGCAGCATCCAATGGAATAATCTTGAAATGATCTTGAATCAATCCAATGGAAACTCCGATTACATTACCCCACAATAACCCTCGCATCACCAACCTCAATCCATTGTAGACAAAAATGCTTCTTATCATCTTATCAGTAGCACCAAGTGATTTCATCATCCCTATCATCTTGGTCCTTTCCATAATAAGGATTAGAAGAATTGAGATGATACTGGTACCAGACACGAACAAGATTATTCCCAAAAGGATCACGACATTTCTATTAAGCAAATTGAGCCATTCGAAAATTTGAGCATACCTATCATAGACTTTATCTACATAAAGGTCTATATCAAGAATATTGAACAGCTCACTTTCAGCTTTTGTCAAGATATATTTTTGAATGTCATTAGTGTATTCGTCAAACCTTAAATTGACAATGCTCGAGAGGTTGTGCCTCAAAAGGCCTAAGTAATCATCAAGGCTAGGAGTTAGATCACAAAATATCTCAACCCCACCAGCCAATGAATCCGGCCAGCTATTAATTCGACGAACGAGATCTAGGTCTCCAATAATTATCTTTTCATCAAATTCTTCTAGTCCCGTCTCATAAATTCCACTGATTTGTAATCTTCGGAATCTCGGTGGATTTTGCACAAAATAAATTAGTACTTCATCATCAACTTCTAGCTCCAAATAATTTGAAACTCTTTTACTTAATGCTACTTCAGTTGAATATTTATCAGCATTAAAATTTGGAAGTCTACCTTCCACGATATGCTTATTGAATCCGACTGTATCAAAAGAGTTATCTACCCCCTTCACTATCACTCCATGCACCTCTTCTTTCGTTTTGAGAAGCGCCGCCTTCATGGCATACGGTTGATATGAAGTGATTCGCGGGTAATTATTCAATGCATCAATTAAATCTTCATCTAAGACTATGGAACCTTCTTCAAAAGAGGTTGAAAGCGTGTACTTATTAACTATCAAATGGCCGCTAAAACTGTACACCTTATCTCGAATTACTTTTTTAAATCCGAAGAGGACCATAAAAGCAATTATCAAAACCGCTAACCCCAGTCCTATACTGACCACAGCCACTCTGTTGATAATACTTGAAAAGGAACCGGTCGATTCTTTTGCTATGCGCTTAGATATAAAAAATGGCAGATTCATTGTTTAGCGCAAAATAGGGTTTTCAATCCTGTAAGAACAAGTTAACTTGTGATTTAATATGATACGTGTTTTCATAATTTGCTTACTATTCACATTTAGTTGTGCTTCCGTTTCTCAAAAAAATGAGAATAATGTACTTACTGGGGCAGATCAAACAGACCTGTATTTTCCCTTGCTTGCCAATAAAAGAGTCGGACTTACTGTCAATCACAGTTCTTTAATTGAGAAAACTCATCTAACAGATACAATACTCCATTCAGGAATCAACTTAACAAAAGTCTTCACACCTGAGCACGGTTTCAAAGGCACAGTCAGTGATGGTGCTAAAATCGACTATGATTCTGTAGAAGCACCATACGAGCTAATTTCTCTTTATGGAAAAAATAAAAAACCAAGTAAAGAGCAGTTAAAAGACCTGGATGTGGTTGTCTTCGATATCCAAGACGTTGGAACACGTTTCTACACGTACATAAGCACTATGTATTATGTAATGGAAGCATGCGCAGAAAATGGAGTCCCAGTGCTCATACTGGATCGGCCAAATCCAAATGGCAGTTATGTCGATGGTCCAGTATTAGAAACTGAATTCTCTTCTTTTGTTGGCATTGTTCCAATCCCAATTGTTCACGGAATGACAGTTGGAGAACTAGCTCGAATGTTTAACGAAGAAGGTTGGCTGGGAAATGGTGTGAAGTGTGATCTCAATGTCATTAACATGAAAAATTGGAATCACGCAATGCCCTATTCACTGCCAGTAAAACCCTCACCGAACCTTCCTGATGACCTTAGCATTTCTCTCTATCCTAGTCTCTGCCTTTTTGAAGGCACAATAATGTCTGTAGGTAGAGGTACCGAATATGCATTTCAACAAATCGGACATCCTGAATACCCTTCTGCACAACATAGCTTTACACCCGTTTCAAGGGAAGGCGCTAAATGGCCTCCTTACGAAGATTTGGTATGCTATGGCAAATCCTGGATTGGTGAAAAACCAAGCTATCAATTCTCGCTTCGACCATTAATTGACGCATATGCTATTATGGAGAGAGAAGATTTTTTCAACGACTATTTTAAACTCTTAGCTGGAACAGATAAACTACAAGAGCAAATAGAAGCTGGAATGAGCGAACAAGAAATAAGAAATTCATGGGAAGATGATCTAACTAAATTTAAATTAGTAAGAGAAAAGTATCTAAGCTATAAATGAACATATAATGGAAAAGAGAAATAAGATAATTTATTGGGTATCAACTGGGCTTCTAAGTATTCTAATGACCCTATCTGCTAGCATGTATTTCATAAATACCGAAGGCATTTCTAAGATATTCGTTGCGTTGGGATACAATGAACGAATAGTAATACCGCTAGCGGTTCTCAAGATACTCGGCTTAATTGCTATTTGGTCCAACAAATCAAAGACGCTGAAAGAATGGGCTTACTTTGGCTTTTTACTTGATTTCATCTTAGCGTTAGAAGGACATTTATCAGCAAATGATGGAGAGCATATGGGTGCAGTGATTGCATTGGCACTTTGGGCAATTTCTTATACATACAACAAGAAATTATCACATTCTTGAAATAGATTAAAATGAAACTCAGAATTATATTCTTTGCATTAGCGCTAACTGCTGGACTATATGTTTTTGCTCAGGAAAAAGAGAAGAGTTTTCAGATAAAAGCATTTTCTGGAATCAACCATTTTGATGTTGATGCAAATTCTATTGAGGTTCGAAAGAATATGAACTCGCATAGCATTCTAAGCTCTGCATCTGTATCAATTGTAAAAGGTGATCGTTTCTTAGAATTTGAACTTGACAGGTTTAATATACAGGCCAATGAAAGTGAAGCAATCCCAAATTCATCTGGATCATTAGATGGTGGTGATATAAAAACACGTGAATTTAGAATCAGACTAAGCTATAATTACCTAAAGAGCGTTTCATCCAAAATCAATGTAGCTATTGGTATGGGCGTATCTCCTTACCTACTCAAAGAGAATATATCTCCGTCCAATCCTTTGACATTTGACAGAAGACATTCAAGCGTGGGGGCCTCATTGGATTTAATACCTAGATTTCAATTCAATATGACTAAAAAAGTATTTTTCGAAACACATCTTGTGCTATCCACAGTCCGCTTAAATAGAAATGAAACGCGAATAGAAAATCCAGCTATTCCATTAAGAGAGCAAACCGAAAGAGACTCGACAGTGAGGTATTTTGGTGGAGACTATCAGGTGAGGTTTGGAATTGGGTTAACATTATAGACACTAAAATTTAATTAAAATGAGAGCTAATTGGTTTGAACTTCCAGTCAACGACATGGACCGAGCAAAAGAATTTTACTCATCCATCTTTGACATTCAAATGGCTGAAAATATGGAGATGGGTAATTCGGTCATGTCCTTCTTTCCATTTGAAACTGATGCGAGTGGTGCCACAGGCACTTTAATCAAGCAAGAAAGCTATATACCGTCTCATAAGGGCACAATGGTATATTTCTCTGTTCCTGAAATCAATGATGTATTGCCTAAAATCACATCTTCAGGAGGCAAAGTTTTGAATGAGAAAATGAGTATTGGAGAACACGGATTCGTTGCTCACTTCGAAGATTGTGAAGGAAATAGAGTAGCTCTACATCAACAAGTGCAATAATGAGTCAAAACCCTACAGAACATATTGTTGATCTCTTACTGAGTAAGTCGTCAATTAAGCAACAGGCCTACCGGAATATCTGTGCCGCTTTCAAGGAGCTCAAAGAAGAAGCATCCAAATTGGTGAAAGACATACGAGACAAAACCAAAAAAAGGGACAAAGACATCCAACTTAAGGTAGAGTCGATTAGCGATCACGAGTTTCACATTCGAATTGCTGGAGATCTTTTGGTATTCGTATTACACACCAACATCATCACTTTGCCAAAAGATTACGATTATAACAAAAGTTCTTACGTCGCAGACCAACCACTTCGCAAATACTTGGGTCAAATAAATGTATACAATTTCATGGCCGATTCTTTTGAGTTTAATCGACTAAATGATCCCGGCTATCTTTTAGCACGCCTTCTGGTAAACAGTGAGAACCATTTTATCGTTGAAGGTGATAGGCAAGTAGGATTTATGTTTAAATCTGCATCAGCAAAGCCGCTGAAAAAAGTAGATTTAAATGTTTTGATCACATTAATAATTAGCCAAGCTGCAGAGAATGATCTTGTAGTACCGCCTTTTCCAAATATCCGTGGTATCACGGTGAAGGAGAAACTTGAAAAAACGCAGTCACTGGGAGCCGGTAATAAAATTGGCTTTCAAATGAGCTACCAAAATGAAACTAAACCCTAGTTAATATAATGAGCACCATACAATCCAATTTCGTTGGGATGACTATCATGCAAAGACTAAAAGTAACTGGTCAGTATGAAGCATTCAAAGAAGCTTACAAAAAGAATAAAGCTGCTGCCGTAAAAATGCTTGAAGCATTAAATCTTGATCAAAAATCTATTGAAGGATTTTTGAAATCAAAGTTTTAGTTCGTTTCATCGCTGCTTACCCCGCAACGTTATTACACTTCTTACATTCATTATCCCTACATAATTCAGAGATAAGTCAATAGAAGTGCGTAACCCTGAAGTTACCTTCTTATTGAATGTCAAATAAATATTGAAATCAATTGATGGATTGTGCGTAATTCCGATTGGCTCAATTTCATTCTCAATTATCTCCTGGTTCAGCAATGAAATACAAATTGTAGCACAAGGATTTTTTAATTCTGATGCTAACTCATTCTGTCTATCAAAATATTCTGTCCAATTAACTTTTGGCTGACTCACAACTGTAAAGTTTTGAAGCACTAGCATTAACACTAGTATGTACTTCATATTTAAAGACAGCATATCTATCGAAACTTGGTGAAAAGCGCACGATCAATATTTAAATTGAAAGTCCTTGACTTTACAAGACCAGTCTTCTTTGTAATTCGTATTCCTAGAAGTATTAAAATGGCACCAAATAGTATCCATATGGTTATTTTTTCATCTAGAAATAATACACCAAGCATCACACCGTAAATTGGCATCAGGTAGGTTACAAGAGAAGCATACCCTGCTCCCGATCTTTCTATCAATTTGAAATACACAATAAATGCTATTGCTGTACCAAAAAATGCCAGGGCCAAGATTGATCCAATCACATCACTGCTAAGCATTTCATAATCAAACTGAGGATATGCTATAAGAGCTATGGGAATCAAATAGGTGCTTACAGATAAAAGCTGTGCTGCAGGCGCAGTAAATGAAGGAGTATTTACAAAATTTTTCCTGATATATGAAAGCCCTATTCCATAGCTAAATGCTGCAATTGTAATAGAAACAATTCCAGACAAACTGCCTTCAACTCCATTTAATAAACTAGGCATAACCAACACCATCAAACCAATAAATCCTATGACCACTCCTGCTAATTTGGTTTGGGTAAGCTTCTCTTCCGCAACAAGAAAATGCGCAATGATGATTGTAAAAAGAGGAACCAGACCATTAAGAATTGATGCTAATGAGCTATCTACAAATTGCTCACCCCAGTTAATTAGAACAAACGGGAGTGCTTGAGCGAAAAATCCAGCTATAAAAGTCTTCTTCCAAAAATCTAGATCGAACGGTAGCCTATGTCCTTTTAAGTATAGAAAGGCATTTAAAAATAAGGCGGCAATTCCAATCCTTAAGGCAGCCAACATGATTGGCGGTACTTGCTCAACCGCAATCTTGATGAATAAAAATGAAGGTCCCCAGAGACTCGCCAATAAAATAAGCAGGTGTGCATTCTTTAGTTTCATGATATAGCGTTTTAAATCTTAATCAAATTGAACGCTATTAAATCACGAAAGAACTATTAATTGGATGAATTGATTTTATAATTAGAATGAATTTTACTAATATCGTATTATGGAAATAAGACATCTTAAGTTGATCCGCGAGGTTGCAGAAACAAAAAGTCTAACCAAGGCTAAAGACTCACTTTTTCTATCACAATCTGCATTAAGCCATCAATTGAAAGAAATTGAAAGTCAGCTTGGTACCCAGTTATTTCATCGTGTAAATAAGCAGTTGATCTTAACCAATGCTGGAAAGATGGTATTAGAATCTGCTGAACGAATTCTTAAAGACTTGGAGCGAACTGAGATGTCCATTAAAAAATATGTCTCTGGAACGAGTGGCACACTAAGACTAGCAACTCAATGCTACACATGCTATCATTGGCTCCCTTCATTGATGAATGATTTTAAGAAAGAATTCCCTAATGTAGAAATTGAAATTTTCCATAACAATGATGCCGATGTTGAAGATCAAATACTTGAAGGTAAGATTGATCTTGCTATCATTTATGAAAATTCAAACAGACCAAACATTGACTATCATGAACTCTTCAGAGATGAGGTTTTTGCATTGGTTCCAGCAGGACATCCATGGACAAAGAAGCCCTATGTTCAAGCGAAAGATTTTGAGGGAGAGAATATCATCATCCACTCCTACCCATTGGAATCTGTCTCTTTATTCTCTCAGGTTTTAATTCCTGAAGGAGTAAAACCAAATAGGGTCATGCAAGTGCAAGTCACAGAAGCGGTGGTGGAAATGGTTAAGGCTGGTATGGGAATCAATGTGATGGCAAAATGGATTGTGGAGCCATACCTTGACGACAATAAGTTGGCGTTGGTTCCAGTCACTAAAAGGGGAATTCATCGGACATGGAGTGCAATTACCCTGTCCGATGAAAAAAGCCCTCAGTATCTACAAAACTTCGTAAGACACTTAGAATGTAATATTGGAAAGCTTTGTTGCTGTGACAATTAGTTTTCCATTGCTTTGAGTTCCTCTTCAGTAAAATCAGTTGGTCTTCCTAGCTCTCTAAATTTATCAATCTCTTCTTTGAACTCCTGAAGACGAATGGCAACACGTTTATAAGCTGGTCCACCCAACGGCAAATGAACAGGTGGATTTTCTATCGTGGTAACCTCATACATGGCTTGAGCTGCGCGAACAGGATTTCCAATTTGATTTCCACTTACCTCTCGAATACTATCCATGTTTTTCGTTGCAGTCTCATTGTATTCTGGGATAGAAGATTCATTGAAAGTAGCTGACCTTCCAGCCCAATCTGTCCGGAACGGACCAGGCTCAATATTGGTAACATTAATCCCAATATGTCTTGTTTCTGCAGCTAATGCCTCTCCTATTCCTTCAAGGGCAAACTTGCTTCCATTATAAATACCTACACCTGGAAAACCATTGAGTCCAGCAATGGAAGTGATATTTAGAATATTACCACTTCTCTGCTTTCGCATGAAAGGTAGAGCAAGTTTGATCATTCGAACACATCCAAAAACGTTAACATCAAATTGCCTTTGCACCTCCTCTTCAGAGGTCTCTTCAATGGGACCCAGTGTTCCATATCCAGCGTTGTTAACGAGTACATCAAGTCTACCAAACTCTTTGCTTATAAATGCAGAAGCTGTATCAATCGTATCTTGCTTTTGGACATCAAGAACAATTCCTTTTACCAAATCAGGATTTATTGCTTCTAAATCTTTAATCTGATTTTCGTTTCTAACTGTTCCTATAGCTATTTCTCCTTGCTCAGATACGATTTTAACCAACTCTCTACCAAATCCAGTAGAACAGCCAGTGATTAGCCAAACTCTTTTGCTCATAATTAAGTGTTATTTTGATCGCTCAACACCATGAAAATAAAAAATGTTCAAATAGTTAGCTAACAAACCATCTCAAACTAATAGGACTCAAATAATTAATCCTTTGTTAAGAATCTTTATTTGAGCATATGACGACATTTTGCAATCTTTGTCGAGGAAACTTTTTAACTTCATCAAGTCATTCAAAAAACCAAAGTCATGAAGAAACTTACCTACCTACTATGCATAGCTTTTGCCTTTAACTCATTGGCTCAAGCGCCTATCACAAGTATTCCTTTCGAACTTTTCGGAGATCATATCATAATTAAAGTCAGTGTGGATGATTCAGAACCACTTGATTTCATTTTTGATACCGGTTCAGGATATACAGTAATTGACGATGATGTAGCAGAGACATTAAGTCTTGCTGGTAAAGAGATTGAAATGAACCAAGCTTCTTCAGCTTGGCATTTAATTAAGCATAACACCATTGCGATCAACCACTTCTTGATGGAGAAAAATACTAAGGTTTATTCAACAGATCTTGACCATTTAGAAATAAGCTTAGGCATGGACCTTGATGGAATCATAGGTTATGACCTGCTAAGACATCACTCTGTTTATGTGAATTTCGACACGAAAACAATGAATATCTATGATCATAGTAATTCTCCAAAGCGTGGCGATGCAATTCCATTCACGCTACATGTTTCAATACCCGTGATTGAAGGAACCGTAGTACTGAACAATGATGAACCACACGACGGCACATTCTTCGTGATGACAGGAGCTGGAACTACTCTTGACTTCAATTCGCCATATGCTGAGCAATGGGATGTAATTCATAAAACTGGTAAACACTATAACTACTTAGTAAAAGGTCTTGGTGAATATGAAACCCCACACTACGAAGGTCACGTTAAGTCTTTCAAATTCGGAAATCAGACAATCGAAGATTTGCCAATCGGAATTAGTGCAGCTGAAAGTGGCATTCAAGCGGACAAAAAAGTTGCAGGGATTATAGGATCTCAAATTTTGAGAATGTACAACTTCACGCTTGATTACGGTACTAAAATGCTTTATCTAGAGAAGGATGTGACATACGATGCAAATTTCAAAGTAAACTGCAGCGGTATTGATGTTCAACTTTCCAGAGATAAAGGCAAAGTCTTAATACATCAAGTTTTTGAAAATAGCCCTGCATCAGAGGCCGGCATCAAAATAGACAGTGAGTTAATCAGAATCAATGGTAAAAGTATGCTGGAAGTAAATCTTGCCGAGATTAAAAAGATGCTGAAAATGGAAGGAGAAACTGTTGATTTGGTTATCAATCAGGATGGTGCTGAAAAATCATTTTCATTAGCTCTAAGATCACTTATAGATTAAGTCTAGGTTTGGTTTCTTTGCACCAACATGAGCAAAGATCTTAGAATTGTATTTCTGGGCACTCCAGATTTTGCAGCAGCTAGCCTTAAAACATTAGTTAAAAACAATGTGAATGTCGTCGCAGTAATTACTGCGCCTGACAAGCCAAAAGGCAGAGGAAAAAAACTGGGTATGTCAGCAGTCAAAGAGTTTGCTCTTGAAGCTGACTTACCTGTTTTGCAGCCAACGAATCTAAAATCTCCAGAGTTTCTTGAAGAATTGAAGAGCTACGAAGCAGATCTTCAAATAGTAGTAGCTTTTAGAATGCTACCTGTCTCAGTATGGGACATGCCTTCACTCGGCACATTCAATCTCCATGCATCGTTACTTCCACAATATCGCGGAGCAGCACCAATAAACTGGGCTATTATAAATGGCGAAACCGAAACAGGGGTTACTACCTTTTTCTTAAAGCATGAAATAGATACAGGTGAGATCATTTTTCAACAAAAAGAGACAATACTACCTACTGATACCGTCGGAAGTTTGTATGAACGGCTGATGAATATAGGAGCCGAATTAGTGCTCAAAACAGTGAATTCGATTTCAAATGGCGATTATCCACAATCTCCACAAGACGCTACTTTAGCGTTGAAGGCAGCACCTAAAATTTTCAAAGATGATTGCAAAATCAACTGGGAACAACCATCAAAGGAAATAAAGAACTTTGTTCGTGGACTTTCACCATATCCAGCGGCATGGTCTGAATTCGAAGATCAAACGCTTAAAATTTTTGAAGTAGAAGAATCTTCAACTGGTACCAATAAACCAGCTGGAGAATTCTATTCAGATGGGAAGACCTATTTAAGAGTAAATACTAAGACAGGAACATTAAATATTCTGAATCTCCAATTGCAAGGCAAAAAAAGAATGCCAATCGAGGACTTCTTGAGAGGATATCAATTTAAAGACTAAGAATCCTTAGTTGCTAAATATTGAATCGGCCAACTCAATGGACCAATAGAAGGGACAAAACAATCCAATCATGGAAGCTTAATTTCTGGTATTTAGCAATACAAACATTGCCAAATACTGAAATGAAAATAAAAAGTGTTAATGCTATTAGCATGGTGTGATTAATTTTATTGTTATACGTAAAAAGAAGAAAAACGGATTATGATCATTTCTATGATAGCAGCGATGGGAAGCAACAGAGTCATTGGCAAAGACAACGATATCCCCTGGCACCTACCGGATGATTTCAAATATTTCAAGGATACTACTAAAGGTCACCATGTAATAATGGGTAGGAAAAACTGGGAATCACTTCCACATTCCTTTCAGCCTCTGCCTGGACGAACCAATATCGTTATCACAAGACAAAATGGCTATGAAGCTAAAGGTCAACCAGTAGTCAAGTCTTTAGAGGAAGCATTAGAAATAGCTAAAGACAATGGAGAAGAAGAAGCATTCATAATTGGTGGAGGTGAAATTTACCGTATGGGTCTTGATTTTGCTGATCGTATATATCTGACGGAAATTAATGGCTCATTTGAGGGGCAAGTTACATTTCCAAGTTTCGATACTTCTATCTGGAAAGAGCAGTCTCGAGAGCATCATCCAACAGATGATAAACATGCATTTTCATTTGATTTCGTAGTATATTCTAAAAAATAATAATCATGGATATTCAAGCACATAAGAAGACATTAGGAGTCATTCATATAGTTTATGGGTTACTTCTGGCGATAACATTTCTATTCATTGGCAGCTTTGTAACTATGTTGTTTCCATTCATCGCTGAGGAAATTGCTGATGAGGTTGGAAATGATGCTGACAAAGTCCTTATTCTTGTTGAATCAATTGTTCGGACAGTTTTCATCCTACTTCTTATATTCTCTGCACTCCCATCTATCATTGGGGGTATAGGCTTATTGCAACAAAAAAATTGGGGAGTAACTATCGCTTTAATTGCAGGTTGTATTTCTATATTCAGTTTCCCGTTTGGAACAGCGGTTGGAGTATATAGTATCTATGTATTTGTAGAAAACAATAAAGCAAATCGTGTCGAAAATAAAGAATAAGGTAGTTTGGCTTACAGGTGCTAGCTCTGGCATTGGTGAAGAACTTGCATATCAACTTGCAGCTAAAGGAGCAAAACTCATTATTTCAGCTCGCAGAAGAGAAGAACTAGAAAGAGTAAAGTCAAACTGTCAATCAGATACTGTTGAGATCCTAACAATTGACCTGGAAGACAATTTTTCTTTAACCCAAAAAGCTAAAGAAGCAGTAACGTTTTTCGGTGATATTGATATTCTAGTCAATAATGGCGGAATTAGTCAAAGAGACACGATTCTAAACACCTCTTTAGACGTAGACAGAAGATTGATGGAAGTTAATTACTTCGGGTCTATCACACTGTCCAAGCAATTATTGCCGAGAATGGTCGAAAGAAAAAGTGGTCATCATGTAGTGGTGACTTCAACGGTTGGCATAATCAATACACCCTATCGATCTGGCTATGGCGCTTCAAAGCATGCATTGCATGGGTTCTATGATGCGCTAAGAGCAGAACATCATAAAGACAACATAAGGGTTACCATTGTACTACCTGGATATATTAAAACAAACATATCCTACAATGCATTGGTTGGAGATGGTAGCAAACAAAACAGGATGGATCCTGGACAAGAGTCTGGAATGGCGCCAAAGAAATGCGCCAAATTGATCATTAGAGCCATTGAGGTGAAAAAGAACGAAGCATACATTGGTGGATTAAAAGAGAAAATGGGAATCTATCTTAAGCGATTTTGGCCAAGTGCGGCAGCGAAGGCAGTTAGAAAACTGAGAGTGACTTAGTGAAAAAACTTATTTACATATCTCTATTTTTAATTCTATGCATAAATGCTGTGGCTCAAAAACCTCAGTTATTAAAAGCAAGTGATTTCTTAAATGAAGAAATTAACTCCGAATGGGTGTATATAAAATTTAAATATGGATCGGATCCTGACCTCACTAAATTCCCAGGATCAAAACCGCTGTTTAAAACAAAGCCTTCTAACAATTCCAATGGAATCATGAAGGTGAAGGTGCCAAAAGGAATGACATCTTTAGATTACTGCAATGAATTAAGATCTAAAAATCCTGACATTCAATATGCAGATCCAATCTTAACCTATGTTCCTCTAGCAGACCCCTCAGATGCGCTAATATCCAATCAATTCTATTTGGATAATATCAGAGCATTCGATGCTTGGGATATTACAAAAGGAGACGATGATATTACCATTGGAATTATTGATTCAGGAATCGACCTGGATCATGAAGACATAGAAACCAATTTATGGATTAATATAGATGATCCTGTTGATGGCATCGATAATGACAATAATGGATATATTGATGATTACTATGGCTATGATTTTGCTGATGAGGATACAGACCCTTCGATCCAAAATGGCAACCATGGAATGATTGTAGCAGGCATCGCTGGGGCATCAACAAATAATGATGTAGGAATTGCCGGTGTGGGTTACAACACAAAAGTGGCTGCATTAAAGGGATTTAAATCTTCCACAGGTGTGAGCGGAGGGCTTTATGATGCAATATTATATGCTGCTGAAAATGGTTTTGAGGTAGTAAACCTGTCATGGGGAAGAATGGGATCTCCATTACAATCCGAACAGGACATTATCAACTATGTAGTATTAGAGAAAAATATGATAGCTGTAGCTGCAGCAGGAAATGAGGGAGGAAAAAGCACTGAAGAAAACAGATGGTATCCAGCAAGCTACGACAATGTCTTGTCCGTAGGAGCATCCGACGCAGCGGACAATAAATCTTCTGGTTCTACATTTAATCACGCCGTAGACCTTATTGCTCCTGGAGTTTCGATGTACTCAACAGTAAATGGAAATGGTTATTCAAATGGTGGCCCAGGAACATCTTTTGCCTCACCATTGGTTGCTGCAACTGCTGCACTGGTTAAAGACCAATTCCCCAGCCTTACGGCAGTACAAATAATGGAACGCATAAGAGCAACCGCTGATGATGTTTATGATGTTGGAAGCAATTCAATATATGACGGTAAACTTGGAAAAGGTAGATTAAATGCGCTTCGTGCGGTGAGTGAATCGAATGTTAGGTCCCTAAGAGCAGAGAACCCTGTTTTGACTTCTAGTTTTGGTGAATATGTGTTTTTTGGAGACACAGTTGATTTTTCTGTGACAGTAACCAATCACCTTTCTCCAATTAATGCACCATTAATAGCTATTACTTCTCCAGAAAATGATTTTAGTATCTCAAGTGGTAGTTTCAATCCGGGATTTATGAATACTCATGATACCGAAAATATTTCATTTTCAATCATATTAAACGACGACATCCAGCCCGATACTGAAGTAGCAATCCGGTTAGACTACACAGCAAGTGGTTACAATGACTTCCAATATCTAAGTGTTACCACGTCGCCAGACTATGTTGATTTTGGCAATGACATTGTAAACCTGACAATAAGTGGAGATGGAGATTTAGGATTCAATAATTACCAACCATTCGAAGGTGGTGGATTCAGACATTTTAACGATACGTTGATTTATTATTCTGGAATTGTTTTAACGACTAACTCCTCCAATGTTTCAGATAATATTATTTCAAACTATTCAGACCTATCCAGAGATCAGGATTTTAGTATTGAACAATATTACAAACTCTACAACCATCCAGGTGCTGATCATTTCGGGTATTCAGAATTTACAGATCTCAACAAATCAATTCTGATTGAACAATCTAATATCTCATGGGATAATGAAGACTTCCTGATCATTCGCTATAGAATTGTAAACAATTCACTTTCTGCGCTTTCTAACGTTTCGTTTGGTGTTTTCAATGATTGGGATCTTGATGATGCCACCTCCAATTATGCAGAGTATGACATTGTAAATAACTACATGTTTGCAAGGAATAATAGCAGCTCAGTATTCGCTGGAATTAAAGTAAAAGGTGGAGATAATTTTGAATACAGCGCGATTGATATGGCTGACTTTAATGGGAATAGTTCAGATGTAAATGGAGTGTTTAGTGAATTTGATAAATACAATTATTTAGTAACACAGGATATCGCTACCGCAGGAAATGAAGGCGATGGAAATGACGTTGCTTCAATAAGTGGAATTACCATCAATCAACTAGACCCATTCGAAGAAAAATTCATTGATGTAATCTATGCGGTATCTGATTCGAGAACCGGCCTTGAATCCGTATTTACGAATGCCAACAGTCAACTTGATAATTTTCTACTATTTCCAAGAGTGTTGGAAACGTTCTCCGTCTGTGCCGGATCTTCTCTTACTGTTGATCCAGCTGAAGGTGACACTTTCGAATTTTATGAAGATCCTTTAGGGCAAGATCTCATTTCAATAGGTTCTAGTTTCATACCTGCTACCATCACCAAAGACACAACCTTTTATGTGAAGAATCTTGATAACGGATATCCATCAGACATTTTCGCACTTGAGGTTAAGTTATTCAACGAGATCGCTGAATTTTCTATGTCCACTGACACCTTATATCTCGACAATCCCACCACCAATGTTGTGCAGTTTACAGATGAGAGTTTAGATGCTATTTCATGGGATTGGGACTTTGATCAGGGTACCTCTTCCAACATTCAAAATCCATCGCTTTCATTTTCAATACCTGGCACATATACAATAAGCTTAGAAGTGGAAAATTCTCTTGGCTGCATTGATTCCTTTACAAGAGATTTGGTAGTAGCAAATAGGCCGTCCTCCCCTACGTTCTCAGATGTTATCATTTGTCCAAATGAAGATGTAATATTAAATGATCCATCAGCCGAAAGCTTGAATGTTTATGTACTAGAAAATAATGAAACGCCAAGCTTAAGTGGTTTCAATGTGACATTAGAATCGATTTCACATGATACCACTGTTTATGTTTCAGGCATCTACGGATCATTCGAAAGCAGTCGAACGGCGATAAATATTGATGTTCTGGAGGTCAATGGAACTTTATCTTACAGACCCGACACGACAACAACTGATCACCAAATTGTTTTAGAGGCAAACGAAATTGCGAGCGGATCTTCGCTTATCTGGAGAATTGATGGCGAAATCGAAGGATCAGAAAATAAATTGTCCATCCCGGCAGAAGCCGGTACAATAAATATTCAATTAGAAATTAATAGTTCGGATAATTGTACAAAAAACATTGACTCTGATGTTTTGATTAGCACTTCACCTTTTGCGTCACAGGATGATCTATTTTCTTGTTTTGAACAACAAGTAAAGATTCGACCTCAAAATGGAGTTTACTTTGGATTCTATGAAGATGAAGAATTAACTACTTTAATAAAAAAAGGAACTCAACTTGTAACTAATTCATATAGTCAAATTTATGTGGTAAACCTGGATGATGGCTTACCTGGAATGCCAATAGAAGTAAATATTACAAATAGCTCTGCAGAATTTGAGATAGATCATGAGATTTCGGTAGTTGGAGAAAAAAATAAGGTTGATTTATCTATTAATACTGAGGATGAAATTGACACCCAATCTTGGTACATCAATGGTATCCTCTCTGAAACTTCAGAAGCACCAACATTTTTCCTAAATAATGAACTTTACCAAATCGTTTTAGAAGTACGAACTACTTCAGGGTGTCAAAATACAGATACACTCAATCTGGATTTTACACCAGTCCTATCTATTAATGAAAAATCAAAGCTGGAAGTTTACCCTAATCCAACAAATGGTTTAGTTAATATTCAATCATTAGAAAAGATCGAAGAGGTGTGGCTTTTTGGTATGGATGGCAAGGAAATATCAAACATTCAAACTCCTAAGAGTCAAATAAACTTTACCAGTGTAAAGCCCGGGCTATACATCCTAAAAGTGCGAATTAATAATATTGATTATGAAGCGCAGCTGGTGATTGATGATGAGTAATTATTGAATCATTTTTTCCACAAAATCTTTATCATAAGTCATTTTATATCCCCAGTATTTCATTTGCTGTTTGATCCAAACTACCCTCCCCTGAACATACTTGCTAGGATTTGTAGCGGAGTACTTTCTAGGACTAGGTAAGACTGCCGCAAGTCTAGCCGCTTGTGTAGTTGATAGCTCTGCTGCAGACTTTTTAAAAAAAGTTTGAGAAGCCGCTTCTGCTCCAAAGATTCCATTACCAAACTCAGCAACATTGAGATACACCTCCATAATTCGCTCCTTACTCCACACCATTTCAATGAGTAATGCAAAGTAAAGTTCGGATGCCTTTCTAAGCCATGTTCGATCTGGCCAGAGAAACACATTTTTAGCTACTTGTTGTGTTATCGTACTTGCACCTCGTACGTTACCTCCTTTAGTATTTGCTTCTGAGGCCTTTTGGATAGATCGAAAATCTAAGCCTTGATGTACCAAAAAAAATTGATCCTCAGCACACATTACAGCCAATTGCAGCTTACCCGAGATATCTTCTAAATTTCTCCACTCATATTTCACCTCTTTTGATTGGCTTTCAATCACCATCAGTTTAGTAATTGGTATCGGAATAAAAGAATAGATGATCACCCATATCAAGGCTAGGATATTAAAAAGCAATACAAAGCCAGCTATTGATTTGATAATATGGTTTATGGCTTTTTTCAATCTACATGAATTAATTTCGGGAACATGAGATATATCACTACCGCAGCACTTTTAATTCTCGTCTCATTCTCCTTTGCACAACAAGGGGATTTTTTATTGACAGATCACTTCCCTCAACATTCTAATATAGATAATTCCAATTTTGAAATCATTAGCGACAGCAATGGTCGACTATGTATTGCGAATAGATCAGGAGTACTAAAGTATGATGGAGAGGCATGGGATTTTTATAAAACACCTTCTGCTGCATTATCCATAGCTGTTGATTCTAGTGATGTTGTATTCGTAGGGTGCATAGGAAGTATTGGGCTGATAGACTTTCATGAAAGAAAAATTCAATTCAAGTCAATCTTGGAAACAGACACACTTGATGATTTATTTCTAGAGACTCATTACTTGAGAGGTAAAGCATATTTCCTTGGGAGTAATAACTTGATAGTCTATGATATAAGCAAAGACGAATACCAACATCATAAAGGAAGTTTTTTAAACATGTACGAACTGGATGATGAAATGATTATCAACAGTTCAGATGAAGAGACATTTGTCATAAATGACTCATTAACACTCATTAATCCAGCCAAAAAAGTAGCATACTCCAATAGAAGTAATGGAAAACCAGATTTAATAATTGGCTTTGATCAAAAGCTATACACATATGAAGATTTTGAATTCAAGAAGTTGCCTCAAAATAAATTTCTAGAAGAGACAGGATATGGTGTGAAAGAAATTCAATGGTTAAATGATTCGCTTTTCGCTTGTGCTACTTTTGAAAATGGACTGATTCTTTTCAATGAAAACGATGCCAAGTATGCTGAAGTAACCAACTATAGTTCAGGGCTTCCAGATAATGAAGTTTATACCATACATGCTGATAATTCTAATAGCATATGGGTCGCTCACCAATTTGGGATCACTCAGATTGCTCCTCTTTTCCCAGCATATAGTTACTCACAATTTCTAGGTTTGAATGGAAATCTAACCAGCGTTTCGAATTACAACGACGACTTATGGGTAACCACTAGTTTAGGTCTTTTCTACTTTGATAGAGATACCATTTTTGAAAATAAAGTCTATTACGAAGTTCAACGTAAAAAGAAAAAAAGCAGCACTAAAGTTTCAAGATCCACTTCAACTGAAGACCAAAAAAAGACAGGGTTGAAACGTCTTTTCGGCAAAAAGAAGCGTGCTCAGAACTCAAGTACTACCAACAAAAAAGGGTTATTCAATGGTATTTCAAATTTGTTTGATAACGGCAATAATGTAGAAAATGTAAAAGGCAAACTCGACAAAAATGTCAAGTATGTAAGAAAGGTTAAGAAGGTTCCAGTAGATATCAATTATACATTCAAACAAGTAAATGGAGCCAACGGTAAGTTCCTATCAGTCATTCCCTATAAAAACAAAATACTTGGAATTAGTACCACCGGTATCTACGAACTAACTAAAAAAGGAGCAGAAATCATCATTCCTGAAAGTGCGAGATCATTTATGGTTAATAGCAACGATCAACTGATCATTAGTACCTCCGATCTTGATTTAAAGGTTTTTAGACTTGAAAATAATGTTTGGATAGAACAATCGAGTACTGCCATGAACGACATCATAGTTAATATTCAAGAAGATGAGAATGGAAGTATATGGATGGCTGGGTCAGGATCTATCTACAAAACCTCAGCAAGTGACACTACATTCAATATAGATCAAACCTTTGATTTGAATAATATATTCCTGGATAATGTAAGTATCCTAAATAGACAGGACACACTTTACTTTATAAATTCTCAAGGATTTTTCTACTATGATGTTGCCTCGGACAAAGTGGTCGAAGACATTGACTTGAAAAAAGAATTGGGTCAACCGACTCATCATTTATACGACCCGGTAGAGCAAAGCGTATGGGTTTTTAATGGTAAAATTTGGGCTCATCTTAAAAAAGATGGCAGTCGAGAAAAACTAGAATATTTAGGTCTATTTCCTGATCTACGCGCTATATCCATTGATCAAAATTCAAATCAACTCTGGTTGATTACGCAATCCAATGACATCCTAAAATACGATCCTTCTAAAGCAGATGGAATGGCAAGTTTTAACTTTTTCCTAAGGCGAGTATCAAATGAAGGCGGCGAGTTAGACCATACAAAAAAGTTTACACTCAATTACGATGAAAACTTCTTGAATATTGAACTCTCTAAACCTGACTTTTTAGGGCTGCTCAATCCAGAATTTCAGTATAAACTAGAAGGCCTTCCCAATGATTGGTCAGAGTGGGCAAAAAGTAAATCAATAGATTTCAGTTTCTTACCAGAGGGCAGCTATACTTTGAAAGTAAGAGCGAGAGATGCCTTTGGCAGAATCGAAGAAGGTGAAGTGATGAAATTTACGGTGAAGCCACCCTATTGGCAGACCCCATGGTTTTACGCAATTCAAATAATTTTCTTTGGAGGATTAGTTTATTACTCTACCAAACTCAATCAGGATAGTTCAAAAAACAGATTGCTTCGAGGTGGGTTAACACTACTAACATTAGTCTTGATCATTGAATTTCTCCAAAGTGCTATTGGATCGATGTTTAGCTTCAAGAGTACACCAGTTGCAGACTTCTTACTAGACGCAGTGATAGCATTTATGATCTTTCCGCTGGAAAGATTGCTCAGAGAACTAATGACTCAAGGTAAGGTGAAAGTGAAAATTAACAAGGATAATATCCCGTTAGTCAGCAGCAAGGACACCACGTCCAAATAGCCAGTTGCCAGGGGCCTCAGGGTCATCACTTCGGAAGAATTCCTTGACCGCACTAATCAGTTCACCTCTGCTAATGAGATCATCATGATTTCTATCTAGCTTTCTGAATGATTTCGCAGCAAATCTCACCTCGATTCTATATCCAACTAATAAATCGATGTATTCGTCCAAATTGATATATCCATCATTATCGGTATCAAAATTGTCAAAGATTTCACCTACAAATTCATCAACATAGCTACCAAAAATATCAGCATCACCATTGATGATTACTTGTTCAGCAAAATGAATCCAATGATCCCAATTGGCTTTGCCATCATTGTTGTTTACAAATAAATTGAAATGATTCCATCCTTCTTCGAATCGAGATTTAATGAGATCGTACTTCTCTTCTCCTTCTCTTATTCTCCAAAGTATGCAGAGGTTTTCGGCAATTCCTATAAAATCCTCTTTTTCAATAATTCCATTCCTATCATAATCCAGGACGTAAAAAAAACGCTCCAGTTTATCTATTTGCAGATCCGTCAACATAGTAGATGATTTTATGCGAAATTAAATAATCCTGTAGACTATGAAGTCCTTGAACGACATTGCGAGTGAATTAACATTCTACTTCGGTATGTAAAAGTTATTTTTGCCGCTTTAAAACCAACAGAAATTTTCATCATTATCATATGCCTGCAACAGCAATAGTAATATCCATTGGGGATGAAATTCTTTACGGACAAACACTAGATACTAATTCTCACTGGATCAGCGGCGAACTGGACAATTTAGGCATCAGAGTTATTCAAAAGATTACAATTGGTGATGTTAAAGAAGAGATTCTTAATAGCCTCGCTTATGCCGAAAATAGAGCGGATATCATTTTGATAACCGGTGGTCTAGGTCCAACTAATGATGACCTCACCAAACCATGTTTGGTTGAATACTTCGACACACATCTAATCAGGCATGATGATATATTGGACAATATCGCAAACCTATTTGCCAAGGCTGGCAGAGAGATGTCAATTTTAAATGAACAGCAAGCTGATTTACCAGCCAATTGCACGCCTATACAAAACCCAATTGGAACAGCTCCAGCTATGTGGTTTGAAAGAAATGGTAAAGTCATCGTATCCATGCCAGGAGTGCCTTTTGAGATGAAAAGAATGATGTCTGACACCATCCTCTCAAAGCTCACTGAGAAGTATAATAAAGATGGGATTTACCATCGAATGGTAAGAACAATTGGCATTCCAGAATCAATGCTTGCAGAAAAAATCAAAGATTGGGAAGACAACCTACCTACTCATCTCAAACTTGCATATTTACCAACAATGGGTAATGTAAAATTGAGGCTAACAACTTCTGCCGCAGATAACAGTAGAAAAGAAGAGGTTCAAGGGCAAATTGACAATCTCTTGCCACTTATTGATAAGTATGTGTATGGCTTTGATGATGAAGAGATTGAAGAAGCAATTGGTAGAATGCTTAAAGACCGTAATTACACATTGGCAGTTGCCGAAAGTTGTACTGGAGGATTCTTATCGCATAAAATCACATCTGTTCCAGGTAGCTCGCAGTGGTACAAGGGTGGATTTGTGCCTTACTCTAACCAACTGAAAAACGAACAATTAAAGGTTGATGAAAAAATCCTTGAGCAAGATGGGGCTGTCAGTGAGTCTGTTGTTTTAGCTTTGGCTAAAAATGTGCGGGAAGAATTCAGATGCGATGTTGGAGTTTCAATCAGCGGTATTGCTGGACCCGGTGGTGGAACTAAGGAAAAACCAGTAGGTACAGTATGGATTGGATACTCAGATAAAAATAGAACTGTAGCTAAGAAATTGCAGTTAACAAAAGATAGAAAGATCAATATCCAATACAGTGCGATTGCAGCACTAAACATGATTAGAATAAACTTAGATAAGGATTAACAAAATTATTATCTTTGAGAACGAAATAAACAACCTAAAACAGAATATAATATGGCAACTGTAGAAATGGTAATGCCTAAGATGGGCGAAAGTGTGATGGAAGGAACCGTGCTTGCATGGTTAAAAAATGTAGGAGAAACGATTGAAGAAGATGAATCGATTCTTGAAGTAGCTACGGATAAGGTAGATACTGAAATTCCTGCCACCCATGCCGGAGTGCTCAAAGAAGTTTTAGCCGAAGAAGGCGATGTAATCGAAGTTGGTAAACCAATTGCCATAATTGAAACTGATGGCGAAGCAGGCGATTCTACCCCAGCGCCTACTTCTGCTCCAAAAGAAGATAGCCCTGTAGAAAGAGCAGAAGAAATTTTAGAAACTGCCATAAATACTGCATCAGCTAGTAATGGATCATCGCTACCTAGAACATCAGATTCTGGAAAATTCTTTTCACCATTAGTAAGAAGTATCGCTAAAGAAGAAGGTATTTCAGTTGCTGAATTGGAATCTATAGCTGGTTCAGGCAAAGAAGGAAGAGTTACCAAGAATGACATCCTTGGTTATGTGAAAACGAGAAAACCAGGTGCTGCTCCGGCGCCAGCTGCTGCTCCAGCACCTAAAATGCAATCTGCATCTCATCAACCAATGCCAGTAGCTGTGGATGGAGGTGATGAAATCATCGAGATGGACAGAATGCGTAAGATGATCGCCGAACGAATGGTGGCTTCTAAGCATATATCTCCTCACGTAACATCATTTGTAGAAGCTGACGTAACAAAAGTTGTGGCTTGGAGAAATAAAGTGAAAAACGAATTTTTGAATAGAGAAGGTGAAAAATTAACATTTACCCCTATCCTCATTGAAGCAATTGTTCGTGCCATCAAAGATTTCCCAATGATCAATGTTCAAGTTGATGGAAACAATATTGTAAAGAAAAGAGCAATCAACATCGGGATGGCTACAGCACTTCCAACAGGAAATTTGATAGTCCCTGTTATTCATAATGCTGATCAACTAAGCCTGGTTGGAATCACTAAGAAAGTAAATGATCTAGCTAAAAGAGCTAGAGAAAACAAACTAAAACCTGATGAACTACAAGGTGGAACGTATACCGTTTCGAATGTTGGATCATTCGGAAACGTAATGGGAACACCAATCATTATGCAACCTCAAGTTGCTATCATGGCTTTGGGTGCGATACAGAAAAAGCCTTCAGTTATTGAAACACCAGAAGGTGACATGATTGGAATCAGAAGTAAAATGTTCCTTTCCCATAGCTACGATCACCGTGTGGTAGATGGAGCCCTTGGTGGAATGTTCGTCAGAAAAGTTGCTGACTACCTTGAAGAATACGATTTAAACAGAGGGATTTAATATCGATTATTAATCGTTTTATATAAATATTAATCAGAAGGCAACCGAAAGGTTGCCTTCTTTTTTTAAACATATTTTTTAGATATCAACCACACGACTATTGAGCTTGAAACTATTTATGAAATCTCTGATCCTTACTATTTTCGCTACAATGAGATTCTATTGCGCAATACTTCTATGTCTAACTTTTGAAGTAGTCTTTGGTCAGAATAAGATTCTAACCAGAGAACTGCAAGTAGAAAATGACAATGATGCCTATACTTTAAATCTATCTAGGGATCAATATTACAGTAACGGTGTCGCTATTCGATATAGAAGACTGCTGGATTCAACGCGCAATAAACAAGGAATAGTCAAGGTTATCCGATCTTATGACATAAACCATAGAATATACAGTCCCAAACATCTCTTTTGGGAAAATGTAGAAGATATGGATAGGCCATATGCCGGACAAATCACGCTATCAGCATCAAATCAATACTATTTAGAAAAAGAAGGATTCATTAAAGCGAAACTAGAAGTTGGCTGGATGGGACCTTCACTTAGAACAGGTGATCTTCAATATCAATGGCATAAGACATTTGGGATGCAATTGCCTTTAGGGTGGGATTATCAAATCAATGATGCCCCGTTAGTAAATACGTATTGGACATATGCTCAAAAAATCGCGAATAGCGAGACACTAGATCTCATAACTGAGTCAAATATTGCGTTAGGGACTTCTTTTACCCATGCCCGACAAGAATTAATGATTCGTTTTGGAACATTTAAACCGCTCCAGCATTCGACTCAATATAATGGGGTACTTGGTATAGAAAATAAAGGACCTGGCAACCATGAGTTCTATTTCTTTATAAGTCCAGGTTTTGAATACGTAGTATATAATGCAACTATTGAGGGTAATCTAATTGGAAAAGAATCTATATATACTGAAACTCAGGAACCATGGGTTTTCCAAATGAGAGCCGGTGTTATGGCTAGCTGGACAAAGTTTGATTTTGCACTACTCTATTATCGAAGAACTAAAGAAACAACAGAAGCCACCTTCCATAAGTTTGTTGGCATCCGCATGAATCAGCGATTCTAATAAACGCTCGCCTAACTTTGCAGCTACATGAATTTGGAGGTGTGAATAGCCTTAAGAGACCGAAGAAAGGACATTTACGAACTTAACAAGCGCCTAAGCTCTTAAAAAAATATTTTGAATAATTGGGGGAGCAACCTCAGATTTAACACATATTATTAAATCAACCTTTTCTAAATCATGCTAAAAGCATCCATCTTTTTTCTCACTATAGCTATATCTTTTTCAGTATCATCACAGTATATGCAAAATATTGATACGTTATCAAAAAATGAGATTAAAAATATAATACTCAGCTTGGATGAGGAAAATGAAACTCATATCAAATTCAGAAAAACACAGAAAGGAAAAATGGTTGGCGGTGTAATTATGGCTATAGGTTCTTCCATTGTTATTACGAATGCCATGAAACCAAGAAATGATCATCACGAAGGAGATATTGAAGGAATAATGAATGGATTCCTAGGGCTTCTAACTACGGTTGCTGGATTGATAGTATTTGAATCCTCAAGAGTCAAGCAGAATAAAACAATTCACTCTTTCCAAATCGAAAAATCAAACTTACGAACCACCCAAATTCGAGATGATAAGGAAGTTTTTAGGTATCTAGATCCCAATTATCGTTAACTTGACTGATGGCATTATACCCGGTCATATCAAATTGACAAGGCACAATAGAGACATAATTATTAGCAAGTGCCCATTCATCGTTATCCTCACTCTTGTCGTGGTTAACGAAATTCCCAACCATCCAAAAATAAGTTCGTCCGTAAGGATCTTTTCTTTCATCAAAATCCTCTTCCCAATTGGCATTTGCTTGCCTGCATACTTTAATGCCTTTGATTGCTTCATTTTGATGTACAGGGAAATTCACATTTAGCGCTATACCTTTTGGGATCCCATTTTTGAGTGCCTCTTGCGTTACTTTCTTAATGTAAACATCAATATGATCCATATACGCTGCTGGATCATAATCACATAATGAAAAACCAATTGAAGGTACTCCTTCAATTGCCCCTTCGATTGCAGCACTCATTGTCCCGGAATACAAAACGCTGATGGAACTATTACTACCGTGATTTACACCGGAAACAACAAGATCTATCTTCCGACCTTTCAGTACATAATGTTTAGCCAACTTGATACAGTCAGCGGGTGTACCGCTACATTCGTATGCTTCTATGTCCCCAAAAATGTCATTCTTGGTAATCCGAAGGGTATCTCCTACTGTAATTGCATGCCCCATTCCTGATTGAGGACTATCAGGTGCCACAACAATGACTTCTCCCAATTCTTTTACTACATCTACTAGCTTTCGAATACCTCTGGAAGTAATACCATCATCATTACTTACCAGAATCAAGGGTTTTGCCATAATTTAAATTGAATTATAAAATGCGGTGATACGTACAAGATCAGCAAGCTCATCAGTATCCAGCTTATTGTCTTTTATGAATTTCTTTATGTCAACTTGCTTCTTATTCATGAAATTTAGAAGCTCTTTCTTTTTGCCTCCAAAATAGGTAATGACCCCTTCACTATCCATGAAGTAAAAGGAATATTCAATTACAAGCTGTGTACTATTTCCTCCTCCCCAGTAGGCGGAGGAATTATTAATGGTCTGAGCTACAATTCGTTCACGTGTCAATAATGAGAGTTTACCTTCATAGACAAGCTCGAAAAAGACAGGGATTTTATAGCCAATATTGACAGTATATGGAACACTATAGAATTGACGATAATTATTCAGGATATTATCAAAGATCTCAAAATAGAATACTTTATGACTAGAAAAAGATTTAGTTCTCCCATTGTGAATTACGGTAAGAAGATTGGCTTCCAAATCATATTTTAAGTCTCCCTTAATCGTATCCTTTTCAGTAGTTACCATAAAGCCTTCGTGAAACAACTCGTAAGAGAAGGTCTGGGCGGTAACTCCTAGTGATAAGAAAATTAAAATAAAAGCGAATGAATTTCTCATTTTAAGATTTCGTGTCCTAGCTTATCTCTCTTGGTTTCAAGATACTTTTGATTGTGTTGATTAGGTGCAATCTCAATACCAATGTTTTCAACAATTTCTAATCCATAGCCCATCAAACCTACCCTTTTTTTAGGGTTATTGGTAATCAACCTCAACTTTGTGACCCCCAATTTTCTTAAAATTTGTGCCCCAACGCCATAGTCTCTCTGATCAGATTTAAAGCCTAGTTCAAGGTTCGCCTCTACAGTGTCCTTACCCTCTTCTTGTAGTTTATAGGCTTTTAGTTTGTTCATTAGTCCTATTCCTCTCCCTTCCTGATTCATATAAAGAACCACACCTTTACCTTCTTCCTCAACCATTTTCATTGCTCCATGAAGTTGTCCTCCGCAATCGCATCGGCAAGATCCAAATATATCACCGGTAACACATGAGCTGTGAACACGTACCATTACAGGCTCATTCTTTTCCCATGCGCCTTTTACTAATGCTAGATGTTCTTCGCCAGTGTTTAATTGTTTAAACGCTTTCAATTGAAAATCCCCCCAGTTTGTAGGCATATTAACCTCTATTTCTTCGGCAATCATAGACTCCGTTTCCATTCGATATTCGATCAAATCTGCAATAGAAACGAGCTTCAATCCAAACTTATCGGCAATCTTTCTACAGTCAGGAAGTCTGGCCATGGTTCCATCATCCTTCAAAATTTCAACCAAAACTCCGCCAGGCGTAAGGCCTGCTAACCTTGAAAAATCAACTGCGGCTTCTGTATGTC
Organism: Ekhidna sp.; assembly: GCF_963691765.1. Classification (GTDB taxonomy): domain Bacteria; phylum Bacteroidota; class Bacteroidia; order Cytophagales; family Cyclobacteriaceae; genus Ekhidna. The sequence goes on from NZ_OY829375.1 coordinate 70,496, forward strand.
CTGCTCTTCGTAAAACCCCTCCATGTTTTGCTTTTAAAGGAAAAATATGACCGGGTCTACCTAAATCTTCAGGCGTAGTTTTTGAATCAACTAACGCTTGGATTGTTTTGGCTCTATCAGAAGTAGATATCCCAGTAGTTGTTCCATGACCAATTAGATCGACAGACACAGTAAATGGAGTCTCGAATGTTGCAGTATTCTTCCCAACCATTAAATCAAGATCCAATTCCTGGCATCTATCTTCCAAAATTGATGCACAAATAAGTCCTCTACCCTCTTTGGACATAAAATTGATAATATCGGGTGTTACCTTTTCTGCGGCACAGATGAAATCCCCTTCGTTCTCTCTATCTTCATCATCTACCACAATGATTACTTCTCCGTTTTTTATCGCCTCTATGGCATCTTCTATTTTATCTAGCATCTTATCCTACTAATACGTTTCCTAATATTTTAGCTATTTCTACTGACACTTTCTTCAACTCATTTATGTCATCTAAAAGTTCATCAACTTCTGATTCCTCAGTTACATGTTTCAATTTTTCAGTTTCCTCCTCAATGAGTTGTTGCACGATTCGAAACTTCAATCTCAACACGTTGGAGTAAGTCACGTCTTTTAAAAACTCACGTTCTCTCGGAACATAAATTTGATATTTTTCACTCCAATTCTCACTTATTTCATACTTATCTGCACTTAAGTCGATCACGGTTTTTCTTACATCCTCATCTTCATGATTTAGTAAATACTCCCCATCAATAACCTCTCCTTCTCTAAGTTTCTCTTGAAAAACCTCTACAATCTTTCTGTAAGTCTTATTGGTAAACTGAATTTCGTCCGCTTCGTTCAGAAAATAATCGATCAGATATTGATCTTGAAGTTCGCGTGTTTGAATTTTATTCTTACCATAGTTGACCAATACTCTAACACTTTCTCTTTCCTGAAATTCAATAATCTTACTAATATCAAGCCTATCCGTAAGATCTTCTTCTTCCATCGGAAATGGGGGCATTTCATCAGGAAGAGGTGGCATATCTTGTTTCTGATTCTTTCGATTCTGAATCAGAATTTTATTTTGTTCTGCAATTAGCACAGACTCAGCAATACCTAGCAAATCACTACACTCCTTGATATACACTGTACGCTTTACAGGATCAGTGATCTTAGTGATGCTAGATACAATGTCTTTGATTACTCCAGCTTTAGCAATAGGATCATTACCCGTTTCATCCAGTAACACTTTGGTTTTGAAACGGATGATATCTTGAGCTTCCTCAGCTACGTAATCTCTGAATCCAGCTGCACCTAATTGCTTTGCGTAACTATCCGGATCCTCACCCTCTGGTAACGCAACAGCCCGTACATTTAAATCCCCTTCAAGAAGTAAATCAATACCTCTCATGGAAGCTTTTATACCTGCTTGATCCCCATCAAAAATGACTGTAACATTTTCGCTATATCGACGAATCAGCTTTACTTGATCTTCGGTAAGTGCAGTACCTGAAGATGACACCACATTCTCGATGCCGGCCTGATGCATTGAAATCACATCAGTATACCCTTCTACTAAGTAGCAGTTGTCATCTTTTCGTATCGCATTCTTGCCCTGATACATACCGTATAGGACTTTGCTTTTAAAGTAAAGCTCAGTCTCAGGGCTATTTATGTATTTAGCAGACTTATCTGTACTTGATAGCTTCCTACCTCCAAAAGCAATGGTCTTACCAGAAACATTATGAATAGGAAACATGACACGACTTCTAAAACGATCGTAAGTTTTCCCTTCCTTATCGATGATTAAACCGGCCTCTGCCAATAACTCCTTCTGATACCCTTTTTTTGTTGCTTCATTGAGCAATCCGTCCCACAATTCACGTGAATAGCCTAATTCAAACTTCTTAATGGTCTCTTCCGTGAAACCTCGCTCTTTGAAATATGAAAGTCCGATAGATTTTCCTTCATCGGAATTATGCAAAACGTCTTCAAAGTATTCTTTCGCATAGTTTAAAACGATAAATAAACTTTCACGCTTATTTTGAGCCAAAAGTGCTTCATCCGACTGTTCTTCTTCCTGAATTTCAATCCCATACTTCCCTGCAAGGTATTTGATTGCCTCAATGTAGCTAAGGCCATCTACCTCCATAACAAAAGAGATTGCGTCTCCACCTTTTCCTGAGCTAAAATCCTTATAAATACCCTTAGAAGGAACTACGTAAAATGAGGGGGTTTTCTCATTACTAAATGGGCTCAACGCTTTGAAACTTGACCCTGATCTTTTTAAGGTTACAAAATCCCCAACTACCTCGACTATGTCGATACGGTTTTTTACTTCTTCAATGGTAGACGGATGAATCATAACAAAATTGGGAGTGCAAAATTACTTCATTATAAGATAGTAATTCAGCAGTTAAATTACTTTCCCACTCTTGAAAAGAGTAACGACCAATTTCAATAAAATGGTTGCGTCTAGAAAACAAATGTGCATGTAATTTATTTAGTAAAGCAATAGAACCGAAGACGACATTTATTGGTTTGTAATGAAGGCAATAAGTGAATTAATAACGGATAAATCTTAAATTGCGGCACCAATGGATTTAACAAAAGAAAACCTCTTAAAAGCACTTAGCGAAGTGATTGATCCTGATTTAAAAAAGGATCTAGTATCACTTGGAATGATTCAGAATATCCATATTGATTCAAATAAAGCTGCATTTGATGTTGTTCTCACAACACCTGCCTGCCCACTAAAGGAAGTTATTAAAAAAGACTGCGAAGATAAGATTCGGAAGCACCTAGGTGATGAAGTAAAACTAATAATCAACATGACCTCCAATGTCACTACCAAAAGGGATGAGGGTCCGGTATTACCTGGAGTTAAGAATATTATTGCTATTTCCTCTGGGAAAGGTGGTGTTGGTAAGTCTACAGTAGCTTCAAACCTTGCAGTTGCATTAGCAAAGTCCGGTGCTGATGTAGGTCTAATTGATGCAGATATCTATGGCCCATCTATTCCTACAATGTTCAACTGTGAATATGAACAACCAGGAATTGTTCAAGAAGATGGCAAAAATAAGATCGTTCCAATTCTACAGTATGGCGTCAAACTATTGTCCATTGGTTTTCTGACTAATAGTGAAGATGCAGTTGTGTGGCGCGGCCCGATGGCCAGTTCTGCATTGAGGCAATTTATTTCAGATGCGAAATGGGGCGATTTAGATTACCTATTGATCGATTTACCACCAGGAACTAGTGATATTCACCTTACACTGGTTCAAGCAGTGCCAGTTACGGGGGCCCTAGTAGTCACAACACCGCAAAAAGTAGCATTAGCTGATGCACAAAAGGGCATTTCGATGTTCAAACAACCTCAAATTAATGTTCCAATCTTAGGATTGGTAGAAAATATGGCTTGGTTTACTCCTGAAGAACTCCCTGACAATAAATACTTTATCTTTGGAGAAGGTGGAGGTAAAAATCTAGCTGAAAAAAATAAAGTTGAATTGCTTGGACATATTCCGATAGTTCAATCGATTCGGGAAAGTGGGGATAATGGTTATCCTGCTGCAATGAAAGAAGGTGAAATATCCAATGCATTCACACAATTGGCTGAAAGTGTAGCACAGCAAGTAGCAATTAGAAATGCAACCCAAGAAGAGACTAAAAAAGTAGAAGTTACCGTTTAGCATATGTCAGAATTAGTAAAAAAAGTAGAAAAAGCTTTAAACACCATACGTCCTTACCTCGAAGCTGACGGCGGAGATGTAAAAGTACTAGAGGTAGATAGTGATATGAATGTTATACTAGAACTGATGGGTAACTGCGGCTCATGCCCCATGTCTACAATGACTTTAAAAGCGGGAGTAGAAGAGGCAATTAAGCGGGAGGTACCTGAAATAAAAAGTGTACATGCAGTCAATATCACCGCTCCAGACGATCCAAACGCAAAGCTTCCTTTTGCTAACTAATGAGCCCATGCGGATTGGGTTAGCTATTTTAATTGTTCTATTAACATTTAACACCTACTCTCAAGAAAGGTGTGGCACGGTGGCACCGTCAACGGGTGCTTTCGAAAGTTGGATGAGCAACAAAATAGCGGAAAGAAAATCCAGATCTTCCCAGGCAGTACTTTACCAAATACCGGTTGTAGTCCATGTATTTCATAAAGGTGAAACTGTAGGGTCTGGAGTTAACCTCTCCGAAGAACGAATAAGAGCTCAAATAGACTCCCTTACCGCTGACTTTAGACGGCAAAATGCTGATGCAGTCAATACACCTTCAGCTTTTGAAGATGTGGCTGCTGATGTAGAAATTGAGTTTATTCTAGCGAAACAGGATCCTTCAGGAAACCCTACCAATGGGATTGTTAGACTCCAAGGATCTAAAGATGTCTATAGAGCAAACTCTGATCGACCTCTATTAAGATCAGAAAGCTATTGGCCCGCAGAACATTATTTAAACATTTACCTTCTTGATCTTCAAACTTTTATCGGATACGCCTCATTCCCGATTTCAGATTTAGATGGGATCATCAATGATAGTGGAGATTATAAGTTTGATGGTGTACTTGTTGATTTTGAATACTTCGGGGTAAACCTCTCCACTCCTACTTTCGACAGTTACGGTAGAACCTTGACGCATGAGGTGGGACATTGGCTTGGTTTAAGACACATATGGGGTGATGGGAACTGCACGGTTGACGACTTTGTAGCTGACACACCACTTGCTAATACGGACAATGGAGATTATACCTCACCATGTACATTCCCCAATCCTGATGATAATGAAGTTTGTGTTGCTGGTGAGCCAGAGATGTTTCAAAATTTCATGGACTACACTGATGATATTTGTATGAACTTGTTTACACTGGGACAAAAAACAAGAATGAGAACCGTAATGGATAATGCACCAAACCGACTATCCTTGGTCACTTCACCAGGTCTGACTGAACCTGGCAAATCAGATACAGATTTAGCGGCTGTAAATGTCATTAGCCCTGCTAACACAGAATGCAGCAATAATGTTATTCCAATATTGCAGGTTGAAAATCATGGAACAACAGAAATCAGCTCTTATGAAGTTCAATTGTATATAAATGGAAATCCAAGTGGTAGCCCACAAGTCATTTTAACCACACTACAACCTCTAGCATCCGATACAGTTACATTTCCAACCAAATCTGTATCCTCAATACCAGCTGAGGTTACATTTGAGATCACGAACGTTAATGGCGCATCAGATGACAATCCATCTAATGACGTAATTCTAAAGGAACTATTCTCGACGAGTACATCTAACCTTCCTTTTTTGGAAGACTTCGAAAGCACCCCATCAGTGATAGGACTGAACGGAGTTGCTTACCCTTGGGAAGCATTAAACGCACCCAAGAATACCCCAACAAATCAGGCTTTTGTTTTCAAAGCTCATAACAACACAGAGTGGTTTGGTGAATCCACCATTTTTAAAACACCGATTTTTGACCTAACAGGTCTCCCATCCGGCGATTTGGAATTCAGCTATGCACATGCCAATGTGCCTAATGCTTTTTATGATGGATTAATGGTGAAGGCAAGCATTGATTGCGGTGAAACTTTTCCTGATGTTATATTTTCGAGTTTTGGACCAGATTTGGCAACCGCACCAGAAACTGAAACATACTTTACACCTGCCAATCAATTAGAATGGGTAGATACACTGCTTAGCATTACAGACTATAGAGATATTGATGGAGTCCAATTTGCATTTATTGGAATTAATGGAAGTAAGAACAATATATATATAGATGATATACGTGTCATTGAGACCAACTTGTTAGAGAATGATATAAAACCTACAAGTCTTAATGGGCCCTTGGTGACGTGTTCAGAATCTTCAGAATTAGACCTAAGGATTAGAAATGTAGGCTCACAGACCATTTCTTCATTTGAAGTGAAATATCATATTAATGGAGATACGACTTTCACGCAATTTGAGGGGCTCAATATATCATCTAAAGGTTATGAAACAGTTTCTTTAAACGCCGGCAATCTCAATCAAGGCGACAATGATATCGGGGTAGAAATTACCCTTGTCAATGGAATTAAAGACGAATCAATAGTGGATAATCAAATAGAAATCACTCTGGAAAGAAATGTTATTGAAGATGAATATCCGCTTACCGTTGATTTTGAATCATCTGATAATTGGATAAAAGCTGAATCTTCTTCAACTAATTTATTTACAAGGGAGCAGTTAGAAACAAACAGAACTTTAAGAGCTAGAGGCTACAATACCACAGAATTAGGATTTCCCAGCTGGTTTGTAAGTCCGCGATTAAATACAGGTGGGCTTGATAGTGCTGGTCTCTATTTTAGAGCTTCGTATGGTGCTAGGGAAGGACTCAATGACAGACTTCAAGTACTCCTATCCACCGATTGCGGAGAATCATATCCTATTACACTTTTAGATGCCAATTCGGATTCTTTGACTTCTGCAACAACTACATCGCAATGGATGCCTTTGTCTGATAGTGATTGGAAGGAGTACCGACTTGACTTATCTCATTCGTTTTTCTTTGATGAAAATATCAGAATAGCATTCGTATTTACACCAGGCGGCGGCAATGATCTGTATATAGACGACATAAGTATTAGAGCAAATGAATTACCTACATATGAAAATATTGTTCGTACGTATCCAAATCCTGCAAGCTCATTTTTCAACGTTGGATTTAATCTGTCCCAAAAAGAATCGGTGACTATTAAGCTTATCGATATAAGTGGAAGAATTATTTTTGAGGAACAAATAGAAAATGCACTAAATCAAATAATTGAATATCAAGCTCCACATCAAGAAGGCCTTTATTTCTTGCGCATTGAAGGTAGTCGATTCGAAACCTCTCAAAAACTGTTTATTAGTCGCTAATTGTTTAGGTTTATCCTCTCATTAAAAGTCTATGTCATTTTTAAAACCAACCAGCTTTAAGGATTATTTGATGCACGCAGGTGCGATTATTGGAGGATCATTTCTAATCGTCATAGTAGTCTTCTATGTATGGCTTCCGATAACTACAAACCATGGTGAAACTATCACCGTTCCTGATATCAAAGGAATGACGATAAGCGAGCTAGATGAATTTCTAGGCAAGAGAAGCTTAAGATATGAAGCAACTGCAGATTCAAGCTATTCACCAGACTATCCCCCATTGGCAGTATTGAGACAAGTTCCTGCTCCCAATACAAAAGTGAAAGAAAATAGAAAAATCTACGTTACCCTTAATGCAGAGAGTCCTCCAAAAGTACGAATGCCTAAGGTGGAAGACTTATCGCTTAAAAGTGCTATGATGGTATTGAAATCATATGATCTAAAATTAGGAGCGGTAAAGCACGTTCCTGATGTCTTTTTCGGCGTGGTTCATGAGGCCAGAATGGATGGAAGAGTTGTCTTAGAAGGAGAAAGAATTGAGAAAGGATCATTTATCAACTTGGTAGTAGGTGATGGATATGGGAATACAGTATTTCAATCGCCACGGCTTATCGGTTTAGAACAAGAAGAAGCAGAAACTGCGATTATTGGTTCTGGATTAAGAATTGGTAAGGTAAATATTACAGATAAATCTCTGGCTGGATTTGGTACACCCGATTCCCTAGGCAATGAAATTCTGGAGTATCGTGAAATAGCACCTGGGACAGTACAACAACAATATCCGAGACCGGATCGTAGAGTTAAAATTGGCGATCCAATTGATATCTGGATTTACAAACCCGACTCTATTAGCAACACACCAACTATTCTAGACAATCAATGAGGAAATCTTTGATTGTCATACTGATTCTATTTACCCATTTAGGTGTAGCACAACTTACTGTTAAGCCTATTGTAAAAAATGAAGCTATCAAATCTCGCTCTTCAAGTGTGAAGGTAGTAAACGATGCCAGCCTACCATTTTGGGACGACTTTTCTATTACAACAGGTTCTCCGGATAGCATAAGAATATGGGGCACCGACACAACCAGGCAATGGAATTATGAGCTAAGCAAAAATGTGTTTGTTAATTCCACGCTAGCAATTAACCCACCATCATTTAATGTGGTCACATTCGATGGCTTGGACGAAAATGGAGCTTTTCATGCTGGTACTGATATTGGCCTGGCGGATGAACTTGTATCTGATACGATTGACTTGCAGGGAAGGGCAAACGTTGTTCTTTCTTTTTATTGGCAAGCCGGAGGAAATGTAGAAATTCCAGAAGCTGGCGACTCATTAAGACTACAGTTTTATGATCCTTTAAATGAGAATAATCCTTGGAATACCGTATGGGTGAAAGACGGTGGCGAATTGGAATCTGATCAAGATTCTGTGTTCACTCAAGATAGTGTTCATGTTAGCTCACAATTCCTGACACAGAAGTTTGCATTCCGGTTTCAATCATTTGGTGATAAGGATGGCCCATTTGATGCATGGCACCTAGATTGGATTTATCTAAATGAAAATAGGTTTAATGATGATCTTTATTATGTAGATAGAGGTCTTACTGGACAGCTTACTTCTCCACTTACTCCATTTAAGTCGATGCCAACAAATCAGTTCAAAGCGGATGAATCTGAGTTTAGTGGCGATCAGACTGTGAGAGCGTTTAATCTAGACGACAGATTTCAGCCAACAGACTATGTCCTGGTAATAAGGAATGAAAACGATAATTCATTGATTGACATGGTTTCTTTTGCCGGGAAAGACCCTCTCATCAATAATCCTGATCCCCTTAGGGTAACTGAAGACAGGATAATACTCCTCGATGAACTTGACCTTTCTGCTATCCCTAACGAAGACTCGATTGTCATATCTTCGGAGGTATACCTTGGAAATTCTGATGATCTTTTTTTAGACGGAACGCAGATTGATTTAAAAATCAATGATACTCTACGAACAGAATACTTGCTACATAACTACTATGCCTTTGATGATGGAACTGCTGAATATGCTGCAGGTACTAACATTGATGGAGCACAAGTCGCTGTAGAATATTGGTTAGAAGTAGAAGACACGCTGACCCATGTGGATATCCATTTCCCAAATATTGATCCTATCAGTGCAGGAACACTCATAGAATTGAGAGTATTTAGAAACCTAAATTCAGAGCCTGTCCGATCTCAGGATATCACAGTAATGACCGCCACGAAAATCGATGAGTTTACACGTTACAAATTATCCAATCCTATAGTATTATCTGACACATTCTATATAGGATACGAACAGAGTATCAACGATTATATAGGTATCGGTTTTGATGCAAGCAACGCTGAGGCTGCAGAACATATCTATGAAAATAGAACTGGTCAATGGGAACAAAATGTAAGATTAAAAGGAGCATTAATGATTCGTCCTGTTTTCGCAGATGTAAGTGATATTACATTGAATGCAGATAAAGAAGATCTTACTACCAAAGTATATCCCAATCCCACAACTGGAATAGTTAGTATTGAAAGTGATTACTCTGCGATTACACTGGTTGATTTTTCGGGCAAAATCTGGTTTAAAGAAATTGCAAAAAGGACGCATGATTTTACAAGTTTACAAGCAGGTTTATATTTGCTAACGATCCACACTAAACAAGGAGATCAAACCATAAAAATCATCAAAAAATGAATGAAGATATTACAGTAGAACAAGTAAAAGAGCGTTTGGAAAGTGGCGAAAAATTTAACTTCATAGATGTCAGAGAAGAATGGGAATATGAAGAAAGAAATATCGGCGCCCAATTAATTCCATTAGGAGAGCTTCCAAATAGACTTTCTGAAATAGAATCAATGAAAGATCAGGAAATCGTAGTTCATTGTAAATCTGGTGGAAGATCAGGTCAAGCAAAAAAATTCTTAAATAGCCAAGGCTATAGTAATGTAAGAAACATGCTTGGAGGAATTACTGCATACCTCGAACTCTAAAGCCCCTCAATTACAAGTGGCTGGGGACTAAAACATAGTATGAAAATAACAAGTGCTACCCAGCCTATCACCTTTCTTTTCGTATCCAGAGGACTATTATCTACTACTTGTGGATGGTCTACTCCAATAAACCTTCCGATCAGTACAGAGAAAAGTAACCACCCAGTGTAACCCTCTATCTTAAAAATTGAAGCTACAAAGAACTGCACAGTAAGCATTACAGTCGCATATAGTAATCTGTTTTTCTTTTCTTCAAATACGGTATAAGCACTCCAATAGACAATAGCCAGATACACCGCTATGCTTATTATAAAATTGCCAATTCCTTCTAAAGAAGTGTTTACCAAATCCGAAGTAGTAACCCATCCCAAACCTGCATAAAATAAAAAGCAAGTGAATAACACTCTCGAGATGATGGAATGATTCTTAGCACCGAAAAGACCAAAAAGCACATGACCTCCATCTAGTTGCCCAATAGGCAGCAGATTAAGAGCCGTAAAGAAAAATGCAAGGTAGGCGGCCAATAATACGGGGTAATGCATTAATTCTCGAGAACTAGGAACATAGCGATCATTTGGAGCCAAATATTTCCTACCCAAATTCATCAAAATGTTATCTCCAAAGAATAGTGCTCCTTCCCTACCTATCTTTATAGTATCAGGAAGTGCCTCAAATAACAATCGGTCGGGATTAAGATCCTTTTTAAGAACTATCGTATCAAGATTATGCATCCTTGTTTCGAAATTCTCACCAAACACTTCATACTCGGGATGTATTTCATATATATATTCTGTCTCGGGCAACGTGCGAAATCCATATATCAATAAGATGATGGCGACAACAAATCCTGCAATTGGCCCAGATACTCCCACATCAAAATATTTCACTCGACTAAGAATACTTTCCTTGATTCTGATAAATGCACCCATTGTCCCTAAAGAAGCCATTCCGATGAAGCCAAACCACATCGGTATATAATAAGGTAGCGTTACATTGATCTTATGATAGCGGGCAGTAAAGTAGTGTCCAAATTCATGGACCGTAAGAATTAACAAAAAGGGAATCGAGAAGTTAAATCCGAATAAAAAATCATCCCAGGAAATTCCTGCAATCAAGAACTTACCAATTGTCCATTCTGCCCCCGCAAATGTTGTAGTTATGAGGGTTAGAATAAATAATCCTAGCTGTAAAAGTTTAGTCTTTAAATGCCTATCCAAGCCCGAAAATTTCGTTTAGCTGCCTATCTGCATCAAAGATTTGAACTGCTTTCATCCCTGCTTTCTGAGCACCTTCTACATTGTCAAGACGATCATCTAAGAACAGCATCCTTGATGGATAATTATCTATTTCGTCTATAACATACTCGTAGCAGTTGAGGTTCGGTTTGCGAAGACCTATTTCGTGCGAGTAGTATACATCATCTACAAAATCCCTCAAGCTAGGCCTTCCCGTTTCTTCCATGATCATCTCTTCATAGGCTATTTCATGGATTACGTTGGTATTGGACAAAATAAACGTCTTATACTTTTCACCAATTTTAAGCACCTTGTTCATACGCTGTTTGGTGATAGACTTCAACATACTATTCCAAATACTCTCGAATTGCCTCTCTCCCATTTGAGTCCCTAGCAGCTTATTTATTTCTGCTCTGAACTCATCCGGTCCAATCATACCTCTTTCAAATTGCTGAAGCACTGGTGCAGTTACCACCATTTCTTCTATTTCATGAGTGTTCTTATTTGCTACTTCTGAAAACCGTCGAATCACTCTAGGGTAATCAAGATCTATGAGTACATTTCCGAAATCAAAAATTATGGCATCTACGCCTTGTAGTAAGTCTGACATTGGTTGGCTATTAAATGGCAAATATGTAATATTGCGCTCCCTTTTAAAAGGAACAATCACATTAAGTGAGGGCCTATAACTCAGTTGGTTAGAGTAACTGACTCATAATCAGTAAGTCCCAGGTTCGAGCCCTGGTGGGCCCACTATTAAAAAGCCTTATCAAATTGATAAGGCTTTATTTTTTAATCGACATTTTCGAAATTCTTTTTTCTAGATAAGAACCAAAAAACTGTCTATCATAAGAATTAACCTAATTAGTCAAAATGATATCAAGTTCGCCTTACGAATAGAATCTTTCTGCTGACTTGACCAATTGTATCTTCCACCATAAAGTTCTTTTGTTTCCCAATCGCCATATATTGGATTTGGTAAGACAATAAACTGAGAGCCAAACTTTGATCTAACGCTATCGACAAATTCACTTCTATCAAGACCATCAAAAAGACTTGAAAAATCTGAGAGATTATCACCTAAAAACATTAAAACATTATGGTCATTCAACACAAGATCTCTTCGAGCTTGCTTTTCACTTGTGCTATCTTTCAAAAGTAAATAGGAAGGGTCCGAATTCGGGAAACCAAGTTTCCCCAGATTAGCTGCAGTTTCATTTATTTGAGATTTGTCTCTATTGGATATATAAAAAATCTTAACGTTTCGTGATTTGGCGTAATTGAAAAACTCAAGTGCTCCAGGAATTGCTTCTGCAATTTCATTCCTACCCCATTCAAACCATAAATCTTTGGAAAATTCAATATCCATTTCGATCATTTTGGCATTGAAAGGACTATTGTTTAAAACAGTTTCATCTATATCAGTAACAATCGCTAAAGGTTTATCCGAATCAGCATTTTTAATAAGAAAATTATCGAGAGATAACTTAGCAAGGTTAAATGCTTGATAGCACTGAGCTTTGTATTCACTTGACATTTGGACCCACAATACTGATTGTACAGAATGTTCTCTTACTGGTATTGTTTCTTTATTCGATTCTTGAGTACAACTCAAAAAAATTAGCATAATAACAAGGTGGTAAAATCTCATTTCTATCGATGGTTTGAATTCTAAAATTTGATGTAAGTGCTGGATTAATAATTTATATTATACCCAATGCACAGCAAATTAAAAACATCTCATTTAGTGTTATAAGATTTTAGATCATTTCGTATTTAAATGGATTCAAAATCCTATTGTATGGATCAAAGACAAAGCAATACCTATGCAGTGAAAGTCAATTTTGAAGTGACTTACGAATTATTTTTATCATAACATTATAAGGGATTTTAAGATTTAATGGTTATATTTTTACTCTACCACCATTAACAAAACATAATGCCAGTCTCATACATTAACCATCAAGGTCGCAAAATTTTGCATGTCAATTTCAAGGATATCAAAACCAAAGAAACTGTCATGCAAGACATTGACTTAATGGCCAAATTCTACGAAGAAAGTACCGAAAAGATCTACCTCCTCCTTGATGTGCGTGGTACATTTACTGATCCGGATGTCATGGACAAACTAAAACATTATGGCAAAACTGTATTTAATGGTAAGTCAGAGAAAAGGGCCATTCTCGGTGTTGGGGGGATTAAAAAAATACTCCTTAGAGCGTATAGCATGGTTACAGGCACGAATGTGACTCCTTTCGAAGACGAAGAAAAAGCAAAGGATTACTTGGCTAATTGATAAGCTAGATTTAGCTACCGTTCATCTAGTTATTACTTGACATAGCATGTTATTTTCTGGTAATTGAGGAAGCAAACTCTTTTCACCATGAAAAAATTACTCTTCATATTTTTCTTATCGACTGGATATTTCGGTTTAGCTCAAACAGTTAATTACATCCAGAATGCCTTGGATAGTATTCAAAAAAAGGCCAACTATCCAGGCATCGTATTCACATATATTGACTCCAACGATAAGGTACGGGCTTTTGCCAGCGGCTGGGCTGATAAAGAAAATCAAATCAAAATGACAACTTCTCACAAACTGCATGGAGGCAGTACGGGGAAGACAGTAGTTTCTGCTATTGTAATGCAGTTGGTTTATGAAGGAAAGCTAAAACTTGATGATAAAGTACCAGACTATTTAGGCCAACACGATTGGTTTGAAAGGGTTGCAAACGCTCATGAAATCACCATTCGACAGCTAATGAATCATAGTTCAGGTATCGTTAGATATGAGTTTAAGGAAGCCTTCTTGGAGGATCTTAAAAAAGTGCCTGCTAAAGTCTGGACGCCAGAAGAGTTACTTTCATATGTACTGGATGATGAGCCTCCATTTAAAGCAGGTGAGGGTTTCACTTACGCTGACACTAACTATATACTGCTGGGCATGATCATAGAACGAGTAACTGGAAATGATTTTTATGTGGAAGCTGAAAATAGAATTTTCAAACCTCTCAAAATTTCAAGCTTCTCACCAACAAAGAGTAACAACATCGCAGATATGGCCCAAGGTTATTATACTGAAGGTTCGGAGTATGCTTTGGGTTTCAAGGCACCATTCTTAGTAGGTGGAATTGCTCAAAATAACATGCAATTTGAATGGACCGGCGGAGGTTATGCATATAGAAATCAAGATTATGCGAGGTTGTTAAATGCAATAATGTCGGGCGAAGCTTTCAATATGGAATACCTCAAAGATGATTATTTCAACTTTATTGATGCCCCAGAAATTCAAGGGAGCTACGGCTTGGGTGTAATCAAATATGACTTCCCAGGAATTGGGACTTTAATAGGTCACTCTGGTTTTTTCCCGGGTTATAATACAGTGGGGTTTTATCATGTGGAATCAAAACAGATATTTACCATGCAAATTAATTCTACAGACTTACCTCAATTACAACAGTTTTTTGGCGATTATTTAGGCCTAGTAAAGATGCTCATCCCTAAGAATTAAATATGATTAGGTAATATCTTTTTTATACTCCTTTTTTCCCTTCTATTTTTGAAGACATGGGAAATCAAGCAGACTTTCAATCAAAACTTCCAGCTGGAGGGACTAACATATTTACGATCATGTCAAAATTGGCAACTGAGCACAAGGCAATCAACCTTGGGCAAGGATTCCCAGATTTTGAGTGTGATGAAAAATTAAAGGAGCTAGTTGCAAAATATGTTACTGAAGGTAAAAATCAGTATTGTCCGCTAGCTGGTCTTCCCCAACTTAATCAAACTTTGAGCGCCAAAATGGAGCGGTTATATGGTATGCCAATCGACCCATCATCACAAATTTGTGTTACAGCTGGAGCAACACAAGCGCTGTATACCGCAATAATGGCATTTGTGAACCCTGGAGATGAAGTAATAATATTTGAGCCTGCATACGATTGCTACACTCCCCAAATACAATTGTCTGGAGGTATAGTCAAGCCATACCAAATGACATATCCTGACTATTCCATTGATTGGGATAAAGTGAAAGGAATGGTTAATGATAAAACTCGGATGATCGTTATCAATACACCTCACAACCCAAGTGGCACTGTGTTAAGTAAGGAGGACATGCAGGCATTAGAAGATATCGTGAGCGATACTAAAATCATTGTACTGAGTGATGAAGTGTATGAGCATCTCATTTATGATGGGGAGCAGCATCAAAGCGTCATGCGATTCCCAAGACTTTTTGAGCAATCCATTGCAACATTTTCATTCGGTAAAACACTTCATGCTACAGGATGGAAAATGGGGTATGTAGTTGGTCCTGAATACTTGGTTAGTGAATTTAAAACGGTACATCAATGGAATGTGTTCTGTACAAATTCCTTCGTCCAATTTGCAATAGCAGATTATTTGGGGGATCCAAAAAATTACGAATACCTTCCTTCATTTTTTGAAAAGAAGAGAGACACCATGAATGAGCTACTTGCTGATACACCATTGATACCCAAAATAGCAAAAGGCACATACTTCCAAGCGTATAGCTATGAATCTATAAGCGATATGCCTGATCGGGAGTTTGCAAAATATTTGACTACAGAAATTGGAGTTGCTGCAATACCCATGTCTCCCTTCTATACTGAAGATCCGGGAGATAAAGTGATACGCCTATGCTTTGCAAAACAAGAAAGCACGATAGAGGCTGCTGCAGAACGATTAATGAAATTGAAGGGTTGATACATTATGGCTGAGACGATAAAAAGCACGTACTTCTTTGATTACAATACTTCTATTATTCAAGAACTGATTGAAGAATTTAAAAAACCAGAACTTTCGGAGAAAGAGAAAGCGGCAGGTCTGTATCTAAAGATTCGAGATGGATGGCGATACGATCCCTATGATATTATTTTTAGAGAAGACGCTTTAAAGGCGAGTAACATTGCTCAAAAAGACCATGGTCACTGCATAGATAAATCGATACTGTACATAGCAGGACTAAGGGGCCTAGGCATACCCGCAAAACTCCATCTTGCCAAAGTGAAAAATCATATTGCCGTAGAAAGGCTAACTGAAAAATTTGGAACGAATGAACTTACTCCGCATGGAATGGTAGATGTATTTCTAGATGACAAATGGGTGAAGGCCACTCCGGCATTCAATAAAGAGCTTTGTCGTCTGACAGGTGTTGAGCCACTAGAATTCGATGGGAACAATGATTCAATATTCCAAGCGTACAGCACCAATGGAGAAGAGTTCATGGAATACCTGGAAGATTATGGTTCATTCGAGGATGTTCCACTAGCATTTATTGAAAAAAATATGAAAGAGAACTATCCAAAGCTCGAGAGCCTATTGAATGAGGATGGTGAACTAAAATTATAACTTGTAGTTTTGATACTATGGCAGAAACCAAACATTGGACTGGATCTGAAAAATATTTATGCGATCCAGATTTAGCACAAGCTTTTCACATGGCTCGTACCTTAGGCATGCCGCTACTTATTGAAGGAGAGCCAGGCACAGGAAAAACAGAACTCCCCATTCACTATGCAAAAGATCGCGGTCTCGACCTTGAGGTTTATCCAGTTGGTTCTAAAAGCAATGTAGAGCAGTTTGTAGCACGGTTTGACCATGTGAAGTATTTGAGAGATTCTCAAATTGAAATTTTGAATGCTCAAAGGGAAGAGAAGGGGTTGGAAAGCAGACTTTCAACAGGAAATCGAAATCCTGAAAACTTAAGGGACTATGTTGCGAAGGGTCCTGCCGCTACAGCTTATAGCAAGCCTAACTCAGTATTACTAATAGACGAAATAGATAAAGCTCCAAGAGAGTTTCCGAATGACCTCTTATATGCATTAAGCCACAGGAAGTTTATTATGCCCGAATCAGGCGAAGTAATAGAAGTATCTGAAGAAGATATGCCGGCAATTGTTATAACGTCCAATAGAGAACAAGAATTACCAACCGCATTTAAAGGAAGATGCATCTACCACTACATTGACTTTCCTGATAAGGATGTAATGGAAAAGATTGTGGAAAAGCATCACCCTGGACTAGATGAAAAAGTGGTGAAAGTGGCCCTAGATGTATTCTATCATCTTAGACGTCTTGGACTTGAACGTTCTCCAACAACCAGAGAAATATTGAACTGGTTGAAATACATGGGTGATCATGCTCCTAAGGAGGCTGTTGAAAAAATTCAAGGATTGGAAGGCATTGGAGCTTTGATAAAGACTCAAGCAGATATGGAACGTGTCAATCGTATGATTGGCGCTGGAGATAACTTAGGAACCTACTTAAACTAATATGTTAAGCTCGTTACCAGAATCTTTTAGAAAACATGGCCTAAAGGCTGATGTGCGTACGCTTCTCGTACTAAGGAAAGCAATGCAAAAAGGTTTGGTGAAAACTCTTGGAGACTTACATAATACACTTAAAGGTATCGTAGTGAAAGAGCCTGAAGATATTGGCCCTTTCACAAAAGCCTACTACGAATACTTTTTAAATGTCCCAATAGCACCAGGACAAACATTAGAAGATGCCATATTGCGATCCGAGACCTTTAAACAGTGGAAGACTAAGTATATCGATGAAGCTGATAGAGACATTGACCTAACAGAAGAAGACCTGGTAAATACATTCTTGGATCAAGTCCACCTTACCAGCTATGACATAAAAGAAGTTGTCAATGGAAAAGAGCTATGGGATAAGGACAACCCTGATCTCGAAGACAAAGACTCCCAGGAAACTGATTCCGAACCTGCCGAAAGAGTCCTCGATAAAATGGCTGATTATTCTGACCTCTCTTTAGAAGAATTGCTTGAACGGATGGAAAAAGTCCGTGATCAACAGCGAACTAATCATAGCGGCGGTAGTCACTGGATTGGAACTGGAGGAATTTCACCATATGGACATGGTGGAGCGGCAAAAAATGGACTTAGAGTTGGTGGGCAAGGTGGCGGAAGAATGGCTCGAAAAGTGATAGGTGATAAAAACTACTTCCCTATCGATCGTGATGCGCTCCTTAATGACAACAATGTAGATGCAGCTTTAGCTTCAATAAAAGGTGTTATAGAAGAAAGCGCAATTGAGAAACTAGATGTTCCTGGCACCATCAAATCAGGACTTAAAAGAGGTGGCTTATTTCTTCCAGAATTAACAAGTGAAAAGTTTGAAGAGCTTAAGATTATCGTATTGATCGATAATGGTGGATATTCAATGGCACCTTACATAAGAAGTGTACAGCAGCTTTTCCGCAAGATGAAAACACGTTTCTCGCATGACCTAGAGGTATTCTACTTTCACAACACCATATATGATCGTGTTTGGATAGACGAGAGAAGATCAACCTATATATCTATTGACAAGTTGCTCATGTACAACAAAGACTATAGAGTGTTCTTTATTGGTGACTCAGCCATGGCTCCATATGAACTTAGTCCCCTGAGCATTAGAAATATTCAGGCAATTGCTAAGAAATTCAAGAAGACCGTCTGGCTTAATCCAGAACCTCTAAAGTATTGGCCAGGCACTTATACGATCCAAGTAATGAAAGAACTGATTCCAATGTTCCCATTGACACCTCATGGAATAGAACGTGCAGTTCGAAAAATGAACGCCAAGAGCACAGAAGGTTAGAGCTTCATTCGAAATCCTAATACGGGCATGCCCACTTGATAAAAGTCTAAGTCTGTAGACCTCACAAAACCCATTTTTTCGTACATACCCCATGCAATTTTCATTGAATCGGTAGTATGTATAATCATCTGAGTAAGTCCATTACTCCTGGCTTTTTCAATACATGCGTTAGTAAGAAGCTTACCAATACCCAGTCCTCTAGCTTTATCAGAGACTGCCAATAGTCTAAACGCAGCACTTTCTTTTTCTTCCTCAAGGTTAATGTTGGCACTGTAGTCTGCCAGATCATTGATATAAACTACCGCTCCCAAAATGTCACTTGCAGATGTAGCAATCAAAATATCAACGCTCTCCTTTTTTGCAAACTCACCAATATTGGCCAACACATGGTAATATTCAGGTTGTTCCTCTAGAGATGGAAAACCTTCTAATGCTGCATAAACCTCCACCATCAATTTTCCTACCGCTTGATAGTCTTTATTAGAGGCAATCTGAACATTGATTTCCATTTAGTGAATAATTCAAATAGGAGTAACCATTTCCCAGAGCAGGTAAACGGTCATTGCTGAAATGATGAAGTAAGTGGTAAGTGTTGCAGCTCCTACATAGTCTTGAGCCATACGCTGACCAAAGAACAAAGCGAGAATTGAGAGTGTTGAAAGTTGAGCTCCAATTAGCCCAATATTTGCGCTGCCATCATAAATCAGAAAGAATATACCCGCAGCACAGAGCCCTCCTGCTGACACTTCCAAAAGTGTTATTAACAGAGTCATCAATCCTACCAGACCTTTCAGTGGACTGTTTGCAAAGTGGCTCTCAAACCACTCTTTATTACCCTTATAATTGAAGACCTTGTCGAGTCCTGACTGCAAAAACAAAATAGCTAGAAACGCGAGACATAGAACTGGAACTGAGAGAAATGCAATCTTCATAGGTAGAATTATCTTGGTCGAGACGCCAAGATATTAAAATATCCAGAATAGCTGGTCTTAATTGTTCATCACATCAACGAGGCGCATCAGCTCATTGCTTATGGGCTTCGTTTTGCTTATGGCTAACTTGAAACTTGTATAAGCTACTTCATCATCGATAATTCCAGCCATAACATTTGCCTTACCATTAATCAAACCTTCTACAGCCGCAAGACCAAGTCTGCTAGCTAAAATTCGATCCAAGGAAGTTGGAGAACCTCCTCGCTGCAAGTGCCCCAGAGTAGAAACTCGGATATCCAGCTTTGGCAGTTTTCCTTTAACCTTATTGGCTATTTCATGAGCATCGCCTTGCTCGTCGCCCTCTGCCACAATTACTATCGCTGAAGTTTTCTCTTTATCTCTACCCTTATTCAAAGTATCTATTACATCTTGAATGGTTGTAGATGTTTCAGGAACCATTACCAATTCTGCTCCACCGCCTATTCCGCAATGAATTGCGATGTAGCCAGAATGACGTCCCATAACTTCAATAAAGAACACGCGATCATGCGAATTTGCAGTATCTCTGATTTTGTCAATTGCTTCCAACGCGGTGTTTACCGCCGTATCAAATCCGATAGTAAAATCCGAGCCAAATAAGTCATTGTCAATTGTTCCTGGAGCTCCTACTGTAGGAATACCGTATTCTTCATAAAAGATATTCGCTCCAGTAAATGTACCATCACCTCCAATTGCCACAAGGCCTTCTATCCCTTTGGCCTTGAGTTGTTCGTAAGCCTTCTTTCTTCCTTCTTTGGTTCTGAAATCTTCGCTCCTTGCAGATTTTAGAATGGTCCCTCCTTTCTGAAGAATATTACTTACCGAATAAGACTTCATTAGATACATATCTCCGTTAATGATACCATTGTATCCGTATCTTATTCCATAGACATTCAGTCCAAGGCTAATGCCAGATCGTACCACTGCGCGAACGCATGCATTCATTCCTGGTGCATCTCCTCCAGACGTAAATACTCCAATATTTTTCATTCTATATTTCTTTTAATCCTAACTCAAAACAGACCTAAACGTTTGATATCACCCAAAGATGATTGCTGGTTTTTGAGTTTTTCTAATTGTCTAAATATTTCCAAACCAGACTTGAAGCTCCCAATATCGGAGCATCATCGTCTTTCAAACCTGAGGGTTGCAGTTGTATCTTCTTATCACGAAATAGGGGCATCATATAACGCTCCATATTTTCTTGAGCGGGGGTAAAGATGTGGTCGCCGGCTTGAGCCAGACCTCCCAACAAAAATATTGCTTCTGGATCAGTATGAACAACAAAATCGGATAATTTCATTCCAAGAACTCTCCCAGTATATTTAAATGCTTCAATTGCAATTTTATCGCCTTTTGCAGCTGCCTCTGTTATGGTCCTGGTGCTCAAGTCATCAAAACTGATTGAACGGAGTATACTAGGTTCTGTATAATCAGCTAATAATTTATATACGGTCCTGCGTATTCCTGTAGCAGATACATATGTCTCCAGACATCCTCTTTTTCCACATGCACAATATCTTCCATTTGCATTCACTAGCGTATGACCCAGCTCTCCAGCGAAGCCGTGTTTACCGTAAACCAAGTCCCCATTAATCACTATTCCACTACCTAAACCTGTACCTACTGTAAGGACCACAAAGTCTTTCATGTCCTTAGCCTTACCGTATACCATTTCACCTAAAGCAGCAGCATTTGCGTCATTGGTAAGGACACATTTCATCCCAAATACTTTCTCGGCTTCTTCGGCAAAATTGGAAATACCCTTCCAAGGAAGGTTTGGTGGATTTACAATAGTCCCTTGGTAATAGTTGGCATTGGGGGCCCCTACTCCTATTCCAATTGCATTATCAATTGGGTGTATCTTCTCGATTTCTTCTTTTAAGGTTTGAAGGAATACTCGATAATCATCGAACTGTTGTGTCTTGATTCTAGACTGTGCTAAAATATTTCCATCTCTATCGGCAATACCAAACTTTGAGTTCGTTCCTCCGATATCTATTCCTATTGCAAGTTTCGTCATCCAGCGACTGCTTTTTTATTAATTATAATGAGATTGGCTAATCCCGCTAAAATTAAAGAGCAACCTGCTAAAAGCATAGTATTAATTGTGGCTTCCCCAAATAAAAATTTATAAGTGAAATTAATTCCACCTAGTGCGGCAACAATTTGAGGGATAACTATAAACATATTAAATAGCCCCATGTATACACCCATCTTCTTGGCATCAATGGCTGAAGAAAGCATGGCATAGGGCATGGATAAAATGCTGGCCCATGCTATTCCAATTCCAATGAAAGATAAATGAAGCATCCAAGGCTCAGTGATCAGAAGCATTGATATGAATCCAAATCCTCCTATTATAAGACTTACCATATGCAAGTACTTTCGATTTATTGAGTACTTACTGGTTATAAAAACCAAAAGCAAAGCATAAACCATCGATGAAAGTCCATATGTACCCATTGCAGAACCGACTTGATTGGCAGCATCATTATATAGCGACGTTGTTGGATCTGTTGCATTAAAAACATGATCTGTCAAAGCCGGCGTAGCAAAGCTCCACATGCTGAAAAAAGCAAACCAGGAAAAAAACTGAACTACACCTAACTTCTTCATAACCAGAGGCATAGAAGATATATTGTTTAATATCTCTTTGGCCCCATTTAAAAAACCTCCAGTGCTTTTATTTGTCTCTCTAAAAGCTTCCAAGTCTTCAGGTGGATATTCTTTAGTAGTGAAAATGGTATATAGTATGGTGCCAATAAAGACAATTGCACCAATTAAAAAAGCAACTTTTACACTATCCGGAACGATACCTGAAGGGGCTTCATTCGCGACACCCATCTTGGTAACAAAAGCAGGCAAATTGCTCGCAATCCAAGTACCTACTCCAATAATAAGTGTTTGTACGACAAACCCATAGGATCTTTGATTATCCGGCAGCTTGTCCGCAACTAATGCTCTAAAAGGCTCCATGGATATATTAATACTGGCATCCAAAATCCATAGGAATCCTGCAGCCATCCACAGTGCCGATGAATACGGCATAAAAATTAGGGCTATTGAACTGAGGATCGCTCCGATCAAGAAAAATGGACGTCTCCTGCCCAATTTGGCACTCCACGTTCTATCACTTAGATATCCAATGATTGGCTGAACTAAGAGTCCCGTTAAAGGTGCTGCAATCCACAACATTGGGATGGCATCCTTACTGGCACCTAATGTCTGGAAAATTCGGGACATGAACCCACCTTGTAAGGCAAACCCAAATTGAATTCCAAGGAATCCAAAACTCATATTCCATATTTGCCAAAAGCTTAACTTGGGCTTTTCTGAATTGATAGAAACATTACTCATTACTATTGACCTTTAGATCCTACGTAAAATTGATATGGAGTCATTTCGCTAATTGATGAGATGGTTTCTCCAGAGAAGAAATCCTGAAATTCATCCACTCCATCGAGACTCACATTTTGTGACTCCCCAGATAAATTGATAACGGTAATTACCTCATTCTCTCCTATTACTCTGCGATAAGCAATAACCATTGGATTGTCCGTGCTTATAAACTGAGGCTGCCCCCCAAACTCACCGTTATACAATGCTGGATTAGAATGTTTGATCTCAACGAGCTTAGCGTAAAAATCTTGATATTTAATATCACTCCAATCGATTGAATCCTTGTCAAAAAAGACCAGTCGTTTATCTAATCCAGCCTCCTGCCCACTATAAATTAAAGGCATACCCTGAACGGTGAATGCAAAAACTGCAAATGCCTTATGTCCTTCGCCAAATCGTTCAAAGACTGTCCCATTCCAAGAGTTTTCATCGTGATTGGTAGTAAAATTCATTCTAATCGCATCTGATGGATACCTTACCAAATCCTTGTTGATGAATGCTATCAATGAATCGGCATTCTTCTCACCTTTTGCTACACCATTCATATAATGGTGCAATCCCCATCCATAGGTCATATGAAAAGCATCGTTGTGCATTTCCGGTTCGTCCCATTCTGCTAGCATAAACAAATCTTTATCAACATCGAGTGAATCCTTTGCACGCTGCCAGAATTCCATTGGAACAAAACCAGCAACGTCGCATCGATAACCATCCAAATCTGCTTCTCGAACCCAAAACCTTAATGCATCAATCATTTCGTTTTGCATGTCCATATTCTCATAATTGAGATCAGCTACATCTGTCCAGTCTGTACCTTCAGGCCATGTTATATTCCCTAGTGAATCAGTAGTGTGATATCCAGCTATTTCAGTCCATGGATGATCAAAAGCCGTGTGGTTTGCCACCCAATCCAATATCACTTTTATGCCCAAGTTATGAGCCGACTCAACCATGGTTTTAAAGTCTTCCATGGTTCCATAATCAGGATTGATGGCTGTATAATCTTTGATTGAATAATAGCTACCCAGTCTTCCTTTTCTATTCTTTTCACCGATTGGCTGTACAGGCATTATCCATAGAATATCTACCCCTAAATCTTTCAGCCTTGGCAAATGTTCGGCAAATGCATTGATCGTGCCTTCTGGAGTGTATTGACGAATATTCACCTCGTAAATAACATTATCCTTAGCTTTTTCAGGATAATTGATCACTTCACTCACAGCTTCTGCCTCGGTTTGACCTGTGCATGCACTTAGCACGATGATAAGAATTAAGGTTAGGTTAATTGCTTTTTTCATTCTGTGGTTAGTTGTAAGTGATCATTTCAAAGCCAAATGCCGGTATCGTAACTAGATTTCCAGAAACCTCCCCAAAGAAATTAGGCTTACCTCCTGCTGGAATTGAAACTTCTATTGGACTTTCTGAACTATTGAAAACAGAAATAACACTGTTTTCAAAATAAGACCTTGCAATAACTAAGTGCGAATTACTTTCTTCAAGAATCTCCGTATCACCATAGATAAGTGCCAGGTTTTCCTTGCGCAGTTCGATCATCTTTTTCGCTCGTGCTCGAGTGGCTAATTGATGTCTATCGAGATTATCAAATTGCATTTGGCGTCGATTGTCTGGGTCATTTCCACCAGGTGATCCATATTCATCACCGTAATAAATACATGGAATACCGGGAATAGACATCATATATGCCGTTAATGCAGAAAGTTTCCGATATGCAAGGGTATCCTGTAAGCTGATTTCACGATTCCAACCCGCATATTTTGTATCCTCGCCAAACTTTAACGAACCATCGGCATATGATATAAACCTTGGACGATCCTGATTGCCGGTGATATATCCCATCAAGTTATGATCACCATAGTATTTTATGCTTTCTCTTAGTGAATTACCCAGCTCATTTAGCGCACCTGCCCCTGCAAATGCAGACACAGCGCGATCATACATATTGAAATCAAATTGTGCATCCAACATTCCCGTATTGATGTAGCTTTTAATAAGCTCATGACTTCCATAAGTCTCACCTATTTGGAATACACTTCGATCTCCCTTCAGTATCACATCATTCTTTACTTTCTTGGTTAGTGTTCTCCAAAAGATTTCTGGAATGTGCTTTGTTGCATCATGCCTAAAACCATCAATACCGTATTCCTTAAGCCAAAACATGGCTGAGTCTGTCATTGGATCAACAGTTTCCATTCTTGACAAATCAAGTGTCGGCATGAATGTATCAAACCATGTAGTGAGTCTATGATCATCCCACCTTTCTGTATTTAAGGATCCATCCGGCAGGTACAGATCTGTAGCCCAATCCGGATTTTCTTGATAGATGGGGTGTTGTTCATGGACATGGTTTGCTACATAATCAAGTAGCACGTTCATATTTTGACCATGAGCAACATCGATTAGTGACCTAAATTCTTCAGATGTTCCGAAACGATAATCAACCTTTAAATTCGAAATGGGCCAATATCCATGATATCCAGAAAAACTAGTCTCAGGCTCTGGGTATTTACCAAATGCCCCTTCTGGATTTTGAGTAATTGGAGAAAGCCATACAGTATTTACACCCAAATCCTGAAAATAACCATCAGCGATTTTCTGTGTAACTCCAGCAAGGTCACCGCCGAAATAATCAGCCTTAGGGTGTACCTCAGGAATATTCAATGGTTTGTCATTACTGGAATTACCATTATTAAACCTGTCTACCATTAAGAAATACATGATCATCGACTCGTAATCATTTCGGTCAAGCTGTTCTGAAGAAGAGAGTACCTGTCCATTATTTAATGGCAAAAGAACATCATTGCCGACACCCTCTTGATTAAAAGCCCACAGTCGAATTGCAGATCTTTTTATGTTTTTCGCATTTCCAGGAATTGAAATAGCAATCGATTTATTGTCAATATCGATGTAATCATTAGGAAGTAGTTGGTTTTCCCAATAGGCATAAACCTTTTCGATTGGATTATTACTTACAAGTCTAATTTCATTTGCATCATAACTATCTGTTTTTATGTGAGGGATAAGCGAAGCATCCGGCCCAGCAATTTCAATAACAGAGTTCCATCCTCCCATCCCGTTGCTAATGGAGTCAGTATTTTGGGGATCAAGCATTTCCTTGCCATCAATCACATACAAGTATTGATATGTTCCCGGGCTAAGTAGTACATACCCAGTAAATTCTCCATCTTGTTTTTCAAGTACAGTATTGTTTGGATTCCAAGCATTGAATTCACCTTTGATCATTACCTTATCCTCTGCACCCGAAGAAGGGAATAAAAATGAATATAGGGTCTTTTTAGTGCGCCTTAAAAGAACACTTTCACCAATACCGGATGACCAAAAGGTTAGGTTGTATAGGTCTTTTTTGGCCTTTCCTGATATGGAAAGAATTCCTTCTCTTTCCTGTAGAGAAAATGGTCCATCTGATGTAATGGAATCAATTCTCGATGGATCTATCACGTAATCAGCAACCTGAACATCAGTTTTGTCCATTCCAAGATGTATCGGCGTTGCCTTACCTAAAATCAGAGATGATTCTAACGATTGAAGTGATGCTGGCTCACATGCTGCAAGTAACGCAACAATGCTACCAGCTAAAAGTAATTTCTTCATTCGTATAGTCTTTTTCAATAGTAAAAACCTGATCAGATTTTAGATTGTCTCTTCGGTCATCTTCAAAAGGATCAAAGTTGGAGATAGGCTGTACGTAAGAATATGATTGCTTTTCTAGTTGATTCACTGCACGCTCTTCGAAACCATGAAGAACTACTTTAACCTTCTTTATCTTACTTGAATAGCTACCCTGGGCCATTTCAATGGAAATCTTCTTATTACTTGGATCAAATACGATATTCCTACGATGGTATACTCCGGCTACATTCTCAGTTGAAACTCCATCATCCTCATAATACTCTATATTGCATATTTCGTCTCCATTGTAAACATGCAGTTCCAGGCTCTCACCAATGTCCTTGGAGTTTTGTTGTGCATCTGAGTAAACTGGAATGATTGATGAAGCTTTCACAAAGAGTGGTAAATGTTCTAACGCATACTCTCGGATGTTTACCTGCCCTCCTTCAAACTTCTCATCCGTGAAAAACTCATACCATTCTCCTTGAGGTAAATAAATTTTTCCAAATCTTTGATCACTAGCTAAAGGTGCCACAAGTATGCTCTCTCCGAACATGTATTGATTCTCAAAATCTGAATCATAGATGTTATCATCAGTGGTATAGTCGATACATAAACTTCTTGTAATCGGTGTTCCCTTTTCGGAAGCTTTTAAGAATGCCTGATAGACATACGGCATCAATTTATACCTTAAACGAATATAGTTTTTAGAAATTTCTTCTACTTCTTCACCATATGACCATGGCTCCGAATCATTGGAATTTATCATTGAATGGCCGCGGAAGAAAGGCGAAAAAGCTCCTACCTGTATCCATCTGGCAAAAAGATTGCTTTGTCCATTTCCTGCAAATCCTCCAACATCATAACCCGAAAATGGCACTCCAGATAATCCCAAACTGTTAACCATCCGAACACCAAGCATCATATGCTCGTCGTTGGCAACATTATCACCTGTCCAAAGTGCACTATACCGTTGAACTCCTGCAAATCCTGCTCTGGTAAGAATAAATGGACGTTTCCCGTCTAAGTTTGATTTCGCTCCTTCGTATGCACTCTTCGCCATTTGCATACCATAAACATTTCTTCCCTTTCTGGTGGTAGCACCTTCTCCTTCAAAATCAAACACAATATTTTCAGGTAGCATCTGACCCCAGGTTGCTATCTCATTCATGTCATTCCAGAATCCTTTGATACCAATCTGAGTATAGCTCTTCATCATCTCATGCCACCATTCTCTACTCTCAGCTTTAGTAAAATCAGGGAAATAACACCATCCAGGCCACACTTCTCCTTCGTAGAATTCACCATCAGGATACTTCAAAAAGACATCGTTTTCCACTCCAGAAGAATGAGGCTCGTAGTCTTCCTCTTTCTTAATTCCTGGATCACAGATTACTACAACTTCAAATCCCATCTCCTTGAGTAAGTCTACCATTTGTGCCGGATATGGGAATCTTTCTTTATCCCAACTAAAGATCTTGTATTGATCCATGTAGTGGATATCTAATACAATAACATCCGCTGGAATGTCTTTATCTCTGAATTTTTTTGCCACATCAAGAACCTCAGTATCAGGATAGTAGCTATACCTACATTGTTGATAACCTATACTCCACATTGGAGGCAAAGGCATACGACCAGTCAACCAAGTATAAGACTCAATGATATCACTGACGCTACCGGCAAAGAAATAATAATTTAGGTCTCCTGAATCAACAGAAAAGCTCGAAAATCGATTGTTGGAAGCGCCAAAATTAAAATGACTTTTATAACTATTGTCTAAGAATATGCCGTAAGAGCAATCGCCATGAATACCTATGTAAAATGGGATTGAAGCATACAAAGGATCAGCTTCAATGTGATAGGCAAAATGATCAGTATTCCAATTTTGGTAACCTTTTCCCCTCCTATCCAAAGGACCAGTTTTCTCTCCTAATCCAACAAATCGTTCATTGTTTTGTAATTTTTTATAAACCGTCTTTTGTTCCCCTTGAACTTGTGTCCCTAAACCAGGATCATCCTGATTCAGCACCTTACCGTCCTTATCCAGAAAAGTAAAGAGGATAGTTTCTTTGTTTACGACAACATCGATGTGTTCTGAAGTAATTACCAAAGACTCATCATGTTCTTCTATCGAATAGTTTACAGATTCATTTGGTTGCTGAATTACCGAGTATGGATTCTCATCAACCTCACCATTTACTTGATGAATTCGAATGGTCCGTTCATTGTAAAATATGATCCGGTATGAATAGAGATCTGACTGGACTTCAATTCCATACTTTATGGTCTTATACGATATGTATTTTCCAGCAGACACAATTCTTTTTTTGCCCTCACTTTTGACAGTATCCAACATAGTTTTTTTCCATCGTTAAGTTGTGTGATGATTCAAATTAATGAATAATCTGAGATGGAAACGTAGGATTATTTCAAAAAAAATAACGCAAACGGTTGCGGAAGAGGCTGATAATGAAGATTTTGTAAAAAATCAGGATTTTCTGGAAGAATCCCTCGCCAATAAAGCCGTTGGCAGCTTTATCCTTTCGGTTTCAACACCTTCCTCACTTTCTATTTGCTTCAATAATAATTCCGCTGCGTGCTGCCCCATTTCAAAACCCGGTTGTTCTATAGTCGAAATAGTAGGGTTAGTCAAGGATGTAAATTGCCAGTTGCTGAATCCAACTACTCCAAAATCATCAGGAATTTTTCTTCCATTTTCTTGAGCAGCTTTGATGGCACCCATCGCTGCCAAATCATTGGAAGCAAACAAAGCATCAACATCTTTTGATTTCAAAATAGCCGCAGTAGCAGAATAAGCATCACCTTCATTCGATGCATGATTGAAAACGATCAAACTTTCGTCAACTTCAAGTCCAGCATCCTCGTGCGCTTTTCGAAATCCACTAAGTCGTTCATTCGTAATTTCTAGATTCTCGGGTCCCGCTAGATGTCCAATTTTTCGATACCCCTTCTGAATCAAATGCTCAGTGGCCTGGTACCCACCCAAAAAATCATCAACTGTGACGTTGCTATTTTCCAATGCTTCTGGTACTCTATCAAAAAATACAATCGGCAAACCTTTTTGCATCATGGCTTCAAAATGTGAATGGTCAAAAGACTCTTTCGAAAGTGACACCAGTATTCCGTCAACTCTGTTATTAAACAACGTTTGAATATTCATCATTTCTCGTTCAACAGATTCATTGGATTGAGTGATGATTACGTTGTATCCCCTACTCTGAGCGATGTCCTCGATTCCACTAATCACTGTCGAGAAAAAGAAGTGAACAATCTCTGGAACTACGATGCCAATAGTGTTGGATTTACTATACCTCAAACTCAATGCTAAAGAGTTAGGTTGATAGTTCAATTCTTCTGCAACACGCCTAACGGCTTTCTTAGTTTCTTCACTGATTTCAAAATGGTCTTTCAAAGCACGCGATACCGTTGAGGGTGAAATACCCAATTCTTTAGCGATGTCTTTGATGGTAATTGTTTGCCTTTTCATACTCGAAAGATAGCGAAATGGGCCAATTCTACTTCAGTGGCTTTGTAAAAGTCTGAAACGCAAACGTTTGCAGAAAAAAAAGTTCGTAAAAACTTCGTGAAAGTGTTGTTTGGAATTTTTGAATTTCTAAAATTCGGTAAGTGAGTGTTAAGAAAATATTGATTTTTCAACCCAAAAACTCCAAAAAAATTACTTAAAATTTAACAACAAATTACGATGAAAAATGCACTAAAATCCCTAAGTTTTTTGATGCTTATAGGGGCCCTAATTTTCACCACATCTTGCGGTAGCGATGATGGTGGTTCTACGATCATTGACGACGATGATGATACTGGTTCATTCATAGTTGCTGACGGTCTTTACATCGCAGGAATTTCTAGCACAGACACAACAGTAGTTACTGGAAATGTTCTACGTGATACTAAAGTTGAAGATGATGGATTTGCAACCAAAGAGCGATCCGGTCACATGACTACATTTACTTATTTAGAAGCAGGTTCATTCTTGTTTGTTGAGGTTGATGATCAAGAAGCTTCTGCTGCATATGGTGGATCTACTTCCACTTACAATGATGACGAAGCGGACAACACTGATGACTATACTGGTTCTTATACTGTAGTTGATATTTCTGGAAATGCAACTTCATTTGACATTGCAGAGTCTGGTTTCTACCACGTAATATTTGATACACAAGCTGATGAAGCATTGATTGTTAAAGTTGATTCTTGGGGTGTTATCGGAGGAGCAGTATTCTCAGATGCATGTACAAGTGATGGATTTAACGCTGACATTGACCTGACTGAAACTTCAGCTAGCGCAGCTGATGGTGCCGTTTATGATGGCACAGGCATCATCTTAAAGGATGCTGAATTCAAAGTTAGATACAATGACAGCTGGAAAATCGACAGAAGAACTGATAAATCAAGCTTTGATGATGTTAACGGATATGTAGCTCTTACAAACCTTGGAGGTACACCTACAGCACTAGAAGAAGGTGGAGCAAATATCAATTTAAGTGACAACTCTATTGCAAATGGAACTTATGACATTACATTCTCAATAGATGAAAATGCAACTGCAGAAATTAGCCTATCTAGCACTGGAGATGCTCCAGTATGTGATTTCGACCCAGATAACTTCACTTGGGGAATCATTGGATCTGCTACTCAAGGTGATCCAGGAAATGGAACAGGAGTTTGCGACGAAAGTGGTACTGGTACAGCAACTGATGGCTGGAACAATGAAAAACGTCTAATTTATATCAATGGAGACGGTGGTGTTCACAAGTGGAGAGGTGTATTCCCTCTTGCAGGCGGTACTGAAAACAATGCATTTAAATTCAGAACTGACTGTACTTGGGCAACTAAGCTTCTACCAACTACAGCTAATGTTACTGATAACACTGAAGATGGAACAATCACTGATGATGGAGACACTAATGCAGATGGACAATGGTTTGTTGCTGACGGAGCTTCTGGATTCTACTACATCACTATCTCTACTTCTGATCAAGGAGACAATTGGGATATCACTATCGATGAAGCTGAATTCCAAGTGATTGGAGAAGGCAGCCCTGTAGGCAACTGGGATGCAGGAAATGGAATTGCAATGACTTACAACGACGATTTAGCTTCAGCTACGCTTTCAGCTGGTGACTATACTACTGGTGGATGGAAAATCTTTGTAAACCAAAGCTTTGACTACAACCTAGGTGGTACTATTGATGGAGCTACTGCATTAGAATTCAACAATAGCACATTCAATTTGGATGCAGCAGGTAATTACTCTGTGACTATCTCTACTTCTGATGGTGGAGTTACGTACACTGCTACTGCAACGTCCAATGCAGCGAGACAATAATTCTCATATTTAATACAGAAAAAGCTGCCTTCTTAGGCAGCTTTTTTTTAACCCAATTTTTATGAAAAATATACTCACCCTTCTATTGATCGCTCTGATCACCTCCAATTTAACCGCCCAAACATCCATTGAACCAACTATTGAGCCTGCATTTTTTAGTGCAGATGAAGAAATTACAATTACCTATGATGTATCAGGCACTTCCCTTCAAAACCTTTCGGAGGCCTGGATATGGATGTGGGTTCCTGGAGAAGGAATTGATGCGCCTTCAAATATCAACCCTGCAAACTCAAATAGTTCAGCAACGGATGCTGCCAAATTCACGAAATCAACCGGATCCGGAGGAAGTGTATTCTTCTCCATCACGCTAACACCTACTGAATTCCTGGGAAGCACAGCCGAAGAAATAGAAAGCTTAGGCATGTTACTTAAAGGCAATGATTGGGGTGACGGTCAAACCTCAGACTTTATTGTAGACATAACCGACGGATTCACACTAGTAATGGACCAACCAAGCGGTTCATACGGATTCTACTCCTCTTCTACTACAATCGATATTGAAGTAAGAGCCTCTGCAAATGCAGATATTGAAATTCTAGTCGACGATATACAAATCGCCAGTGTTGAAAACGACACAGAATTAATTACCACCCATACAATCATTGATGATGGAGATGTTCACGTTGTTACCGCAAGAGCTACGAGTGGCTCAGAAACCGATGAAACAAGCTATACATATACCATCACTCCTACCACAGAAACTGTTTCACTACCCGATGGAATAGTAGATGGAATCAATTATGGAAGTGATAACACAAGCGTTACTCTTGCACTAAGAGCACCCAATAAAGAACACATTTTCGTCATTGGAGATTTCAATGATTGGTCTTTAAGTAGTGATTACCTAATGCAAAAAGATGGGGATGTTTTCTGGCTTGAGCTTACAGGTCTTACATCGGGTGAAGAGTATCGTTTTCAATACTTAATCGACGGTGAACTAAAAATTGCCGACCCATACTCTGAAAAAATTTCTTCTTCATTTGATGATCCCGAAATAATTGCTGAGGATAGGTATCCCAATCTCATTCCATACCCATCTAACGAAACATCAGAATCAGTATCTGTTATACAAACGAACAAAGCTGAGTTTGCATGGGATGAATTTACCCGACCTGCAAATGAAGACTTGGTTATATATGAACTTTTGGTAAGAGACTTTACCGAGGAGCGAACGTATAATGCAGTAACAGAACGGCTGGATTATTTGGCTGATTTAGGTATAAATGCTATCGAGCTTATGCCTGTTCAAGAATTTGAGGGAAACCTAAGCTGGGGTTATAATCCAGCGTTTATGTTCGCAGTGGATAAGTATTACGGCACCGAACTTGATCTTAAAACGCTCATAAACGAAGCTCATAAACGTGGGATAGCTGTAATTCTTGACATAGTTCTTAATCATCATTTTGGAAGAAATTCGTTGGTGAGACTATATAATGATGGCTTATACGGTAATCCTACTTCGGAAAACCCTTGGTTCAATACAGCAGCAAAACATGACTTCAATGTTGGTTATGACATGAATCATGAAAGTCAGTTGACTAAAGACTATTCTGACAGGGTAATGAAGTATTGGCTGGAGGAGTATAATATCGATGGTTACCGATTTGATTTATCAAAAGGGTTCACTCAGAAGAACACCCTTGGAGATGTGAATGCATGGGGTAATTATGATGCTTCTAGAATTGCCATTTGGAAAAGGTTTGCTGACGTCATATGGGAGCAAGACCCAACAGCATACATTATTCTGGAACATTTTGCAGACAATACAGAGGAAAAGGAACTGGCAAATTATGGGATGATGCTTTGGGGCAACTTAAACCATACATACATCAATGCCGGTAAGGGAAGTTCTACTTCATTGGGTCAGGCATATTTTGAAAATCGTGGATGGTCCGAGCCTAATCTTGTAACCTATATGGAAAGTCACGATGAGGAAAGATTCATGTGGCAATTGAAAAAAAGTGAAAGTGAGAATGAAGCACTCGAGCGTGCGAAATTGGCTGCTGCCTTCTTTTTACCTGTTCCGGGGCCCAAAATGATCTGGCAATTTGGAGAGTTTGGATACGATGAAGAATTAAACAACGATCGACTTGGAATTAAACCTACCCGATGGGAATACCTGGAAGAACTTAATCGAAAAAAGTTGTTTGATTTATATAAATCATTGATCCATTTGCGAACTCAGACGGATTATATAAATAAAGATTATTTCGAATGGAATACATCGGGAAATATCAAAACCATAAACATCAATCACCCTGATGTCAGCATTTATATAGTTGGGAATTTTGATACAGAAGAGCAAACTGCTAATCATAAGTTCTCCAGTACGGGTACGTGGTACAATTATTTTACTGGAGAAGAATTTGAAGTATCGAATACAACAGAAGAAGTTACCCTCAGAGCTGGAGAATGGTACATCTACACATCTGAATTAATTGACAATTACATCGAGGATCAGCAGATCACTCTAAGTGCAAATGAAAGGTTAAGTAATTCGATTTATGTTTACCCAAACCCCACTTCAGATGTACTATACATTTCTGATGAAGTTCAAGCCAAAGAATTTCAAATTTCGGATCTGAATGGACGTATTATACAAGCTGGTAAAGTGCCATTGAGCCGACTCATCAATTTCAATTCTTTAACTCCTGGCGTATATACTCTTTCACTGGGCGACAATTCTAAAAATCATCGATTAAAAATTATTATCAAATAGGCTTCAATCGGAAACGTTTTCGGTGTGATTCTATGCCTCAGATCCACATTTATGGGAGTTACAATACGCAAACGTTTGCGTAGAAAAATCAGCTAAAAAGCCCTGTAAATCATGGTTTTACGTTGCGAAATTGGTAAAATTGAAATTGCAAACCAACAAGAATTTCCGAGATGATCTCTTGTCAATTCTTGCACTCTAATTAAGAAGCGTTCAATGAATAACAAAAGAATTTTAATCGTTAAGAGGAGGTCACAAAATTTCATCTTGCTCCTACTCTCATTGACCACATTTCTGGCCAATGGACAGCAGACAGTAAGAGGCACAGTGACAGACGGACAAGACGGCACTACCCTACCAGGAGTAACCGTACAGATCAAAGGCACCCAAAGAGGAGCATCGACAGATATAGAAGGGAAATATTCGCTCTCCGCATCATCTACAGACACACTCGTATTCACTTACATCGGATACAAAACCATAGAGCAGGCTGTTGGAGGAAGATCCACCATAGATTTAAGCATGACAACAGAAATTGAAGAACTCTCAGAAATCGTTGTTATTGGTTATGGACAGGTTGAAAAAGGAGATGTGACCGGTGTGGTCAACAAAGTAGACTCAAAGACTTTCAACAAAGGGATGATCGTTTCACCTGAAAGATTAATAGCAGGAAAAGTAGCAGGCGTTCAAATCACACCCAATAGTGGTGAACCAGGCGGTGGTACATCCATTCGTATCAGAGGTGGTTCTAGTTTAGGAGGTGGAAGTGACCCACTTTACGTAATTGATGGAGTAGTTATTTCGAGTGGAGGAGTTGCTGGTACGAGAAACGCTTTGAGCTTCATTAACCCGAGCGACATTGAAAATATAACAGTACTAAAAGATGCTTCAGCTGCAGCCATTTACGGGTCACAAGGAGCCAGTGGAGTAATTATCATTACTACAAAAACAGGATCCACAGGTAAGCCTAAGTTCACATACGATGGATCATTTTCTGTTTCTACAATAGGAAAAAAGGTGGATATGCTAAATACGGATGAATTTGTATTCACTGTAGAACGACAAGCTCCTCAAAACATAGATGATCTAGGTGTTAATGATGTTTTGTACGATACAGATTGGTTTGATGAAGTTACGCGTACTGCAACTGGACAAAATCATAATATAGCATCTTCTTTTGGTATCGGTAAAAATACTAGCAGTAGGATTTCACTTAATTATCAGGATCTGAATGGTGTATTAAACACATCTAGCACAAAGCGTGTTGCTGGGTCAGCCAACATAAATCACAAGGCCCTTGGCGGAGATTTAATTCTTACCTGGAACTCAAAACATGCAGTAATCAACAATCGATTTGCACCAAATGTAGTAGGTAGTGCACTCGTAATGGCTCCTACTCAGCCTGTAATGGATACGGATTCTACTTACTTTGAATGGTCCAATCCATTAGCTCCAGCAAATCCGGTTTCTCAAATAAATCGCACTCATAATATCGGTAGGTCAATACGAAACCTATACTCATTGAAGGTTGAGTATAAGATTCCGTTCATCGAGGGGCTTAGTGTAAACGCAATTGGATCATACGACAAGTCAGAAGGATTAAGCCAGCAAATTATTCAAGCAGCCAACCGTGATGGTGATATTGGAAGCTTTACATATCAAGAGGACACCAGATTAAGTAGAAATTTCGAAGGATTCTTTTCATACAAGAGGAAGATCAATGATCTAGACATGGACTTCACTGCTGGATATTCTTACTATGACAATACATTTGAAGTAGATAAAAGTTTGAGACTGATAGAAGATGATGCAGCAGTAGATTCATTAATTATCCCATCCGTAAGCGAGTATTTAACATCTGCTCAACTAGAAGCAAATTCAAGATTCTTAGAAAACCCGCTCCTATTTAATGATGCAAATTCTAGGTTGATTTCATTCTTTGGTAGAGCTAATATCAAATTCAGGGACAAATATTTACTTACCGCAACACTAAGAAGAGATGGTACAAGTAGAATTAGCGATACTGGAGAACCATGGAAACTTTTCCCTTCGTTGGCCCTTGCGTGGAGGGTTATTGACGAACCTTTCCTTGCTTCGCAAGATTTACTTAGCAATTTGAAGCTGAGAGTTGGATATGGTTCTTTGGGTAATCCGAACAACATCGGTGATTTTGATAACCTCTTCTTTTATTCTGATGGTGACGATCGTGTTCAGTACATTTTTGGAGAAGATACCGTCAACACCGTTCGTCCGAATGCTGTAGATATAAACGTTGGTTGGGAAACAACTCAAACCCTAAATCTAGGAGTAGACTTTGGACTTTTCGAGGGTCGCTTAACTGGATCATTTGATGTCTACAATAAAGTAACATCTAACCTTCTTTTAAATGTGATTTTCCCAATTGGAATCATTCCAGGTGATAGAGCAGTAACTAATGTTGCCGAATTTGAAAGTAAAGGTTTTGAAGTTCTATTGAACTCTGTCGTTTACGATAAGAATGACTTAAAAATTGATGTAAGTGCTAATGCTGCATACAACAAGAATGAGATTACCAAATTAAATCGAAGCAACGATCCAGACGATCCTGGAATTAGAGTTGGAGGAATATCTGGTGATGTTGGAAGAACAATTCAGGTATATCGAGTTGGGCAACCAAACACGGCATTCTTTGTATGGGAACATCGAAGAGACGCTAATGGTAACCCACTTACCGATGGTGAAGATCACAATGGCGATGGTCTTGAGAACGATCTTGATATTTATGTTGATCAAGATGGAGATGGAACAATTAATGAAAACGACTTAGTCACTTACAAGAAAGCTGCTCCGAATTGGATCTATGGTCTTACAGCCAATGTGCAGTACAAAAAGTTTGATTTCGCCATGACGTTTAGAGGTGCTGCTGGTCTTCAAGTTTATAACAACGTATTCTCACAATACGGAAACTTCGAAGGAGTCAAGGGTGCAAATTTTGCCAATAATATCCACAGATCTGCATACGAAACACAGTTTGACGACAGACAGTTACTCTCCAGTTACTATGTGCAAGATGTGCACTTCATCAAACTTGACAATATTACTCTTGGTTATAGTTTCGGTATTAAGAATATCATTAATGGTCGAGTGTACTTCACAGGCACCAATCTATTAAATATCACTCCATATGAAGGTATTGATCCGGAAATTGGAGGACTTTCAGGAATTGACAATAATGCTTACCCAAGATCTCGAACATATGTATTGGGTCTGAACTTAAATTTTTAATTGAGTCATGAAAAAATTATTAGTTATACTATCAATCATTTCGTTAAGTGCATGCACGGATTTAGATATAGATCCACCTTCATTTGGTGATGATGAATTGGGAACATTTGCAAGTTTCGAAGGTTATGAATCATACCTTGCAAAAATTTATGCTTCACTGACACTCACTGGCCAACAGGGAGCAGCAGGTCAGCCCGACCTTACTGTTATTAATGATGAGGGCTTTTCGAGTTACTTAAGAGTTTGGTGGAAAGCTCAAGAGTTAACTACTGACGAAGCTATTATCGCTTGGCAAGATGCTGGAATTCGAGATTTACATAATCATTCCTGGAGTTCAGATAATCAGTTTGTAAGAGTACTATACTACCGAATATTCTATACCATATCTCTTGCCAATGATTTTCTTAGAGTCGCTCAAAACCTACCTGAAAACCTTAGTTCTGATGAGCAGGATGAAATAAACAGGTTTATTGCTGAGGTGCGATACATTAGGGCCTTCTCCTATTGGCATGCCCTTGATCACTTTAGAAATGTAGTTCTGATTACATCTGTTACGTCGGATCTACCCTCTCAAGTAGAACCCCAAGTAATATTCAATTTTATTGAATCAGAACTAAATGAAATCGAAAGTCAGCTTTTTCCTGCAGGACAAGACACACATCCTTATGGCAGGTTAGATCAAGGAGCAGTATGGATGTTAAGGGCTAAACTATACTTGAATGCAGAAGTATATATTGGTACAGACAGGTATGCAGATGCACTGGCTGAAGCCAACAGAGTGATTAATTCAGGAACCTATACCATTCATGATAATTATCAAGAATTGTTTATGGGAGACAATGACTTGCGAACCAATGAAATTATTTGGCCCATTATTCATGATGGGTTGGTAGCACAAACATGGGGAGGTACAACAACGATCATTAGGGGCGCGATAGGTGGTGCAATGATGGATAACATGAGAAACGGACTTGAAATTGAAGATGAAGCAGAAATGGACTACGGTGTACCTTCAGGCTGGGGCGGCTATCGCACGACAAGCGCTTTTGTTCAAAAATTCCCTAATGCAGCATTAGATCCTGATGGCAATAGCCCTGATGGAAGAGCAATCTTTTTCACAGAAGATCAAACGTTAGAAATTACCGATATCGGGAATTTCGAGGAAGGTTATGCAGTACCTAAATTCAATAACCTTGAATCCACAACTGGAAGAAGAGCACCTGGTGTTGATCAGGTAAGCACTGATTACCCTGTCTTCAGACTTGCAGAGGCCTATTTGATTCTTGCAGAAGCAGAACTTCAGGAGAACGGAAGTATATCAGCAACTACATTGAATTACCTCAACGAGTTGAGACAACGTGCCTATGGTAATACTAACGGAGATGTTTCAATCAATGACGTTGATTTAGATTGGATATTAGATGAAAGAGGACGTGAGCTCTACCTGGAAGCAACAAGAAGAACTGATTTAATCAGACATGGCAAATTTACTGGTGGTGATTATATATGGCCTTGGAAAGGTGGTGTAGAAGAAGGCATTTCTACTCCTGCTCACTTGGACATATTCCCTATCCCAGCATCAGACTTGATTGCAAATCCTAATCTTGAACAAAACGATAACTACTAACTACATTTTTATTTGAATTGAAAGCGACTTACGTCGCTTTTTTTCTATGAATAGATACTTCATCATATTGCTATTGCTTCTCTACATAGGAGGCTGTAAAGAGGATAAGTCTTCGCTTCAGAGCGTTGATTTGTTCACCAGTAAGTTTGTTGAAGATCGTACTATCAAAATCTATTTACCTCCATTCTATTCTTCGGAGGAGAAATATCCAGTCATTTACATGCATGACGGTCAAATGCTATTTGATTCAACAACTACATGGAATGGTCAAGAATGGGGAGTAGATGAAACCATGGATGAGCTCATTTCGAATGATGAGATTAGAAAAGCTATTGTGGTTGGAATATGGAATGGTGGTTCTAAACTCAGACACCCAGAATATTTTCCGCAAAAGCCATTTGAAAGTCTAGATTCGATTACTATAGACTCTCTATATCATTTAAAGCGATCAGAAGAATTATTCTTATTTGAGGAAAAGGTGCAATCAGATCAATATTTAAAATTCATAGTTGATGAACTTAAGCCATACATTGATAGCGCCTACTCTACACTTTCTGACCCTTCCAATACTTTCCTAGTTGGATCAAGCATGGGTGGACTTATCTCATTCTATGGAGTTTCTGAATATCCATATGTATTTGGGGGAGCTGCATGTCTCAGCACACATTGGCCAGGCGTTTTTACCATAGAAAATAATCCTATTCCAGATGCCTTTTTCACATATTTAGAAAGCAATTTACCAAACCCTTCTACTCATAGATTCTACTTCGACTATGGAACTGAAACATTGGACATGCTATATCAGGACCTACAACCGAAAGCTGATTCTATATTTCTATCAGGAGGGTATAATGAAGAGAATTTTCTATCCAAGAAATTTGAAGGTGATGCCCACAATGAAAATGCATGGAGAATGCGTCTACATATTCCTTTAAAATTTTTAATTGCTAAATAATCAGAAATGAGGTTTTTATTGATACTGGCAGCTTGCCTATATTCATTTTCTTCCCAATCACAGAATCAACTGCAGCATATTGATCCTCCTTTTTGGTGGAACGACATGCCTGTATCAACACTTCAACTGATGCTTCATGGCGAAGACATCGGGAATTTCATTCCGGAATTCAACTATGATGGCATTTCAATTTCCGAAGTAACACGTCTAGACAATCCAAATTACTTAGTGATTAGTATGACGCTAAGTGAAACGTTGCAACCAGGCACCTTCGAAATCAAACTCAAAGAAGGGAAAAAGACACGCATCAAGTTTGATTACGAAATCAGGAAAAGAAGTAGTGACTCCAATCGTAATCTAGGTTTCAATAGCAGCGATGTTATCTACCTACTCATGCCAGATCGATTTGCAAACGGAAATACTGCAAATGATTCGGTGGAGGGAATGCTTGAGTCGGCCAATAGAGCTAATCCTAATGCTAGACACGGTGGGGATATAAAGGGAGTGAGTGATCATTTAGACTACATCAAAGAGCTTGGAATGACGGCTGTTTGGCTTACTCCTACTTTCGAAAATGACATGAAACCTTCTTATGGAGCTTACCATGGATATGCAGCAACCGACCTCTACAAAATAGATCGTCGTTTTGGCTCTAATGAGGAATTCCAATCTTTTGTTCAAAAATGCCACGACAATGGTATTAAAGTAATCATGGATATGATCCACAATCATGTAGGTGACCAACACTGGTGGCTAAAAGACCTTCCTACTGATGATTGGTTTCATGATTTTGAAAAATACGGAACCACAAACTTCAGAGG
The DNA here is from genome assembly GCF_963691765.1 of Ekhidna sp. Classification (GTDB taxonomy): domain Bacteria; phylum Bacteroidota; class Bacteroidia; order Cytophagales; family Cyclobacteriaceae; genus Ekhidna. The sequence continues at coordinate 112,110 of NZ_OY829375.1, forward strand.
TGAAGTGCAATCTGACCCGCATGCATCACAGTATGACTTAGATAAGCTTCAGAAAGGGTGGTTTGTACCTGAGCTAGCAGATCTGGACCAGCGAAATCCTATCCTTGCGGAGTACCTTATACAAAACTCAATTTGGTGGATCGAGTATTCAGGTGTTGATGGCATTCGCATGGATACCTACGTCTATCCATATAAAGAGTACTTATCTCGATGGGTGGAAGCCGTTACCTCTTCCTATCCCAATTTCAACATTGTTGGCGAAGCCTGGGTTGAACGCGTAGCACATGAGTCTTACTGGCAGCAAGACATCCCTGGACAAAATGATGGTTACGATTCTAAACTTCCAAGTGTCACAGACTTTCAAATCATGTTTGCATTGGATCGAGCTATGGTCGATAATTTTGGTTGGAAAAATGGACTCTCCGAACTCTATTATGCTATTTCCCAAGATCGTCTTTACTCTGATCCAAATCAAAACGTGATCTTTATTGACAACCACGATATTGAGAGATTTTACACCAAAGTAGGCGAAGATGCTGATTTATTCAAGATGGGATATGCTTACTTGATGACAACACGAGGAATTCCTCAAGTATACTATGGTACAGAACTAATGCTAGCAAATGCGCCGGTAGAAGGAGACGGACGGAAAAGAGTAGATATGATGGGTGGATGGCCTAGAGATGAACGATCCGTATTCACCGAAGATGGAAGAAGTGCAACAGAGCAGGTAGCTTTCGAATATGTGAAGAAAATCACCAACTGGCGCAAAAACTCATCTGCAGTACATAATGGAAAGCTTACTCATTTTATTCCTGAAGACAACACATACGTTTATTTCAGACATACAGAAAGCGAGGCTGTTATGGTAGTAATGAATCGCAATGAAGAATCTAAAACATTTAAGCGTGATCGTTTTGCTGAAATCTTAGATAGCTACAATTCCGGTATCAATGTAATTAGTGGTAATACCATTGATATTAATTCTGACTTCCAAGTTGGCCCAAAACAAACCGCTGTTTTTGAACTCAAAAAGTGAGATTCAAAAACTAATTAGGTAAAATTTCTAGTGCATTATCAGGTAATGACCTCATGTCATCTACCCAATGTTTTTATTCAGTTTGTAGTATAACAAAAAGTAATACTATGAATGATAAAGAGAAATTTAGAATCATGATCCAACTCGCTTTAGTCGACAATCAATTTGAAGATACAGAACGAAATTTCATTCACGACCTTGCAAAAAAAAGCAGTCTTTCATCCGAAGAACTGGATGAAATCATTCTTGAAGAATTGAAAAAGAAATCTTTTGATTTGGACTTCAGCTCCCAATTAGGTTTTGACTCCAAGATTGAGATTCTTGCTGACATGGTTCGCGTAATGAAGTCGGATGGCAAAGTCTATTTAAGTGAAATCAAATTTTGCGAGATGATAGCAAAAATGTTTGGCTTCAAAGAAAAATCCATTGGCATGCTGTCAAAGATGCTCAAAAACGATGGCTCAGCAGATTGGCCCAAGCTTAAGGACAATATGGAACGAATGGTTAAATAATCAGTAACCAATTGCAATTGGGGAACCACCCCCCTTTCTTTTTTCAAAGTATACTTTAGCTCTTCCTCCACCATACTTTCCTCACTCCAAAAGGTTTTCAATTTAATCTCCTGAACTCCACTCATATAACTTCTTTCGCTTGAACAGGATTTTACTATTAAATTAGATTCTTAACCTTTTATTTACTTTAATGCGTTATTTATTGTTAGCCCTACTTACAATGGTAAGTTTGGTCGTGTTGGCTCAAGACGAAAAAGAAGCTGATACTGACACTACCAAAGAAAAAAAGGCAACCAAGGAGTTGCCTCTCGAACCTGAAAGAACCCTACGTCTCAAGACTACGGAGGGAACATGGATTTCCCTTGATGTTCACCCAAATGGACAAGAAATTATCTTCGATATGATGGGTGATCTTTACACACTTCCAATTGCCGGAGGTAAAGCAACACAAGTCACCTCCGGAATGGCTTTTGATGATCATCCAAGATACAGCCCTGATGGTAATTCAATTGTATTCTCATCGGACAGAAGCGGATCAGAAAACATCTGGACGCTTGATTTGACAGATGAGGATGCCGAACCAAAGCAAATTACTAAGGATAGAGACAAGTACTATCAAGCCGCAGAATGGTCAAATGACGGAAACTACATTTTTGCGTCTAAAGGAATTCGTACGCTCAAAATGCACATGTATCACAAAGATGGTGGAGGCGGAATTCAAATCATCAAAAAGCCAGATGCTTTACAGGCAATTGAACCTGCTTTTGGAAAAGATGATAGGTACTTATGGTTTTCGAGAAGATTTGGAGCATGGAATTACAATGCACAAATGCCTCAATACCAACTTGCCACTTACGATAGAGAAACCGGTGAAATTGCTGGACAGACAAATCAGTACGGATCAGCATTCGCTCCAACGCTTTCTTCTGATGGTAAGTGGTTGGTTTATGCGTCGAGATACAATACTGAAACTGGCCTAAGAAAAAGAAATCTTGCCACTGGAGAAGAAGATTGGTTGGCTTACCCAGTAAGAAGAGACGATCAAGAATCTAGAGCAAGACTTGGAGTATACCCTGCAATGGCATTTACCCCGGACAACCAGTCGGTGATAGCATCTTATGGTGGTAAAATTTGGCGCATCCCTATCAACGGAGGAAATGCGACAGAAATTCCATTTGAAGTAGATGAAGAATTGGATTTTGGACCGATGGTTCAGTTTGATTACCCGATCTACGACAGCGCTAAGATGATAGCTAATCAAATAAGAGATGCAAAGCGATCACCTGATGGTAGCAAATTGGCATTTACAGTATTAAATAGGCTCTATGTGATGGAATATCCGAGTGGTACTCCAAAAAGAGTCACTAAAAATGACTTTACTGAAGCAATGCCAACATGGTCGCCTGACGGCACAATGCTAGCATTCTCTAGCTGGGAAGGAAATGAAGGACATATTTATAAAGTCAGAGCATCCGGCGGTAGAATTACTAAGCTCACCAATCAAGGTGGCGTTTACACGAGTTTGGCTTGGGATAAAAAGTCAAATCGAATTGCATTCCTATATGGAACTGCCAAAGCATATGAAAATGCAATAGGACCATTTGCTTTTCGAGCTCAAGAAAACATTGGTTGGATTAGCGCAGATGACGGCAATGTAAATAAGATCAAGTCTTCAGGAGGAAGGGATCTTCCGCACTTTATAGAGAAAGATGACAGAATCTATATGTATCACTTTAGCAAAGGCTTGATCTCCATGCGTTGGGATGGTACGGATGAAAAAGAACATATTAAAGTATCTGGGATTATGACGTACCCAGCACTTAATCATGACCATAACCTTTATATGGAAGGCGGACCAAGCGAACCTCAGCGATTGCCAAGTAATGCTGAATACATTTTGATGGCTCCGAAAGGAGATAAAGCACTCGCTAAAATCAACAATGATGTGTTTGTGGTGACTGTGCCTCCTGTAGGAGCTGAAACCGTTAAAATATCAGTTTCTAATCCTGAAAGCGCATCATTTCCAAGTTGGAAGCTCACAACATTTGGAGGAGAATTTGCTCACTGGAACAACGATGGAAACACGGTGAATTTCACATTGGGCAATGCCTATTTTGCTTATGACATGGCCGAAGCAGAAAGAGTAAAGAAAGAGCTGACGGAGAAGAAGAAAAAAGAGGAGGAAGAAAAGAAAAAGAAGGATGAAGAAGAGAAAATGAAGAAAGAGGATTCTGAGGGAGAAGGAAGCGAAAATGATGAAGAAGAAGGAGCAAGCGATGAAGAAGAAATGGCTACAAAAGAGGGAGATGCTGAGGAGGAAGAAGAAGATGAAGGTTATAAGCCAAATGAAATTAGAATCAAGGTAGAGGTTGAAAAAGACGTTCCAAAAGGATCGGTACTTCTTCAAGGTGCAAGAATAATCACCATGAATGGGGATGAAGTAATCGAAAACGGTGACATTTTAATTGAAAATGCAAGAATCAAAGCCGTTGGTTCTTCTGGCAGCATAGACGCTGGCAATGCCAAAGTGATGGATATGAGTGGCAAAACGATCACTCCTGGATTTGTAGATACGCACGCTCATATGTGGCCAAATTGGGGACTTCATAAAAACCAGGTGTGGGTTTATTCTGCCAATCTTGCTTACGGTGTGACTACTACGAGAGATCCACAAACAGCAACAACTGATGTACTTACCTATTCCGATATGGTTGAGACTGGAGATGTTCTCGGCCCAAGAGTATACTCTACTGGTCCAGGCGTTGGATTCTGGTACTATAACATCAAGAGCTTAGAGCATGCCCAAAATGTATTGAAACAATACTCTGAGTACTTCAATACCAAGACCATCAAAATGTATATCACAGGTAATCGTCAACACAGACAGTGGATTATCCAAGCGGCAAAAGAGCAAAAACTTATGCCAACTACTGAAGGTGCTTTGGATATGAAATTGAATCTCACTCAATTGATCGATGGATATCCAGGACATGAGCACGCCTATCCTATCCATCCGATCTACAATGATGTATTGTCACTGACGGCAGAAGCACAGATGGCTTATACTCCTACCCTACTTGTTTCATATGGTGGGCCGTGGGCAGAGGAGTACTACTATGCTACGGAAGATGTTCAGAATGATAGTAAGATCAACTTCTTCACTCCTAAGCGCGAACTTGACCAAAAATCTCGAAGAAGAGGAGCTTGGTTCATTGAAGAAGAACACATCTTCTCTCGCCACAGTGAATTTGTTGGGGATCTTGTAAAAGCAGGAGGTATTGCTGGTGTAGGATCACACGGGCAGCTTCAGGGTCTTGGTTATCACTGGGAATTATGGTCTGTTCAAAGTGGAGGAATGCCTAATCTGGATGCTTTGAAGGTCGCTACCATTCTAGGTGCAAAAGCAATTGGACTTAGTAAAGATCTAGGATCTATTGAAGCAGGTAAACTTGCTGATTTAGTGATCATGGATAAAAATCCATTGGATAATATTAGAAATACGAATACCATTTCTCACGTAATGAAGAACGGTCGCTTATATGATGGCAATACACTGGATGAAGTTTATCCTCGTCAGAAGAAAGCACCAAATTTCTATTGGGTGAAAGAAGGACCAGATAGCATGAACCTTCCTGGAGAAGAGTAAAAAGAGTCACCACACCATGTACAATGAAAGCCGGACCACTATTAGGTCTGGCTTTTTTTGGTTCTCGAATTTAAGTGCCGAAATTTAACTTAAGCTTAATAATCGTATTGAGTTAAAACATGGTGCTCAGAGAATCCTTAAACTTTCAAAATAATTAGCTTATAAAATGGTCACATTAAAAAAAATGCTTTCAGTTATTCTATTGTCAACCTTGATATTAAGCTGCAATACAAATCCAGCAACTGATAGAACCTCGAGTGACACTGAGGCATCAAGTCAAATTACACTATCAAATCATACGGTAATCTCGGATGGTCACCCGATGAATTTGTGGGAAAAGAAGTCTCAAAATTCGAAAGGTGCAATCCTCTTTATCCATGGAAGAACGTGGAGTAGTCTTCCAAACTTTGATTTACAGGTAGAAGGCGAAAACTTGTCATTAATGGATGCTATGGTTACTGAAGGATATTCAACATACGCCCTTGACCTTAGAGGATACGGTGCTACTCCTAGAGATAGTACTGAATGGCTATCCCCCAATAAAGCAGCTTCTGACATTCTCCATGTGGTCAATTGGATAGCTTCCCGTAACAGCAGCAAAGTACACCTATTTGGCTATTCGATGGGATCAACATCCAGCTTACTTGCGACTCAGAAAAATGCAACAGACATAGCAAGCTTAACGGTATTTGGCTACTGGCTAGATTTAGATTTCAAGATTCCAGAAAGTCCCGGCGATATAAAGCTATTGAAACAAAAAAACACAGCAGAAAATGCAGCTAGTGACTTCATTACGCCTGGAAGCATCAGTCAAAATGCTATTGACTCTTACGTAAGGATGGCATAAGAAAATGATCCGATAAAGGTAGACTGGAGAAATATGGATCAGTTCAACAAGATTGATCCTTCTCAAATCTCCACACCTGTATTGATATTACAAGGAGCATTAGATCCAATTGCACCTTCGGAGAGACAAAATAAACTGTTCACTAGATTGAAGACCAATGATAAAAGTTGGGTTGTGATCTCAGGTGGAGATCATGCCGCATTCCTAGAAGCTCCCAGGGAACATTTTATCCAATCTTTTGCGGCCTTCATTGATAGCTTTAATCAATAATCCACTACTTGTTTGGAATGATCAACTTAGAAAATGTAGTTATCCAAAGAGTAAAATTGGACGAACTGAGTCAGCTCAGAGAAATTGGTAAACGTACTTTTCTCGAAAGTTTTGGTGATCAAAATAAGAAAGAAGACATGGACGCATATCTTGAAAAAAGCTTTGCGGAGAATCAACTCATGTCAGAACTATCTGATGACTCTTCAGAATTTTACTTTGCGAAGCTAGATGGTCAGATAATTGGCTATTTAAAAGTAAACTATGAGAATTCTCAAACTGAAATCAAGGATTCGGATTCGTTAGAAATTGAACGGATATATGTTATTAAAGAATTTCATGGACAAAAAGTCGGACAGTTACTCTACAAAAAAGCCTTGGATATTGCCGTATCAAAAAATATGAAATTCCTTTGGCTTGGCGTATGGGAGAAAAACCCCAGGGCAATACGATTTTATGAAAAAAATGGGTTTGTCACTTTTGACAAACATACTTTTTTGCTTGGCAGCGACATGCAAACAGATTTAATGATGAAATTAAATCTTGCTTAGATTACTTATCTCGCTAACAACCTCATTTATTTCGGGGTATGAAAGACATACTATAACCACTATAAAAGCATCTTAATAAACTGACTCATCATCTTATTGCAACGCTTAAATAACAAGTGTAACCGCACCACCTAATTTCCGTGTAAAGGCGTATTGATTGAAATAAGCAACTTCAGTAAATCCTATAATGGGAACTTGGTTTTAGAGATTCCAAATTTGGAATTGGATCAAGGCATACATTCTTTGAGCGGAAAAAACGGAAGTGGAAAAACCACACTTCTCAAGTGCATTGCAGGAATTTTACCTTATGAGGGCAACATATCCATCAATGGAATTAGAAATAGCAAAGCAAACATGATGAAATACCTAAAGTTGGTAAGATACTCACCAGCTGAACCAGTGTTTCCTAACTTTCTTAAAAGCCAAGATCTCATAGCATTTTATTCTTCAATGCTTCCATACGAACAAAAGGACATTGATATTCTTGCCCGTTCCCTTGGTGTTTCCAAATTCATGGACGTTCAGATTGGACATTATTCAAGTGGGATGCTGAAAAAATTATCCTTGCTTCTGACCTTTATCGGCAATAGCGAGGTTATAATACTTGATGAACCCTTCAATGCTCTTGACACTGAAACATGCGAAAGGTTGAATGAAATAATCTCCCAAAGGAGAGCAGCTGGAACTTCGTTTCTGACAACCACTCATCAAAACAATTTGCATGTAACAGTCAACAAGGGTTTACAAATAGAAAATTTTCAATTGACCATCAATGAACCTAATATATAGGCTTTCATTCAAGCTAATGGTTGTCCAATTCTATAAAAGGAATGCAGGCCTTCTATTCTTTTTCTTTATCGCATTTTTTGGAATAATTCCACCTCAATATTTAGTCACTACTCATCTAGGACTCATTCATGCTCAGATAGACAGCCCATTACTTTCACTTTGCGTACTTGTGTTTTGGGCGAGTTACTCGATTAGATGTACCAACTTTATTTGTACCACTAATAATAAATATTGGGACTCCACCACAAGCTATTTCAGATCATTCTCTCCAAAAACCATCAGAATAAATCTGTTATTAGTCTTTAGTGTAGTTTATCTCCCTATTACGATTTATGGAATCTTGGTGGCATCGGTTGCCTTCTTCGAGGAGAATTCAATTTATGGATCATATGTTCTAACCAGCCTTCTAATTATAACGCTGTGCAATACTATATACGCATACCATTTCTCTCAGGGTAGAAAAACACTGGTTTTTCCATACAGAAATATTTACCCCTCTATTAAAATAAACTTCCATTTTAATTGGATACTATTAAGCTATTATTGGCGCGAAAGAACCAAAGTCGTCCTTTTATTGAAGGTCATCAGCTATGTAGGTTTTAACCTATTTATCATTCGAAACAAGGATTTTTTCAGGGAAGACTATTTTGTGTTATTTCTTCTTCTTTTAGGCTCTTTCAATAGCTTATTGATTTTTTCAGGGCAGAAATTTCTAGAAGAGCGTGCCCAATTTCTAAGAAACCTTCCAATTTCCCTATTCGCGAGAGGAATGATGAATCTAATTACAGCTATAGTCTATTTCATTCCAGAATTACTTTTTTTAATTGGAATGAACCATGAAATCTTAACATACGAATCAAAATTCCTTTACTATACATTTTTGATTTCTCATTTTGTTCTCCAATTCGCGCTATTATATTCTGAAAATTTTAGTTATTGGAAGTATATCAAGTACCTAGTAGTAATGCTCTTCGGATTTCAGATGATGATTGCAGTAGTACCAATCTATATAGTGATCGTAATAAACTTGATTCTTAGTGCCGTCATATTCCACGACAGCTATTTGAAGTATGAACATCAAACCAGTTTGATGAAAGACTGAATTATCTTCAGACTCTTTATTGCTTAGCAGAGTCACTCCAGCATTTAAGTATAGTCAATATGTTAAATACATCCCTAGATTATTCAATAGTTATGCATTTAGTCTTTTGAATGAAAAAACTGTTTGGAGTATATTTAATAACACTACAAACTATTTATGGCAACCACTACACCAGAACACGACGAAAGAATAGCTAAGATGACATTCGCGTCGGTTTATCCGCATTACGTTAATAAAGTAGAAAAGAAAGGTAGGACTACGGAAGAGTTACATCAAGTAATAGAATGGCTTACGGGGATGGATGAAAGTAAACTTCAAGAGCTTATAGATAAGAAAGCCACTTTTAAAGATTTCTTTGATGGAGCAACCTTAAACCCAAATGCCCATCAGATCAAAGGTGTAATCTGTGGCTATCGAATCGAAGAGATTGAAACTCCTTTAACAAGGAATTGTAGATATCTTGATAAGCTAGTGGATGAACTAGCAAAAGGTAGAAAGATGGAAAAAATATTAAGACAAGGATAATTGTAGCGTGTCTTCACAAATTCTTATTTTCGATCTTGATGACACCATTTTTGAGACGAAATCAATTGGACATCATCATGTAAAAGAAGCCGTTGATAGCTTCAAGCAAACCATAAGTACCAATCGTAGCTCGGAAGAAATCGACACCATAATAAATGATCTGTGGAAATACCCTTTTGACCATGTTTCTGAAAGACACAACCTAAGTGAATCGACTAGAAGGCAATTTTCTAAATCAATTAATAACCTAGAATACAATTTCAACATAAAAGCATTCAAGGATTTTGATCTTATTAAAGATTTGAACGTCAGAAAAATACTTGTAACTACAGGATTCAAGAAGTTACAACATGCTAAAATCTCAGCTCTTAACCTACAACCCATTTTTGATGAGATATTTATCGATGAAATAGATGCCTTAGATAGAATTCACAAAAAAGGCATCTTCAAAAATCTTATTGAAAATGGACAAATAGCGTTGGAACACATCATCGTTATAGGCGATAATCCAAATTCAGAAATAAAAGCTGGTCATGAACTAGGTTTTACAACAGTTCAAATAGCCAAATTTGGACAACCCCGCTCCTCTTTTTCCAGTCATTACATTCGAGACTACAGTGAGTTACTTGACATTTTAAATCAGTAGATAAACTTGAGTTTTACAATAACACCTTCTTTATCTTTAGGAATGACGCAATATGACAATTTCAAAAAATGTCATTCTATCAAGAAAAATTAAAACAAGTAAAAGAGTCTGTTTACAAGAATCAAGATCAGATTGATGCCGTAATAGCGATCAAAGGATATATCGATAGCTACTATGAAACCAATTTGAATCTAGACTTACTATCGGAAAAGCAGTTCATTTCTAAATACCATTTGCTTCGATTATTTAAGAAATATTACGGCCTCACGCCTCGACAATATTTGATTAATAAACGAATAGAAAAGTCTAAGGAGCATCTGATTAATGGATCTACAGTTACTGAATCTTGTTTTGCTGTAGGTTTTGAGAGTCCCGGATCATTTAGCACTTTATTTAAAACAAAAACTGGAAAGACACCAACTCAATTTCGAAAAGAGCAACTTTCAAGAAGTAAGTAAACTTTTGATCCTTCATATTTGACTCATTCAAACGCTAATCACACATGAAAATAAAACTGATAAGTATCCCAGTCCTGGATCAAGAAAAAGCACTTAAATTCTACACCGAAAAACTCGGGTTCATCAAAAAAATTGACACTCCCTTGGATGGTGGGAATAGGTGGTTGACTTTGGTTCCTAAGGAAGCGCAAGACGGTCCCGAGCTATTGTTGGAGCCTGCACCACTTCACTTTGAACCGTCTAAGGTTTTTCAAGACGCACTGATGAAAGCAGGAATCCCATTCACACAATTTTATGTTGACGATATTCAATCAGAGTATGATCGACTGATTGAAGCTAGAGTGGAATTCAGCGTACCACCAACTAAAATGGGGACTGTAAAGTTTGCAGTCTTTAATGATACCTGTGGCAACAACATCCAGATTGTCGAAGAACTTTAAAAGCTAACAGCTACTTCGCAACAGGTAGCCAAATTTGAAATATTGTACCGGAAGGATTGCCATTAGAGATGTTCAACCTTCCGTTATTTTTTCTTAACAACTCCTGACAAAAGCTTAGACCGATTCCAGACCCGGTCTCCCCTGCCGTCCCAAAGGTTGACTCAATTAATTGACCTTTTAAAATTCGCTCTTTGGTTTCTTCATCCATTCCAACACCAGAGTCTTCAATTGTCACGCATACTGCACCATCCAAATCCTGACTGAAAACAGCGATGTTACCGTCATTGGGAGTAAACTTGACAGCATTGTGAATAATATTTCTTACAATGATGATGAATTGATTTTTGTCGGCAAAAACGAAAGAATCTGAAGGTTTGTAATCTAGGCTTACATTTTTAGCCTCCATGGCCGATGAAAATAGTTCAACAATTAAATCGATTTCTTTTTTCACAGACACATTCTCTGGATTCACAGTTAAGCTCCCAAGTTGAGATTTGGCCCATTCCAATAGGCTGTTCATTGTGTCTTGCAATGCATCTAATTTGACCTGAACGTTCTCAGAATATGTAAGGTATTGTTCCTTACTCATCGAGGTTAGGATAGTTGGTTTTATCAAACCTTGAATGAGTCCGAGAGGTGCTCTAAGATCATGAGCAATAATAGAGAATAACCGATCCTTTGATTTATTCGAATCTAGCAAAGCCTCCTCCTTTCCTATCAATTCAGTGTTTAGCTTTTCTGCACTATTTAAGGTTCTAAATAGCTGCGTTTTGAAACTCATCACAAAATAATAAACCATCAAATATGCAGTAAGTAATATTAAACTTAGCCGAAAATAAGTAGCGAACTCACCACTGCCTGTATACTCAAATCGCACATAATTTAGCAGCATAAAAAGGGTGAAGTTTATCAAGACAGAAATGTACTGCTTGACTCCATTCACCAAAATGATTATGGAAATTACACCGGGAACGAAAAGATATTCAAGTCCACTTTGCCTGCCTTCTACAATGGAGTGATAAGTGCCAACTATCAAAGCCAAATGATAGCCAACTACAAACAGATATATAGCTGCGGAATACTTCTGAAAACGATTAAGTAATAAAACAGGCAAACCCACGAGTACAATAGCAGAAACATCTATTGCTATTCCAATGTAATTCTGAAATATCAGATTGATTGTAACCAGTATCAATGATACTCCAATACAGAGTACGGCCAGGCGATTTACAATTTGCAGTTTAAACGCATCGTAAGTGCCTAGGGTATTGGTTAATCCCAGTGTATAGAGTTTACTCAGCTTGATGGTCATCCTTCGTTCTCCTACCTAACAAAAGTAAAACTACGACTCTTATTCAATTTGAAGAAGTACGCGTTCCTTTTTAGCTAGCAATTCAGAAGGTATATTTGGATAAACATCAATGGACATGAGACTACCAAAACTTTTAAAAATATTACTCATAAGTGTTTTTTTCTTAGTTGTAGTAGTGTCTCTACTGTTTGGATATCGAGACATTCCTCTCGATGAACTAAAAACCAAATACGCGCAAGCTCCTTCCTCTTTTACGATGATTGATGGAATGAATGTGCATTTTAGAGATGAAGGCAATCCTAACGATTCGATACCGATTGTCCTGATTCATGGTACGGGTTCAAGCTTGCATACATTTGATGACTGGCCAGAATTTCTAAAGCAAGAGTATCGGGTAGTCCGCATGGATCTTCCAGCATATGGACTGACAGGTCCATTCCCTGATCGGGATTACTCCATTAAGAAGTATGTTGAGTTTATCAAACACTTCTTAGATGAAAAAGGAATTGAAAAATGCATTCTGGGAGGCAATTCCCTAGGAGGTGAAATCTCCTGGCGATTTACAACTGTTTACCCGGAGATGGTTGACAAACTGATCTTGATTGATGCGGCGGGGTACCCTTTTAAAGCGCAAAGCGTACCATTAGCCTTCAGAGTCGCCAGAATCCCTGTAATTAAAAACATGTTTACGTTCATCACACCAAAGTCAATCGCGAGATCCAGTGTTGAAAATGTATATGCTGATAAAAGTAAAGTCACCGATGAGCTAGCGGACAGATATTTTGAACTGACGTTAAGAGCGGGCAATAGGCAAGCTTTTGTTGATAGGCTCTCGATGGAGAGACCAACAGATGCGTATCAATACATTTCTGAGATCAAACAGCCAACGCTTGTTCTATGGGGTGATCAGGACTTATTGATACCTGTCGAAAATGCTGAGCTTTTTCACAAGGACCTACCTAATGATACCTTGGTAATCTTAGAAAATGCCGGGCATGTTCCAATGGAAGAAGTCCCTTTAAGAAGTGTAAAAGTCGTGCGCTCATTCCTAGACGCTAAGGAAAACGATTAAATAGAAGATGATAGATACTTCTTTAACATCTTCAAATTTCTATTTTTTACTCGCTGTTTTCCAAGGAGTGATATTAGCTACGATCATCGTCTCCAGAAGACCAATGAGAAAAAGTAATCTCTTTTTTGGCATACTGATCTTCCTCTTTTCTCTCTCGTTGCTTCATCTTGTCTTAGAAGAATCTATAAGCTCGTTCAACTCTAAGTTTCCTATCCCAATGGAATTTAGCTTGTCCTATGGCCCATTAGCTTATTTCCACATACTATATATCAAAGACCCGAAAAGATTATTCCGCGCAAAAGATCTTTTACATTTTTTACCATCCTTCCTTTTAGATGGAGTACTCTTCGCGGCCATATTTACTTACATAAGCAACAATTTAGAATGGGCCTATGACAATATCTTGGTGATACAGGCCACTGCGTTGGTTATGGCACTATTGGGAGCAATTCAACTAAGCATATATGCCTATTTGATTTATAAAGAGGCAAAAGAGGCAAAACGTGTACTACGCGAGTTTCAAAAGATCAAAAAATGGCTAAACCTTCTGATTGCTATTTGGAGCTTTCTAATATCCTTTCTTTTCTTGGCCGCACCCATAGCGCTGATATTCATAGAACAAATGGATGACAACTCTGCGCTGATCTATAAACCAATAGGAACAATTATCGGATTGAGCATTTATGTATTGGGCTACTTCTATCTGTTGAAATATGTAAAAGTTGTTGAAACGTATACTGACCGAATCAAAAAATTTAGCTTTTCCGAGGAAGAATTAGAAGATAAGAAAAAGCAGATCTTGCATGCACTTAAGGAAGAAAAACTCTATCAAGATCCGGGTCTTACACTAGGGAAACTTGCAAGCCATCTTAATTGTCCGATCAACAGTGTATCCAATATTATTAACGAAACACTACAAACCAATTTTAACGATTTGATCAGCCATCATCGAATTGCAGCGTTCAAAGATCTGATCATCCAACCCGAAAGCAATAAGTACTCCATCGTAGGTCTCGGACAAGAAGTTGGATTCAGCTCAAAAGCTTCATTTTATAGAGCATTCAAAAAAGAAACAGGTATGACACCTTCTGATTACCTTAAAAAATCCAGTTAAAAGGTTTCAAATGACCATCTGAGACTTACTCATTTTGATTTTTTTCTACCCCACTGGGACTTTTGAAGAAAAAAAGAAAATGAAAAAGTTATCCATTATCGTAATCGCAATTCTTACCACTATCTTCAATGCATCAAGTCAGTCATTGGTAAACGTCAAAACAAAGAAGTTTAAAACTACTAGCGGAATCAAAATCGAAGGACAAGTCGGTTTTCTAGAAGTTCCTGAGAACAGAAATAACCCTGATAGCAGAAAGATCAAATTAAAATATGTTCATCTAAAGAGCATTTCAGATAACCCCGGCACACCAGTAATCTATCTCGAAGGAGGTGGTGGACAAATCACCTGGGAGGCCAGTAATCCAAAATACCTCAATGACAGATTGGAGTATTTAGAAGTAGCAGATCTAATATTCCTAGATCGCCGAGGTTCCAATGACAAAGCGCTTACCTACATATGGAAAGGTGAATATCCACAGGACTTCTTTGTTTCAGAGGAAAAAGCAAACCAACATTTTCAAAAAGTTGCCAGTGTAGCATTAGCTTCGTTCGAAGATAAAGGTGTTGATGTAAAAGGTTATACCATTGAAGAGCACGCCAATGATGTCAATGACTTAATGAGTGCACTTGGCTTTAACACCTATACATTCTTTGGCTTTAGTTATGGCACTCATATCGGCATGACCGTAATGCAGCTATTTCCAGAAAGTGTTGAACGAGCCATTTTAGTAGGAGCCGACGCACCTAATCAGGCGCTTAACTTCCCCAGCCATCTGGACAAACACATTAAGACTATAAGTGAGATGGTAGCAAAAGACAGCTCGATTAATCAGGCAATACCAGATTTTGAATCGTTTGTTTATGAGACTATGAAAAAGCTGGATGAAAACCCGGTGACAGTAACCGTTAAAAATCCACTGACTAGAAAAGAAATGGATTTAAAAATCGGTGGATTCGGTCTCGGTCTTATTCTAAGATTGGACATTGATGATGCCAACGATATACCAGTGATGCCAAGGCTATTATACTCCATCAATAATGGCGACTATTCAATACTCACCTGGTTTGTTCAACGAAGGATGACGTTGGCTATGGGAATACCAGGTCAAGGAATAAATCAGCAACTAGCCTCGGGAGTTAACGCCGCAAGATGGTCACAAATAGCAAAAGAGGCCGAGCAAAGTCAATTTGGAAATACCGTAAACTTTCCATTTTCAGCCGTCAAAGACCATTGGATTGATAATGAATTATCATTCAATTCTACAGAGCCGATAGAGTCAGACATTCCGACGTTATTTATCACTGGAACTTTGGATGCAAGAACCCCTGTTGAGCAAGTTGAAGAAACAATGAAGGGCTTTACCAATGCAATACACATTGAAGTAGAGAACGCTGGTCATGAGCAGGCCCAATGGGATGGTGATGTAGCTAACAAAATCATTCCAACATTTATGAAGAACGGTACCGTTGAAATTTTTGAAGCATACTATTCGGACATTGACTTTATAAAACTGACGGGCGAGGCAACAGGCCATCCATCATTAAAGTGAATTTACTCGCCATGACATTATACAAATAGGTAGAATAGAGCCAATATTTAGCTACATTTAATAAAATGACTTAATGCCATGATAGAAATAATTAGAACACCGGAGGAAAGATTTGAAAACCTTCCGGATTACAACTTCGCCCCTCATTACTTAGAATTGACGGACGGAATAAGAATGCACTACTTAGACGAAGGCGATAAAGCTAACCCTACGGTTCTTCTATTACATGGTGAGCCCAGTTGGTCATTTCTGTATCGCAAAATGATACCAATATTGGTTGCTAATAATTTCAGAGTTGTCACTCCAGATTTAATTGGTTTTGGTAAATCAGATAAACCGAAGAAGCAGTCTGATTACACCTATCAAAATCACATGGATTGGCTCACATCATTTATTGAGCAACTAAACTTGAGCAACATGTTATTGTTCTGTCAAGATTGGGGAGGCCTTACTGGATTACGGCTGGTGACCCAAATGCAAGATCGATTCGCTATGGTAGTTGCATCCAACACCACACTCCCTACTGGAAATATTGAAATGCCTGAAGTATTTCTCAAGTGGAGAGAATTCTCTCAAAAATCACCTGATTTTGATATTGGAAAAGTAATAGATAAAGGAACGGTCGCGGACCTTTCTGAAGAGGTAATAGCAGCATACAATGCCCCCTACCCATCCGAAGAATACAAAGCAGGTGCACGTATTTTTCCAATGTTAGTGCCTGTTGAGATGGATGACCCAGAGTCAGCAAAGAATCGATCAGCTTGGGAAATTCTTGCTCAATGGGAAAAACCTTTTCTTACCATATTCGGAGACCAGGATTACATCATGAAAGGTGCCGAAGTAGTCTTTCAAAAAATCATTCCTGGAACAAAAGGTCAAGATCATACCCACTTGAATGCCGGCCATTTTATTCAGGAAGAAAAAGGTGAAGAACTTGCAGAGTTGATTGTTGATTTTTACCAAAAAAATCAATAGGCTTAATAACGCTAAACCATCAAATTGATATGTTATTCTAAATGGACCGATATCGCGTACTTAGCAATCAAATATTCAAAAATGATACCCATCAATTGGTTCCAATTCGATATGAAGATAGAAAGCTAATCAGGCAATGGAGAAACGAACAGATGTATCATTTGAGACAGAATAAGCTGTTATCAGAAGAAGATCAGGACCATTATTTTAATTCAGTAGTAAAATCATTATTCTCAGATGAGGCTCCAAATCAACTACTATTTTCCTACCTAAAAGGAAATCAATGCTTAGGGTATGGAGGTTTGGTTCATATCAATTGGCTTGAAAAAAGCGGAGAAGTCTCGTTTGTTATGAATACCCAGCTCGAAAAAGAGGAGTTTGATTTGCATTGGTCTACTTATTTGACCCTGTTAGAAAAAGTGGTATTCAACGAGTTGAATTTTGAAAAAATCTCTACGTATGCTTACGATTTAAGGCCACATTTGTATCCGGTATTGGAGAAGAATGGATTTTTAAAAGAAGCTGTATTAAAAAATGAGGTCAATTTTGATGGTCAGCTGGTTAATGTAGTTATTCATTCGAAAGTCAATCCATCTTTGAAAAATGAACACTAAGAAATGAAGCAAAGACATGCGATTATAATTTCCGGTGCTAACAGAGGTTTGGGCAAAGCCTTATTTGATCTTTTATTTGAAAAAGAATCTATCGAATTTGTAGTCTCACTTTCAAGGCGTCTTTCTGAAAGTCAAAAGGAGCTAACCGATGACCCAAGATTCATATTTATTGAACAAGATTTGTCAGAGCTATCGTCTCAAACCTCCCTTCAAGAATTGGATAGACTCAAAGACACAGTTGATAAAATTACTTTCATTAATAATGCCGCAATCATTCATCCCATTGATGGTGTGGGAAACTTTAACGATGGCGATCTATTGCAATCAATCAAGGTGAATATCCAAGCACCTATGATCATCATCAACTATCTAATTGCAAGCTTTTCTCAAAAGGAGTTAGATATAGTAAACATATCATCAGGTGCAGCGAACCGTCCAATCGATGGTTGGAGTATCTATTGCAGCGCTAAAGCATACATGAAAATGTTTATTGAGTCACTTGAGCAACAAGAACAAAATAACCCATCAATAAATGCAATAAATATTGATCCTGGTGTCGTTGACACTGATATGCAAAAAAGTCTTAGAGAATCAAACTCTGGAGCATTTACAAGACATCAAGATTTTGTAAACCTAAAGAATGAGGGTTTGCTTCAGACACCTCAAGCCGTAGCTGCACAGATAATAGAAAACTTGAATATTTAAATATGATAGTCGCTGTAATTTCTGATATCCACGGCAACCACTACGCCCTTGAAAAGGTCTTGAATGAGGCAAAGAATAGTGATGTAGAGAAGCTACTGGTCCTTGGCGATATTGTTGGCTACTATTACACTCCAGATCGTATATTATCAATGCTTGATGAATGGGATTACGAGTTGATTCGCGGTAATCATGAAATACTTCTTCAGCAGCTGTCGAATAATGAAATATCGCTTTCCACACTGCAACCTAAATATGGCAGTGGTCATAAAATAGCATTAGACAGGCTAGAAAAGGAACAAATTCACAAACTAGTGAGTGCTCCTGATCAGCAAAAATTGAAAATAGACAATACTACCGTGCTAATGTGTCATGGTTCAAATTGGGATCCATATTTTTATTTATATCCTGATACAGATGAAGAAATCTTAAAGCGAAGTGGAGAAGTAAACGCTGATTTTGTTTTTGTTGGTCACTCCCATTATGCATTTGTTCATCACAATGAAAACAATGTACTTGTGAATGTTGGTTCAGTTGGTCAATCAAGGGCAAAAGGAGGCATTGCTAATTGGCTAATTCTTGATACTGTGAGTCAAACCTTTGAGTTGAAAGAGACCAGCTATGATGTAAATCCTTTGATTGAGGATGTTAAAAAAATTGATCCAGAAGTAGACTATTTGATTAACGTATTAAAACGTAATAATGAAAACTAAGTATGCATTTCTTGTAACCGGATGCGGAGGCGATCTTGGCCAAAGTATTGGTAAAATACTGAATGAGCTTGATCTTGTTGGCTCACTTTATGGAATGGATATCTCCGATAGAAATGCGGCTCAGTTTATTTTTGAAAATTTCACTGTTGGACTTCCTTGCAACAATCCAAATTACCTTAAAAGTCTCAAGGAATTTATCGCCAGTAATGATATTGACTTTGTTATTCCAGCTTCGGAGCAAGAGCTCCGTTATTTTTTCGAAAATGACATTACTCAAAATATTGGTAGCGCTCAATTGGTAACAGCATCCACTAAGGCGTTAGAGGTGGGCTATGATAAATTAAACACTGCAATATTTTTAAAAGAGAATAGCCTACCCTTTCCAGAGACAAAGCTTTTAAGTGAAACAAATTCAATTGAATTTCCAATCATATTGAAATCTCGAAGTGGTTCTGGAAGTTCACAAGTACATATCATAAAGGACAAAGAATCCTTTGATTTCTATTCAAAAAGAAACCCCGACTTTATAGCTCAAGAATATCTTGAAGGTGATGGCGGTGAGTACACTTGTGGGCTTTATAGGAGTAGCAATCGAGAGGTGAGAACTTTAATTTTTAAAAGGGAACTTACTGCCGGTGGTTACAGCAACTATGGCGAGGTTGTTGAAAACCAAACCATTGAAAAATTACTACACGATATATCTACCTCACTAAATTTTTTTGGAAGCATTAACGTGCAACTTAGATTAACAAAAAAAGGAGCAGTAGTTTTTGAAATCAATCCACGGTTTTCGAGTACGGTATTATTTCGACATATGTTAGGATTCAAAGACTTAGAATGGTCTATTGAAGATGCCTTGGGTATGGAAATATCACCATATACGAATAAGTCGGTAGGTAAAAAATTCTATAAAGGTTTTAGTGAATTTATAAGTTAGAATAGACTACCAACAACAGATAAGCAAGATTTATCAAATTCGATTCATATTTGGATCATAACTTTAGCTTCGTTTTCCACTTTATTATTAACAAGTCTGAGTATGTCCACAACAGAATCTAAAATCCAATCAGACTATCAAAACAGAATAAATAAAGTATTTGAATTTATAGATGATCATCTAACCTCTAAACTTAACTTAGAATTGATCGCCGAGGTTGCCCACTTCTCTCCATTTCATTTTCATCGTGTATTTAGACAAATCACTGACGAAACATTAAATGAATACATAACAAGAAGAAGAATAGAAAAATCTGCCCTAGATCTAATCCATAAAAATGATAGCATCACAGAGATATATCTGAAGTATGGATTTAACGATAGCTCTTCATTTTCCAGATCATTCAAGAAGTTTTATGGGATCAGTCCTACAGAATTCAAAAAGAAAAACCCTAATAGATACAGCAAGATTAGCCAACTAGATAGCAATAATGGTCAAGTGAATAGCAATCACGAAAAATACATTTGCGCCATTACTAATCTTAAAAATTGGATCGATATGAATGCACAAATTGAAGTAAAAGAGATGGCAGCTATGGAAGCAGCCGCTGTGACCCACTTAGGAATATTTGACGTGGAAAAGGCTTTTGATAAATTGTTGATGTGGGCAAATTCAAAACATCTTTTAGAAGATCCTGAAGCCAAAATTGGAAGGATCTTTTACGACAGCGTGAAAGTAACTGCTCCAGATAAAGTAAGAATGAGTGTCTTTCTTTCCACTAGTAAACCTTTCGAAGTGGAAGGTGAGATCAATAAACTCTCTTTAGGTAGTACGAAATGTGTTGTAGGAAGGTACGAAATTACTCCTATGGATTTTGAAAAAAGCTGGACCGGTTTGTTCGTATGGATGAACGAAAATGGATACAAGAAGAGTCCGGAAAACCCTTTTGAAATCTATCATAATGACTATAGAAAGCATCCTGAAAATAAATTTGTTGTAGACTTGTGTATTCCAATTGAATAGGAATAAATGATCAATAAAGAGTTAGTAATTATTTTGCTACTAAGTGCTGTCCTAATCTCCTGCGATGGAGACAGCCTTTCACCAATTGGTGAAGGATCTTTCACTGTTTTCTCGGATGGAGCATCCACTACTTATACGTCTAACTTTGGGTTCTTCTCAGAAGGTGAGCTAATCTATTTAAACTCTGAAAACAGCCCAGCAACTGGGAATTTAAAAGGTATTGATGCAGTGGGACTATTTGGACCATTTTCGAATAGTGATGGAGTTATCCCAGGAGAATATAACGTAGGATATGCCGAGGTGTACATATTTAGTGGTACAACTGATGTTACACTAATAGGCAATGGAACTGCTGAAATTTCAAAAGGTAAGAGATTTCTAGAAATCGAATACAAGCTCAATATGCGTAATGGTGATACCGTTGTTGGTAGTTATACGGGTAACTTTCAACAAATTGGAAACTAAAAACCTATCTTCACCTAAATCCACTTGACTGTACTCGCTATGAAACTTAAAATTTTATCGCTAGCTATTCTAACAGTTTTAATAAATGCTTGTGGTGATGGAGAATCTGCACTTGAAGCGAATTTAATCGTCGAAAATTTTAATGCATCTTTAACAGAGAGGCCAAGTGATAATCAGGTTATTGGGAATCTAATTGTCACTACCAACATCGATGATGTCAAGTACGAAATTATAAATCAAAGCATCGATGATGCATTGAGCATTGATAATAGCACCGGTCAAATTATCGTGAAAGATGCTGATCTATTCGACATAAATGTTAGAGATAACATACAAGCAGAAGTAGAAGTAACTGGTGGTGATATCCTACAGATAGCAGAGGTTTCGGTTGACCTAAGCTTACCTGAAATCACCATTGATTATTTCAAGGATATTGCATTAGGCTTTGAAAATGGAGGTGCATCGGAAATTACAAGAAAATGGAAAACCACCATGAAAATTTTCATTGATGGTTCACCATCATCCACCCTGACTACTAAGGTTCAACAAACCGTCGATGATATTAACGAATTAGCAACAGATGGATTCTCTGTCGAAATAGTTCAGAGTCAAAGTCAGTCTAATTGCTACATGTATTTTGGGACAGCATCTGAGTTTGAAGCACTATTTCCTGGAAGCGATGTGGGGACTAACTTTGCAATCTTCAATGTTTGGTGGAACAGTGATGTTATTAATGAAGCAAGAATATTTATTGATACTGAGCGTCCAACCATATCTCAACAACTTAGTGTTGTGCTTGAAGAAATCACTCAGGTATTAGGTTTAGGAAAAGATTCACCAAGATTTTCTAACAGCATATTTTATGAAACCCAAACCAATGGTGGATTTGCCACCCAATACTCAGATGTTGATAGGGAATTGGTAAGACTTCTTTACCATCCAGATATGGAGATTGGATTAAATAGCATTGCTGTAGACACCAAACTTAGAAGTATCATAAGAAACGAGTGGTGATCTATTGATCGTTTTTCTTATCTCTCACAACCTTAATTACCAGGAACAAAACAAGTACAGCAATGAGGGCATAAATGATAAGATTACTACTCTCACCTGATCGTATTTCTTCAAATACATAACTATGAGATTCAAAATCAAAAGTTGCCAGCCGTTGCTCTTGATTGAAATAGTTTAGATATGCATCCGAGCCATTAGCCACTCTAAAAAGCACAATCGAATGTTCATGCTCATCAAAAGCATCCACCTTTATTGTCAGAAAATCAGGATTTGATGGTAGACCATTAACGATGAAGGTAGATTCAAAACTTAATCCACCATACTTCATTTCTACTGGAGATATAGAAAGTTGATTCCCTTCGAACTTCAAAGACAGGTTCTCTATAATATGCTTAGACGTTTGCTCCAGGAAATCATCTGAATTCAGATTAGTACCTTTTAGATCAGGTCGATTGGCATAAATCGCATCACGCAAATAGCTGGTCTTTTGCTTGAAATTAAGTATCCAAACATCATCTTTATAACTCAAAGAATATTCAGAAAGCACAATATTATGTGCCACACTCTCGCTGCAAAAGAACGTGCACATAAAGGTGAAAAAGAAGACAAAAAAATGCGCCCTTAGTGGGGCGCATCTATATCTAGCATTCAAATTAATTGAATTAGTTAGTAAAATCATTACTTGGAGTACCGTAGAAGCATCTTGGAATTGAAGGGTATGTATCCGTAATCACATAGATATACCCTAATGTCGGATCCTCGTAACCATTGCACTCATCCAAATCACCAAGACCAGCAACATATTCATAGTCTTCGTTATACGTTCCATCAGGACAGCCGCTCGGAGCCGATACACCATCTCCTCCTCTATCTGTTGTCTTAAGTCTGAAACTAGAACTAAGCTCTACTACTGATCCATCTTTATTTCCATACTTGTAATAAATCGGGAAACCATCAGCAGCCCACCCTACTTGCGCAGTGGCTGAGCCATCAATAGCTCTATCATCAATATAGGCTGAAGGAGTCGCATGATGATGGTATATTCCATTCGGAAACACATGAGAATTATTACAATCAGTACCTAAGCTGATATTCCCACTCAATGCGTTTTCATTCCAATCATTATTATCCTCACCAGTACTGGTGTTAGTAAAAAATTCATTAGCAATTGGCGCCAAAACAATACCATTGTCTAAAATTCCAAACCAGTATCTTGGAGCTCCATTGCTGGTTGTCAAGCTAGTGGTAGAATTGTTTTTTGATGGATTGGCATCCACAACAAAAGTTTTATCCGTCTCAGTGATAGTATTAGGATTACCCGGGTTAGGAAATTGACCCACATTATGATCTGGAATACTGTTAGAAACAATTGTTCTGTCATTGCCAGAAACGCTCATGGAATATTCGGATGAAACACCGAGTACTGTCTCTATATCCACAGTACAGTTTGAAGCATCTAAATCAATAGCATAGGAGTCAGTAGTATTCTCGCATTCATTACTAACCATTCCGTCATCTTCATCATCATCCATTATCATAAGTGATAGCGAACCATTACTCCCCACAACAACATTTGTGTTGTCAGGGAATGACACGGTTACGGTAATCGTTTCATCATCTTCTTCGTCATCATCATCTACCGCGGTAAATGTCAATAATGAAGTAGAAGCTCCGTTCGCGATTTCTGTAACTCCAGAAGAAATTTCATAATCTGTATCAAAAACGGCAGTACCACCCAAGTTTAATTCAAACGCAATGGCATCTCCATCATTGGGATTGTCGAGAGCGACAGTTAGCACACTAGATCCACCATCTTCAGCGAGTGTTGCAGAAGTTGCAGTAATAGATGCATTGAATGTTGTCGCGTTTGATCCACCACCATCGTCACTACCGCAACTGGTAATAAATATTGTAGAGGAAATTAAAACTAGCAGAATGATTAAGCTTAAATTTTTCATCGGTATCTTAATGGTTATCTAAGTAAAATATAAAACGGATTAATAAAGAAGAAATAATAAGGCGATTTCTCAATGTATTATTTCTTACTAATTAAGATGCCTTCCAAAGGCAAAACTTGCGGGCAATTGTTTTTTAATTCAATTTGGTTATTAATTTCAATTGTAAAATGTCTGCATTAGTCATAGCACTTATATTGATATTCCCCGCTAACCTCCTGTTGTTGGTAACAATATGGAGAATGTCAAATATTTCGGAATTGAAGGCATCAACAGGTGTATTCTATTTCTTAATATTTAACACAATCTATATTGGGCTATTCCTCGAATATCAATTCCTAAATCTTGAATTCAGATTGCTCCATAAAATAATCGTAATGTCGATTCTGATTATTGCTATCGCATTACTCTTAAAAAAACCGATAATTATCTGGCTTATTAGAACCTTCAAGCTTAAGAATTAATCCGTTTTTTTAATTCAATCAATGCATTTTTAGTGTAGCCTACGGTACCAAACAATCAATTCATACCTAAGTAAAAGCACTGATTTCATATACTTGCAGTCTCATTAAAAACGGTGACTTAAATGGTGCGGAAAGAAGTGAAAAATTTTATAGAAGGTGTACTAGATAATTTACCCGAAGATTGGGTGAGGCTAACTACACACAGGTTGGATATCTATAATGAAGAACTGGCCAAAACAGAATTTTTAGAACAGTTCGATTCCTTATTCAAAACCAGTAAAGTAAGTCAGGAATTACTTTCTAAGCTACCTACCGCTTTTGACTACATAAGATTGGGCCATCCGCTTTCATGCGTACTGGAATGGGCGATTGCTAAATCAAATAATTTGCCTTCGGACAATGTGATCAGTTTCTCATCATCCACAGTTCCAATCTTAGCTATTCTCCGTAAAAATCAGTTTGAAAAAAAGAGAACCAAAGTTTTCCATAGCAATGCTTTACCAAAGCACTTTGACCTTGAGGTTGTAAAGCGTGTTTACGAATATGATTTAGAGGTTGAGCATGTTCAAAATATTTCTGACGTTACATCATTTGATGGTAGTAGCATTTACCTATCAGACAGTAGCGATGCTACGAATTTAACGCTTGATTCAAGCATTGATTTTCACATCAGTATTCATAATCAAGCTGGAAGTGTAATCATTGTTAATAGAGAGAATACTGATTATATCTCCGAAATTCAGCACGTCAGAAGAAGAGAGACCATTGCTATGACTCCAGCGAACTGTCTGAATGTATTGGAAACCTTTGCTGGCAAGGATATCATTTCATCTACTTCTAATAAAGATCAAAAGGTCAGCGTTTTAGAAACCATTAAATCAATTACTGGAACGAATACGAATGGTTTAGTTGCCTCAAGCGGTCTTTCCATTCAATATGCAATCCTCATGGGATTGGTGCATGATGCGAGAGTTAACCATCCTGATAAAGAAATAAGAATAATTGTACCTCCAAATTGCTATGGTGGAACAAACGATCAAGCACGACGAGTTGCGGCATGTTTGTCTGAAGTGGAGATTGTCGACTTTCCAGTTGATGCAGGAAATGACATGGTGCAAAGTATCGATATGATATTGAATGATATGGCACAAGAAGACGCAGTGCCATTAATAATTGCTGAAATCCCAACTAACCCTCGAGTAGAGGTGCCTGATCTTGAGAAATTGAGAGAAGCGCTAAGTAAAAGCCGTTCGACTCCCAATGGAAGTACAGCGATAGATCCTGTTTTCATTTTGGATCAAACATTTTGTCCGAATGTACATTTCTTAGGAGCAAATGACATCCTTGCTTCAGTAAGAACAATATCTTTTGCTAGTGGATCCAAATTTCCGAGCGGTGGTCTATGCACAGCCGGATACTGTGTTGCCAATGAACGAGCTGAAAATTTGATTAACAGAATTGAACAGCACCTATTGTTATGTGATAATGAGGCGACTGACTTCCAATATGATATTCTGGCAAGACAAATGCCTTCCATGATCCAACGGATTGCCGGTGCTTACCAAAACACACGCTCCTTTGTGAAATTTATTGAAGAGTACCTTCCTGATGCTAAAATTAACTTTGTCTCAGAAGAACTTGCCGATCAAGGTTTTACACCTTCAGTATTTTCATTAGACCTTCCGACTAAAGGTAATTCTCCTGATGAAAGAGAAGCCTACAAACGTGAGCTAAATCTTAAATTGATTAACCTCATGATTTCAGAAATACCAGAGGAAAGTAAATACTGTGTGAGCTACGGACAACTAAAGGGTTGTTATTGGACAGTCCCTGCTACATCCACCCAGGGTACAACAAAAGAAGGAGACAAGGATTATATAGCCCGCGTTGCTCTATCTGCAAATATGGATTTAGAGAAGCATAAAAATGTTTTCACACAATTTGTTGAGTCTTTGTGAATTGAACTAAACAAAGTGTATTTCTGTAAGTTCTCCAAATAGTTTTTAACAGATTTAACAGAATGAGGCTAAGAAATCTATTTTTGATTCTCACATTGGTTACGTTTCACATTGGTGTTATTGGACAAGAAAAATTCAAATACGCCGAGCCTGAAGAAAAAGGATTTTCCAGCGAAAAATTAGAAACTCTAAAAAATCATTTAGAAGAAAGTGGCTCTTCATCGATGATCATAATGATTGATGATGCAATCATTTTTGAATGGGGTGACACGAAGAAAAAGCACCTGATACATTCTATTAGAAAAGCAATGCTTAACTCACTGTATGGAATAGCAATTGCCAATGGTGATATCGATACGACAGCTACCCTCAAGTCACTTGGTATTGATGACATTGATGCTTTAAGTGATCAAGAGTTAGAAGCATCTATTGCTGATCTACTAAGATCAAGATCCGGAGTTTATCATAATGCGGCAGCAGTTAACAATGCAATGTTGAGAGGCAGACCAGAAAGGAACACATACAAACCAGGAGCGTATTATTACTACAACAATTGGGACTATAACGCTCTAGGGGCTATTCTGGAACAAGAGACTGGAAAAAGCATTTACGAAATGTTCAATGAGGAAATTGCAAAACCACTGGGGATGGATTACTCAGGGGAGTATGTAACGTTAGATGTGGGTTCGGAAGATATTGAAATACCCAATACAGATGGATTTTATCAATACGAACGCAGCCAATCGAAATACCCGGCGTATCATTTTAGAATGTCTTCACAAGATTTAACCCTTTATGGACAGTTGTATTTAAATCATGGGGTTTGGAACGGTGAGCAAATTCTAAGTAAGGGTTGGATTGATGTGAGTACAAAACCATATTCGGTATACAGTCCCCAATATGGCAATGCTTATGGTATGCTCTGGCGCGTTCGAGTACCGGGAGAAAACACCAAGAGAAATTCATTCTTCCATACCGGTTTAGGAATTCATATGCTTGGAATCTATCCGGACTCCAGGCTTGTGATGGTTCACCGAGTAAACACTGAAGATGATTATAATTATAATGAAGGTGACTTCTATAAAATGATAAGGCTATTGTTTAACTCAAGGTTAGAATAGTAGCTGACTCTTGTAATTTGGTAGAACTCATTTCGCATTAAACCTCCATGATTACTTGCTAAATTACTCTTAGAAATAAAGTAATTTGATGAACAAGGATTCTTCCCGAAGACTAGCATTTTTCGCAACAACAATATTGATTTCTTACTTCGGTGTGGGTCAGAAACTGAGTATTGATCACATCATTGTAGTTGGTAAAGATTTAGATAAAATGGTGCAGGAATATGAAGAAAAAGGATTCCATATCAAATCAGGACGACTGCACGACAATGGATTAAGGAATGCCCATATTAAGTTCTCGAATGAGAGTTCGCTAGAATTAATGACTGTTATTGGTGAGCCTAAAGACCCAATAGCGAGCACATACAACCAATTGATAAAAAAGAATATTAAAGGTGCATACATAGCTCTGACAGGTGTTCAACAAGATCGTATTGAATCAGCCTTAAATAACCTTGATTACGAATATCAAATAGTTAAGAACAAATTATGGACTTATGTCACCTTTCCAGAAAACTCCGATTTTGCTCACATATTCTTTATCATCTACCATAAGAAATTAACTGAAACAGACTACTATACAACTCATTCTAACGGAGCAATCAAATTTCAATCAGTAACTATATCAGGTTCAGATAGACTTTTCAAGTTCCTTGATCAGTTTTCGATTGAATCAAGTACTTCGCTTATTCGAACACCCACAGGAGATATACTTCTACAGGATAGGCCTAAAGGTGTACGTCCAGCTATAATGCAAGTTATTTTTGACCAAAGAAATGGCGAAGAGTTGCTATTAGTGCTTGATAACTGATTTAATATTAACAGCTGGAAGACTTAGAAAAGTAAGTGTATCTTATCTCATACTAATCATATTAAATTCATATTGTGATTTCACAACTTCAGAATAGATTTTATCAATCAATGATATTCGTATCTTTAATTCAAACGCATATTCGCTTAACCAAATCACTCGGATGACCAGAACCAAACTTTTACTCCCACACATTTTAGTTTTATCTCTTTCGTACTACTCAAACGGGCAAAACCAAATTGATGGTACTTTAAAATTTGACTATACACCTAAGCAAATTTTTAGAGCAAATCATACAGGAACAATAGAAGTCTTGCCAGATGCAAAGTCGATTTACATTCCTAAAAAATCAAATACGAAAAAACCTATTGCTCAAATTAGATCACTTGAATTTTTATCCAAACAAAACAAACTTATTGGTGACATCAATTTGATCGATAAGATGTTTGACAACTACAACTTACGTACTATTCATTCCCAAAAGAGACCAAATCTATTGAGTAAGAAGCTTTTATGGGAAACACCAAAAATGGAACGATATGTCAAACAATATCTTTTCCGACAATCCAATGAGGAGATTCTATCTAACTTAAAAATCATCAATAATCATGAAGGTCTAATTATTTCTGATGAGGTACTTGCTTCAAAAGAAGCAATTCAAATTCTTGCAGATTTGAAAGGTTTAAACACTGACAAAAAGTTATCGAAAGAAATTCTACAAGCTTATATCGACTATGGCCTTGATAAAATTCTTACTCAAGGCGGGAATAATCAGCCTATTACCATCGACTATTACAGCAACTTTAGAGTAAGTAAAATTCTTCCTAATAATGTTTCACTAATTGAGGATGGGAAAGCATTGCTTCAACTTAGATCCTTTAGATCTGGAGGAGATCCTTCGAAAGAAATAAAGAAATTCCATGACTACTGGAATGAGAGAAGCGCAAAAAAGTATGCCAGGTCTTATAGAGATAGGGTTTTTATTGATGTACTTAAATATGGAGAACTTCTTATTGAACAAGAATTTTCTACAGAAGAAGTGTTAGATGATATGACTAAAGATCTAATAAGAGCTTTTGAAAAATCACTGGAAGTAAAGGAGTACTATGACGCTCTCGCAGAATATCTTGACAACCTAAGTTCTGAAAACTTTCAAAAAGTCCCGTTTGAAAAGGTTGAGTCCAATTACGAGACAATTTATCGGGCCATTTCAATTATAAAAAGTAATCAAACTGAAAGCAGTGAAAAATATTTTGAGGCTATTGGTATCAAAAAAATTATACCTTTTTTGTCGGAAAGTTATGTGAGTGGCATTAATGGAAGTCGTGCAAGTGTTTATATATCCCCAAGCTCTACCTTCTACTTAGCTCATGGAAAGTCTATTTGCTTTCCTTTTGCATGCGCCGGCACATATAAATCTCTAGATCTCAACACAGTTAAAGAGGTGATTCATGATTTGCAATCCATGGATCAATTGTATGCATCATACATTTCTCGCTACGTTGAGAAAGTAACTGATCTCAACTTCGTGGAATATGATCAAATTGTGAAGGAACTTTTGTATCAAAGATCGTTAGGTGAAGATGCCCTGTTTCTTGACTATACAAAATTGTTAGAATCTAAGATTGAATTGTATATGAATCAAAGTAGATCATATGATGATGGAAAATTGCATTCATCACAATCAATATGGATCGATTCACTAATGGTTCAAAAAAAACAATATGTTCAAAAAGGTGATCCGCTATTTTCTGGTAGAATTATCGACCCAAAGAGTGCTGAAGTCAGGCTGAAACTTAATCAAAAGCAAATTAGATCGATTACGCAATGCGATACGCTATTAATAACACCAAGATTAGATGCTGAAAATATTCAATTATCCGCAGCAGAAATTCCACAAGAACTTATGAAAAAATTAGCTATCGAAATATCTGGTAAGCTACGATTAGTAATGAAGATTCAAGATATACTTCCAGATACAGATAGCAAGTTTGATATTATCGGAATATGTTTCTATGATAACAGTAAATCTGTATTAAACACAGATGCGTTTTCCAAAAAGGAGTTAAAATCTCTAGAGAGAGCAAATATTCTAAGAAAAGAATCACTTAACACTCCTATTTTCTTTGATCTAATTGATTATGATGTTGAAGTTAGTTTTTAGTAGTCTATCGATAACAATGGTAGTCATATTGTGTCATGGACAAAGCATGATTGAACGCATACCACATTGGATGGATGAAAAGTCTTTTGAATTGGATTATTACCTAAGAAATAATGAAATCGAACCTTCTATCAAGGTCAACATACCTAAGAGAAATCAATCAATTGGAAGCCTTGCTCATCTAAATATCAAGGATAATAATATTTATGAATCGGATCCTTTTAAAGGATTGGACCCATTTTTTCAAAAAAATTTAGAGTCTGCTATTTTAGAAGCGGTGAATAAAGATATTGATGTATACATTGTCAGTCTCTGGAGGTCTCCTTCCTATCAAGCATCAATTCAGAAAGGATATGAGAAAGGTGAATATGGAATTGCATATAAACCAGCCACTTTCAGTTATCATACCTCAGGTCTTGCAGCAGATATTTGGGTCAATGACAAAGATCTTGAAGAATGGCATAAGATTTTAGACAAATGGAATTTATGGGCTCCTATACCTGGCGATAGGAATCATATTGAGCCTATTCCGGATTCAATGTTCAAAGGCGGATCTTTCCAAATGATGTTTACTTTCTCTAGTTATCCAGAGGATAATTTTAGTGGTGGATGGAACTTCCACAGTTATAGACAGGGGCAACCTCGAGATATTGAATATAGAACGCCAGAAGAAACTGTTGAAGCAATTAAAAGAATAGAATTAGAAAAGCAAAGACTGGCATTAGAAAAGCAAAGACTAGCTGAATTCAACAGAGAAATTGATGCTTTTGTCCAAGAGATAGATAATGAATGGCTTGATCTAGAAAATGAATTATTTGCAGAAAAAAGTGAGACAGATTATTGGTACGAGAATTTTAACAAAAGTGAATGGAATTTTGAGACTCAATATAATGAGGCCAATGATTTAGACATAGATAACTAAAATCATTTTTTTAATCTTAAAATCCAGTTCAACGAATTACATCAACGACTCCAGCTATGCAAAAACGTGGGAATAGAACGCGAATAATTTTACAAGTCTTGTTCACAACTTTTGTCTCATTAGGGTCAGCACAGATCTTGAAGTATGAAACAAAAGTCGAACTGATTAAAGAAACACTTGTCACAGAAAGGTCATATCTAATTCAAGTAAATAGTTCGGAAAATAGAGATTGGGGTGAAATAATAATTCCACACGGAGATAATGATAACTTCACTCTATTGTCTGCAGAAATTCTAGATAAAGATGGAGAAGTAGTTTATCGTCCAAAGAAGAAAGATATCCTGACACGAAACAGATTCTCTGAATCTTCATTTCATGAGGATGATCAAATAACGGAATTGAACCTATTTTGGAATGAATATCCTTATCAAATCAAATATTCTTATAAAAGAAGTGCGAGAAATTATACATACCTCTTGAGGTGGACTCCTCCTGTAGATAAAGGAATTACCCCTCTGGTAAGTAATGTTGAAGTTATAGTTCCTCAAAATACCAACATCCATATAAATAGCACAGATGAATTCAATCTAACCGAGAATATTGAAAATGGTAAAAGAAGAATGAAGTGGACGTTGCTATTGAAAGAAATCCCTGGTAAAGAAGTCTACTCTCCTATTTATTGGGAAAATCTACCAAGCATCATTGTTGCTCCGGAAAGCTTTAAATATGGCGTTGAGGGAAGCCTTTCTTCCTGGTCTGAATATGGTGACTGGTTTCTAAAACTTAACTCAGGCATTGATGAAATTACATTTGAAGAAAAGATAAATGTTAAGAACATTCTCAAAGGTCAAAGCAATTTACAAGACAGTATAGCTGCTTTGTATCACTACTTACAAGACAATACAACCTATGTAAATGTCAGTATTGACCTTGGGGGATTAAGATCATATCCGGCTTCATATGTCTGTGAAAACAAGTTTGGAGACTGTAAAGCATTAACAACCTACATGAAAGGCCTCTTGAATTATGCAGGAGTACAATCAAATTATGTTCTTATAGACGCAGGAAATAACTACTATTCCGATGGATGGATTGTTGATGAATCTCCTGGCCCCCAATTCAATCATATCGTACTTGCTGTCCCAACAGAATCTGATACCATTTGGTTGGAAAACACATCGACAGTCTTACCTACTGACTATGTTGGGACGAGTCTACAAAATAGAAAAAGTCTTTGGCTGGAAGAAGGTCAAAGTCAATTGATAGAAATGCCCAAGCTATCGTTGGAAGATGTGATGAATAAATCGATTTTTAATTTTCAATTGGACACTATTGGAAGCGGAGAATTGAATTCTACTATCACTATGAGGGGTAAATCTTTTGAGCAGACGCGATACAGAAATAAGTCCCTTAAAAAAGATGAAATCGAAAATCGAATAAAAAGAGACGTCAAAATCAAAAAATTCACTTTAGAGAATTATGAGATTATCGACGAGAGTCGCGATTCTTTATTCAATCAAATCAAAATAAGCGGAGTAGTTAAGGGTCAAATTCAAGAAATAGAAGATATAAAGGCAATTAGACCTCCTAAGATCAAAATTCCAGACTTTGAAAAATCAGATGGCAGAAAAAGAGATGTAAAAATCAACATGCCTATAAACGAAATGATTACTTCCAGTTATGACTTGACATCTTTCGATCAGATTTCATTAGCACCAAAAGAAGTAAGTCTTGATTCCAAATATGGATCTTATAAATTCACTATCATAAATACTGATAGAGTAATTGAAGTAAATCAGCATTTCACGTTAAAAAGAGGTTACTACTCTATAGATGAATATCCTGAATTTTATCAATTCATTTCTAAAGTCAAGAATAATCAGAAGAAATTAGCAGTTGTGTTCACTACAAATTAACCATATGAGAATTTTTCTATTTAGCATCTTAACAGTCGTTCTATTCACGGTAAGAGCACAATACGCCGACAAAAGACCCTTTGGTGTTATCACGGAGGAAGAAAGACAACTCGATCATTGCGAATTCGATTCGTTGGCCGAGGCAGTCATTCTTTTCGATGTTGGTAAGTCAAGATTTGTTAATACGACTGAAGGCTTTAAGATAAAATTTACAAAGCACAAACGGATCAAAGTCTTTAATGAAAAAGGAAAGGAATATGCTTCCGTTCGCATGCCCTACTATATCAGTGATAACAGAAGCAGAGAAGTAATAAAAGATATTAAAGCAACTACATACAACTATGTAAATGGGGCACTGGAGAGAAAGGAAGTAAACAAGGCAATGATCTTTGAAGAAAAGATAAACGAGAATTGGAGTCAAAAGAAGTTTGTTTTCCCAGATGTTCAAGACGGGAGTATCGTAGAATTCTCCTATGAGCTTACTACTCCATTTATTTTCAATCTAAAAGATTGGGAATTTCAAAATGAAATACCCACACTATATAGCGAATACGAAGTACAACTTGTTCCTTTCTACGAATACGCTAGTCTAAGTCAAAGTATCGATTCATTATATATATATGACGTAGAAACAGACAGAAGAGAGTTTAATGATTTTGGAGTCAGCTATAAATACGTCAACACTAAATACGCACTAAAAAATGTTGAAGCTTTCAAAGATGAAACGTTCATTACTAGTGTAAATGACTACATAAAGAAAATAGATTTCCAGCTTTCCAGAATTAACTATCCTGATGGCAGAACTATAGATAAAATGACTACTTGGAAAAGCCAAAGGAAAAGTCTTCTGGACGATGAAGACTTCGGCAAGTTCATCAAAAAAAGCACAAATGCTTCCGAGAAAATCTTAGAAGAAAATCTTGATTTATCAGGATTGTCAAAGAAGGATAAGATTAAACAAATCGTGGAGTATGTGAAAAACAGTTTCCATTGGAATGGATACTATGGTAAGTATAGTAGACAGACTCCCAAAGAATTTCTAAAAGGTAAAAGTGGCTCTGCTGCTGATATAAATTTATTTCTGATTGGGATGCTTCGAGCTGCTGGAATTAATGCAGATCCATTGATATTGAGTACACGAAATCACGGAAAAATTAATCTAATTTATCCCTTTAACACGTCCACAAACTATGTTTCGGTATTTATCCAAGATGAATCCATAATGACAGATGGCACTCAGAAATTATTGGACTATAATATGATTCCAACATTTTGTGTAAATGAAATGGGGCTGGTTGTTAATAAAAATGATGAAGATTTATGGCTATCGATTGAATACAGGGCACCATCAATTGAACAGTATGCGATAGATATTAAGGTCGATCCTGAAGAATTGACCTATACAGCGAAGGTAAATGTCAAAAGTACTTTTTTCGAAGCATTCAATATGCGTAAGCTCTATGGTGACAACGAAGAAAAAATAAAAAATAAACTGCTCGAAGATTTTATAGATGTTGACTCAATCCAGGTTTATGGCTATGACAATTCTTCAAATCCTTATACATTGATATATAGTGCAACAACAGAGATGGAGCAACTGGGTGAATACCTCATCATAAAGCCTCTTTTAAATCTACCTATGGAAGAGAATCCACTAACACTAGAAGAAAGATCCTATCCTGTTGACTTTATATATCCATATAGAAACTATTACAGAGTGAAAATTGAAATCCCGGAAGGATATAAAATCTTAAAACTTCCGTCACCAAAAGAGGTAAACAATGATGCAGTCCTCATTCAATCTCAGTTTCTTGACAGCGGTAAGGCTCTTCATTTTTTGGCATTATATGAATTTAAAAAAGGAGTCTATCAACCTAAATATTACAAACTACTCAAATCGAGTATTGATCAGATAATAGAAACCATGAACCAAAAGATTTACTTGACTACTGAATAAGAAAATTTTAGCGGCAACAACTTAAGATTTTTTCAAACGTTTTGGCATTATGATCGAAATCATTCTTGAATTCTTATTTGGTATTTTCTCTGTAGACTGGAGCAAGTTTAAGAAAAAGAAGCGCGCCAACTCCTGAAGATTCTTCATGAGATCAACTCAATTTAGTACCACTCTACACTACTATTACACTTATAATCTTTGGATGTATTCTAAATCTATCTTGCAACTTAAGCGTGTCAAACTGATAATTAAGTAACAACAATGGACATTCAATTCAAGCGTCTCACTGAGGTTTCGAAATCTGCAATCGTAGAATTGATGTCAAGTCCATTAGTGAGAAGACAAATGCCACTGCTTACAGGCAATTTTACCGATGAAGATTGTGATAAGTTTATAGCCTCCAAAGAACAAATGTGGGAGCAACATGGCTATGGCCCATATGCATTTGAAATAGATGGGGAGTTCGCCGGCTGGGGTGGAGTTCAACCAGATGATGGAGAAGCTGATTTAGCATTGGTACTACACCCAGATTTCTGGGGCGTCGGTAAAGTACTTTACAAGAAAATTATAGATAAGGCTTTCGGAGAAATGAACTTAGATTCAGTCGTTGTTTTCTTCCCTCCTTCGAGAACTCGTATTCAAGGGTTTCTTAGACTAGGTTTTGTGAAAGACGCAGAGATGGAGGTAGGTGATGAAAAATTCATTCGTCATCGCTTAATGAATCCTTCAAAAGAGAGTTGATTCTAAGGTGAATGATGAAATAGTTATTTTAGTATTAACTAGTTCATTATGAATGACTTTGAAAACAGACTTAAAGGCGGTCACCCAAATTCTTTAGGTAATACCATTGAGGTGGTTGATGAAATACTTGCAGATCAATCTTTGTTCGATGAGTTGTTTAGCTGCTATTTCAGCGATGACGAAATTGTAAGACTCAGGGTATCGAATGCGATGAAGCGCATCTGCAAAGAAAAGCCTGAATACCTGGTTCCATTTTTAGATCGATTCATCCTCGAAATAGCAAAAATTGATCAGCCTTCCACTAAGTGGACTATTGCTCAACTGTTTGAAATGTTGGATTCAAATTTATCAGCTAAACAAAAGGATCAAGCAAAAGCGATAGTTAAACATAATCTAGAAACAGAATCAGACTGGATAGTTTTAAACAACTCCATGGAGGTTCTATTCAATTGGTCTCGATCAGATGACTCACTTCATCAGTGGCTTATCCCCCATCTGAATCGATTGGAAAAAGATGAAAGAAAATCTGTTTCTAAAAGAGCAAGTAAACTACTATCTAAGGTCGGCCGATGACAAAATCCAAACTACTTAATATTGGCCTTCTCATATCCTCGCTAATTGTATATTTCGAATGGGGAGGAGATCATTCAACGTTCCTGTATAAAATTGAATGGGATTTAATGGCTAAAACTCTTAGTGAACCTACCAGCCTGCTACATCCATTTATCATACTTCCCTTCATTGGTCAAATACTTCTTCTCGTCACACTTTTTCAAAAGCAATCGAGTAGAAAGCTATCCTTAATTGGAATGATTCTTTTAGGATTTCTGATATACTTCGTTTTCGTTATTGGGATCTTTGCTCTGAATTTTAAGATCTCAGGATTAGCATTTCCATACGTACTACTAAGCTTTATGTCAGTAAAACATCACAGAATGAGAAGTAGCGGCTAGATCCACCTCCTTACTCTGCTGCAATAATCTTCGTATTCTTCACCAAATAGCTCCTTCAAAGCATTTTCTTCAGGTTTTATTTGAAACCGTGTCAAGTACCAGATAAAAAAAGCTAAACCAACAATCGTAAGAGGATTTCCTATTCTAAGAATACCGCCTGCTAGAATACAGGCCATTCCCAGATACATCGGATTTCGGGTATAATTATATATGCCCTTAGTTACTAGCGCTGTAGCTTTGGAAGGCTTAGTCGGATCAACAGTTGTTCCATTTAACCGAAACGAAATAACGCCAGAAAATGCCACCAACACTCCTAATGCTAGAACGACTCTTGACAAAAACGTTTGATATTCGAACCTGAAGGATATCGAAGGGAAAAGAATAGAGATCCCAAAAATGATTCCTAAGCTTAGGAATAAAACGACTACAGGTGGAATCTTAAGTTTCATTGTTTGTATAATTCTCCGTCTTTCATAACTAAACTAAAGATAGAGCTCAAATGATTATTTGAAAATAAAAAGCCCCGTCCGCAAGGCAGACAGGGCTTTAGACTAGGTTAAGTTAAAAGGTTAATCTTTTATAAACTTCTTAGTGATTGTTTTGTCACCATCATCCTTGAAGTTAATGATATACATTCCAGCTTCAAGATTAGCAACATTCACTTGTCCACCAACTAACTGACCAGTTGAAACAATCTGACCATTTAAGTTAGTGATTGAATAAGAAACTTCATTTCTATTAGAGCTAATAGTCAAGCGATCATTTACTCTATAGTTAGGATACATGTTCATGCTAACTGGTGTACCTACAGAAGTAGATGATGACTGAATAGCATATGAAGATGTTGCTCCACCTACACAGAAGCTTGTTGTTTCGCTAGATCCAAAAGATCCACCAGAAGCCAATGTAGTGCTTCCATCAACTAAGCTATAAGAGCCATTACCATAAGAACAGCAAATACCATCTCCATAAGTATCACTTATTACAAAATCATAGCATCCAGCAGCAAGAGAAGCAACTTCAACTACTGTAGAACCATCAGCTTGAGATCCGTAAGTTCCTCCTGATGCTACAACAGTAGATCCATCTCTAATCTCCCAGCTAGTTTCCTCTGGATAGTTATCTAGCACTATAGTTAGTGTCACATCAATGTTGCCACCAGTGCTTCCAGCACTAACAGCCAAATCATCAATAGCAATATCACTTGACCATCCGTTTCCTGTCGTACCTACCATTCTTAATTTAATTGTACCACCTAGGTAAGCAGCAAGATCAACGTTAGCTGTCTGCCAAGAATTACCTTGATTTCCAGAAAGCGTCCAAATGTTTGTCCAGCTTGTTCCGTCTGTTGAAGCTTGTGCTGTCAACGATCCCACATTGTTTCCATACATATGATACTGGAAAGAGAATGTAGCAGCACTTGCACTTGAAAGGTCGAAACAATCGCTTTCAAGTATAGCAGTCGCATTACTACCAATTTGTCCAGCACTTCCATTTGTAGATGCTTCAAGGAACATGTAGAATGATCCATCAGCTCCCGAACTTGGTCCTGTGTTTGATGAAGGAGTTCCTCCCGAATCTCTCACCCAGTTTCCATCATCACCAGTTACCTGAGTCCATCCATCATTAGACTCGAAGCTTTCGCCATAAGGGAGAGTTTCAGTACCAGCACAAGTGATTCCATCACTAAGCGTAGTAACATTAATTGATGCACTTGCGGCAGAAACATTGCCAGCAGCATCTTTAGCTCTTACACTAAATGAGTAAGATGTACCTGCTGTTAATCCAGTGATATTTGCACTAGTTCCAGTTACTGTACCTAAGTTAGAAGATCCTTGATATACATCGTATCCAGTTACTCCTACATTATCTGAAGAAGCACTCCAGTTTAGTGACAAGGTCGTTTGAGCTACGTTAGAAGCTGAAAGGTTTGTTGGAGCTGTAGGAGCCTGCGTATCCGCACCTCCGCTGGTAGTCACAGAAAGATCATCTACCGCGATATCGCTTGACCATCCATTACCTGTTGTACCAACAATTCTTATTTTAACATCTCCTCCAGCGTAAGCTGCTAAGTCTACATCAACAGCATTCCACTGGTTGCCTTGATTTCCAGAAAGTGAGTATAGTTCATTCCATGTTGCACCGTCATTAGAAGCTTGGATTGAGATTGATCCTACATTGCTTCCATACATGTGATGTTGGAAAGAGAATGTTGCGCCTGTAGCACCAGATAGATCAAAGCAATCACTTTCTAAAATAGCCGTTGCGTTGTTTCCGATTTGCCCAGCACTTCCATTTGTAGAAGCTTCAAGGAACATGTAGAATGATCCGTCAGCTCCAGCGCTTGGTCCTGTGTTTGATGAAGGAGTTCCACCAGAATCTCTTACCCAGTTTCCATCGTCACCACCTATCTGATTCCATCCATCATTTGACTCGAAGCTTTCACCGTAAGGGAAAGAACTGATGGTTGTAGTACAAGATAAGCTTACAGTTCCAGTAGTGAAACTTACTGATGAGCTGTAAGAAGAAGTTGAATTATCTGGACAAGCACTTCGTACTTGAGCCTCATATTGCGTACCGCTTGCTAATCCAGTAAGATCTGTACTTGTTCCTGATACTGAAGAAGTAGTCCAAGATCCACCAACTGGTCGGTATCTCACATCATAACTAGCATTTGAAACTGCATTCCAGCTAAGCGTAGCTGTAGTAGTTCCCACATTAGAAGATCCTAAACCTGTAGGAGTTGTTGCGTTACAAACTGGAGGTGTACCAGTAACACCTGTTACTACTAGTGAGAAGTTTTGACTACCACCTGAAAGCGATCCTTTGTGAGTTACTGTAATCGTGTAAGATCCAGAAGCTCCAGAAACATCAATTCTTTCGTAGTTATCAACATTATTGTCACCAGTTCCATTTGAATTAACACCAGTTAGTCGGTATGGAGTATAGGTCGTACCACCTTTAGTTACTCTGATATCAAGGTCATTAACAAGTACTGGAGTAGCAAGGTTAGCAGTTCCAGTATTAGCAGTTCCAGCAGGATCTGTCCATGAAATTGAAGCTAATAGTGGGCTGCTTCCGTCAGAGTCTACATTAACTGAGTAAGATCCACCATTTGAAAGTGTAAGCTCATCAATTACTGATCCATTACCATTGTCTGAAATAGCTTCAGCTGCAGCTTTTGTATTCATCAATCCCCATCCAAATACAGCATCCGGTCCGCTGATTCCAGCATCGTCAGCTGTATGCAGAGCAACACCTTTCAAAGTAGCAGATCTCATGAAGCTACCATTCAGGTTATTGTAATGCTGCTGAAGTAATAGTAATGATCCAGCAACGTTTGGTGAAGCCATTGATGTACCACTTATCGAGTTGTACGCATTGTCAGCGTTGTCGTAAGTTGAGTAAACACCAGTTCCATTACCAGTAATGTCTGGCTTGATTCGATAATCATCAGTTGGTCCTTCACTACTGCTTCCATTGATTACAACAGAATTGAAAGATCCATCATTATTTACGTTAGCATCTTGACCATTTGCTACCACCATGTTGTTTTTAGAGGTAGAATGTCCAGTCAATTTGTCAAAAGATGAGTTACCTCCAAGTGGATTAGAGTTTGCACTGTTATCGTTACCATCGTTACCAGCAGCAACAACCATCAAATAATAAGGTGAATTGTACATTAGGTTATCCCAGTCTCTGGAATCATCAATATACGCACCACCATACCATGCTGGAAGTTGTACTTGTCCAAACTGGTTTCTCCAAGCAAAACCGTAAGAGTGATTTGAAACCAACATTCCTGCAGCAGCCTCAGTGGTAGCTTCAGCCAGGTCATTGTTCCAATCATGAGTACGTGCTCGAGCTCGAGGAGCCATTCCTTTTGCAGCTGCCTGAACACCGGAAGCTACAATTGTACCTGTAACGTGTTGTGCATGAAAGCTATTTCCATTTAATGATGTTACTCCATCGTTGATAGAAACACGGTTGTTACCTCCAGGTCCATCAAATTCCTGGTGAGTAGTTCTAGTTGGTCCACCGTCCCAAACATGGGCAGTCATATTTTGACCATCTAGACTCAATCCAAGAGATCCACCTATGTTTAGGTGGTCAGCTCTGGTAGATCTTGCTGCATCAGCGTTATGGATGGAATAATAAAGGGGCATACCATCCGGAGTAACACCGACAAGCTCATCGATCGATCCATCGTCGTTTGTTTTTAAAACGTCCCATCCTCTTAGCGCAGCCATGTTGATAGCTTGTGCCTTTTGGATACTTTGCTTCTCGGCAAATTCGCGTTGTAGTTCTGTTAATTTGTCTTGATCATACTTGCTGCTGATCTCTGCCTTCTGTAATTCAGTTTGGGCATAAGTTGTAGTTGTGGACACAGCAAAGGCTAGCAACAACGCCTTTACCAGTCGCTCGGTTCTTCTCATAATAATACGATTAGGTTTTTAATTAATCGGACGAATATAAGGTTATTTTCTAGCGACTTCCAATAAGCTTCGTTCAAAAAAAATTAAATAAATATTTTATTCTGCATTTATCATATTTACAGAATTATATTATTTCATATTTAAAATTACAACATTCGTGTAGGTACATTTGTATTAAAAGAAGATTCAACTGTATTATCATATGATAATAAATGTTTCACATCATCGACCAATCACGGAATTAAATAGATGAATTTTCATAAATTATGAAATAAATACGCGTTAACCCAGAAAAACTCATGCTCCCAAAGACGATCAAAACCTTCATATTTCTATCATTATTAGCACAATCATGTGTTGCTCAAAAAGCCACTGAGCCTAATGGCAAGCTTAAAGGAGTGATCGGAGTCTATGAAGGGAATTGCATGCCTGGACCAGGAAGAAAACCTTGTGAACCAAAACCCATTGCAGCAGAAATATTGATAACAAGTGTGAGCAAATCATACGATGAATCGCTCCTAGTAAAAATGGTTAAATCAAATGAAGATGGCATCTATGAAACCAACCTGCCTTCTGGTACTTACAGCCTTTTTCTAAGAGATGATGATCAGGTCGTCTGCACACTGATCCAGTGTCCTACAACGTGCATTTGTCTTCCATTCAAAATAAGCAATGACTCAACGACAGTCATTGACGCGAACTTAGACCACGCTACTTGGTAATAAGTATTGGCATTCTCATCTTCAGAAGAATACATTTGGTATACATAAGTATTCCCATGTCTGCATAGAAAGACCTATTGATTTGAATAAAACAATCTTTACCATTAATCATGATGCGGTTCGGAAAGTAGGACTGTGAAATTTAAATCTAAGAAAATGCAAAGCTTAAGAAACAGTGTACAGTTAATTGGCAGGTTAGGAAACAATCCTGAGGTAAGAACATTTGAAAGCGGTAAGAAGATGGCCAGCTTTTCATTGGCCACCAATGAAACGTATTACACCAGTGAAGGCGATAAAGTTACCGACACCCAATGGCACAATATTGTGGTGTGGGGTAAGAAAGCTGATATCGTAGAAAACTATCTCAAAAAAGGAAGCGAAATAGCAATGGAGGGAAAATTGATATATAGGTCTTACGAAAAAGAAGGTGAGACGAAATACATCACAGAAGTCAACCTAAATGAATTACTAATGATGGATAAGAAAGGCTAAAAAAAGAACCCATTAGTATCAACTAATGGGTTCTTTTTTAATATTAATTTAATCCTATCCTTTCTTTTTGACAGTGATCTGTCCTATACCTGCTTCTC
The DNA here is from genome assembly GCF_963691765.1 of Ekhidna sp. Classification (GTDB taxonomy): domain Bacteria; phylum Bacteroidota; class Bacteroidia; order Cytophagales; family Cyclobacteriaceae; genus Ekhidna. The sequence continues at coordinate 155,132 of NZ_OY829375.1, forward strand.
TTGAAATAGATCCCTTAGCATAGCTCTGAAGCGTTTTAGCTTTCACGCTCACTTCGATCTCCTCTGGCATTTCACAACCTCTACACTCCGTCAATTTCACCTTAAACACTAACGTTTCATCTGCAGCTAAGCTCTTGATAGTTCTACCATAATCCATCAGATTTTCTTTGAAGGTCTGTTCAAATTCAGGATACATGGCATTCACCTTACTGTCTCTTTCCTCACTTGTCAAGCCGCTCTCACCAGTAGTTCTGATTGTATGCCAACCATTATCACTACTCGAAGAGTACACCTTCATACTGAAGGTGACACCGAATCCTTCTAAAGTAGTATAACCAAGCGAGCGTGAAGAGCTGTAATACGTTGAGGAAAGGTCAGGCTCATAAAGTCTGGCAAAAATTGTAGCAAAAAGCTCCAGGTCTTTAGACTCTGCTGAATTCTCCTCAGGTGATTTAAACGAAATTTTCTTGATCACTCCTTCCCTATCCAGTTTACCCTGCTTATATGCGATCAAATCACTTTTCATGATTTGAGCAGTCAAACTACCCTTCTTATTTCTTGAATTGTTATTGATATAGAATATGCGACTATCGGTACCCCTAGATTGAACCACTATCCTATCCGAAGGCTTCAATTGTCCAATCAAATCTGCATAGTCAACGAGGAAGATAGTCATCTGCTCTTTTAAATTTTCTTCAGCTTCCTTAGATTTTTTGTCTCTATCCTCCTCTAATTTCTTAGCATCCACTACAGCAATTTCATCATCATCATCATCGTCATCCGAACTAATGACATATGTCCGTCTTCCGTTCCCATAGACCACATTACTGCCTTGACTTGTGTAGATGTAACTCACTTTAGGTATGCTAAATACTACACCAAAGTCTGGCATGTAGTTACTTTCTATATTGTTACTGAAACGTATTCCACTTTCACCTCTTGATAAGGTACCTAGAATATCTTCCGCAATTTTAAGATCACGCTCCATGCGCTTTTCATCGAATTTTTGCGAGTATGCAGTGGAAAATGTCAATGCGATAAGCGCGATTCCACAAATTATTTTACTAGTCATTTTCATCATTTTACTTTTTACCTATTATCAATATTGGTTAGGTTGTTGGACAGGTTCTTCTACACTTGAAATAAGATTTGCAAGAATTTGATTGGTTTGAAACTGATTCAGCTCTGCATTGTCCTGAAAATTTTCAAACCGTGTTTGAATTACCTCCAAATCATTTTGTCTTTGGATATCCAGGAAGATGGCAAAATCCGTCATCGCCTGATCCATATATTTCTTTTGTGAGGTTTCCGAATCCTCAATCAGCTGTTTCAAATAGTCGAGATATGCTTGGCGCTCATGTTCAAAATCTGATTCTGACACCGGATTATTACTTACCTGGCGTACTAACTGATTTTGGAGTGATTGATTGTTATCTCTAACATATTCACGCATTCCGGCTTCTGAGCTAGCAAGCACTTGATTCATATCAACATTGTTCTTAGCTATAGCATCTGCAATCATTGATGCTACTTGCTCTTGGTTATAACCTTGCTCTGTTTCACCAAATGCAAGTTTAAATCCATCACTATCGTATGACGCGTTGAATTGAGTCAAATATCCCATAAACAAGATGATTGCAATACTTGCAGCAATCGCTAAGGATTTTCTCCAAAAATGAACAGCAGTACCACTAGCTACGACAATACGAGAGGTATTATCGAATGTAAATGAAGGCACATCAACTTCTTTATCCTTCAACTGACTCATTATACCCAATGCTGATTTCATTTCACTGAGCTCATTCCTTGCTTCTGGGTTGCTTGAGAGATAATCTTCTATCTTCTGCTTTTCATCCCCTGACAATTCACCATAGAGGTAAGATATCAGTGTCGATTCTTCTGGTTTATAACTCATAGCTTATAGTTTCTTTCGTTATATTTTTTTCTTCTAGCTGTTTCTTCAACATTTTCAACCCTCTATACAACCATGTTTTGACTGTATTTTCCGAGGTTTCTAATGCATCTGCTATTTCTCTAAACTTCATCCCCTCATACTCCTTCATTATAATCACACTACGATGATCGGATGGTATCTCTTGAAGGCATTCAAAAAGAATCTTTTCCAACTCTAATTGCCGATAACTCATCTCTGGGTTATAAAAAACACCTTCTGCCTCACCCTCCTCTTTTATAGTGGATTCTCCTTCATCATTTTTAGTAACTGTGAATGGTACTGTCTTAGACTTGCTTTGCTTCCTTCCTTCTTGATAGCAAAAATTGGTTGCTATTCTATATATCCATGGCTTGAAGCTCCCTATTTCCTTGAGCTTTTTCAAATTTTTAAACACCGAGATAAAGGTTCGCTGGGTAATGTCAGCAGCCAAGCTTTCGTCAGAGCATTGCTTCAATACATAATTAAATATGCGCTTGTACCAAAGATTCACCAACTGATTAAATGACAACTCATCACCAGTCATTGCTTTCTCAATCAGCGCTTCCATAGGCACCATGGTTCCTCTTATCTGATTAGCCTGCATAAGATCCGATCGATTACTTCAAAACTATTCTTCATACCGATTAGGTTTATTCAAGGATTAACCTCAAAGGAAAAAAGTTTTAATATCTATAAAAAAAAGCAAAAAATCAGGTAACTGGCTGAATACCAGGTATTATAATTTACTATTATCTAATAGAGACGAGTCCTGTATAGACTTCTCCATCAGCATAGAGCCTGTAGAAATAAACTCCAGATTGAAAATTAGTAGTAGAAATAAAGTCTTGTGATCCCTGTACTTCTTTAGAGAAAACCAAAGCTCCTTTCTGGTCAATAAATTCTATTAATGGCGTTCGATCTTCAAATTCACGAGTGAGTATGGAAAAATCTTCCCCTGGTTGAATTGGGTTAGGAAAGATTCTTATTGGCTCTTCAGTGAGATAAAAGGAAGTTCCCGCTGAGAATACCAATTCCTCTCCATTAATAAAATAGATAATTGCTCTGTGCTCATTAAATCCTTGACTGGGGTTTTCATCCAGGAAAGAATACTCCTCTCCATCAAAAGTTGTTATGGAGCCAATTTGCTGAAACCCGTTAATAAAATCGTTACGCTCAAATTCAATTCTATCAATTCCATATGTGGTGCCTAAAGTCAAATTTAAATGTATGCCGGTATCCAATGCTACGGTCTGAAAGAATGAAAAGACATAGCACCCTACTCCTTGTAGCGTATAATCAAATGTCGGAGCAGGCAGTAAACTTTTACCGCTTGGAAGATTCGGTCTTACAGAAAATCGGTTAGTAGGTAATTCATTCACATTCGAAACCACAAAAAAAGTATCGGTAGTTGTCTCAAAATTATCTAAGGACTCAGTCCCTAAAGTAAGGATCGTATAATCCATGGCATCAGTCACTGGGTGCCACTTAAGCAAAAGGGAATCACCACAATTAAATCCAACACTCGTGGTAAGTGGCTCAGATAGCGTGAATAAATCTGTCTCAAAGAATTCGCCATCTATCTCCATACGAGCTCGCACATCATCTCCAAGAAATGGAGCATTATTCCACCTCCAATACTCGTCAGATAAATCAATATTAGAATCAAGTGTTATCCAATTCACATCATCGGCTGAGTAAGAAAGAGCCCCTGTGCCAACTTTTGTTGTATTCCACCTGAAGTATGAACCAGACTCACCATTGTAAGGCATGTTGTCACTTCCAGTGGGGAAATCCCATTCGAATGTATCGTCTGTTTCATATTGCCACGTAATAAAATACGTTTGATCTCCAGTAACCTCTTCACCTTCGACTTCTACCGTATAGTTAGTACCTGGACTTGTGATCGTCACTTGTTCTACATTGTTCAAATCATCAACACCTCTTACTGCAGCTTTCGAAAGTGAATTCACATTTGGCGAGGCATCCAAGACCCATGGAAGAACAACCGTAGCACCATCCACTACCCGTAAATTCAAGTCATTTACTAGCGCCTTCGCATCATTTACATTGGCCGGCAAATCAGTCCAGCATAGGGTCACTTTCAGATTGACGGCATCAGCAGGAATGCCTAAATCGAAAGAAACAGTCTCACCATCAGACACTGCCCCACTTGCAAATTGCGTATTTCTTAGCGCCTGCATAGATCTCCAAGCGTCAATATTTCCATAACCAGTAAGAAAATCCAACCCCTCTGATCCAACATCTCTTGCATTGTTAATAAGTAAAGCTTTTACTAATGCTGCTGGCATATCAGAAGCGTTATCTATTCGATATTGCTGTTGAAGCAAAGCTGAAACCCCCGAAACCAACGCTGCTGAGTTGGAGCTTCCAACAACACTATAAGCAACAACTTCAGGTTTTACCCTTCCATCATATGCCGGGCCTCTTGATACAAAAGCTGGGATACTACCTACAGTATCCACTGAGCCTACAACCAAAGAGTTTTTTGACATTTTGATGTTGCCAGTCAAGTTCGCGTATCCTTCAATATCTACATACGCGCCATCTGTAGAAACCTCAGCACCCTGGTTACCGCTTGAAAAAACATGCAATAGGTTTGGATTTTCATTGACACTTTGATCAAAAGCACGTGCCTCAATTCCGTATTCATTTTCTCGAACGATTCCGTAGGAATGATTTTGAGTATTTATACCAAAATTTAGGTAATGCTGATCAGGGTCAGGCATTGGCTCCAAAAAATCTGAAGATATAATTGTGAGATCAGATGCAACACCTCTCCCCGTAATGAAAGAATTTCCTTTTCCTGCAATTATCGTAGCCATCTCTGTGGCATGATTATCAACAAATTCGCTTTCCAAACCAGAAACTAGACTCCTATTCAATAAATCGATATCATCAATATCGAAATAGTTTTCCTGGATTGATACGGTCTCAGTAGAACCATCTAACTCTGGAAATGAGTGATGAATTCTATTGACCCTGTTGGGATTCAAATTCATATCAATAACCCTACTCTCTACGAAGGGCCTATATACCTTATTGGTAATGTGATAAATATTGGGATCATCAAGAAGAAGCTCTTTGACAAGATCTGTTTTACCTTGGATAAGAAAAATATTTTTGGGGGGATAAGACTTGATAACCTTCAATCCTGCGAACTCGGATTTATTGAAAGAATCTGCAACCAACACATAGTGCAATGAGTGAGATGCTTTTTCTTCGATATCTAATTTCCAATCCGAATCAACACTCCATATCCTACCCATTATTTGAGATGGAATTCCTTTCACGATGTAGTGATTTTCATCAAACGTTTTTAAGATTTCTATTCCATCACCAGAACTTCGAATACTTGAACGAGTAGCCTCTACTAAAAATATCTCATCACTTTTCGATGATTTCTCAGAATATTCCTCAACAATGACACCTCTCCAACCATCTAAATCTTGGGCTAAAGATATAGTTGTCAAAACAATCATTAACACAATCAGCAAATATCCTCTCATTGGTTCGCCAAATTAGGCAAAAGACAACATATTATATATGATAAAATATTATTCGCAGTTATAATGTTTTGATCAAATATTATTGTATTAAAATTGGATTTATAGCAATTTTAATTGTATTAATTTAATTCTTAAAAGAATTTTATTTTGATTATCAGGTGATAATGTTGATAAATAATAGAATATTGTTTTTTTATCCATAAAAAGAACTTTTATATTGCTGGAAAATTGTTTAACCTAATTTTATTATGAGAAGATTAAATTTAGCACTATCGTGTGTGTTAGCGATGATGTTAACTTTTGGCTTTACCTCTTGTTCTTCTGAGGATGATCCACAAGCTGATGTGATTTCTGACAATGTTTTGGCTCAACTGGATGACCTTGGATTCGACACTCAAGGAGTTCAATTAAAAGAGCATCACAACCCTTTAACGGGAGAGACTACTAAAGTTTACCAAATCGAAGGTGATATTCTAATTCCAGAGCATCAAATGAAGGAAATGCTCAAAAGCTCAATTGCTCACATCGGAGCAGTTGGTGAGCAATATCGAACCAGCAATCTTGTTAGCAATAACCAGACAATCACTGTACTTGGTTACACTGGTGGATCTTTTGCGCTAGACAATACAATGAGAACTGCACTTCAATGGGCAGTAAACAACTACAACAGGATTAACATTGGTCTGAACTTCACGCTTGCATTTGGAACTAACTATCAGGCTTATGATATGGTAGTGTACAAAGTAAGTGGAAGCGGTGGTGGATCTGCCGGATTCCCTTCTGGTGGACAGCCTAACAAGTTCATTCAAATCCAATCTGGAACGAGTGGTTTTGGAACAAACGTTACTGAGCACATTATCACGCACGAAATGGGTCACTCGGTTGGTCTTCGTCACACTGACTTTTTCAACAGATCTCTTTCTTGCGGTTCTGGTGGAAACGAAGGCAGCGCAGGTGTAGGTGCAATCCATATCCCAGGAACGCCAACTGGTTTCGATTCGAACTCAATGATGGTAGCTTGTTTTTCAGGAAATGAAGATGGCGAGTTCGGTAACTTCGATGTAATTGCGCTAGAATATCTTTACTAGTTAGTAATCTCCTAATCGTTTAAAAGCCGACAATCGTCGGCTTTTTTTATTGTATACGCTCTATGTTTTGAGTGATTTTGTTGAAGGTAAAAGGCTCACCAACCTTCTTGCCAACCATCGCTTTTGCGATCGGAGCTTCACCAGAGATAGCAAAAAAGGATTGACCATTCACCGTAATTTGACCAACAGCAACACTCAGGAAGAAGTGTGACTTATCTGTCTGGACTAAACAACCATATGAAACCTCGGTAAAAATCTTATCAGTATCAATCATCGTGCAGGCATTCAGCTGATCTACAAGTAAGTTGAGCTGAGCTCCAAGCCTATTTTGTTCTTGGGTCATCATTTCTCTACTGGTTTCATACTTATCCCCCATACTGCTTTTAGTTTCAGAATTAGCAGAATCACGTATTGCAGTAAGCTCAACTTGAACACTGTCAATTTTTTTCTCAAGGAGATCCAGCAAGGCTGATTTGATTTGAGTCTTCGATACCATATAAAATCAAACTTAATTCGAAAAAACAGTAGGGTAAAATTCAATTGATCTGTAGAGATAAAGGAATTATATGGACAGGCATGTATATTTAAGTTGTAATACTCAAATGAAAGTCATCCGTCCACTAAAAAAAGAAGATCTGAAGAGGCTCTACGATGAATATTTCGAGAGCTTGCGTGGATTTTTGTATTACAAATGTGGAGATGTAGATGTTGCAGATGATTTAGTGCAAGAAACCTTTATTAAGGTTTGGAATAAGCGGGATGAAATCCAAATGGATACGGTGAAAAGCCTCTTGTACACCATCGCGAACAATTTATTGATGAATCATTTTAACCATCAAAAAGTTGTTAGAGAACATCAAAAGTCTTCAACGGTTGAGATTTCTTCAAATGCTAACTCACCACAATTCCAGATGGAAGAGGCAGAATTTGAGCAAAAACTCAACCGGGTCATTGAAAGTCTTACTGATGACTGTCGGGAAGTGTTTTTAATGAATAGAATAGATAAATTGAAATATGCAGAAATTGCAGAAAGACTAAACCTTAGTGTGAAAGCGATAGAAAAAAGGATGAGCAAAACACTAAGTTTAATAAGGGAAAGTTTGGGGGTGAACATTTAAAGAATGGATGATTTAGAGAAATATAACGAAGTACTAAATCACGAATCAAAAAACGTGAATGATGAACTTGGAGAATTTCTTCAAGGAGCATCCAATGCACGCGTCCCAAAAGGCAGAGGAAAAGAAGCAATTTGGAGCAAAATTGAAGAGGAGTTAGAAGCAGAAACCAAGTCCATTCCCATTTGGAAGTATGTAAGTATTGCAGCATCTATTATCCTTGTTGCAACGCTAGCAATCGTTTCTCTCAATGACTCTGAGCCCATATTAATTGAACAAAACACCATTGCGGCGGAATCAAAAACTTTGAATCTTCCTGATGGTTCTCAGGTAATCTTAAATGCTAATTCAAGTGTGAGCTACTCAGAAGATTGGGATCGAATAGTCACATTGAATGGTGAAGCTTTCTTCGAAGTAGTAGAAGGTGGAAAGTTTTTAGTGAATACCTCCATCGGTTCTGTAGAAGTTTTGGGTACTTCTTTTAATGTTTTTGCACGTGACTCTACGTTTGAAGTAGCGTGCAAAACAGGGAAAGTAAAAGTGGATATTCCCACCAAAAGTGTTAGTGAGCTGATCACTCCAGGTGAATCGATCAGGTTAGAATCCGATACGGTAAAAAAGACAAAGATTGATGAAAATCTGGTGGGAAGGTGGCAAGCTGGGGTATTCTATTTCAGCGATCAAAGACTATCAGATGTATTGCGTGAGGTTGAGCGCCAATTTGATGTAAAGGTGAATCTATCGGACAGCACCGATTATATATTTAATGGATACTTCACGAACAAAGATGTAGAGAGTGCTCTTGAAATGGTATGCTTACCATTAGGGTTAGGCTATCAAAAGACTGCACAAGGAACATATTCAATAGAGGAACCGGAATAAAGCGCAATGCGAGTACTTGTTACTACCACATTATTGTGCCTGACCACAATCCTGTCAGCCCAACAAAGATTTGATTTATCTGCAAGTGATGAATCACTAACAAGTATTGTAAAATCGCTTTCAAAAAAGTACAACCTCAAATTCTCCTATAGCCCTCGAGAGCTATCAAAACATAAGATCACCAAAAAGATCAGATCGAGTTCTCAAGAAGAATTGATAAGTCAAATATTTGAGGAACTACCCTTTGATTTAAAATTAACAGACGGTATTTATCTAATTATTCCTAACAAGAGCAAGCCCAAACCCAAACCCGTATCCTTGATTGGCCAAGTGCTCGATGAAAGCAGTGGCGAACCCCTGGCTTTTGCTCATGTACAATCAGAAAATAAAGGAACATTAAGTTCTCAAAATGGAAGGTTCAATCTACCTCCTACTGAAGATACAGTCACGCTTACGGTTAGCTACATAGGTTATAAGAAGTTAGAGTTGAAAGTTCCACCTAACCAAGAAAATCTAACCATCAGACTTAATCAAAACCCTCAAGAATTACCTGAGGTGGTCTTGACTGCAGAGTTAGACAATTACAGTCCTACACCTTCTTTCTTTAGCTTAAATCCGCTGCAATTCAACTCCCTTCCAATGCTAGGCGAAACTGATGTCTTTAAGACCTTGCAACTACTGCCAGGTGTTCGAGCAACTGATGAAACGTCTTCCGGACTGGTAGTGCGTGGTGGCCTTCCATCTCAAAACCTCATTTTGATGGATGGCTTCACATTATACAATCTGGATCACTTTTTTGGGATCTTCAGCACACTAAATCCCAACGCAATTAATAATGTAAGCATATATAAAGGAGGCTTTGGTCCTAAATATGGAGGAAGAGTTTCATCAGTAGTAGATGTCGCTGGCAAGAATGGCGGTGTAGATGGATTTAATGGAAGTGCAGGATTGAACATGCTTTCTTTTAATACCACATTAAATATCCCAGTAGGCAATCGTACATCTGCATTGGTGGCATTCAGGCAGTCTTTTACAGATATTATTAATTCAGATCTGTATAAGGAATTTCTTACATCAAGCAGGCAAAACTATTTAGAGTCAATAAGTCCGGAACTAAACAGCATAGGGCTTTCTCCCAAATTAAAATTCTACGACATCAATGCTAAACTTCAGCATCGTTTTAGTGAACGATCGCTCTTCGATATCAATTTCTATTTGAGCGAGGACAACTATTCCGCAAACTATATTGAAGGTGATGATTTTTCCGAATACACAGTTCTTGATCTTTCAGACTGGTCCAACGCAGGGATAAGCATGAATCTAAAGAGCCAGATAAAACCCAATTGGTTTAACAGCACTACTCTTAGTGCTTCAGAGTATAAAGAAGAAGAATCATTGTCGATCACTCAGACATTCTTTGAAGATGTCTCATTTGCTGAAGATAGTATTGCTGCAAATACTGCTCTTACCTTTTTTAATTATTCGGTTAGTAGCTCGGTCGGCGACGTAACTATCAAATCCCACAATGAGGTAGAAATAAATAATGAGAATACACTTTATGGTGGAATAGAACTCAACTCAATAAATACCAAGTACCAAACAACTCAAGGGTTCTTTGAAGAAATATCAACCCTCGAAGATGAGTACAGCGATACGCTAAACATCGAAGCCAATATATTTAGTCTGTATGGGAATTATCAATTTGAAAGAAACGACATCATAGCCAATTTAGGATTGCGTTCCTCCTACTATGAACCCACCGGAAAATGGTATTTAGAACCACGATTCGATATAGGATTTAAAGTCTCTGACAGATTTACATTGAAAGGAGCAGCATCATTCCACCATCAATACATTACGCAGACATCACTATCCATTCTTCAAAATACCGACCAATTTTATTGGATTTTGGCTGACGATAAAATCATCCCCGTTCAGAGAAGTACGCATTTCATCTTTGGAGGTAATTTCAAATGGGAAAAGTGGTCAGTTGATTTAGAATATTACCATAAGCGCACACAAGGCATAATTGAGAATCAATTTTTAGTATTGCCTCCAGAAATAATTGATGCGCTACGTTTAGAAGAACTCAATCTTTCCGGAGAAAACAATGCGGAAGGACTAGACCTTTTCATTAAGTACAGAGATCGAACATTTACCTCTCTTATCAGCTACTCATTAGGAAGGTCTCAAAATTCATTTTGGTATTTTAATCAAAACCAGCCCTACCCTTCGCTGCAAGACCAGAGACATGAATTGAATTTCACCAATATCTTGAAGTTGGGTAAATGGGAATTGTCAAGTGTGTTATTATTAGGAACCGGGCAGTCTTATACTCCTGCCAATCCTGAATTTAGCATCACCAATGATTCAGTCTCGTTTTACAACCTCGACAGGATAAATCAAGCAAGGTTACCGGCATACCAAAGGTTGGATATTTCAGCAAAATACAACTTCAATATTGGGCCACTTAAATGTGAATCGGGCGTTACCTTTTTCAATATCTTAAATCGTAGAAACATCAGATCCAGGAAATATACTGTACGCTACATATTTGATGAACAGAGCAATACAGCTGGAGCTACTGACGACTTAGAAGTAGTACCACTAGACACATATCTCCTAGGATTCACACCCAATTTTTTCTTCAACATTCGCTTCTAAAGGCCCTTTTTTATAAAAATGTAAATTTTTGGTAGGGTAATTTCTTCGGTACATGTACCACTTTCGAAACACAATAATCGAAATACTTATGAAAACGAAGAAACCAATTATCGCCTCACTTTGGATCGCCATGGCAGTCCTAGTATGGTCTTGTAATGAAGAGACTGATGCTCCAAATCCATTACAAAAAAATGTAGTGTCCCAAAACTTACTGGTTAATTCTAACTCAGCATTGGACAAACTAAGAAGCAATGGTATTGGAGGTCCAATGGGAGCTCTTTTTGGAAACTTCCAAAATGCCACAAATGGAAGATCAGCTAAATCTCCTTCAGCAATGTTCAGAAGTTCTGGTAGAACCTCACAAGATTTTACTGATGTTGAAGAGCCTATTTGTTTATTTGAAACATGGGAAGACGATGGCAATGGTAACTATACATTTACCTTAGACTTTGGTGACGGATGTAACTACTACGGAGAATTTCTTAAAGGAAAATTAGTAGAGAAAGGTTCTTACTCTGAGTCAGGATTTAGTTCTACAGCCACATACACCAACTTTGGTGGAAATGATTGGACGATCGATGGTACTCACAGCTACAGTGGTACATGGGAAGAAATAAACGAAACATCAGAACCAGCAGATTCACCTGAATATTACTACAACGCATCCTACCAGTTTAGCGCTGATTTAAAAACAAGCTATATGGAGTTTGGACACGATTCAACAGACGAAGTATCTACTGGCGAACAGTTAATTGAAGTTGATTATGTAGCGCAAGGTTCTGAAGAAGTAGATCAAGATGGGTATACTGTTCAAAGCAGATCAGAATCAATAACAGTTAGCACAGGCGAGTCATTTAGCTCTCAAGTAGACAGCCCACTCTTCTACGACTTCAACTGCGAGAATGATGACGTCTGGATCTACGTGAGCGGACAAGAATCAGGTAGTTATACTTATGAAGGCCAATCAGGCACATACAGTATTGACTATGGAGATGGTGAATGTGACAACATTGTAACAGTAACAGAAAACGGTGTTTCTGAAGATATAGACTTAGGTGAAGAATGGGATGAGTGGGAAGATGAATGTAATGAAGAAAGCTAAGACATAGGTTATTCTCAGGTTAGTCGTAAGAGCCCGTGGAGTACTACTCTCGGGCTCTTTGTATTTAAATTCATCAATTTCGACATAAACGAAACATATAATTTTAACCTTCGTATATTCACCATATAAATCAAACTCTACATATACGAAAGATTTAGTAACTTGTATGACCTTTGCCAGTAATACCGATACATGAATGGTAATAATATAAAACCACCAGGATGGATTCAACGGTTGATCAACCGATATTGCGACCCTTATCTTATAGAAGGTATTTATGGAGATCTAGAAGAACTATTTTTTGAGAATGTAGCATTGAAAGGTCCTGTTAAAGCGAAGCTTATTTACTTCTTTCAATCACTTGGCTTTTTCAGGAGAAGATTTAAAAAACGCTCAAAAAAAGTATCAAACATGAAAGCTATCTGGACTAACTACCTGCTTACCTCATTTCGATCATTAAAAAGGCATAAGGTTTATTTCACTATTAACCTCATTGGATTGATAACGGCTATCTCCTGCTCTCTCTATGCCATGATCTATATCCATGATGAACTTCAATTCGACAACAAGCACATCCAAAGTGAAAGTATTTACAGGCTATACAAAAGACATATAAACGTAGCGGAGAATCAAGACTTCCTTACTTGGGAAACTTCCGGTTTAATGGGACCTACCATGAAAGAAGAGTATTCGCAAGTAACAGATATTGTTCGAGTATGTCCTTGGTTTCAATCCTCCATAGTAAGCTACGATGAGCGCAACATTAAGAGTGAAATGTTCTATTTCGCGGACTCCAATTTTTTTGATTTTTTTGATTTTAAAATTTTGGCTGGTGATAAGCAAACGATGCTTAAGGCTCCTGCAAGTATGGCAATTAGTCAAAGCCTTTCCCGATCACTCTTTGGTGACAAAAACCCGATCGGCGAATCAGTGATCGGCTACAATGACCTCAATTACACAATTACCGGAGTCTTTGAGGATACACCAAGACAATCTAACATGCAATTTGATGCAATTATATCTTGGAGCACCACTGTCCCGAATGTTGGGCCTCTCCAATATAATTGGATGAATAACTGGCTGGCTCAAGGGATATTCACATACATCAAATTAACCGAAGGTTCGTCACCCGAACAGCTGGTTGAAGAACTACCCGACATGATGAATAGACATTTTTCGGAGCGGGCAGATCAGTACTTTTTAAAGCTGCTACCTTTTCGTAAAGTGCATCTCTATGGGGATAACATCACAAGCGATCGGGGTACAAAGACTGGTAGTATTACATTCATTTATATTTTGGGTTTTTCTGCAATTCTCATCTTGCTAATTGCAAGCATCAATTATATAAATATCAGCTTGTCTCGAGCAAGCCAAACTCAATCTGAAGTAGGTGTTCGAAAAGTAATGGGATCGTCCAACGGACAGCTTATGGGAAGATTCATATCAGAAACGTTTATCAGCATATTCATTTCATCCATCATTGCTCTTGGAATTCTTGCACTACTCCTTCCCTATTTAAACAGCATCACCGGTAAGGAATTACCTATGGCATCGCTCTTTCAACCACTCTCTCTGATTTTTCTAGTGGCCTTCATCACGTTGATGAGCATTTTCATTGGATTGTATCCAGCCTATATCTTATCCTCTCCTCAGATATCTAGTATCCTTAAAAAGTCAGGCAAAGTCAGCAATGCTGGCTGGCTACGGAAAGGGCTTATGACATTGCAGTATGCGATATCCGTATTCCTTATTATTTGTACGGTAGTCATCATTAGGCAAACAAATTATTTGATAAATAAGCCACTAGGCTTTAATAAAGATCAAACACTGGTTATACCCATCGTTTCAGAGATGACAGAGAATGCCCTGTTGTTTGAAAGCGAACTGAACAAACATCCTAATATCATTTCCACCTCTACCTGTAGGTCAGGTATTGGAACAGGAAATTTTTCAACTACCGTAATACCAGAGGGATACTCAGATGAACTAACTACAAGAATATTCGGTGTTGATCAAGAATTTTTTGAAACCTATGGTATTGAGTTAAATACCGGTAGAACATTCTTAAAAGGATCATTAGCAGACTCAAATCAACTTGTGGTAAATAAATCTTTTGTAACATTCATGGGTTGGGAAGATCCTATAGGAAAACATATCCGCTTCAGTCCCGAAGGAACGCCTGTCCCAATTATAGGTGTGGTGGAAGACTTTCATTATAGCTCATTGGCCACATCAAGAATAGAACCCATGATTCTTTATCTCGACACTCATCAACTCTGGAATACCTCTGTCAGAATTGGCAGAGGAGACCTTCGAGAGACCATTGAATACATCAACGACACCTGGGATAGATTCGCTGAACGGGCTCCTCTAGATTTTTACTTTGTAGATCAATGGTTTAACGAGCAATACAAAAAGGAAACGCAGTTGTTAAACATGGCTACAATATATGCTGTGATTAGTATGATACTTTGTGCATTGGGTCTTTACGGACTTACTGCTTTGATCTTACAGCAGCGTCAAAAAGAAATAAGCATAAGAAAAGTACTCGGCGCTAGCGTAACGTCTATTGTGTCGCTGATGAATAAACAATTTATTCTCATCATTGTCATCAGTTTTCTTATTTCCGCTCCTCTATCATTCTATTTGATAGCTGAATGGCTCGAAACTTTTCAATATCAAACGAACCTGGGAATCTATCCATTTGTGATAGCAATCTTGGTCACATTTTCCATTAGCGTTGGTATAATAAGCTGGCTATCCAGCAAAACCGCCAATACTAACCCTTCAGAAACTTTAAGCAATGAATAGTAAGATTAATAACCAATCATAACGAAAACCGGATGAAAGGAACAAATATTGGAGAACTTGAAGAATTAATTATGCTAACAGTAGCCTTACTGTATGACGAAGCATATGGTGTTGCCATCCAGAAAGAAATCAAAAAAAGATGCAATCGCTCTATTACAATTAGCACAGTACACGCTGCTTTATCTCGGTTGCAATCCAAAGGGTATGTTGATTCAAGATATGATGGTGCAACTCCTGAACGTGGTGGAAGGAGAAAGCACTTGTTTCAAGTAACAAAGTCCGGTCAAAAAGTGTTGGAACAAGTGAAAGAACAACGTAATTCCATTTGGGATGCAATTCCCAGTATGGCATTCAACAATTAATGATATACGATACCTCCTACCCAGATAAAGAAACCACACGCCAAATCAATAAAGCGGTCGGAGTGCCTTTCTCATTCATGGAACGGTTAAAGATGGGTGGAATCGGATCCAGGCGGATGATTATCCATGAAATCAGTGAAGAATACAAAAAATATCTAAATGCAAACCATTACGTCTCCGTCGCAAACATTGAATTGAGACCAAAAGGTATATTAATACACTTTAGGCACAAGCTCCAATCTTACTCATGGGTCATGCCCTATGATAGCCTCTCAATTACGTATGATAAGACCCTAAAACTTGAAAGCAAGGGTTTTTTCATCCAATTCAACGATCCTCAAAATGACAAGTTCATTGTTCGGATGATTCACCTCAGAGAAAATTCATAGTTAATTTTTATTCAATGAACTTTGATATTTATTTATGTGTATATACATTTAATGTATATACTTTTAACAAACCAAACTTATTATGTCAACTGAAAACAGTAAAGGAATTAAGGTAGGAGCCACAGTGGTTCGCTATTTAATGGGTCTTATATTTTTTGTATTTGGGTTAAATGGATTTTTAAACTTTCTGCCCGGCCCACCAATGGAAGGCGATCTGGGAACATTTATGGGAGGATTAGCTGCTTCGGGATATTTCTTTCCGCTATTGAAAGGTACCGAGGTGATTGCAGGACTTATGCTTCTAAGTGGCTTTTATGTTCCCTTAGCGATTGCCGTGCTAGGGCCAATTACATTGAACATCTTCTTTGTACACGCTTCAATGGAACCATCAGGTCTTCCAATCGCAATCTTCGTATTCGTAGCTAATATCTTTTTAGCGTATGCATATAGAGGCAACTTTGCTGGCATCTTTCAAAAGAAATAACTTAAACCATCTTCAAACAAAAAAGTCCATCCTGTTGATGGACTTTTTTATTTAAAAATCTCGGCTTTCATAATGGAATCACCTTTCACTTTATAAAACTCTTGATGAATGTCAAAAGCTGAATTTCCATTAGGCTCTAAATGGACATATGATCCATTTTCTGTCATCTCGTAAGAATTCACATTGTCCTTAAGATTAAAAGCCAATATGTTAATTGCTTGCTGTTTTAGCAACGGATCACTGATAGTGAAGAGTGACTCTAGTCTTCTATCAAATGAACGAACCATCATATCTGCGCTACCGCAATAAACTTTAGGTTCACCATTGTTATGAAAATAGAAAATACGCGAGTGCTCAAGGTATTCACCAACTATTGATCTTACCGTGATGTTTTCACTTAACCCTTTTCTTCCTGGCCTTAGGCTACATATACCTCTTACGATTAACTTTATCGGTACTCCTGCTTTTGATGCCTCGTACAAAGCGTAGATGGCATCCTTGTCTTGAAGTGAATTCAGTTTTATAACAATCCCACTTGACTTACCAGCCAACGCATTTTCTCTTTCTTGATCAATCAGGCCAATTAAATCTCGTCGCATCTGGATCGGTGCAGTGATGAGATTATCGTAATCATCAGGAATAGAATGACCAGTAATTACATTGAAGAACTCTTGCACATCATTTGCATAAGATTCATTTGATGTAAGTAAGCTAATGTCGGTATACAACTTTGACGTAGCTTCATTGTAATTGCCACTGCCCATGTGAATGAATCTGCTCACCTTCTCTTTTTCTTTCCTTACAATTAAGAGCAATTTGGTATGAGTCTTTAACGATCCCACCCCATAAATCACGTGGCAGCCAGCCTTCTGCAGCCGCTGAGCTTGCTTCATGTTGTTCTCTTCATCGAAGCGTGCCTTCACCTCGAAAAGTACCGAAACGTGCTTACCATTTTCTGCCGCATTCAACAATGCCTCTACTACTCTACTGTTCTTCGCCAGCCTGTAAATAGTTAATTTAATTGAAAGCACATTTGGGTCATCCGCTGCTTGATCTAGCAGGTCTAACAATGGCTCAATGGTATTGTATGGATGATGGAGAAGAATATCTCTTTGTTTGAGGATCTTGAACATATCTTGGTGTTCTACATCCGTCATACTGACTGCAGGAGCAGGCTTTGGTCTTAATGGTTTGAAAGAGTTGAACTCTTCATGATTTACAATTTGCCACAGACACGTAAAATCCACAAGTGACCCTTTGGGAGATTCGATGATATTTTCACCACCTATTTCATACCTTTTCTTCAGTTGCTTGATCAGCCATGTATCTGCATCCTCAGCCACTTCCAACCTAACAACGCGACCAGTCTTACGTGTTCTCAGTTTCTTCTTCATCTCCTCAAGGAAGTTGGCTTCAATATCTTCGGATTCTTCCAGCGTGAAATCTCCATTTCTTGTTAGCCTAAATAAGGAGCTAGATATGATTTCTACATTTTTAAAAACACGATCCAAAAACTCACGAACAATCTTTTCAATCGGAATGAAAATCATCTTCTCTTTATCCTTGATTTCAAAAAATCGAGGAAGGTTTTGAGGAAGCTGGATGAAAGACATCTTCTTCTTTTCCTTGGATTTCAGCGCTTTGGTAACCACACCAAAAATCAAGATGTTATTCATCAAAATCGGAAATGTATGGTAGGTATCGAATACCATCGGAGTAAGCATTGGGAAGATGGTCTTTTCGAAGTATTTACTTGCCATCTTTTGCTGCTTCTCATCTAGTTCATCAAAATCTCTTATTTCAAAATTGTGTGCTTCGAAAGAAGGCCTTAAATCAAGAAAGAGTTGATTTTGCTGTTTCCCAAAATCCTTTAGTCCCTTCAGCAATTCATTTTTGAATGGAATTGACTGAAGGCCTGAATAGTCAATGCGATCATTCCCATAGTCGAGATAGTTATACAAACTACCCACTCGAATCATATTAAACTCGTCTGCATTACTTGAGGTAATGGCTAAAAATTTCAGTTTTTCGAATAGGTTACGCTTCTCTTTACGTGCCTGATCTAACACACGTCTATTGAACTGCAACCAACTAAGATCACGGCTTATCAGATCGCTATTACTGATGAGTTCTTTCGTGTTTTGCATAGACGTAAAAAAATAGACCTGTCCTTAACTAAAAGAACAGGTCCGTAAATTATTAATAATTATCCTTAGATAATGTTCATTTCAGAAAGGATGCCATTCGTCTTGCTAACGGCTGCAGCACTTTCTGCCAGTTTGTTTTTCTCTGCGTCATCAAGCTCAATCTCTACGATTTCCTCGATACCATTTTTACCGATGATTGCAGGTACTCCGATTGATAGATCATTCAATCCATACTCACCTTCAAGTAGACATGAGCAAGGGAACATTTTCTTAGTATCGCAAGCAATTGCTTGAACCATTGCTGAAACGGCAGCACCAGGAGCATACCATGCAGATGTTCCAAGAAGCTTTGTTAAAGTAGCTCCACCTACTTTTGTTTCCTCCAATACATAGTTAAGCTTATCCTCGCTTAAGAATTTAGAAACAGGCACGCTATTTCTTGTTGCAATTCTCGTCAAAGGAATCATTCCGGTATCGCTGTGGCCACCGATTACCATTCCATCAACATCAGAAGCTGGGCAATCCAGGGCCTCAGACAGTCTATATTTAAAACGAGCTGAATCTAGTGCACCACCCATTCCAATGATTCTATGCTTTGGAAGTCCAAGTGCTTTATGAGCCAAGTATGTCATTGTATCCATAGGATTTGAAACTACAATGATGATTACGTTAGGAGAATGCTTGATTAAATTCTCAGCAACAGACTTCACGATTCCAGCATTGGTAGAGATCAATTCTTCTCTCGTCATTCCTGGCTTTCTAGGAATTCCTGAGGTAATAACCGCAACATCACTATCTGCCGTTTTAGAATAATCGTTTGTAGTACCAGTGATTTTTGTATCGAAGCCATTCAAAGAAGCTGTTTGCATCAAATCCATTGCTTTACCTTCAGCAAAACCTTCTTTGATGTCAATAAGTACAACTTCCGCTGCAAAATCTTTGATTGCGATGTATTCGGCACAGCTAGCTCCAACGGCTCCAGCGCCTACTACGGTTACTTTCATGATCTATATTGTTTTAAAATGGGTATTATATTTTCAAGCGCAAAAGTAGTTATTCAACCCGAGAAATTGGTGTTTAAAACGATTGAAAAGCATTTTTATCGTCACAAGCTAGACACACCTCTATACGAATACATAAAAAAAGGAGAACGTCCATGATCTAACGCCCTCCCTTTACTCTACTACAACTTTCCTTATTGAATAATTGTATGACTACAACACGAAGGAAATAAATAATGTTTATAAACTTTCATTTATAATTTTTATGAATTCCATAAACAAATGTTATTTATCGCATTCATCATAGCTAAATAAAAAAGGAGAGCATCCTGCTAGAGACACTCTCCCGTAACTTAACTTTAACCTAAATGGTTAATCCATTGCTGTTCTCAGGCATATAGACGCAAATCAATCCAATCAAGTTCATTAATAAATATTTATATTTCTTATCATTTACATAAACAATAATTATGTGATTTGAAATTAATTCACCATTACTATAACAAAGTATATACAAATGCGTATATCTTTAACAAAATATATAGTAATGAAGAAAGAATATCTTGGTGAATTTGAAGAGTTGGTTTTGACCATGGTTGCATTACTTGGCGAAAACGCATACGGTAACGCAATAGTGGAAGAGATTGACTCTAAAATTGGAAGAGAGGTTAATCTCAGTGCTGTGCATGTCACACTATACCGAATGGAGGACAAGGGCTATGTCTCTTCAGAGATGGGTGGTGCATCAAACATGCGTGGCGGCAGAAGAAAACGAATATTTACAGTGACCAATGCAGGACTACAGATGCTCCAGTCATTAAAAGAGCAAAGGCAAGAATTATGGTCTCTTATTCCAGATCTCAAATTCTCTATTGCTTAGATGGAACCTCCTAAGTGGATCATCAAACTAATTAGTTCCTATTGTCCTCCACAGCTTGCAGAAAGCATCATTGGAGATGTATGGGAGCAATTTCTCAAGGATAAAGAACGCTATTCCAGATTCAAATCTAATCGACGACTTCTCTGGAATGCCTTCCGATTTTTTCGCCCAGGCATTCTATTACGAAACTCAAAAACTCAACTCATAAACAGTGCTATGTTACGTATCAACTTACTCCTGGCTTTTCGCAATATGCGGAAGCACACTTTCTATTCAGTCATAAATATTTTAGGACTTGCCCTGAGCATCACTTTTGGACTGCTGGTGTTTTTCTATGTTCAAAATGCGATCAAGCATGACACCTTTCACAATGAACACGAATCTATTTTCCGATTCACCAAAGAAGTCAGAAATCGAGAAACTAACGAACTCATTTCGAGAAATAGCACCACTGGAAATCAACTAACCGAAGATCTCAGAAGTGAAGTCCCTTCAATCAAACACATCTCTCGCCTAATATCTGGTTCTGGATATGTAAAAAAGGGATCAGAAACATTTACGGAAAAAGTAACGCATGTTGATCCTGAGTTTTTCGAGATCTTCTCCTTTCCAATTATTGATGGTAATCCCAAACCGCTCACCAACGTGTCGCAGGTGGTCATAAGCCCTAAGATGGCAGAAAAGTATTTTGGAGTTGCCAACCCAATAGGAAAAGAATTAGAAATAGCATCCGGAAGTCAGTCCAATACTTATGTCGTTTCGGCAGTGGTTGACCCATTGGATGGATTGAATAGCCTCCCATTTGATTTAATCATTCACATAGACCACATGAAATACATGGTGTCAGATCCGGAATTCTTAAAAGGCTATGACATATCCTTCCTAGAAACATATTTAAAGCTAGAACCCAATTCGAACGTCGCTGCTTATGAAAATCTCCTATCCGAAACCTTTGCAAGGTTTGCCCAAATCACCGAACGAGATGATAGAATAGATATCAAACTACAGCCAATATCAAAGCTTTATTGGTGGAGCAATAAGTATGGTCAACAGGGAGAGGCTATCTCTTACAATCCTGAATATGTTTTCATTCTCATTGGCTTGAGCATTTTAGTACTTATTGTGGCGGTATTAAACTTTGTAATGCTGACTAGCAGCCAGTCTTTTAATCGGATTAAGGAATTCGGCATAAAGAAAACAATGGGCGCATACAAGCGTCAACTGTCTGCACAGCTCTTTTTGGAAGTGTTTATACTCACTTTCTTCGCCGGAATAATTTCATTGATCGGCACATACTATTTTATTCCAGTTTTCAACACGCTAACCAATGCATCTTTGAGCTTTCATTTAAGCCTGGAGCTGATTGGGTTTATGGTCATAATCATAGGGCTTATCTCATTGATCTCGAGCATCATTTCTTCCGGAGTAATCCTTAGATTAAAAACCACGAATGCACTCAAAGGAACACTTTCACTTAGTGGAAGTAGTCTGACCAGAAATGTAATGGTTGTCATCCAATTCACCTTTTGTGTAGGCCTAATCATCGGAACTTCAATTTTTAAAGGACAGATGAATTACATAAGCAACAAATCTTTGGGATTCGAAAAAGATGAATTAGTTGAAGTGGAATTACCAAGCAATCTTAGCGAGAGCGAAGCAGTCTTAGCATTCGATCGATTCAAAACGGAATTAAACAAAAGTGCAGGTGTCATTAATTCAGCCGCAACAATGACTACCATGTCTGTTGTTCATTGGACAATATTCTCCTTCGACCAACATGATGCACCATTGTTGAAACTAAACTTAAACTTGGTATCCCCTGACTATGTAAAAACCATGGAGCTAGAGATTGTGGAGGGAAGAGATTTCAGAAAGGGAGATACAGGCAAGTCCATCATTGTCAATGAAGCTTTAGTGGAAGAAATGGGATGGGAAAATCCAATAGGTAAGCAAATTCCTGGCAAGCACTTTCAACGAACTCATGAAATCATTGGAGTTGTAAAAGACTTCAATTTTAATTCGTTGCACAGTGAAGTTCGTCCATTGATACTGGCAACAGAAGTGGGGCACATCACTGAGGGTATGACAGGGATTTCATCATACGTATGGCCACCGCAATTCTTTACAGCAGTCATACGCGTAGCTCCAGGTGATGCGTCCGATACAGAAGCCACTTTAAAGTCGGCATGGCAAAATACAATGGGAGATCTTCCATTTGAAATGAGGTATGTAAACGAAATACTCAATCAAAAATATCAAGAAGAAAAGCGTTATAGCTCAATCATAAATTATGCTGCGGGATTCTCACTATTTATTGCTTGGCTTGGTCTTCTCGCATTGACACGTTTGGTTATCCAAAAGCGCTTTAAAGAAATGGGAATCCGAAAAGTGTTAGGATCTACATCTACTAACATCATTCTGCTGGTATCAAGAAAGTTTATCATTTTGATTGGGCTGGCAACATTAATTGCTTCCCCTATTGCATGGTGGCTACTCAATGATTGGCTGGAGCAATTTGCATATAAGGTCAATCTTAACCCTTTGATCTTTTTGGCTTCAGGATTAGCTGTGATTGCAGTCACATTCATTTCCATAAGTATTCAGTCATTGAAAGTCTCGCACATCAATCCATCAGAAGCACTTAGAATGGATTAAAATTCTTGATTTCCTGGAAATTTTAAGGACGGATATAACATTTATAATATCCGTTCGTATATTTACTTTGTATTTCAAAGTACTTTTAAATGAAAGAAAAATACATTGAGGATTTAAAAGAGATTAAAGACATTATGAATCGCTCCTCTCGATTCATCTCATTGAGTGGTCTTTCCGGTATTTCAGCTGGTATTTGCGCATTAGTAGGTGCGTACATGGCCTATCAAACTGTATATATGGATCAAAACTATTTAGGTTACCGCCGTGCGTTTCTCAATCCCGAGACTTTCACACAGCTACTGCTCATTGCGGTGGTCACACTAATAGCAGCACTGGGAACAGGAATCTATTTTACAACTAGAAAAACAAAAAAACAGAATCAAAAGATTTGGGATACGCAAACCAAACGTCTACTTATAAATCTTGCGATTCCATTAGTTGCGGGCGGAATCCTTTGCATAATGCTGCTGGATAAAGGTTATGTAGGAATTGTAGCACCACTCACTCTGGTCTTTTATGGATTAGCTCTTATAAATGCCAGCAAGTACACCCTTGATGAGATTCGGAGTCTTGGTTTATTGGAAGTGGCATTAGGTCTAGTTGCAATTCAATTCATTGGATATGGTTTACTATTTTGGGCCATTGGATTTGGTGTACTGCATATCGTATATGGCGTCATCATGCAATTGAAATATAAATCGTGAAAGAACTACTCAAAGACTTAGATAAAGCTTTTGAAAACAAAATCAGGCTTGGCATTATGTCAGCGCTGGTAGTCAATGAGTACCTCGACTTTAACACACTAAAAAACCTGATTGATGTAACAGATGGCAACTTGGCCAGTCACCTTAAATCATTAGAAAAGAAAGAATACATAGCCTTCAAAAAAGAGTTTCTGGACAGAAAACCAAACACCAAATATCATGCGACCAAAAAAGGAAAAGAAGCATTTAAGAGACACATTCAAGCAATTGAAAAACTATTGAAATAATATTTTTTTACTCATTCACTTTGAATTTCAAAGTACTTTTAAATATCTAAAAAATGAATACAGAAAACACACCAATGTTGAGAGCTAATAGCTTGCTAAAGAATTCTGTGATGTTAAAATTGATCACAATCACGATTCTCATGCTACTACTACTTATACCAGCTTCGATGATCAAATCGATTATTCAAGAACGGGAACAACTAAACAATGAAACCACCAATGAAGTGAGCTCAAAATGGGCTGAAGAACAATTGGTAAATGGTCCAATTCTTACGATTCCATTGACCTACGAATATGAGCAAGAAGATAAGAAGTATTTGACCACTAAATACTGGCATATCCTTCCTGAAAATCTAGACATAGATGGTAACGTCACTCCGGAGAAACTCAAAAGAGGGATATATGAGGTAGTGGTTTATAAATCCAAATTGAATGTTTCTGGAGATTTCATCATAAACCAAAAACCAGATCAGCAAAACCTTAAAGCCATAAAATACGATCAAGCATTTCTCACCATTGGAATCTACGATCTCAGAGGGATCAAAAATCAAATAAAGCTGAATTGGAATGGGAAGGACTTAAAAGCAAAACCTGGATCTATCATTCCAGACTTAATATATTCTGGAGTGACCATTTCGGTTCCTAACGTCAAAGAATTACTCAGCCAAACCATAGACTTCAACTTTTCACTGGACCTTCAAGGAAGTAGAAATCTCTCATTCACACCACTAGGTAATACAACTGTCGTCAATTTAAAATCCCCCTGGCCATCCCCTTCTTTTGACGGCAACTTCTTACCCGATGAGAGAGAAATCACTGAAGAAGGATTCACCGCCTCATGGTCCGTGTTACAACTAAATAGAAATTATCCTCAATCGTGGATTGGAGGTAGTCATAAAGAAAACCTGGAATACTCTGCATTTGGTGTCAACCTCATTCTCCCTCTGGATGATTATCAAAAATCATATCGATCTGCCAAGTACGCAGCCATGTCGATAGCACTAACATTCTTGATCTTCTTTCTTGTAGAAGTACTGAATAAGCGTAAGATTCATCCATTTCAATATGCATTGGTGGGCCTTGCATTATGCTTATTTTATGTGCTTTTAGTCTCCATTTCAGAGCATTCTAATTTCAATTTTGCCTATGGCGTCTCTACGCTTGGTGTAGTCACAATGATTTCATTGTACTCACTGAGTGTGTTCAAAAAAATCAAGCTTTCAATGCTTCTTCTGGCTACCATTACAGCCATTTACGGATTCCTCTTTGTAACACTTCAACTTGCAGACTATGCTTTACTGATGGGTAGCTTAGGACTTACAGTAATCCTTGGTTTGACAATGTATTTCACCAGAAATATCAACTGGTATCAACTTAATATCGAAACAGAGTAAATCAGATGAAATCATTGAGAAAAATACGAAAGTACCTTCCTTCCATCCTATTCTTTTCATTCATCGTTTGGATGATCATTCAGGCGGATTTAGATAAAAGCAATCCACTCATGAAGCTAGGAAGAACGGTGCCTTTTGGAGATAAAATCGGTCATTTTATCCTTTTCGGAACCATGGCTTTGTTGTTGAACGTAGCAATTAAATTTAAGAGAATTCATGTCTGGCGACATGAATTCTACTTAGGTTCAATAATCGTTTTATGTTTTGCAACCATAGAAGAATTTTCGCAACTGGCATTTCAAAGCCGCACATTTGATATCGTAGATATGATTTTCGACTTGATTGGTATTATTACACTTTCTTCAGTTGCATTTCGTACCATTATTATTCGGATGATGGATGGATTAAAACCTGAACATTATGAAAAGTGAATCAAAGCAAAATCAATCAGATACCTCCTTCTGGAATTCGGTCAAATGGACCTTTGGTGCATTCGTTTTTGCACTTGGAATAATGAATATCCTTCGTGGAAATGACCCTGCTCTGGGAGTTGCTATGCTCTTTGCATCAGCACTGTACTTCCCTCCTTCATATGATCGAATCAAAGGAGTCACCGGCATTTCATTGCACTATTTCCTTCGTATAGTTTTAGCACTACTAATTATCTGGATAAACATGGCTGTAGGTGCTATTAGCGAAGGTTACTATCCAGAAATCACCGGATAATCAACGCTAATTCTTAATGAGTTTTCCTTCAAAAACACTTCCATCTATCATCTCCAAGCGTAGGACATATTGACCCGATGGGAGATCTGAAACTGGTATTTGATGAAAATCAATGGCGGTCAAAGATTTTAGTCTTTTTGCATTCAAATCATAGAAGTCCAGCCGCTTTAAGTGGCTGGCATCTATACCTTCAATGTTCAGCAAATCAGCTACAGGATTCGGGTATATAAGAACCCGAATATCTGATAAATCAGGGGCAACTTGAATAATAGGTGAATACTCATAGCTTTCATCAAAGTCTACCATTTTTAGTCGATAGTAGTGAATACCGGGAAAAATGTTTCTGTCCTCAAATTGATAGTTGCGCAGTTCACTGCTATTTCCATGAGCGCTCAGGCTACCTATAGATCTAAAACTGACACCATCTTGACTATGCTCAACCTGAAAATAATCCGAATTGATCTCAGTCAATGTTGACCAACTGAGCTCTATGCTACTACCTACTTTTCTAACTGAAAAATCAATCAAATCTACTGGTAAAGGATTTGCATCAACATCTATTGAGTAAACCGAAAATTCACTAAAATTTGAGGTCTGGCCAGTAATTATAAACGGATCTGATCCTACAGAGGATACCAAACTCAATATCTCCCAATCCGATCCATCAAAACGTGCCATTCCTAGAGATGAAGCATCCGAGGCGTTATCTCCAGAGTTTATTTGTAAAGCCACGTCAGTCATTCCTGGAGGTCCTCCAGAGGCAACATCGATGTCCCAATACCTAAAGTTGAGCACACTCTCAACATTTCCGGATGGTGCAGCACTTGCATCCCCGATCAGATTCGTGATATCCGGATTGGTTGCTCCTGCACCCGATGGCGTAGCTTCTGCCACATGTGCCACCTGAAAAGTCGTTGTGGTAGTGGGAGAAAGCGTCACTGGCCTGAAGGCACCTTCATCACCTACTTGAAAAACAAAGCTTCCAGATCCGGTCACTGAAGATTCGATCCGTCCTTCAAAATGAGTATCCGCAGCGTATGAAGAACCATTAACTGTGGAAGGAAGTACAAACACTGGATCATCAGATTTATCTCCATCTTCTTGATCGATATCAAAAACTCCATTGGTCATTGTAAGTGTATTGTTGATCGTGATGGTATTTCCTACAACACCCAGATTACCTCCATCTATTGTAACGTCATCAATGCTTGTCCCAGATTCTGGAGCTATCGAAATATCCTTATCTATCGTAATAGATTCTGAATAAGTACTAAGTAGCAATGTTAACGTCCCACCAGCAGCTAAAAGATCGTACCCTTCCTGTAGCCTACCTCCAGAAGTTTGCGCCCCAGTTGGAGTAACTGTCAACGCACTAAGATCTCCCTGAAATCCATCGGTAACTAAGTCCGTGTCTGTGCCAGACCCTAGATAAGGTGTGAAATCATTAGCGTTTACGGCCGTATTAATGGTAGCAGCATCGGTGCTGTTAAAATAGTTACCCGAAAGATCTATACCTGAAGTTTCGGCTATAAACCCATTGCCGTTATCATTTAGGTTACTTCCGCTCACCGTTAAGCTGGCTCCTGTAAATTCATGCAATCCAGAAACGTAATAGTCATTGGGTATATCTTCAGCAGAACTTAATGTTGCAGGGTTAGTAATAAAACAGTTGGAAACAGTGGTAGATGAACTTTCTCTCGCAACAACGCTAAATCCAGGATTTCCCAACAATGCATGTGGGTCAAATCCATTCCCCGTAATTGACGATTGCGTAATGCTGGTAGTAGCATCTCCGCCTCTGGTATAAATCCCCCGATTCGAATTATCATGAATATTACAGTTGGTAATAGTGGCATCTATACCGGCACCATCGCTTGCAGTAGGGAAATCGCCAATTACGATACCCGAATTATTAGAAGCGCCATTTCCTACACCCGAAATATCCAGGTTATCCAAGGTAATGGTAATATCATCTGAACCGGTTCCTCCGGCAGTCACGACATACACTCCAACTTCCGTATCTGGGCTTGTAACATCTGCATCAGTCACAAAGCCCGACATAGTCACATTTTGGATAGTCAGTTGGGATGGGCTAAAACCTCCTATTCCATCAAAATTCACAGGAATGATACCTGCAGAGCATCCTGTATAACTACCGCCATCGATTACAGCCTCAGCACTTGAAGTCAATGCGTAGGTAGCAATTCCAGTTCCTGCATTTGCCAAATTGTTAGAAGTAAGGTTGGCATCTGCGCTACCTGAAATCGTTGACAGAATAATACCTACACTACCTGAAGCCGCATTTAGAGGATCTTCAACTGCAAGCATTGATACCAAATTATTCGTCACATCAACGGTACCAGATGAAGAACCAGCTACTTGTATTCCTGTTGTATTTGCGTATACAATATTGTTGGTGATTGTCACCCCACCAGCAACAGTAGCAACAATTCCTGTTGTTGCATTAGAAGTAGAAGCATCCGTTCCAATCTGAATGCCGTCTACGGTCACATCATTGGCTGATATCGTTAGTATGGTAGAGGTAGCTCCAGCATCAATCAACGATTCAGCGCCTCGAGATCCACTGCCTGCCACACCTTGATTGGCACCATTCAATGTAAGGGCTTTGGTTATAGTAGCATTCTCAGAATAGCTTCCGGAAACAAGCGTTACTGTACCTCCAGTTAAGGCGATATCAATACCAGATTGTACCAGTTGAGCCGGATCACCTGCTGACCCATCACCAGTGTCATCCGGAGCAGATGCATCAACAAATACTGCTGATCTCCCATTTTCAGACCCCATAGTTGAAATTACTTGCCTGAGATCATTCACGTCATTGCCTGTATCCGTCCCATTAGAAATTCTGCCTACCGATTCATCATCTACACTTCCGGCATTACCACTTGGTCCTTCATCGCCAGCACCATCGCCTTGTGGATCCGCACCTATCTCTATTTCGTCAATTAAGGTTGCTGTATTGTCCCTAAGTATAATGTGGACACTATTCGTCATGTTTTCACTTGAAAGTGGATTACCAAGTACTAAATAGTCTCCTGCTTGGGTGTTTGTAAATGAACCTGTTCCGAAGTAAGTAGAAATTTGAAATGCACCTGTACCGGTAATATCTCTACCTGTTAGGTCACCACTAAAGAATCCACTGTCTGTAATTTCAATGGTCCAGTTTGTAAGATCTACTCCATTAGCTGTGATGTACAATTCGATCCATTCATCAGTAGAAGAAACGGTACCAGCTCCGGGTGTGCCATTGAAATCATTGGCACTCCAGTCCTGTTGCGGGTCTGTAACTACTTCGTTGATCACTACTTGAGAAAATGTACTCGTTTGAAATGCGAATATTGCTAGCAACACAATTCCTATCCGTAAAACCGATGATTTAGCGGCAGTAAAGACAGAAAATGCATCACTTACGCTGGTGGAAATAAGTGAAGTCATAACCTGGTGAGTTTATATGTCAGTTAAAATACTGAAAATCAAGCAGAAGTCTAAGCTTTCTAGATGAAGAAATAGTCAAATTTAGATTTTCACTATTTATATAGTCCAGTGTTTTTCTTTAAATCATCCTATGGATTTTGCCACATTCTTAGCAATTCAAAAAGGTAACCCCTTCAAAATAGTATAATCGCAAACACAACTACACAAAGTTTCATAATATGCTGACAATGAGCATATTCATATCAATATAATACAAATAATATTTTAAATATTTCGAATATAAATACATATATAGTATATATAACTGATTATATATCATATGCAATATCATAATCTGTATATATCATATAAACAAAATATATTTCTGTTTTAATGTAACCAAGACTGAATATTCCCCGTTAGATATATTGTGTATTTGTAAAAGCAACTACACAGATAGTTAAATATATGTTTCACCTTAAAATTTGAAAACCATGATCTTACTTGGAATAATTATCATTCTTTTCGGTCTGTTTATGTTTTACCTACGTCCACAATTGAGCGATCAAGATCAATTTGAAGACGGTGTTTTAATTCGAAGGAAGGCTCCCCCATTCTTCTTGATGTTTAGCAAGAAGATATCACTTGTGATTGCCGGAGCTGGTGTGTTATTAGCGATGATGCCCTATTTGTTCTTCTGGGCTGAGCCGGGCTACCAATACTTCTTGGTATATCCTACAGGACACAGTGATGTAGTGATGAGTCAAGGCATCAAGTTCCGTGGATTTGCGAAAGTAGTGCCGTGGCAAAAGTACATCGACGTGAAAGTTGTCGATCAAGGTGATGAGGTGAAGGACATTGAAGGTATCATGAAGCCCATTCCTATCCGATTCATTGATCAGGTAACGGCTGAAGTGAAAATCTCTGGAAGGTTTCAATTACCTAAAGATGAAGAAGACTTCATTACACTAGCGATCAAATACCGTACAATGGACAACCTGGTACAAAACACGTTGATTCCAACGATACGCGAACAAACCAACAATACTGGATACATGTACGCTGCACAGGATTACATCTCTGGTGAAGCGCAAAGTTTCCGACAAACATTGGATGAGCAGTTGAAAGACGGAGCGTATGCAGTAATCAAGATTGAGCACAGAGATACTGTATTCAATGAAGTACAGCGGGAAGATGCCGATCGAGGGATTAAAGAGATACGCACAAGCTATACAGTAGAGAAAGTGTTATTGAATGGATTACCTAAGCGTATCCCGCACGAGTTGACAGAAAATAACATCATCGTATCACAAGTAATTGTAGATGATGTAGTACTCGAGCCGATCTTTAAGCAGCGACTGGAAGCACAGCGTGACGAGTCTGCGAAGCGCCAGATCGAGCAACAGAAGGTAGAGACTGCAAAAGCAGCACAAGCCCGAATCATTGCTGAAGGTGAGAGAGACAAAGCCGGAGAGCGAGTGACGCAGGAGAAAGAGCAAGTGAAGCAGTTGATTGCCATTGAAACTAAGCTGAAGCAAGAGCGCACCAACAAAGAGTTGGCGGCCATCGCACTAGAGACCGAGCGATTGAAAGCACAACAAAAGAAGGTGTCTGCAGACGCAAAAGCTTACGAGAATGCGAAGTTGGTTACAGCTGGACTTACACCACAAGAAAGAGCCGAGTGGCAGTATAAAACTTCCGTCGGTGTAGCAGCAGAACTGTCGAAGCTGACCTTCCCTTCTACCATGATCATTGGTGGCGAGGATAGCGGAGGCACTCCACTAGAGTCTTTGATCGGAGCAGCCATGGCGAAGCAGTTGACCACTGACAATACGAAGTTTGGCAACTAACAGGAAAGAGGCGTAAGCCTCTTTTTGTACTGGGCAACCTACCTACAGAATGAAGCGCGAGCAGCGTGGATTATTTAATCACATTAAACATTACAACAATGAAAGACCAACAAATATTCAATTTTGCCCTTGTACTAGCCGCTATGATCACTTTTGGAGGAATTATATATTTCGCCATCAAAATCGTGAAGCAACAGACCGCTATCGTAGTGGAGCGTTTTGGAAAATTCAACTCCATTCGCTTTGCCGGGTTTAATGTCATCATCCCTGGGATTGATCAGGTCGTTGGCAAGCTCAGCTTAAAAATCCGACAGTTAGATGTGGAAGTAGAGACAAAAACCAAGGATGACGTCTTTGTCCGCGTAAATATTTCAGTACAGTACCAGATCATCAAAGATTCTGTGTACGAAGCCTTTTACAAGCTGACAAATTCCAGGAATCAGATTACCTCTTACGTATTTGATACCGTTCGTGCGCAAGTGCCTACCATGAAGCTCGATGATGTATTTGTAAAGAAGGACGAGATCGCAATTGCCATCAAGCAAGAGCTGGAATTAGCGATGCAGACGTACGGCTATCAGATCATTAAGGCCCTGGTTACCGATATCGATCCAGATCAGGAAGTGAAGCGGTCCATGAATCAGATCAATGCTGCTGAGCGCATGAAAGTGGCGGCAGAGTTTGAAGCAGAGGCAGAACGAATCAAGATTGTAGCTAAGGCAAAAGCGGATGCGGAAAGTAAGAAGCTGCAAGGTCAGGGTACAGCTGACCAGCGTAGAGAGATCGCGAAAGGGCTGGAACAATCCGTGGAGATGCTCAACAAAGTGGGCATTGGTTCGCAGGAAGCGTCTTCTTTGATTGTGATCACGCAGCACTACGACACCCTGCAGTCGATGGGGGAAAATGCTAACAGCAATGTGGTGCTTCTACCCAATTCGCCAAGTACTGCCAGTGACATGATGACGAACCTGATCGCATCATTGACAACTGCTGAGCAAATCACTAAGGTGAAAGACACCAAACCTTCTGCTAAGTAGAAGGCAGAATGGGTGTATGATGAAAGAGGCGAAAGCCTCTTTTTGTATTTTATTGCAGTAGACGCTTTTTGGGTATATTTATCTATAATAAAAATATAGACAATTACCCGCTATGCTTTAACTGGCTTAACTGAACTTCTATGAACAAGACAGAAATTGCTGAACAGCTGACAAATAAAAAAGATCTATATAATAGGTTAGGCCAAAACATTGTTGAGGCCCTTAAAACTTTTATGAGTGCTGAACTTATACCGTATTTGAACATCTACTTTAGAATCAAAAAGTTCGATTCATTTTACGAAAAAATTGAAAGAAAGAAATACACTGACCCATTTGAACAAATTGAAGATATATGCGGTATAAGGGTTATTTGCTACTATAATTCTGATGTGGTGCGAGTAAATGAAATAATTAAAAGAGAATTTGACGTGCTTGAAGTTCAAGATAAATCTGACTTACTGGGATTGAAGGAATTTGCATATAGATCGCAACATTTTATTTTTAGAACAAATAAAAAATGGAATTCTGCACCGAAATACAGAGATCTAGGGGACTTGAAAGCAGAAATTCAAATTCTGACTGTATTAATGCATGCATGGGCAGAAATTGAGCATAAGTTGAATTACAAAAGTGATGCCCAAGTACCAGAACTATTTCAACGAAAATTATTCCGACTTAGCGCAAAATTCGAAGAAGCCGATGAACAATTTGAGGAATTGAAAGAAGGTATTGAAAACTACAAAAAGCAACTAAACGAAAAAATTACAAGTACAAACAAATTCGATTTATCTCAAGATTTTAATCTTGAAACTTTAAAAGCATTTATAAAATATAAGTTTCCAGATGATAAGTGGTCAGAAAAGAATTATTCCAGGACTTTCGAAGAATTTTCTAAATATGAAAATGCTTTTGAATTGTTAAACAGAGGAGTAGATGCTTTCGCTGAAAGTATGGGAGATATTCTTCGTGAACTTAAAAAGGCAGGTTATGATAATTTGAATTTTCCTGATACTATGACCTTATTATGGATTGCTATTGATATTATAGATGACGAGGTGTTTCAATTTAGATTAGATAGTGGGGGTGCTGCTGATGAAGGTTGGATCAAGACAGTCAAAAAAAGAAAAGCAGAAATGAAAAAAACCAAAAATTGATATCTAAATGAATCCTAATATTCCTCTGCTAGCGCAAGTTTGTAACTTGTGCTATCAAAAAAAGGATGCATAAACTACTTTTATTTTGAATTAGCTATGAAGTTGCATCAAATTCGGCACATGAAGTTTATATCAGGTCAATCAAAAAAGGATTTCTTATCAGACCTCAAAAGAGTTACACATAGTGGTAGTCCAAGTCTTGCATCATTACCCTCACTATTACCATCAAGGTTCGAAAATCGATTTCCATTTTATGGTATCATCTCTAAAGATAGCTTTCACTTATCTATCAAAGACGGTGTGTCCAACCCAGGAAAAGCAATGAATGGTTCAATAGTAGAGACAGATTCAGGGATAGTAATAAATGTACAATTTCAATTTTTATTTATTCCAATCCTTTTCATTGCAATTGTTGTAGTCGGATTTTTTGTTGGGGGTACATTTTTATTTATTCAAACAATGAGGCCTGAACCACTAATTTGTCACATTGTCGCTACAGCAGTTCTACTTTACCTTCAACAAGCGCTTAAGAAAGAAAAACGTACGCTAATCACTAGATTCCTTGCAAATACAAGCGCTAATAAATGCTAACTGCAATCCTGAATCGGAAGTATATACTACCACCCATCTTCGAAATCCACCAATTCACCAACTTACTACCTCACTAAACCCCCTCTTCATGAAAAAGCATTCAGTGAAGCTCGACTAATGTAGTCAGCAGCTATTTATTAGCAATTCGAACTATTCTCAAGTTATTTTCCTTCTTATATTAAATAGTTGTTATAACAATTAAATTTTAATGCTATGATTAAAGGACTTTACGAAACCCACCTATTTGTTGAAAAGCTTGAGCGTTCGATAGACTTTTATTCGAAAGTAATGGGGTTAAAACTATGTCGCTTTAGTGAGGAAAGAAGAGCGGCCTTTTTCTGGATTGGCAAGGACAAGCAATTCATGCTTGGACTCTGGGAGAAGCCCAAAGAAGAAATTGACACACGGCACTTTGCTTTTGAGTGCGATCCAGAATGGGTGCTACATGAGTCGGTTCCATTCTTAAAATCACATGGTATCCATAGCTGGAATTTCCTCCAAGACCAAAAAGAAATACCAATGGTATTTTGCTGGATGCCTGCCATTTCGATTTACTTCAACGATCCGGATGGGCACGACCTGGAGTTTATTGGAGTCCTTCCTGGTGAGCCGAAATCAGATGATGAAAATCGTGTGGTTTCTTATGAAGAGTGGTTAGAGATTAAGGATGAATAGCATCTATACAGCGCATTCATCCTCCTGTTAAAAATATGTTAATGATTCATGGATTTATAAAGCTTGGATAAATAGGAGATAAATTGATTTAAATCCCAGATACCTATGAAGTTTCCATTTCAATATGTGATCCTGGCCATATTCATTGTAAGCTGTACTAGTAGTCAAACAAACGAAGAATACAGCAATCCCACAGATGATTATTCAATGAGAATCGACAGCCTGATTGAAACAACAAATCCCAGGAGCTTCAATGGAGTCATCCTGATTACCCAAGATGGAGCAATCAAATATTCGAAAGCATATGGCTACTCCGACTATGAAAAGAAGACTCCAATATCTCTGAATGACAATTTCAGAATCCAATCTAACAGCAAGCAGATCACATCAGTTTTAGCATTAAAAGAAATAGAGAAAGGGAACCTCATGCTTGATGCTACCATCAAGACCTATCTGGTAGACTTCGAACAACCCTGGGCAGACTCAGTAACGGTGCACCACTTACTTAACATGTCATCAGGAATCCAGGGAGTAGACAAGCCTTTAGCATTTCCTCCTGGAACAGCTTATAAATACAGTAATTCAGCATATGGGATTCTAGGGGCTATTCTCGAACAGGTATCGGGTAAGTCATACATTGAATTGGCGAACAACCTGTTTCTGGAGCTTGGAATGAAGAACACCTATTGCTATGAACTGGGCAAAGAAAACCCGAGCCTGATCAATGGGTATCGTGTAGCTAATGAAAAACTTAATCTTGTGGTTTTTGATAGGCTTCCTATAACTAAAGAAAGCTGGAAACCTTTCATTCCTGCTGGCGGAATCATATCCAATGTGTATGATTTAAATCTCTGGGACACCCAGCTTCATACAGGCAAGATTCTAAAACCGGAATCCTATCAGCGAATGATCAATTATTCCATCACAGGCCAACATGATGCTTTTGGAGATGAGGAGATTGGTTACGGCTATGGCCTCAGAATTCATGATAAAGGTCCAACTAAACACATGGGGCATGCAGGAAGAGGAATTGGGTTTGCAGGTACTAAATTCTACATTCCAGAAAAAGGTGTGGATGTGATCGTATTGGAAAATGTGTACAATGAAGACACTGAAATCATCTATCACTTTGAAAAGGAGATTAGAAACATCGTTTTGAGTAGCAGTCTGGTAAAGTAATACCTTTAAGAATTCATTACTTTTATTGGAAATCAGATTTACAAATCATGAAATATATTCTCCTTATAATAATTGTAATTTCATCTAGCTGTAATCATTCCAAAAGACCAGAGGAAACATCAAACTCAACAAACGAAAAGGAAATGCTACTTGAAATTGACGCCTTTCATAATTCCTATCAATTAGCAATAAAAGAAGGGAGATTAACTGATCTTGATAACCACTATCATAAAGATTCTAAAGTTATACCTCCTGGAAGTGAGGAATGGAATCAATTAAGCAAACTTGAGGAAGAAAGAGGTGTCATTGTTGCCTATGACAGCTTATTCATAAAAATTGAAGAGACACAACTCCTCAATGATAGCATGGCATACGATTGGGGCATTAGCCATATTTATTACACAGATAGAAATGGGGAATCTCAATTTATTGACGATTCTTTTTTCGTGATCTTGAAAAAAAGAAATGGACAGTGGAAAATTTTCAGAGAACTCTCTTCAGCATATGTTGAGTAAACCAATACTTACCCACCAAAATCCTGATACTCCTTTCCATCCCAGACCTGGCAACGGATAGCTCCTCTAAGCACTCCGGGTTTGAATAGTGGCTTACCCATCAAAATTCTACCACACTCTTGTATTCCCTCGATTATCGATGGATGCGGATGAATCAATTCAGCCAATTCTTTGATGCTCTTGTCTTGTGAAATAAGTAAGGCTACTGCCTGTATCGCGCTGGAAGCATGTTCTCCTACCACTCGCATACCCAGGATGTTCATCTCATCGTCGTTGGTCACAAGTACTTTGATGAATCCTTCTGTATTTCTCATTGCAATCGCGCGAGAAATGGTCTCATAATTTAAGCTTACCAACTTATATTCCAGCCCAGCTTGCTGCGCTTGGATTTCGTTCATCCCCACGCCTGCTACCTCAGGATCCAAAAACATGATTGTAGATATGTTTTTATAGATCAAAGGTTGTTCTGGCTTACCGAAGATACGTTCTATCGCATATCTTCCTTCAAGCTCACCCACATTTACCAGTGAAATATCTGCAGTGATATCTCCCACCGCATAGATATTAGAAACAGAAGTTTGCGTGAGGTCATCTTTGATCCCACGGTTGTCTACCTCCACTCCCAATCCTTCATCAAGTAGATTTTCATATTGAGGCACTCTTCCTATGGAAATCAATCCTTTCTCCACACGGAAACTTTCTTTCTTACCGTCATTATACTCAAGGATATAGACTACTTCTCCTTCGTCCTCTTTCATTTCAATAAGCTTGGAGTTGCGATGGATAAGTACTCCCTTCTCCTCCAGGTTTTTTTCAATCACCTTTACAACATCTTCATCTTCAAAAGGTAAAATACGATCTCCCTTATCTATCAGATGTACTTTGGTATGGCCGAAGTTTGAAAAGATGGTTGCAAACTCACATCCAATTACCCCGGCTCCTACAATTACGATGGACTTAGGAAATGTAGTAAGGTTGCTTAGCCCGTCTGAGGTAAATACAATTTCTTCGTCAATAGGCAAGTGTGGCAGTTTTCGAGGTACGCTACCGGTAGCCAGTACGATGAAGTCAGCCTCCAACGTCTGATCATGACCATTGCCAGTAATCTCTACCGTGTTTGTTCCTATTACACTTGCTGTACCGTGGATGTATTCAAAAAGGTCTTCGCCAATCCCCAGATTGATATTTTCCATATGGTGGGTAAGCAAGTTGACACGTTGATCTACTGCTTCTGCTACCTCACCCTTTACTTTCTCAAAACTGAATTCTGTGTTACCTAAATTGAGTGTGCTCCCATGCAGGTTCATCATTCGTGCCTCACGAGAGATCTCCCACCAAGTCTTACTCCATAGAGCTCCTTGATGTATTCCTGCTCCCCCCAACTTATCCTTCTCCACCAGTGCAACACGTTTACCGAAATCGATGGCTCTCATTGCTGCAGCATATCCTGCAGGGCCGCCACCTATGACACAGACGTCAAATTTCTTCATTTGGCTAGGCGATTGTTTTCCTTAAAGATAAGAAAATGAAGGATTTAATGTATTAGGCTGAATATTGGAGGCTGCAAAAACAAAAAGGGTAAAGAATCTTGACGATTTTTTACCCTTTCAATACTGCAACTGCCGAAGCAACTGCAATACTTCAAACTACTGTTCGGACCCTTTCTGAGTGCGCCTCCGAGAGTTGCCCCTGCGGTCGCTTCTCATCTCAATCTTTCAAACTTCGTTGACCCAAGCCAAACTTAAAATCAACTTCCCTTTTTCAGACTGGAAACTTTCGTTTCAGTTTCCTATCCCTTGTTTGATGATACTAATGTAGAACATAACTTTACATCTCCAAAAAATGTAACTACCTAGTTTTCAACAAGTTTTCCAACAGTTTTCCACGTATTTATCCACATGTTTGCCATACGCACCACGTTAGCCACTTTTATCCTACTCATTCTAGGAGCGACCTACGCGCAAGAGTCTACGATGGTTTTGCATGATGAGAATTCTACAGAATTAATTTCAGAATTACGAAAACAGAAACGAGATGAAATAAAACTTCAAAACTATCCGACTGATAGTGATCATGGTTCAACATATAGACAAATCACAAACTATTTGGTTGACCGTGTGCTAAATGAACACTTAATCAATGACCCGGAACTCAATGAGCTGCTACATACGATTAACAAAAAATTAGTAGAAGGTAATCCAAGCGTCAGAAAAGTTAAAAAAATACTTGTAGACAGAAGTGGCTTTCAAAATGCTGCTTCATATGGAGAAGGAACAATTACCATTAATCTTGGATTAATAGCCACCGCTAAAAGCGAAGAAGAAATTGCTTTTATAATGGCCCATGAAATTGCTCATTATCATCTAAATCATCTCAGAAATCGGATTGATAATTTTATAAACAGGCAATCTTCGCAGCAAACAATAAGAAGGTTAAGAAAAATACCTTCAGGGAGCATGTCTCTCGAAGACCTTGAGTTTGTTCAAGGATGGTTTAGAGGATTATATCAAAATAGTCGGGAGAAAGAGCTTGAAGCAGATGCTCTTGCAATGGAAATGATGAAAAATAGTGGTTTCAGCAATGAAGGTAGCCTTAAAATGATGCAGAACCTTTCTTCTGCTTACCAACCTCCCTATCCACTAAATAAGGAGCTATTCAGAGAGTTTGCATTTGAACAAATGCCTTTCAAGCGTAGGTGGTTAGATTCCAAAAGAATTAGCGCCGGTGGTGATCTTATTGGGCTTATAATGAAAGGAGACTCAATAGCTACACATCCAGACGCAGAATTAAGGCTTGAGAAATTGGAAGCGTTTGAAAATCCAATAAACACATCAATGACTCCTCTATCTGATTCACTAAAAGATAGACTAAATCTCGAGATGATTTATTCCTTTTATTATTATGACTTTTATGACTTTGGTATTCACCATGCATTGCAACTCAAAAAGCATAGCGACTCAACTTCAACACTTGATTTTCATATTAGTAGAATGCTCTATGAAATTGCCTTAGCAAAAAATGATCGAAGGCTTCCGATATACGTCATGAGAGATCTGGAACCATATCCAAAAGAAACAAAAGTTCTAAATTATTTTTTCTATAACCTTACTGTAGCAGAAGCCTCCGAAATTAGCTACTTATATACCAAAAGAAACTTTGATGAAAGCAATCCAAATCATTATCGAGTGCTTTACCGAATTCATGAATTCACTAATCGACTGGAAAAAAATAAGGAGCTTAAAAAGGATTTTAAGCTCCGATTTCCAAAAGAAAATATCTATAAGTATCCAGTAAAGAAAAAACTAAGCAGATACTAAATCCACCTTCTCTTTCAATAGTTTTTCGATTTCTGGAATTGAATCATAGAGTTGCTCGTACGATTCAGTTATAAAGTATTCGGTCTGGAACATATCTTTACGATATGGAGTCTCTAACATATGCTCGATACTAAAGGCATGCTTAGGTGGTTCGTCACTCAACGAAAACTTAGTTTCTCCGGCAGATGACAATATCCCTGCCCCATATATCCTTAAACCCTCTTTTTCCTGGATCAAGCCAAACTCTACTGTAAACCAGTATACCCGAGACAACAATTCAATCGCATGATCATTACCGACATATCTCAATCCAATCTTACTCAACGCCTCCAGGAAATCAACAAACGGTTGATTAGTTAAAAGTGGTACGTGAGCAAATACATCATGAAACATATCTGGCTCTTCCAGATAGTCCAGCTCTTTCATTTTCCTCAACCAGGTGGTAGCTGGAAAACGCTTATTGGCCATCAACTCAAAAAAGGTGTAATCTGGTACGATTCCAGGCACTACAGCAAGTTGCCAACCTGTAGTCTCTTTTAAAATCTCATTGGTTTCCATGAAATC
This sequence comes from Ekhidna sp., assembly GCF_963691765.1. Classification (GTDB taxonomy): domain Bacteria; phylum Bacteroidota; class Bacteroidia; order Cytophagales; family Cyclobacteriaceae; genus Ekhidna. Next base: position 195,600 of record NZ_OY829375.1, read on the forward strand.
AGGAATTAACCCTGTTTCAAAGTCAGCAATCTTTAATCCTTCACGATATGCATGGCTGGCGTGAGTAGGAAATTGCTTCATCTGACGATCGAAGAGGATCTTCCATACTTCAAAATCCTCATCATTATAATTTTCATAAATCTGTCTCATGCTACCTCTTAATTATCAGCCATGGTGTTCAAAGTTCTTAATTTTTCTACAAGACTCGAGGCCTCATTGTAATCCAATGTCTGCTGACCGTCAGAAAATGCTTCTTCAGGGCGACAATGTGTTTCAAAAATCACCCCATCAGCTCCTGCTATGGTTGAAGCCATAGCAATCGGACCAACATGATCCCGAATGCCAATACCATGCGATGGATCTGCAATTACTGGTAAATGTGACTTCTCCTTTAAGATTGGAATTGCGTTGATATCAAATGTGTTTCTGGATGCTTTCTCGTACGTACGAATTCCTCTTTCACACAAAAGCAATCGTTCATTCCCTCCAGAAAACACATACTCTGCGCTGTAAAGCAACTCATCTATGGTGCCAGAAATACCTCTTTTTATCATTACAGGCTTATCTACCCTTCCCAGCTCATCCAATAGATTGTAATTCTGTGTGTTTCTAGCTCCCACTTGGAAAATGTCTACATAATCATGCATTGCCTCAATTTGCGAGACTTGCATCACCTCAGAAACGATCTTTATTCCGTTTTCTTTGGCAAGCTTATACCACAGCTTCAAACCTTCAATGCCCAGCCCTCTGAAAGAATAAGGTGAGCTTCTTGGTTTGTACACACCTCCTCGCATGATTTTAATGTTATTGGCTTTAAGGAAGTTAATCGTGTCTATGATGTTTTCTTCTCCTTCAATGCTGCATGGACCTGCCATTAAAGCAAAATCTCCTCCTCCTATTTTAATGTCATCACCAAGGTCTATTACCGTAGGATTGACCTTCCATTTAGCTGACACGAGTTTGTAATCATCAGATACTACATGTATATCCTTGATCCCTTCCAGATGACCAATTTTTCGAATATCGAATTGCTTCTTACCCGTACCAATTAAATAATTACCGTACTGAGTTTCGACACGTGTAGTCTTGTACTTTAAAAGCTGCAATTCCTTTTCCACGGAACTGGCAAGCTCTCCATTTACTCCTTTTTCTAATTGAATGATCATTTTCCTAGCCTTTTATATTCTTTACAAAATTTCTTATTGACGCATCGCTTGCATCCGATTTCAACTGCTTGATGAATGCGCTACCAATGATTGCACCATTAGCGTATTTACATGCATTGTTAAAAGTTTCTTTATCTGATATTCCAAAACCTATCAATCTGGGTGTATCCAAATTCATAGATTGAATCCGCTCGTAATAAGCTACCTGACCATCTTGAATTCCTGATTTAGCACCTGTAATACTTGAGGAAGAAACAACATAGATAAAACCTCCGGATTGCTCATCTATCTCTCTAATTCGTTGTTCGGAAGTATTGGGACTAATAAGAAAAATATTATGAATCCCTTTTTCCTTAAAGGTGGAAGCATACGTATCCAAATACTCTTGCATCGGCAAGTCAGGCACAATGACTCCATCTACTCCTACTCTTTCGCATGACTCACAAAAACGATCGATACCATATTGAAGCACAGGATTTATGTATCCCATCAAAAGAACCGGAATAGAGACTTCTTTCCTTAAATCAGCCAACTGATCAAAGAGCTTTTCGATACTCATTCCATTATCTAGTGCTGCTTGAGAGCTTTCTTGAATAGTAGGTCCATCTGCGACCGGGTCTGAAAATGGCATCCCTATTTCAAGTATATCCGCTCCAGCGTCTTCTAGCGATTTAGCAATACGTAACGTATCGTCCAAATTTGGATACCCTGCAGTGAAGTAGACATTGAGTATGTTACTTTTTTTTGCAAATAGCTGATCTATTCTATTCATTGTTAATATTTTCCCCATTTGATATAAGTCTCTAAGTCTTTGTCCCCTCTCCCAGAGAGGTTTACTATTACAACCTCCTCTGGGTTAAATACACGTTTATTAAATACGGCCAATGCATGCGATGATTCTATTGCAGGGATGATACCCTCCAACTTGCTTAGATCTACACCCGCGAGCATCGCCTCCTCATCTGTAATTCCAAAAAACTCTGCTCTGCCAGCGTCGAACAAGTGTGCATGAATTGGCCCTATACCTGGATAATCCAAGCCAGCTGAAATACTGTAAGGCTCTATCACCTGGCCATCTTCCGTCTGCATCAATATGGTCTTACTGCCATGCAAAACTCCTGACTTTCCTAAAGCTGTAGTTGCTGCGGACTTTCCAGACTGAACTCCAAGTCCCGCTGCTTCGGCCGCAATCAAATTCACTGACTCGTCTTCCAAGAATTGATAGAAAGCTCCTGCCGCATTGCTACCCCCTCCTACACAAGCGATAACATGATCCGGCGTGTTTCTCCCCTCCACTTCCTGTAGCTGCTTTTGCATCTCTACGCTAATTATTGATTGAAATCGAGCAACCATATCCGGATATGGATGAGGACCTACAACAGATCCTATGATATAATGCGTGTCATTCGGGTTATTGATCCAATGCCTCATCGCCTCATTCGTGGCATCCTTAAGTGTTTTACTCCCAGATGTTGCTGGCACTACCTGGGCGCCAAGGATTTTCATGCGCTCCACATTAGGCTTTTGCCTACCCATGTCTATTTCTCCCATGTATACCACACACTCCATGCCCATCAATGCACAAACCGTTGCAGTAGCTACGCCATGCTGACCGGCACCCGTCTCAGCAATGATTTTGTTCTTTCCCAAACGTTTTGCCAACAAGATCTGACCAATGGTATTGTTCACCTTATGCGCGCCGGTATGACAAAGATCCTCTCTCTTTAAATAGATCTTCGTTCGATATTTTTCTGACAGTCGCTGTGCGTAATAAAGAGGCGTAGGTCTTCCCACATAGGTTCTTAGCAAATGATCAAATTCATCTTTGAAATCTTGGGATTCAATTATTGATAAATAATTAGATCTAAGCTCTTCAACATTTGGGTAAAGCATCTCAGGAATGTAAGCACCACCAAACTTTCCATAATAACCTCTCTCATCTACATCATACTTCTTCATAATACCGCATTTAACTGGTGAAGCAAATCCATATCTTTCAGCCCTGGCTCTATTTCAAATCGACTATTCACATCTATACCTACCAATTGTTCTATTCGCATTGATTTGATTTTAGGAATATCGTCCAGCTGTACACCACCGCTAAGAAGAAACGGCACGTTCAAATTGTAATTCTTAAGTATGTTCCAATCAAAGTGACGCCCTGATCCACCGTAGTTTACAGAGACTGTATCGAACAGGAAATAATCTGCGATGCCTTCATAGTTTTTAGCAAAAAATGGAATCGTATCCATCACTCGAAAAACTTTAATAATCTTCAACCCTTTTTCTTTCAAGGAATTGGCAAACGATAGGTCTTCATCACCATGTAGCTGGATATACTCAAGCCCATACTTATTTGATATGGACAGAATATTATCCAATGTCTCATTCACAAATACCCCAACCTTACTGATGCTAATAGGTATGCGCATAATCAGATCTTCATCCATTTCAATGGCATAACGTGGCGATTTAGGATAAAAAATAAACCCCATAAAGTCTGGCTTCATCTCAATCAGCGATTGAATATTGTCGGAATGTTTCATCCCGCAGACTTTTAATTTTAGCTCTCTCATATCAATTGCTTTATAAATTCTTTGGCTGCCTTTTCGGGCCTGCCATTTTTCATAAAAGTTTCTCCTATAAGAAACCCTTCATAGCCATATTGTTTGAGCTGTTTGATAGTATTTGGATCGGAAATTCCACTTTCTGAGACCTTTGTAAATTCTGATGGGATAAGTTCTGCCAAATCAAAGGAAGTCTTCACGTCAGTCTCAAATGTTTTGAGGTTTCGATTATTTACTCCTATGAGATCTACTTTGTCTGTAATTGACCTTTCCAACTCCTCTTGATTATGAACCTCCAAAAGCACTTCCATGCCTAAGCTTTGGGCTAAGCCTCCCAACTTTTCAATTTCTGATTTTTCAAGAGAGGCCGCAATCAATAGAATCACATCAGCCCCAATAGACTTGGCTTCAATTACCTGATATTCATCTATCATAAAATCCTTTCTAAGTATTGGACAGAAATTGAATGCCCTTGCCACTTTCAAATCATCAGAAGAACCTCCAAAATATTCCTTGTCTGTTAGTACAGACAGTCCGGAGGCACCAGCTTGCATATACCCTATCGAAGTACGCTCTACTGACACATGCGTATTGATTTGTCCTTTAGACGGCGATTTACGTTTTATCTCTGCGATAATCCCAGACTTATCATCCCTATGCAAATACTTCTTTAGCGAAACGGGTTTGCTCTGATAGTACATGCTATTCTCAAGCAATTTTACTGGATACAACTCCTTGCTCGCCGCTACCTCTTTGCGTTTGTTTGATACTATTTCTGATAAAATATCCATTAACTGTTTATGCTTAAAAAGTTCTTAAATGATTGAATTGCTTTCCCACTTTCCAGTGCTTCGTTCGCTTGGCTTATACCTTCTGAATATGAGATTTGTTCGACTGTTGCTATTGCAAGTCCTGCATTTGACAAAACCGCATGATTTTGAGCATCTGACCCATTCCCACCTAAGATGAGGTTGAAAATGTCAGCCGCTTCTTTTATCGTATCACCTCCATGCAATTGTTCTTGTTTCAACACATCAAATCCTAAATCCTCTGGTGAGATTAGTTCTTCTGTATGGTTTGAAATGAGTTTAAAATTACCGGTAAGTGATACTTCATCGTACCCATCAAGGGAATGAACGATGGAGAAATTCTTGTCCGTATTTTGATACAGGTATCCATAAAGCCGAGCCAATTCCAAACTAAATACACCTACCAACTGATTTGGTGGGAAAGAAGGGTTAACCATTGGCCCCAGCATATTGAAAAAGGTTTTCACCCCGAGTTCACGTCGAATAGGAGCTACATTCTTCATGGCAGGATGGAATAAGGGTGCATGCATGAAGCAAATACCAGAAGCCTCGATCGACCGTTTCATCTGACCTGCGTCTCCAGAAAATTTCACACCAAGATGCTCTAACACATTGGATGAGCCACTAATTGATGAGACTCCATAATTACCGTGTTTAGCCACATTTACTCCAGCGCCAGCAACGATAAAGGATGATATAGTAGATATGTTAAACGTGTTTTTACCATCGCCACCCGTACCACATACATCAATAGCATTATACCCTTCAAGATCCACAGGATTGCACAGTTCAAGCATCGCATCTCTAAATCCCTCTAGCTCTTGTACCTGGATTGCCCGCATTAAGTACACGGTCAGAAAAGAAGCTATTTGACTGTTGTTGTACAGACCAGTTGCTAAACCTGTAAGTACCTCTTTCGCTTCATTTCTAGAAAGAGATTGATTATTTATGAGCCTATCTAATATCTCCTTCATAATTTCAACCAGTTATTGATTAATGTTTTTCCATGTTCAGTCATGATTGATTCAGGATGAAACTGAACTCCTCTCACGTTGAGCTCCTTGTGCTTTATGGACATGATATTTCCATTTTCCGCAACACTTGTAACTTCCATGCTTTCGGGTAAGCTTCCTTTTTCTATCACCCAGGAGTGGTATCTACAGACATTAAAAGTATTTGGAATGTTATCGAATAAAGGATCTTCTTTCACTACCTCTATTGGAGTAACCATACCGTGGTACACCTGTGGTAAGTTGAAAAGTTTGGCTCCAAAAGATTCCCCGATACCTTGATGTCCAAGACAAACACCAAGTATATTTTTAGTAGCAGCATAGCGAGTGATCACCTCTGGCATCAGACCCGCATCCTTTGGCAATCCTGGACCAGGTGAAAGTAAAATATGATCGAATTGTGCTACCTCTTCTATTTCAAATTGATCATTTCGTACAATCTTCATGGAGTCATCCATATTCAACTCTCTAAGAATGTGAACCAGATTATAGGTGAATGAATCGTAGTTGTCTATTACTAATACTTTGCTCATAGCTTTTCGGCCTCATTAATTGCGTGCTCCAGAGCACTCACTTTGTTATAAACTTCTTGTAATTCGTTTTCTGGCTTGGACTGTGCAACAATGCCTGCGCCGGCCTGAAACTTCAGCACATTGTTTTTGCTGAAGAAACTTCTAATCATTATCGCGTGATTGAAATTCCCTTTAAAGTCCATGAACCCTACCGCTCCTCCATAAAACCCTCGCGGGGTATCTTCATTTTCTTCAATGATTTCCATAGCCCTAATCTTCGGTGCACCAGAAAGTGTTCCAGCGGGAAATGTCTCTGCTACGATATCCATAAAGGATGCATCTTTCTTGATTGTCCCGGTTACCTTCGAAACCAAATGAATCACATGAGAATAGTATTGTACCTCTTTATAAGTTTCGACAGTAACATCATCGCAGCTTCTACTCAGGTCATTTCTAGCTAAATCAACAAGCATTACATGTTCCGAATCTTCCTTAGGATCCTGAAGTAGCTTCTCGGCAAGCTCAGTATCAGCTTTATCATTCCCCGTCCTTCTAAATGTTCCAGCGATTGGATGTATCTCAGCCTTCCTATTATTTAAGACAATTTGAGCTTCCGGCGAAGACCCGAAAATTCTAAAGCTTCCATAGTCAAAGTAAAAAAGGTACGGTGACGGATTCACAGATCTTAGTGTGCGATACACTTGAAAATCATCTCCTTGAAACGGTATTTGGAAATTTCGAGAAAGTACAACTTGAAACACATCGCCTATATGGCAATGATGAATGCCCTTCTTTACCATTTCCAAATATTCATCATCAGATTTATTGGATACTTTACTATCTGTTGTCTTGAATGGATATCCTGGGATATTTCTTTGCTGTATTAGGGATGTTACTTCATCAAAAAGTGAGTCATCTGGACTTTCTATATATGCCTCGATGATATGACACTCGTTCTTGAAATGATCCAGCGCTATGATGAATTGAAAAAGGTGATACTGCGCAATCGGCATAGACTCATCTTGAGTCTTCAGCTTTAGATCTCCAAACTCAGCCTTTGCATCATAATTGAAATAGCCAAATAATCCTGACCGAATGAATCCTTCGGAATCGTCAGATTCAAATGACTGAGTGAACTGCCCTATTTCCTTCTTCAGGTCGACACTATTCGTTTTTTCAACTACTTGGTCAGGCATCTTACACTCAATTCCTTTTTTGTCAGCTTTGATGTAAGCAAGAGGAGAACAGCAGATATATGAAAAACTATTTTCAGCTCCATGATAATCAGAACTCTCCAATAAAAATGAGTTTGCAAATCGATCGCGCAGCTTCAAGTAGATACTCACCGGAGTGATGGTATCTGCCAAAATCTTACGCTCACGTGTCTTAATTCGTATTTTTCCCATAGGTATAAACAAAAAAAACCCTGACGAATCTGTCAGGGTTTATCTATATTTTTAAACACAGCAGTGGTTCGTCAGCAACGGTTATTGCATCTCCACCACCAATATGTTTTAGTTGTCATCATTATGCTGCTAAGCTAATTGTATTTACTTTTAAAAAACAAGTGGAACTAAAAATTTGTTTCTTTTTTTATACCACTTATAAAAGACCTTCCGGCTATTAATGTTTTTAACTTAAATTTCCGCCATGTTATCGCATGAAGAACAAATTAGCATACTAGCTCACTTATCGAAAGCCGACAATGTAGTTGCCGAGGAGGAATTTAGACTCATCATGTTTATTGCTGATGGTCTTGGGATTTCTGAAGAAAAGACTGCCGAAATAGTCAATAATCCTCGTCCTATCCCAAAATTGATAGACCTTCCACCTGATGAAAAGTTTAATTACTTATTCAATATCATCCGTATGATGAAGGCAGATGGCAAGGTACATTCGAATGAAATTAAGTTTTGCGAAAAACTGGCTTTAAATCTTGGATATAAGCCGGGCGTAATTGCTGATCTCTCTGCATACATTTACAAAGACCCAAGTATAAATTCTAACAGAAATTTCTTGCGATCTGTAGCAGATCAGCACCTAATCCCACTGGATGAGCGTGAAGAAGAATAAACTTCTCTCCATTGCACTAGCTTTTTTTTGGTTCTCAAGTAATGCTCAAAACATGCCTGATGCAGTCAGCTATGAATTGCGTGCTGCAGACGAGGATATTAAAATTGATGGTAAGCTAGATGAGCCTATATGGGACAAACTGCCTAGAGGTGGTGGTTTCGTTCAAACGTTTCCTACTGACAATACGCTTGCAATTGATAGCACTCAATTTATGGTTACCTATACAGGTAAGGCTATAATAGTAGGTATTATCTGTTATGATTATCTAGATGGCGACTACATAGCTACTACGCTTAGAAGAGATTTTAATTGGCGTGTAAATGATAATGTTTCGGTCTACTTAGATCCCTACAATGATAAAACCAATGGCTTCACCTTTCAGGTAACACCAAACAACGTCCAAAGGGAGGGGCTTGTGCTACTAGGCGGTGATGTGAGGGATGATTGGGACAATAAATGGTACAGTGAGGTTCACAAGGGAGAAAATTTCTGGTCTGTAGAAATCATGATCCCATTTAAAACGATCCGATACAACAATGTACCTCAATGGAATTTTCAAGTATTAAGGAACAATCAAAAACGTAACGAAATAAGTGCTTGGATACAAGCACCACAAGGATTTCGGCCTAGCAACATGACCTTCAGTGCTCCGCTTAATTGGGATGAAACGCCTCAGTCAGCAGGATCTAATGTTACAGTTATACCTTATCTGGCAGCCAGCGCTGGAAAAAACCATGAAGAAAATGGGACTACTCAATCTAATTTCGACGCTGGATTCGATGCAAAAGTGGCTGTTTCCAGTTCATTAAATCTAGACCTTACCTTCAACCCGGATTTCTCTCAAGTAGAAGTAGATCAGCAGGTTACCAACCTTCAACGGTTTGAAATCTTCTTCCCAGAAAGAAGACAGTTTTTTCTGGAAAATCAAGACTTATTTGCAGACGGTGGCTTTAGAAGGTCTAGGCCCTTCTTCTCCAGAAGAATTGGGATCCAGGGATCCGGAGATACAAGAAGAAATGTACCCATCATCGCTGGAGCAAGACTGAGTGGGAAAATAGGCAGTAAATGGCGTATTGGAGCGTTAAATATGGTTACCAACGAAGACGCTACCTCAGAAGAGATTTCTCCAGCACAAAACTATTCGGTAGCTGTACTCGAGCGACAGATATTTAATCGATCGAGGTTGAGTGCCATTTTCGTAGGTAGAAATAACCTGGGGAATTCTGCAGTTGAATATGATGCAGAAACACTGGCAAGTACCGGAAGATTAGAAGACCAAAACGGCAATACTTTATCTCCAGAAGATACGCTTATCACCTTGACAGATTACAACTATGTTTTTGGTTTGGATTATAATTTAGCAACGGTAGACAACAGCTGGGAAGGAGATATTTTCTATCACAGATCGGTAGATCCGGATGTTAGCTCTGATGAAAAATATGCTACTGGTGCCTTCATCAGATATCAAAAGCCTGAATATTCATTCCGAGTGAACATTCAACGTATCGGAGAAAATCATAATGCTGAAGTAGGATTCATCCCAAGGCCAGGAGTTACCAATTACGGTTTTGGAGCGCAATACAATTATTTCACCTCCGATGGAAACATATTACAGCGACATGGACCGGAATTGAATCTAGGAGGTGTTTCCACAAACGAATGGGACCGATTGGACAATGATGCTGGACTAGAATATCAATTTTCTTTCCTGAATACCAGCTACCTGGAAATAGGATTTAATTGGAACTTTGTATCGCTAACTTCATCATTCGACCCTTCAGGATCTGATGGACTTGAGCTTGCCGAAAACACACAACATAGCTGGAGGAGTTACAGATTTTTTTATAGAACTGATCGAAGAAAAAACATCATCTTAAGTGCAGGGATAAGAAATGGTGGATTTTTCAATGGAAACAGATTTAATGCTGAGCTGGGACTTACTTTCAGATTCCCTCCAATTTTTCAGATTGAGTTAAATAGTGAATACAACAAAGTAGATCTTCCTGACCCTTTCAGTGATGCAGATTTATATCTAATAGGACCTAGAATAGATGTCACATTGAGTAACAATTTATTCCTGACCACTTTCGTCCAATACAATTCTCAACGTGAAAACCTTGGCCATAACACGCGCTTTCAATGGAGGTTTAAGCCGGTTTCAGATATCTTCTTAGTTTACACCGACAACTATATTACTGACGGCTTTCAAACCAGGAATAGAGCGATCGTATTTAAAGTCAACTATTGGCTCAGTCTCTAAAACCAATCATTCTTCTTTGTCACCGCCAAGAGAGATCATGTATCCGACGGTAAATCCTAACATCCAATGGTTCGAAATATCCGGAGTCTCTGTGGTTAGATCACCTGCATTTATGAAGTTGCTAAAGCTGTAACTAAAAAATCCTTCTAACTGGAAAGTTCCAATTGACAAATCCCTAAACATGCCTCCTCCTAGCCTGGCACCATATCCAATGTCTCGATCTCGAGATTCATCATAGGTATAAAAATCAGCACCTCCTAAATTATTGCTATTGGGTTCTGAATCCAATTCCGTACTAAGTAGGAATTCCATATACAGCCCTGCTGAAACAAAATATTTGTTTTTTCCACCAAAGTATCCGAATCCTTCAAAAGGAACCTCCAAGTAATTCATCCTAGCTGTATAGGTTGGTTCATTTGTTAAAAAAGTTTGTTTCCAACCTTTCTGGATATAATTAACTCCAAACTGAATACCTGAATTAAGGAATGATTTACCTTTTTTAGGAAGGTATTTAACAAATACTCCACCATTTACTCCAGGTAAAAAAGTTGAATTCAGATTCAGATTAAAAATGGTATGCTCAATAAATGTTGAGGAAGCATGTCCCCCAGCTTTAACCCCCACATACGTCGTTTGCGCCACCCCTACATTAACCAACAACACAAGGCAGACCTGCCATATTTTCCTCATTTATTTATTTCTTTTTTGATGCCTTTTTTGGCTCTTCTTTCACCATTTTTTTATTGGCACTTCTGGGTCTGGATGTTCCATATGTACCTTTAGAAATCTTACCTCTTCTGCTTTTTTTATCTCCCTTTCCCATAATCTTATTTTTTTCAAAAATAAAATAAAGATGGATATGCTCAAGGATAATGCTTATTCTTGAAGCTAATTATCAAACCTATGGACCAACCTATTATCACAAATGATGCCGTAATTTTTGGCATGCTTATGCTCATGTTGGGCGGAGTATTTTACACCTCTTCATTGGATCATCCGGGATGGAAAAAATTCTATAACTACGTTCCCGCATTACTAGTATGCTACTTCCTTCCATCATTAATGAAAGCAATTGGATTGATCGACCCCTCGCAATCGAGGTTGTATTTTGTGGCTTCCAGGTATTTGCTCCCAGCTAGTTTGGTAATGCTCACAATTAGTGTTGATTTAAAAGAAATAGCTAAGCTTGGTTCTAAAGCTGTAATCATGTTCGTTACAGGAACTGTAGGAATAATGATCGGAGGTCCGCTAACCATTATGATCTTTTCGCAAATAGCTCCAGACTTGGTTGGAGGTGTTGCCCCCAATGAAGTGTGGAGAGGCATGACTACCATAGCAGGCTCATGGATTGGTGGTGGAGCAAATCAAGCCACCATGAAGGAGGTATTTGAGGTGAGTGATGAACTGTTCTCTACGATGGTAACAGTAGACATCATTGTGGGCAATACATGGCTTGGTATTTTAATCGCAGGGGTGGCTGTTACAAAATTGATCGATAGAAAATTGAAAGCAGATGCTTCATCTATCGAGGCTTTAAAAAACAAAATGGAAGCATATCAAGCAAGTGTATCTAAGATTCCTAACCTTACGGATTTAATGAAGGTACTCATGGTTGGATTTGCCTGCACTGGGTTTGCCCATTTTTGCTCAGATCTCATTGCACCGTATCTAGAACAATTTCCTTCCTTGGAACAGTACAGCCTTACATCAGGATTTTTCTGGTTGGTAGTAATCGCCACTACATTGGGAGTCGTATTATCATTCACCAGGGCGCGTGAACTTGAAGGAGTAGGAGCTTCGCGAATAGGTCGTGCATTCATCTACATACTTGTAGCTACAATTGGTATGAACATGGACATCTTAGCCATTTTCTCAAACCCAGGATATTTTTTCCTTGGTATAACATGGATTCTATTTCATGTATTGCTACTTGCTTTGGTTGCCAAGCTAATTCGAGCACCTTATTTCTTTATAGCCGTTGGTAGCACCGCCAATGTTGGTGGCGCTGCATCTGCTCCAGTAATAGCTTCTGAGTTTCATCCCTCGCTTGCTCCAGTTGGAGTTCTTATGGCTGTATTGGGATATGTCTTGGGAACTTACGGCGCGTATCTATGTGGATTAATGATGCAAGGAGTAGCAGGATAATCATATTAGTATGCAACAACATCATATTGACATTTCGGTAAAGGCTTCTTACTATACACTAAATGAGCTAACTGCTAAAACTGAGAGAGTATGGATTGTCTTTCATGGCTACGGCCAGCTCGCTGAGTTTTTTATAAAGAAATTCGAAAGACTAGATCCTGAGAAAAACTTTATTATCGCTCCTCAGGGCTTATCAAAGTATTATCTGGAGGGTGTTTATGGACGTGTAGGAGCTTCATGGATGACTAAAGAAGATCGTCTGACGGAGATAGAAAATCAGTACTCATACATTGATTCAGTACTGAAGCAATTTGATACTCTTGCAAGCAAGCAACTTATATATTTTGGATTTTCTCAAGGAACTGCGACCATGGGTCGTTTTGCAGCTCATGCGAAGGTTCCTTTTCATAAGATGATTATTTGGGCAGGCACTTTTCCTCCGGATACAAACCCAGAAGATTGGAGCTATTTAACTGGAGATGAAGGGATACATTACTACACCAGTAAAGATGATATTTACTTCAAGGAAGAAATGATTCCGGCTCAAAACCAAGTGGTAAAAAATGCGATTGGCAAAGAACCACAGTTGCACTGGTATGATGGAGGTCATAAAGTAATACCAGATATTGTGGCTACGCTTTAACCACAAATCCATCGTTTCTCTCCATTTATACAAGCACGTTTTGAAGACAATTTAGGATGCGGTAATTTAAGTGTATGAAGAAATTATTGGCACTGGTGTTACTGTCCCCTATTCTATCTTTTTCGCAACATGAAGAACAGATCAAAGAAATCTACAATGAGGCACTCACTAATGGGCGAGTCTATGAAGACTTAAGGGTGCTATGTAAAGAAATTGGAAATCGACTTTCAGGTTCACCAGAAGCAGCGGCGGCAGTAGAATACACTAAACAATTGATGGAGTCTTACGGGTTTGATACTGTATACATACAACCGGTAATGGTACCACATTGGGTTAGAGGAAAAAAAGAGATTGTTCGCGCTTTGAATTCTGACAAGCATGGAACATTTGATTTCAACTCGCTTGCATTAGGGAATTCCGTTGGCACAGGACCTCAAGGAGTATTGGCAGATGTAATAGAGGTTAGTGGCATAGATGAAGTAAATAAGCTAGGTAAAAAAGTAGAAGGAAAGATCGTTTTCTACAATGGTCAAATGGATCAAACCATTATAAACACTTTTGGTGCATATGGAGGTGCTGTTGCCCAACGCTCCTCAGGTGCATCAGAGGCGGCAAAGTATGGTGCAAAAGCAATCATCATTCGTTCAGTGACCAACCGCCAAGATGATATTCCTCACACAGGATCATTAAGATATAAAACGCTAATCAATCAGATACCAGCTGTGGCGATTAGTACAAATGATGCAGATAAGCTGAGTCAAATCTTAAAAGAACAATCCCTTAACGTATATATAGAAACTCACTGTCAGCAGCTCCCGGATGTGTTGTCTTATAATGTTATCGGCGAGATCAGAGGCTCAGAATTTCCTGACGAAATAATAGCCGTAGGTGGCCACTTAGACTCGTGGGATGTAGGAGAAGGAGCTCACGATGATGGAAGCGGATGCATGCAAGCAATTGAAGCAGTGAGACTTTTTAAAGCACTAGGAATAACTCCTAAACGTACGCTTCGCGCAGTTATGTGGATGAATGAAGAAAATGGCTTGAGAGGAGGACGTGAATATGCAAGAGTGGCGAAAGAAAAAGGAGAAAATCATATTGCGGCGCTAGAGTCTGACTCTGGAGGGTTTCAACCAATTGGATTTTCAAGTTCGGGTACGGATGAGCAAAAGGAGCAACTCAAGAAATGGCGAGATTACTTTCTTCCCTATCGAGTTTGGGACTTTGATCAAAATGGTGGCGGAGCTGATATAGGCCCATTAAGTTCACATGGCACCTTACTTATTGGCTTAAGACCAAGTACTCAACGCTATTTTATTTATCATCACACTCCTGCAGATGTATTTGAAGCAGTGGATCGAAGAGAATTGGAGCTTGGAGCAGCCAGCATGAGCGCTATGATCTACTTGTTAGATAGAGAAGGATTGAAGTAAATGAATTTCAGTAGAGAGTTACTATTCTTTTTTAGTGCGTTGGGTGCTTTCAACGGGCTTATTATAGGATTGTATTTCTTACTATTTGCTAAACCTAAACATCGATCTAATTATTTCCTTGGGATTCTATTATTAGCGCTGAGTATACGGATTGGCAAATCGGTATTCTTGTATTTCAATGATGATCTAGCTGCTATATATCTTCAATTAGGTATATCAGCTTGTCTTTTCGTCGGACCCTCATTGTTCTTTTATCTTAAAGCTATCACCCGTCCAACGCGCTCGTTGCAATGGAAGCTACATTATGTAACACTACTTATCGCAATCGTTGCCATTGGCATCATATATCCATGGGAATTTAACCCGAAACTCTGGCGCTACTTTTTCAATGCTATCTACCTAATATGGCTTATATATTTAATCGCTTCCGCTGTCACAATAAAGGATACGATAATTAGACTATTCAAAAGGTCTGAAAAACTATCTCCTATGGAGATATGGATCATCAGCATATACTTTGGAAACTTAATAATATGGATCGCTTATAACACCACTCGATACACATCATATATAGTAGGTGCGCTTTCCTTTTCCTTTGTATTCTACTTATTGATACTTCTGCTAGTGCTAACTAGAAAAAAGGATCCCAGTTTTTTGAATAAGTATGTTAAGTATGGAAATAAGAAAATTGATCCAAATGAAGCTAGCGACTTACTCAACCAACTTAATGACCTTCTCATTAAGGAAAAGCTATATAAAGATGCGAACCTCAAGCTTGCTGATTTGGCTCAAAGACTAAATGTACTCCCCCATTATTTATCTCAGTTGATAAATGAAAGTCTAAATAAAAACTTTACAAGCTATCTAAATGAATATAGAATCAACGAAGCAAAGCAGCTCATAGAAGCAGAAAATCACTTAAAACTGGAATCCATCGGGTACGAATGCGGGTTCAATTCCAAGTCTACCTTCTATACTGCCTTCAAAAAAGCTTCGGGTACTACGCCAGCTAAATTCAAAGAGAATCTGGAGTCTTGATTTATAAATCCGAATTCCTGACTTATAAATAATAGCTTTTCAAAAAGCGGAAATAAGTACTGTTGTCAGAAATCTCTCTGACATGAAAAAAATATTAATACTTATTACAATCGTCTTTAGCAGGTTAAGCTTTGCACAAACTGCACAAGATATTGACCAACTCTATTCGTCTTTTGACGAAAGTCATCCAGCAGTGGCTGCTGCCGTAATTCACAAAGGAAAAGTCATTTATCAAAAGGCATTTGGCAGTACGCATTTAGATCATGGGATACCGGCGACAATAGACACTAAGTTTCAGATTGGTGGTTTATCAAAGCACTTTACTGCATTCGCTATATACCTTCTCGAATCACAAGGTAAGATTGCCTTTGATGATGACATTAGAATATACCTCCCAGAATTACCTCAATACAAGAAGACAATCACCATTCATCATCTATTATCACAAACTAGCGGCCTACCTGATTTTTGGACATTAAAGAACATTGCAGGCTGGCACAGAGATGATGTATTCACACAGACTCATGCAATGGGAATTATTCAAAAAATGAAGCCAGCATTTGATCCTGGTGATCAATATATCTACTCAAATACCGACCAACTACTGCTCGCTCAAATCATCTCCAAAGTGTCGAACATGAGTTATTCAAAATTTATGGATCAAGAACTTTTCAAACCACTCAAAATGGACAACACAGTCGTCCTTGACAATTTTGAACAATTCATACCAAACACTGCAGCATCCTATGAGCCGACTCAAA
Source organism: Ekhidna sp. (assembly GCF_963691765.1). Classification (GTDB taxonomy): domain Bacteria; phylum Bacteroidota; class Bacteroidia; order Cytophagales; family Cyclobacteriaceae; genus Ekhidna. The sequence continues at coordinate 212,017 of NZ_OY829375.1, forward strand.
ATGGCTTTCAAAGAAGTGCATTAAACTACGGTATTGTTGGCCCTACCAATATATACACATCGGTTTCAGACCTTACAAAGTGGGAATTAAACATGATTGATCCTAAGATCGGCTCGAAGGAATTGGTTGCTAAACTTTACACGCATGCTCAATTGAATAATGGAGAGACCATGGACGCATTATTCGGCAGGCTTACTATGGCTCAGCAATTATATCATCTTGAAAGAGGTGTTCCAAATTATTATCAAACAGGGACATTGGGAGGATATGCCAGTTCGATCTTTAAGTTCATTGATAGTGAGTTCACCACTATTGTTCTCAGCTCCGGTATACCGTATAGTGGTTACCTAGGAATGCGTACAGCGTACATGTTCTTAGAAGATCAATTCACTGAGCCTGAGCGTATTGATTTCATGAAATTAAAAACGAAGAAGTTATCAAATAAACAGTTTGAAGAATATGCTGGTACGTATTGGAATGCTAAAAGTGGATATTCAAGAACTATCACACTTAAAAACGATACACTCAGATATGTAAGAGGAAATAGCGAGAGCACCATCCTGCCTCTAGGAAAGGACCAGTTTCAGATGATCAGTTTTGGAGATGAGAAAGTGATGGTTTCATTCGAAAGCACCGAAGACTCGAAGCGAATGTTAGTCACTATAGGTGATAGTGATCCAGTATATGCAGAACGCAAGACATCAATTTCATATTCTAACGAAGAACTTGAAGCTTTTACAGGCACATACTTGTGCAAGCCTTTGGATGTGGTCTATCAATTTATTGTTGAAGATGGTCGTTTGGTAGCGAAGAACATTCGTGTAGGCACTATCCGCTTTACACCGATAAGTAACAATTTATTTGAAAGTGATCAATGGTTTTTTGGAGGGATACAGTTTCGAAAAAACGGATCGCAAACCGAAGGGTTTACTCTTTCTCAAGAGGAAGTTCCTTCACTCTGGTTCGAAAAAATATCTAGTTAAAACAAAGTCAAACTTTAATCAACTCAAAATGAAAGCAATTAAACTAACAATTATTGCGCTAGCACTGCTACTATCGTGGAATATCAATGCACAACAAGGTAAGTCTGAAGAAGAACTCATCAGAGAAACCTTAATGCATTACATCGAAGGCACTGCCAACGGTGAGCCTGAAAGAATAAAGAAGGCATTTCATAAAGACTTAAATCTTTATACCAGTGACAAAGGTCAATTGAAGGTGCGCTCTGGTGAAAAATACATATCGTATTTTAAGGAAGGTCAGAAAGTTGATAGAGTCGGGAAAATTATTTCCATTGATTTTGAACAAAATGCTGCCATGGCCAAAGCAGAAATAATCTTCCCAAACAAGCGAATATTCACTGATTACTTCCTTCTATTGAAGTTAGAGAATGAATGGAAAATAATTCACAAAAGTTATACCTGGCGAAATCCATAATTGAATCTGGCGATATAAAAGGTTGGTGATTGAATCACCAACCTACTTTTCTCTTTTTCTTGAATAACCTTTCTTCTTTGAAAGCTCTTTCAATTCTTCTATATCAAAATCGATCACCTTTATGAAGTTTCCAAACTCTGCGAATTCTGAATAAACACCGAATTCACCTAACTCTGAAAGATTCTCAAGCTCGTCCATCATTTCAGAAAGCTCCTCATTGAGTTCTGTTCCTAGATCTGAAAGATCTATAACTAGTGCTTCTTCCTCCAACTCAAATAATTCTTCAAGTTCAGATAATTCAGACAACTCGGATAATTCAGACAACTCGGACAGCTCGGATAACTCTGAAAGTGAAGATAGATCGGCTAGACTAGATAGCTCAGACAACCTAGACAGCTCTTCCGACAATGAGGAAAGTCCCTCAATTTTCGTAAGTCCCTCCTTTTTAGATTTTTTCTCTGCGTCTTGTGCCTGACCAGAAAATGCGATTCCTATGATCAATAGAATTAATGATACCTTTTTCATCTTTTAAGCAAGTTTTTATTAATGTACCTTCGGATTAAATAAAGGTTACAATCTCAATTAATTTTCTTTATGATAGACTTAGAAACGCAGAGATTAAAGTTCCGACAATGGTCTGAAGAGGATTTTAACTCTATATCCAATTTTTTCTCTTATGAGTCTACTGCAAGGTATGTTGGAGGCATCAAATCAGCCGAAGAAGCCTGGCGATTGATGGCAACTTATATCGGGCATTATGAACTGCATGGATATTCATATTTAGCAATCGAAGAAAAAAGTAATGGTAATTTGATTGGTACTGTAGGGCTCTGGAATTCAAAACCTTGGCCGGAACCTGAATTGGGATATTGGCTTTTACCGGAGTGCCAGGGAAATGGATATGGCGTTGAAGCTGGCACGGCAGTTAAAGACTTTGCACTGGATCAACTAAAACTGGATTCACTTGTTAGCTATATTGATTCAGATAATGCACCATCTGTCAAGCTTGCCCAAGCTCTAGGAGCCACTTTTGATGGTGAAATTGATCTGTTGGATTTTGGACCACATCAGGTATATAGATACAAATAGTCGGCATTTGGGTGACATAGGGTTGTCATTAGTTGTTATTTATTTGCTTTCAATTCAGTGGACTACCGCAAGATTATACATATCGATATGGATGCTTTTTACGCATCAGTAGAGCAGTTGGATAATCCTGAGCTAAGAGGAAAGCCTGTGGCTGTAGGAGGAAACTCTCAAAGAGGAGTTGTCGCGGCTGCTAGCTATGAAGCTCGTAAGTTTGGTGTTAAATCAGCCATGCCATCGGCAAAAGCTGCAAAGCAATGTCCACATTTGATATTTGTGTCGCCACGCTTTACTCGCTACAAGGAACTCTCTTATCAAATACGAGATGTATTCTTCGAATATACGGATTTGGTAGAGCCACTATCACTGGATGAAGCATACTTAGATGTCACTGAAAATAAAATAGGCCTCAATTCGGCAACTCTGATAGCAAAGGAAATAAAGAAGAAAATTAGTGATAGAACCGGTTTGATCGCATCTGCTGGTATTTCCTATAATAAATTTCTAGCTAAAACTGCATCAGACATGGATAAGCCAGATGGGATTTACGTGATTCTACCCAACGAAGCAGAAGATTTTGTGGCCGCATTACCCGTTCATAGGTTTCATGGTATAGGCAAAGTGACTGCCGAAAAAATGGTCAAAGCAGGAATATTCACAGGTAAAGATTTGCGCAAGAAGAGCCTTGAAGATCTAAAATTAAGATATGGAAAATCGGGTCAATACTATTTCAATATATGTAGAGGTATAGACCATCGCGACGTACAGCCAATTAGAGAAACAAAATCTGTCAGTGCGGAGAGAACCTTTGAAGACAACTTGTACGAGTTGGCCAATATAAATGCAGAGATTGAGAGAATAGCTCGAATTTCCTTTGAACGCTATCAACGAAGCAAAGCCAGCGATGGCCATACCATTACCATAAAATTGAAATACGCAGATTTCAGGCAAATTACTCGAAGCAAGACGTTGGATAAAGCCATAAATGATGAAGAGGCCTTTGTTGAAATAGCCCTGTCATTAATGACTGAAAACCTGCTTGATGAAAGTGGGATTAGATTAATTGGTGTTGGCATTGCCAATTTTAGAAAAGATATCGAACCGGAAAAGCCTAATCAACTGACATTAGAATTTTGAGCTCCCATCATCCTCATCGTTCAGTAGATGATCCAGATCATATTCTGGAGGAAATGGACTTAACTCCTCTTTCTCTACCTTAACCCGTTCTTTCTTTTCTCTCGATGACCTCCCAATAACAAAGTTTAAACCTATCCTCGCATCAAGTCCTCTGATATCTCCTGTAGATCTTGCCGCATTCAAGACATCGTCAAACACCCCATAAAGCTGAAGTGACCCTACACGGATCCCAAAACCACCCCCTACTTTGACAGACCTAAATTGATCTTTTGAAACAGTACTTGATAAAGTAAGTACCCTTCCGATTTGATGTGTATAGCCTATTCCGTATCCAAATTCTGTAGAATTATATGAAGACCTTTTGTAAGCTATACTTCCAGACACATATCCATTCTCTGTTATTAAATAATTAGCTCCTGCAATTACTCGAGCACCTATTGCTGTCTTGAATTCATCCACTGTCGAATTAGTTGCTGTCCATGCATCGAGGCTATCTTCCAACGCATCAGCAATATCAATATCATTTACATCATCAAAACCACCTAATACGACCCCTTCATTTTGAAAAGTATGGCTTTCTATGTCCTGTTTCCAGTTTATAAATCCAATATCATTGACTGCAAGTGTCACATTCAGTTTGTCATTGACATCCATGTCCGCACCTAGATCAAAGGCAAACCCAGTATTCCTGTTCTGACCAAATCCAATTGCATACCCTGTCATATTCTCACCTTCTATTTCATTCAACCCAGCAGTTCGAATAGTAGCATTATTAAAATTCACATTGATATCAAAAGAGTTTGGATCTGTTAACATTGTGACTGAAGCATCATCCGAAACGCTGGCATGCGCAATACCATGTAGATATTTCACTCTTGTCCCCACTCGCAAGATTTTATCCGTCATCACAATTATTTCTTGCGAATAGCCAAGTCCGACTTCATTATACACAATACCACCTCCTCTAAGACGACTTTCTTCTACACGCTCCCCTATAAAGTTTCCATTTCCATTGACAAAGTAGTTGAGAAAGCTAACAGGATAATTGAAACCTCCATCAAATCTAATGTTGGCAAAAAGCGAGAATGCCCGATGTCCAGATCTTACCCCAAACTGGAAGATGGAAACATCACCCATCATACGCAAATTATCTCCATCGCTCAATTGCGCCAGTGCTCCATGCAAATCCAGTTTGACGGAATCAGTGCCTTCAACTGGCTGCATCAGTTGATTATAGCTAAGGCGGGTATTGATTTTAGTATTGAGTCCTGAAATCCCTGGAAGGGAAAAATAGAATTCTGCGTCAGGGAAAAAAGATGCATTATTAATACTTGACTGAGGGGTAAATCCTCCCATATGATAGAATGTAAGATCAGATTGACCTTGTGCAATATTGAAGAACATTGCACCTAAAATGAAGAATACAGCTATTTTTTTCATAAATCGATACTCACTTTACCTTCTGCAGACAATTGAATTTCCAGTTTATAGTCAGAGAATATTTTCACAAAATCTCCATCTGCATAACCTATGGTAAAAATGTTCATCGTGGCAGTAACACCAGTAGATTGAAGAAATGCAGCAATTCCCTCTTCATCCAAAGAGATTACTGATGTGCTCATTACTACATCATTCGTTCTACTGTCCGCACCTACTTCTGGTGCTTGAATTAAGGTTATCTCTTCCAATGTATAGATCGTATTACCCTTGTCGTCTGTAAAAGACAAGTCTAATACTCCATCAAAGGGTATTTCATTGGTGACCTGTACATTGATTTTTAGCGAGTCAGCATCTTCCAAATCAGATCCTGATACCGATAAATCAAAGTCTTTCGAGAAGCCATCCATCCTAAAGTCAAGGGGTATTTCAATCGTTGAAATGATTTCGATGTAGCTACTATCAAATAAGAAATTGTTTAGATTATCAGATCCTGCAATGTTTGGTATCGCGGTAACATCAAATAAAATTTTATTGGGTGTAGTATTCAAAAGATCATCAACATTGCTATTTGACTTATCGATCGTAAACGAAGAAGAGACTGATTCTCCTAGTTGAGTCTCATTTGGAGCGTCTACAAATTGCGGATTATCTACAACTGTACCATCAAGTACTAGCTGTGATTCATCAGCATCGATTGCAACTACTCCATTCAGATCAGTTCCCAATTCAACACCAAATGTATTTTTAAAATCCATTGTGATCGTTGGGTTGTTCAGAGTAAGTCCACCTTCATTAAAATCGTCAAATGCTGAGATCACGATGCTGTCTCTCTGAATCTCCACAGGGTCAGTGCCAAAGTCTCCAAAAATTGCAGAAAACTCAGACTCGATAAATTTCAATTCTATAGACATTTGATCATCTGCACTGATCGACTTTCCAGCAGGAATATGAAATATTAGGTCTAGTGTTACATTAAAAATATTTGAACTTCCGACCCGCTCTGTTACATTTTTCAGCCCATTTAAAGATCTAGATTGTGAATCAGAAGCTGATCCTGCAGGCAATGTTCTCGTAAAAACTACGGGTTCACTATCGAGATTTTGTATGTCGTTCAGCGTAAAAACATAATCTATCTCCACATCAAAATCTGATGTTAGGGTATACTCCAATGTTCCTCCTTTGAAGAAAGTAGAATCTACCTTTTCACCATCCTCCGGATTGAACTCGAATTCAAAGTCCTTGGTGGGAACACTAACTATATTAGCCGCTCCGGTTGCCGAAATATCAGCATCAAATGGATTATAGCTTTCGGCATTGGTGATATCGCTGATATTTATAAAAGATTCGGTGTCATCAAAAAATGAGGTGTCACGATAAACGAAAGAAAGTGAAAAGTCCGATCCTTCAATCACCTCGAGCGTCTCGTCTTCAAGATCTTCGACCAGCTCTCCTGCTGTATATTTTATATTCCCAATATTTAATGCAAAGGTGTTATTCAGTGTTGGGTTTTGGACTTTGTCGAATTCTAATGAATTGAAGTCGCAGCTGAAAATAGAAGCTGCAAGAATTACAGCCAAAAGGAATTTGTATCGGTTACTCACTCTTAATGATTCGCTTATTGTGATGGAGATTAATACTCCTACACGCATTAGATGCTCGAACCACAAGAACCCTGCGGTCTATTTAAAAAATAATAGCTGTACGCCTGTATCGATATATTACTGGCGTTTCAAGAAAATAAAATCTCCACCTTCATCACCAGCCTGAGATATCGGACCATATTGTGGTACTTGACCATTTGGGCTGTTGTTGATTACAGCCACCTTAAATTGCCTAAACAATTGATCTGCAGATATAAGTGGTGCTTGGTTGCTGACCAGGTTTTTAAGTAAGTATTTTATGAATACACTTTCATCAGGAACCGTCTTTAATGTACCGCTCGTCATGGCTTTTCTACTAGGCAGTTTATATACTTCCAAAATAGCTCGACTGTTATCAAATACGGCTCGTTCTTTCAAAATCCCTCCGCTAAAGCAGGCATCAGAAATAAGAAGTGTATGCTTCGACTTGATCCCACCGACATAGTCTCTAAGCGTGCTATTCGAAAGCCAGTATGATTTAGATTTTAATGAGGCATCACTGGGCAACCAATAGCCCTGGTTTAATTGTTCATTCCAAATACCGTGACCAGCATAGAAAATCAACAGATTATCTTTCTCTGTGACAACACCAGCAAGCTTATCCAGCTCATAAATGATATCCTCTCTTTTGGGATTTTCAAGAACAGTTACATTTTCTTGATCAAACGAATAATGGTATGTCAAGACTCCTGCGAGTTGTTCTGCATCATTAATTGGATTGTCAAGATCATCTATTCCTTCATCCTCATATTGATTGATCCCGATGATTAGTGCAAAATATTTTCTTTTCCCAAGTTCATTTACCAACACTTTTCCAACTCCATCATCCTCAGCAATAACTTTTGTAGGAATATCTTCAGCCTGCATTACGATTGGTGTACTAGCTACCTCCTCTTCTTTAAAAAGTGTAACTGTACCAGACACAAATGGAGGACATGTGTTTAGCTTCATGTCCCCCTTCCATTTACCTGTTAATGTTTCTTTACCATTATTTAATGAATATTCAAGCGTGTTTTTAGCCATGCAGGATATTCCAGTCCGGTAAATAATTTCCTTTCCAGTTATTGTAATTTTTCCATTCACAATACTTCCCTCGATCAGAGATTTAATGGAATCATTCTTCGATAAATTTTTAGCAAATACGTACCCTGTAATTTCTTTTCCCTTTTGCGTAAGCTCATACCTAAGTTGGGTATGGTCTTTTAGAAATGTTGAAGTCCCAAGCCAGGTACCTGTAATATTAAATTCTTGGGAATAGGTGTGTGAACAGAGCGCAACAAGTAAGGTGATTAAGGTGTTTCGCATGCCATCAATATACGGCATTTAGTTCCGAATGGTCTGTCCATTCGATAAATACCTTGTTTATTCGTGACAAATCATAAGCTAAAAGCTATGAAAAGCTGCAACCTTCAATTTCCTCTATCAGGCCTTCTCCATATGCAGATGATGGCGTCTGAAAGCCAGCTTTAAAGTTTCCTTCAAAAACTTTACGAGCGATTAATACTGAAGTTAATGCAGTCAGTGTATACCCATTAGGCGTTTTTAATCTTGCTTCGATTGTTTTATCGCCATCGCTAACCTCACCCCACAAAAACATGGAAGCTTTCTCACGCTTTTCGTCTCTTGGACCATCCGGACGTTTATCCATTTGTCGCATGAGATAATTCTTGATGATGCGTGATTTGATGATGAATGATAGTCTTAATGTCTTTTTAAGCTTACTAATCTGTTGCTCATCTGTTCCGGAAAACACCTCAATATTTGGGATACCAGTACTGTGATAGGCTGTAGAAACATCACCCCATGAAATACCCATAGATATTTGGGAGAAGTCTCCATAGTCTACTTCCCTTAAAGACTTGCCCATGACCACTTCTTCATACTCTCCATTTCTTCTGCGAATCTGTGGATCTCCAAGGTTCTCGATCATAGTTTTTGCAGTTCCGCGTGACAACTTCCCTCCTTTACTTACAAATGCAAGTGTAAGATCAGTCGCGGAAGGCAGTTTGTTTTGTAGATGCTTTGCCAGACAATCCGACGGAACAACATCAAAACCAGCTCCTGGCATTAGCATAAGGTTCTTTTCTGCAGCTATCTTATCATAACCCTTAACAAGGTCAAAAACTTGATATTCACCGGTAATATCTAAATAATGAGTTCCAGTGACGATACATGCATCAACCATGTCCTTAGCTGTGTGAATAAATGGTCCACCACAGTGAATGACAAGATCTCCCTTTGTCAGCCAGTTTTCGAGTTTATCTTTTTCAGAAACCTCTAAAACATCATATTCGAGATCATGCTTCTCAGCGAAGTCTTTTGTTTTCTCAGCATTTCGTCCCGCTATTAAAGGCTTGATGCCATGTTTAAGACATTCGCTAACTATTAAACGGCCGGTATATCCGTAAGCACCATAAATAAGGAGGTTGTTCATTCTTTGGGTATGTTATTGGCAATTCTTACTCTTAATTCTCAGTGCTAGGGTTGGGGCTGTTGAATGTTAAAGTTCTTCTTTTTTATGCATGGCGCCAAGTGACTTAACAATTCTCTTTCCACAAACTAAATAACATAGCCCTAGGTATCTGATAATCAACTATTTTCAAATTGAAATATTTTGAATATTCAAAACCCGTGCCGAATCATCGTCGAATGTAAATTTCTAATAAGATATCAAAAAGGGAGTTGCTATTTTAGAACCAACCACTTAGTTCGAATTTCTCTTTTGAAGAATCCAACATCCGTCCTTTTTCACATTTAAGTACTCGATGAGGGAATTTTTCAATGAATTTATGATTGTGTGTTGCCATCAATACGGCAGTCCCGCTCGTATTTATTTCCTCAAATAGCTTCAAAATTCCTTCACTGACATCAGGATCTAAATTTCCTGTAGGTTCATCAGCGAATAGGATTTGAGGTTCGTTTATCATTGCTCTCGCAATCACTACACGTTGCTGCTCACCCCCAGAAAGCTGGTGAGGCATTTTAGCAGAAATTGCTCCTAAGCCTACCCTCATTAGAACTTCTGCTATTCTATTCTTCATTTTGGCCGCATCCTTCCAACCTGTCGCTTTCATTACGAACGTAAGGTTCTCCGCTACCGAACGGTCATAGAAAAGTTCGAAGTCCTGAAAAATTATCCCAATTTTTCTACGTAAATATGGAATATCCTTCGATTTGATATTGCTGACAGGAAACCCTACTACCTCTGCATGACCTAAGCGAAGTGGTAAATCAGCATACAATGTCTTCAAAAGAGAAGACTTGCCACTTCCCGTTCTTCCAATGAGGTAAACGAACTCTCCTTTGTCTATAGTGAAATCAAGCTCACTAAGTACAGTATGGTCTTCCTGAAAAATGGAAGCGTTAGATACACGTACAATTGGCTCTTCAGAAAACGACATTATTTATTTATAGCTCTAACTTTTGGAGCTTGCCATATGGCAGTCCATTAATGAGGGTTTTTAATTCCTCATCTTTGCCTTCAAGGCCAAACTTATCCATTCGCTTTAGTGGCCTATCGGTTCTGAAGTAGGCCACCAAAACAAAGTTCTGATCACGTATTTGGATGTAATCAGGAATCTTAGCTTTTCCTTTGACTTTGATGATGTACATTTCTTCTAAAGTAATTAAATCTAACGATTCCATCATCAACTAGGAATTAAATTATTTGTTTGATTTTTTGTAGTCTGCTAAAAACTTCTCCAATCCTGAATCCGTCAATGGATGTTTTAGCAATCCAGTTATGACGCTGAGCGGACATGTTGCTACATCTGCTCCTATCTCTGCACACTGGATGAGGTGCATATTGTGACGAATAGATGCCGCAAGAACTTCTGTTTCAAAACCGTAGTTATCGAAAATTCCTACAATCTGCTCAATGAGTGCCAAGCCATCCATCGAGATATCATCTAATCTCCCGATAAACGGAGAAACATAACTAGCTCCAGCCTTAGCAGCAAGCATTGCTTGTCCTGCATTAAAAATTAGTGTACAATTGGTTCGAATACCTTCTGCAGTCAATGCTGAGATTGCCTTCACCCCATCCTTGATCATCGGAACCTTTACAACAATCTTATCATCGATTTTTGCCAATTCCTTTCCCTCTGCTACCATCTTTTCAAATTCTGTAGCTATTACTTCAGCACTTACATTGTCGTCAACAATGTCACAAATGTCTTTGTAATGCTTCAATATATTGGCTTCTCCTGTGATGCCTTCTTTGGCCATCAGCGAAGGATTAGTGGTTACACCATCAAGCACGCCCAAATCTTGAGCCTCTCTTATTTCGTCAAGGTTTGCAGTATCAATGAAAAATTTCATTTGGTAGGAAGTTAAAGTGAAGAATAGTCAGCAAAAAAAATGGCAAACGAAGCATCGCACCGCTACAACCACCTACCCTTGCTACCGTCAGGTCCTGGGGGATTCAGCAGGAGCTGGTCGTACCCGTTTGCCGCTGCAAAATTAGTAAATAGATCAGTAGGATCTAAGGATTATTTTAGATTAGTATTCTTCGAGTGATCGATAATACAATTCTTCCTCATGAATTGGCTCGGATTCGACTTTTATTTCTCCAAAAAAGTCGTCTTCTACATCAAGGCGATCATCAAAATTGGAGCCTCCTTCGTGAAAATCGTATTCAAATATTTCCATGTGATCAAATGTAGATGCTCAATTGATTCAAGATGGAAATTCAAGGTTAAGCTTTGGTAATGGAACTATTACTTTGCGTCAAATTCTCTGAGGATTTCAACCATTTCGCTTAACATCATTGCTGTAGCTCCCCAGACGGTCCTACCTTCTAAATCAAAATATGGACAATTCAGCTCAAATCCATTCCTGACCGTCATTATTTTTTCTTTGAGCTTGTCAGGATCAATAAGATCAGCAATTGGTGGAGTTATAATATCATGAACTTCTCGCTCCTCAGGGACAAATTGTGGTATCGATTCTATTTTACCTATTACCGGCAAGACCATGAAATTACTAGCAGCAACAAAAAATTCTGATAAACTTCCAATGATTTCAACCTCCTGATGCTTAATGCCTATCTCTTCGTTTGCTTCTCTCAGGGCCGTTTGATATTGATTTTTATCTTCTTCTTCAAACTTACCTCCGGGTAATGCCATCTGCCCACTATGAATTCCATCATAATTAGGTCTTTGAATCAATGGAAATCGTACAATTCCACTGTCTTCATATAACAAAATCAAAACACCACCTTTCCTTGCAAGTGTTGCATGCTTCATATTTAACGGAGCACCGTTTAACATTCTTGGCTTCATTTTTTGATGCGCATCATCTCCGGGCATAGCCTTTTGCACACGCTTCTCCAAGAATCTGGTCAGTTCATCGAAATTCATTTGGCTGCAAATTAAGCACGACTAATTCATTTCACATTTATAATTATATTGAACTACCATCGCTAATCACCTAAATGGAAGATATCCCTAATTATGTAGCAGCTACCTTTGTTGCAATTGTAATAGCAGTACTTGGCTTTTTGTATTATGCCATTAGCACGGCTTCTCCAAGTAAAAAAAGCATTACGCCGTCTTTAGTGTTGACTCTAATTGTTGGCTGGATCTTTTTTATCAGCGTTCAAACTTTTAACGGATATTTCACAAATCTATCTGGTATCCCTAGGCTACCACTGATGGTGGGAATAACCGTTCTAACCATTATAATCTTATTCATTTGGCCACGCACGAGATCTATTCTAATGAATATGCCGATTACTACCCTTCATTATATACACATTGTGCGCGTACCAGTTGAGATGGTATTGTGGTGGCTTGCTGTATCTAGAGCCATTCCGATGGACATGACTTTTGAAGGTGGGAATCTGGATATTATTTCAGGAATCTCTGCTCCATTCGCAGCAGTTTTTATGGTAGGCGCAAGAAGTAAAAGCCGAGTCGGTGCCATAATATGGAATATACTTGCACTAGCACTCCTTGTAAATATTGTTCAAATGGCAATTGGTTATATGCCGTACTTCTATACTCCTTCGGGAGGCGAAACTGCGAACCTTGGTGTATTCTATTTTCCATATGTACTGTTACCTACTTTTATAGTACCAGTCATCTTCTTCAGCCACCTGGTTTCAATTTTTCAACTGATTTTCAAAAAAGATCAATCGCAATTTTGATTGAATCTCTCTTGGCTTGAAAGTTCGTTCAATTCTACACCTTTTGCCCAAGCTTCACATGCAGACTTTGTGTCTCCAAGGTTTAAATGAGCTTCGCCTAAATAAAAATATAGCTCATCAATAAACTCTTTTGATTGGGCAGCTCTTTGATACATGGCAATGGCTTCTTCAAAGTTTTCGTTCTTAGCGTGATAAATCCCTTTGTTTCTGTAAGCCCATCCATTGCTAGGATTCAATACTATACTCCTATTTATATCTTGAATTGCCAACTGCAGGCTATCCATCTCCAGATAAATAAACCCTCTGTTGTTTAAAAAATAAGGCTCGCTTGAGACTACATCCAATGCCCTATTAATTTCCGCAAGAGCTGCTTGATAATTTCCTCTTTCCATTTCTATTAGGCTAAGCAAGCTGTAAGCATTTGCATCATTCTCGCTCAATCCTAGTACCGTATTTACTAGCACCTTAGCTGTATCGTATTTTTCTTGAAAATAGAATATAGTGGCCTTGTTAATGATCGTCTCCGGGTTAGAAGGAATCAGACTATCAGCCACATTAAACCTATTTAATGCCTGATCATAATTTCTCAGTTTTGTTTGCAAGAGCCCTTCATAGAAATAAACGTAAGCAGAATCTTTCTTTAATGTTTGAATGAACTGAACATCTCTAAGAGCATTTGAAAACTGTCCTATTTCTTCATATGCAATGGCACGATTGAATAATGCATCTATGTACTCGGGATCTAAACCAATCGCTTTATTATAATCCAGTATCGCCTCGTATGGGTGATCAGACTCAATCCTCGCGACTCCCCTATTATTTAATGCTGGCGCATAATTGGGGCTTTCTTTTAGTGCCTGATTATAAAATTCAATTGCTTGTAAGTTGTTGCCATCATTCAATGCTCGATTGCCGAGATTAAAAAATCGCTGGGTTCTTTCTTCGGATGACTCACATGAAACTAATGCAGAAACAAGAACTGAAAGGAGTAATAATTTTCTCATATGCTAATTACAAAAAAAGGCCTGCACAAAAGTATGCAGGCCTTCAATTGTAACCTCGATTTTTTCTTACGATTTCCTTACAGATCCACCACTACTTGAATTCGCATCCAAATATTCAGGGTTTCCCTTATACCGAACAGAACCTCCACTGCTCGCACGCGCATCTAATCTTTTCGTTGCCTGTACTCTCACAGATCCTGCACTACTAGCAGATGCTTCTACTTCCTCAGATTCCAAATCATATCCATCGTAATCTCCAGAGCTGCTTGCCTCGACATCCTGGCTTTTTGCAACACCAGATATTTCAATATCTCCAGCACTAGCAACATCCGCATTTACTTCATTAGCTTCTACTTCAAGTACTGCATCTCCCGCACTCGAAGCATCAATTGAGATCTCATCAGCATTCTCAATACTTGCCTCAATATCACCAGCACTGCTAACATCTACATCAAAGTCTTCTCCATTCGCATTAATGGCACCGTCTGAAGTGATTGAAGCAGCCGAAGATGCAGAAATTCCATTGAGTGATTTGTACGTTACATATACTTTCACATCAATATTCCTGTGATTGTTTCCTTCCAAGTGAATCTTTAGTCTTCCTGAACTTACATCAGTGAGTACTTCATCAAGATCATGACTATCTGAAACTATTCGTGCTTCTTCCTTGCTACCCTCTTTCAAGATAACATCGATGCCTTCATGAGCGGATACCTCTGAAAAAGAGCTTAGATTTCTTGTTTCTTCTGACTGAGCAAATGCCGCTCCAGCAACAAGTATTCCTAGTAGTGTTATTACAAATGATTTTTTCATATCTGTCCTTGTTTTTCTGTTAAGAGTTAGGTGAGCTTAAGCTCTGTATACTCTATAGATTATGAAAAAATGGAAAGGTTGCAGACTAGAGTGTGGATTTATGATTTTTTTTGAAATCATCCCATTTGGTGGTCATATAGTGCCCTTCTCCAATAAAAGTAATAATGGGCTCCATCTGATCCGGCTTCAAATAACCAGAAATTGGTTGGATTATTCTTAACTCCTCATCCATAAATACAGTCATGGGATATCCACTTAACTTATTTCCTGTAACAGCATAAGCAATTGAATGTGTCCCCTTCCGTCCTGCATTAGGGATGAATTCAAACGTGTGACCGTTAAACTCTACAGGTTCCTTTTGCTCTGCATTGAACTTAATGGCGTAAAAGTTGTCATTTATATATGATGCTATGACTTGATTGCCATAAGTGTTCTTATCCATAACCTTACACCATCCACACCAATCTGTATACAAATCAATTAATAATTTTTTAGGCTCCTTTTCATAAAGCTCCATTGCCTCCTCGAAAGTCAACCATTTAACTTTCTCTTGCTGTGGAATATCAAAAGACGTCAGTCCAAGGAGTAATACAGATACAAATAAATATTTTAGTGCTCGCATGACAGTAAAACGGGACAACCCCCTGATTTAGTTTCAATACAAAGATAATCAAATGAAGATCGGTCTTCTATCTGACACCCATGGCTACCTTGACCCCAATGTCTTTAAATATTTTAAAGATGTGAATGAAATATGGCATGCTGGAGATATTGGCACGATTGAAGTGCTAGAAGAACTTCAAAAATTCAAACCCACAGTTGCTGTCTGGGGCAATATAGATGGAGGGAAATTGCGTCAAGAATGCAAGGAAGGTGAGATTTTCGAGAGAGAGGGCGTACGAGTATTAATCACTCATATTGCAGCAAAGCCGCCCAAATACAATAAAAAAGTGCTATCCTATGTGAAGCAGTATCAACCTAAGATACTTGTTTGTGGGCATTCTCATATTCTGAAAGTAATGCCAGATAAGATCAACAACCTCCTCTTTATGAACCCCGGCGCCGCTGGCAAGCATGGATTCCATAAAGTAAAGACACTGCTCCGCTTTGATTTAGAAAATGGCGAAATCAAAAACTTAGAGGTGATCGAGATGGGTCCTAGAGCGAAGCTTAAATAACTCCCACTTCTTATTTTACGGAAAAGAGGTACTCAATTGAGTACCTCTTTTTCGGCATTTTTCTTTTTATTTCTAATCCATAGTAGATCTTCAGTTGCAATGACAAAAAAAACTGCCAAAACCCATGGCATCCATAAAATCAGTTCTAAATAGAGTCCATTAGAAATATCAATATTACTTAATGGAAGTATAACAATGAACAAAAAATATCCAACTGTACAATACAAATACACTTTAATCAAACGTACCCTTTTTAGCTTTATCATCAAGAGAATACTCATGCCAAATTGATATATCCCCAGAATAATGGCAATTACAAATATTATTGCTCCATAATAATCATTAGTTGGAAGTTGTAAAGCCGCAGAAAGTGCTATTAAGAGCATTATACTTTGAATATAAAAATGACATTCTTTGAAAGACTTCATATTAAGCTGGAACAATTTCATTTTTTGCTCTATTTCTTAATCTAAAGAATACAAAGAGGTTGAAGAAATGCATACCTCCCAGTATTAATATTATTGCACCTAGCTTGATACTAAGTTTTTCGATCACCAATTGAATCGATGTAATATCTCCCATGATTTGAAGTGTAAATACTGCATAGCCTACATTAATGAGATAAAAACCAACGATCAATAGTTTGTTTACACTATCTGCCAAAGGTTCATTTCCATGGAAAATGTCCACAAGAAATATTCTGCCATTATTAAATAAGGTTTTTGCTACCCAGACAGTAAGCAATACTGTTATTGGCAAATAAATTCCGTAAGTTAAAATTGTGTAGTTCATGATATTAAAATTTAATTATTATATATTCTATATTTTCAGAAATTATTGAAAATTATGTTTAAAAAAATATTACAGATTCATCAACAACTTTAAAAACCAATTTTGATCCGATTTAACAAACTTTTCGAGCACATTGTCAATTTTCGTTGAAAATTCTTTGAGTTCATTTGTTACCGACTTGAATTCCGAAATTTCATCACTTTTTCCATCAACTTTTTGAACATCTGATAAAACGCGGATTATTGGTTCAATCTCTCTCCTTCTCCTTTCTCTCGAAACCTGACGAGCTAATTCCCAAACATCTTTATCAGCAATAAAAAAATCTTTTCTCTCTCCTGCCTTATTCTGTTTTTGAACTATCCCCCAATCCATTAGCGCTCTGACATTCATATTGACATTACCTCTGGACATCTGCAATTCTTCCATTATCTCATCTGCAGTAATTGGTTCAGAAGAAATCAATAGCAGTGCGTGGATCTGAGCCATTGCTTTATTTATGCCCCAACTTGATCCGAGAGTTCCCCATGCCTGAATGAATTTTGATTTAGCTTCTTCGTATTGCATATCACGACAAACGTAAATCAATTTTCTAAAGTTTCAAAATTTATTGAAAATAATGAATATTTAATACAAAAAAAATTCAATGAGATTGCAACCTTCTCATTTCATCTACATCTATAAAAGAAATGAATTCGAATTTAACTGTCAATTTGATTTACATTTATGAATGTAATCAATGGCAATAAGTAACATGAAAAGCAAATCATATCAATTAGGAGAACTAGAAGAACTGGTACTCATGATTGTAGCTATTCTCAATGAAGAAGCCTACGGGGTAAAAGTGATGGATGAAATCCAAAGTCAAATCGGGAGAAAAGTAAACATCAGCGCTGTACATACTGTACTGGATCGTCTTGAAAAGAAAGACTTTGTCTCCTCGTACATGGGCGGAGCCAGTGCTGAACGTGGTGGCAGACGAAAGCGCCTCTTTCGAATTACAGCGGAAGGATCTAGAGCCATCGCTTATGTTCATCAAACCAGAAATGCGCTTTATGAACAGATTCCAAAAACAATTCTAGGATACGGATGAAAAAGTATTCTCCTCCAAAATGGGCACTGAGTTTTCTTCGATTTTTCTACAAGGAAAGGTATGTAGAGCAGATCGAGGGCGACCTATTCGAGATCTTCTTAAGAGATGGATCTACTCGAAAGGCTAAACGCCAATTTGGGTGGAATACGATTCGATTTTTCAGGTTACGATACTTAAAAGGAATAGATGATTACGAACAATTAACCACACTTGCCATGATCAAAAACTACTTAAAAGTTGCAATAAGGACACTAATCAAACAAAAGAGTTATACCGCGATAAATATTTCGGGTTTGGCTGTTGCCATTGCTTCTACCCTACTTATCTCAATGTACATTCTACATGAAAGGAGCTACGATAATTTCTATCCAGATATCGAAAGAATGTACCGTGTTGCAAATGGAGATAACGGGAGATGGACTCCAACATTGCTCGCACAAACAATTCAAGCTGAGATTCCTCAGGTAGAAGCAGCAACCAAGGTCAACGGACTAATGGAATCCTTTCTAGAAGCCGGGAATCAAGGGATCTTACAAGATGGAGGACTCTGGGTTGATGAAAATTTCTTAAGTGTATTTGATATCGAATTACTAAAAGGCAGTAAGGAATATGCTCTTTCGGAACCTGACCACATGATACTTACCGAGACCATTGCAGCAAAGTTTTTTCCCGATAAGGAAGCTATGAATGAGATAATAGAAATTGATGGTGACCCATTCAAAGTAGTTGGAATTGTATCAGACCCTCCTAAAAACACGCATATCCCCTACAAATACATCGCATCAAACCCTGTAGATCCTGAGCAGAAATATTACTGGAGTGGTAATAACACTTTCACTTATGCAAAGCTTAAACCCACTGCAAGAAGAGGCGATGTATCTATAATGCTAGCCGATCTCTATGAAAAGAAGGTGGGTCCTGATTATATCGCCTACACTGGACATGAATCTTTTGAAGCTTTAGTAAAGGAGTACCCTAATAGAAATTTTGCCTTTACCCTAATACCTGTGATTGATATTCATTTAAAGAAATCTCACTTCACTTTAGGAACACAGGGTGATGCTGAAAGTATTCTAATATTTAGTCTCATTGCTTTATTCATATTGATCATTGCATGCATTAATTACATTAATCTTTCAACGGCAAGGTCAGCAGTTCGGTCAAAAGAAGTAGGCATAAGAAAATCACTTGGGTCGCAAAAGAAGAACATCATCTTACAGTTTATTACTGAATCGACATTAATAACATTTATATCAGTAATCTTGGCCGGACTACTGGCAGTTCTCTCAATAAAACTCTTCAATCAGCTTACCCAGAGGGCATTCGATGTTGTGGATTTGATCACACCAGGAAACATTCTGGTATTAATTGTCTTATTGGTATTTGTTGGTCCATTGGCTGGAAGCTATCCAGCCTATGTAATGTCCAGATTCAACCCGATTGACGCTCTTAAAGGTGGGATAACTAAAAGCGGCAAAGCTACTCTTAGGAATATATTAGTTGCTTTTCAATTCGCCACTTCTGTATTTCTTATCACTGTTACCCTTGTGATCTATCTACAGGTAGAATATCTAAAATCACAAGATATCGGCATTGATATTAACAATACACTTGTCGTGAACAATGGTATCCAATTGGAAAGTAAATATGATGTTTTAAAAGGGCAGCTCGAACAAATACCTTCGGTAGAATTGGTAAGCAAAGCAAGTCACGTCCCGTTTTATGGATTCCCCGATTATGGATACAAGGTGCCTGATGGAAGTAAGTCATTCAGTCCAAACAATGCATTCCTGGCACCGGGTGTTGAGAAAATGCTCAACATGGAATTACTTGATGGTCGATTCTTCAGAAAGGATTTCATCCCAGATACTGCTTCAATTATTGTAAATGAAGCACTAGTAAAAGAGCTTGGATGGGAAGATGCTGTCGGCAGAAAATTGCGACGAGACAACATTGACTATACAATCATTGGCTTAGTTAAAGATTTCAATTTCGCATCGTTAAAACGAGAGGTTGAACCTTTAATAATTCGATACGGATGGGATGCTTATGAAATTGGTATTTATCATCAAAGATTCATACTAGTTCAATTCTCTAGCAAAAATCTCAGAAAGGTATATGAGGAAGTAGAAGAGCAGTGGTCTCAAATTTCCGGAGGCTATCCATTCGAAGCGCGCTTCTTAGATGAAACTTTCCAACTTCAATTCGAAGCCGAGCGGCGTTTTGGAATGATCTTCACTACCTTCTCCGGTATGGCCATCTTTATCGCTTTGCTAGGGCTATTTGCGCTGACTACTTTCATTCTTCAAAAACGCTTTAAAGAAATTGCAGTTAGAAAAGTCATGGGAGCATCTGTCCCTTCCCTAATTCGAATGATCATTAAAGACTTTACGAAGTTGGTCCTGGCAGGAAGTATTCTTGGTATTGGAGGATCATTTTACTGGCTAGATGATTGGCTTCAAGAATATTCTACAAGGATTGAACTGTCTTGGTACCTATTGACCATTCCAATCGCTATCATATTGATTATAACATGGATAGTTGTAAGTACTAAATCCTATAAAGCTGCAGTAGCCAACCCTTCTAAGGCTCTGAAAGATGAATGATTAAACTAAACTTATCAATTTTCGTATTTGTAGTAAATGTATTTATTCTACATTTACGAAAATTGATAAAATGAAAGGCACACATCTTGGTGAATTTGAAGAATTGGTCCTTCTAATAATTGGGGTCCTCTACCCCAATGCATATGGACTGGCTATCAAGCAGGAGATAGCTAATCAAACCAAAAGGTCACCAGCAATCGGTGCAATACACTCAGCACTCAGCAGATTAGAAGAAAAAGGATTCTTAAAATCTCACCTCGCAGATGCAACTCATGAGCGCGGTGGAAGGCGCAAAAAGCTGTATGAAATAACAGCGAGCGGTAAGCAAGCTATCGAGTACAATCGTTCTTTGAGAAATACCCTTTGGAATCAAATACCGGCGCTGGCTTGGAAGAATCTATGAACAGACAAAAGCCAACATTCGAGCCTCCTAAATTGGCAGATCGGTTTCTAGAGTTCTTCTGTAAGGAAGAATGGGTAGAACCTATTAGAGGAGATCTGTTTGAACAATATCAGATTGATCGTGAGAGTTTAAGCCGATTCAAATCAAACAGAAGGTACTGGAGCAACACCTTCAACTTCATTAGACCATTCGCCTTGAAACGGAACATCATCATCCTAAATCAAATTGCTATGCTGAGAAATATCCTTAAAACATTCTCCCGTCAGCTTGTCAGAAAACCATTACACCATTTCATTAACATTTTCGGCCTTTCATTTGGCCTAGTGGTTGTCTTCTTGGCCATATTTTGGATTGACTACCACAACAGTTTCGATAAGACTCATGAGAAAAATGATCGAATCTACAAGGCTTTCACAAACAGCTTTAGTAGTGGTGAGACTCAAACTACACCTGGAGTCATTTTAGAAGTATCCAATCAGATAGAGGAAAGTATTGCTGGCGTAGAGTATCTAACTAAGGTTATCTCAAATTGGAGATGGCCATCTGAACAATGCTTTAAAATTGATGAAGAAAAATCATGCATTTATAGCAAGGGGATCTACGCAGACAGTTCTTTCTTCAAAATATTTGATTTTGAAATTATCGAAGGTCCTTCCAATCCTTTAAAACAACCAATGAGTATTGCACTTTCGGAATCACTGGCAAAGAAGTTATACGGTGATACCAATCCAATTGGGAAGGACTATCTCATGGATAATTTTCATAAGGTTACTGTTTCTGCAATTTTTAGGGACCTCCCTCCCAACTCATCCATTCAATTTGAATTTATCGCTCCACTCGATCTTGCATATCGCTTATGGGGTGTTTCTGAAGAAAACATTCAGCAATTTTCATTTATCACTTACATGTTATTGAGGAATGACGACAAAAGTGCTGTAGAAGGTCAGATCAACTCCATGTCAATCCTGGAAAAGCATGATAATGAAGGAATTATTCTTCATCCTCTGAAAAAACTTCATTTATACGACAGTTTTAAAGATGGGGAAGCATCTGGAGGACTGATTTCGTATGTGCGAATTATCGGCTTATTTGCCATTTTTATCTTGGCTATGTCGATGGTTAACTTCATTAATTTAACCACTGCGCAATCATCCCTTAGAGGAAAAGAAATTGGAGTTAGAAAGGTCAACGGCGCTAGCAGATCATCGCTGCATTTTCAATTCTTTGCAGAGACATTCATTAAAGTGATTATAGCTTCCATGATTGCTTTGGCTTTAGCATATACATTCCTTCCATCATTAAATCAGCTCACTGGAGATCAAATCCAATTCATTCTGAGTGTTGATTTCATCGTACAATTGGCAGCGATCATTGTGATCACAACTTTACTTTCAGGAATATACCCTGCATTACTTCTTGCTAGGTTCAATCCGATTCGGGTATTAAAAAATCTACCATTCAATAGCGGTGGTAAAAAGAATGTCAGAAGATGGTTAACCATTGCTCAAATAAGTATTTCAGGAGTAATTGTACTGGTTACGAGTGTCTTCTATATGCAATTAAACTACCTACAAACGCTGAATACCGGGTATGATAGAAAAGGCATACTAGAAATGGAGCCCACATTTAATCATATTAGGAATTATCAAGCTTTCGCGGATAGACTAAAAGAAAATCCCCTTGTGGACGATATAGGTGTCACAAATTCCAACATGATTGCTGCTACCTATGCATCAGATGCCGTATCCTGGCCAGGAAAAAATCAAGATGAAAAGATTCAATTCAAGCCGATTGGAGCAAATAATGGTCTGCTCGATGTATTTGAATTGGAAATTATTGATGGTTTACAATTCAACGAACAAGACTCTGCACTACAAGTAGTTTTAACTGAAAGTGCAGTTTCGCGAATGGGGCTAGAAGAGCCCGTTGGTCAACGTATCACTCTTTTTGGCGATAGATATAAAGTGATGGGTATCATTAAGGATTTCAATACAGAATCATTACACGAATCGATAATACCGACCATTCTCTATCAAATAAGACCTCAAAATGCTGGTACGATGTATATCAGGTACGATGAGAATAAAACTGCAGAATCTCTGGATTTCATTGAAGATCAATACGACAAGTTTGAACCGTTCTTCAACATGAAGTCTAAAATATTGGATGAAGAATATGCAAGACTTTACGAACAAGAAAAGGTCATTAGCAGCCTATCCATATTTGCAATGTTCATAGCAGTTATTATAGCTACAATTGGAATATTAGGGCTATCTACTTTCAATACGATTAAAAGATACAGGGAAATAGGTCTTCGTAAAATATTTGGAGCTTCTGGTTCACAGATCATTCAAACACTATCCAGAGAGTTTATATGGATTGCAGTAATTGCAAACTTGATATCCTGGCCTTTAGGTTTTTGGATCATGGATTTTTGGCTATCAGGTTTTGCGTATCGCATTAATATTCCATATCAAATTTTCCCAATCAATTTGATAATTACTGCACTAGTCATCCTATTGCTAGTTACTATTCAGTCATTAAAAGTGGTTCGACTTAACCCAACAGAAGTGATTAGAAATGAGTAATTAGGTTGTCAGCAAGGCAACCGCCTATCATATTTTATTGCATCTAGCCGAGAAACATCTCAAAGATGTCAATGAGGGTTCGTAAATTCAGGTTCTTCTAAACCTAAGTATTATGAAAAAAATCCTCACCTTATGCCTATGTTTAGGTATGACAGCCATGGCTTGGGGCCAACCTCAAGTTGTAGATGCAGAAAGGTTTGATTTCGAATCCAACCTTCCTAAAGATGAATCAATTACGTCACCAAAAGAACATTTGGGATATGAACTTGGCGAAAGTTTTACCGGATACGCACACATTGTTTCTTATTATAAACAATTAGCAAAAGAATCCCCAAGAGTGATCTATAATGAGTATGGGAAAACCTACGAAGATCGACCCCTCATAAATCTTGTCATCTCCTCCGAAGAGAACATCCAAAACATAGATCAAATTCAAGAGACTCATCTGAAGCTATTAAATGCCTCTTCCTCGGAAGCACAATCCATTCTCGAAGATCAACCAGTTTTCACTTCATTTTCATACAATATTCATGGTAATGAAGCTTCCACTGCCGAATCTGCAATGCAAGCAGCTTATAGAATGGCGGCAGCAACAGATGATGAAACAGCGGAAATATTAAAAAATTCTGTAATCATAATGTTTGTTTGTATCAATCCGGATGGTAGAGACAGGTACGTATATTGGTACAAATCGATGAAAAGAATCAAGCGTCCCGGAGTAGAGCCAAAAGACATAGAACACTTTGAAGGTTGGCCGGGAGGAAGAACTAATCATTATTGGTTTGACCTTAACAGAGATTGGATTTGGGGCGTGCATCCTGAATCAAGAGGACAAACCGCAGAGTATCAAAAGTGGATGCCACAATCACATGTTGATTACCACGAGCAAGGCTACAACTCCAACTATTTCACAATGCCTGGAACTACACCAAGGAATAAGCTACTTCCTGATTCATACGAAGCTTGGTCAAAGGTATTCGGTGATGCCAATGTTGCCCAATTTGACAAACATCAAATCAATTACTTCACAAGAGAAGCTTTTGATTTTTTTTATCCCGGTTATGGATCTAGTTGGCCAAGCACAATGGGAGCAATTGGAATGTTAACAGAGCAAGGAGGGCATTCAGCTGGTGGACGTATTGTAGAAACTAATGATGGCTATCATTTAACACTACGTCAACGAATTTTTGACCATTATACTACTTCAATAGCAACAATAAAAGCATCTGCGGAAAACAGAAAAGAGCTATTAAAATATAGTTATGAAGCATGGAAACCATCAAATAGCAAATCAAAAACAAAAGCCTACTTCTTCTCAAATGAGATGTATTCATCCGAAGTAGTGAATGTACTTAAAAGGAATGGTGTTAAAGTGTATCAAGCTGATAATAACTTTCAAGTAGGCAGCGCCAAAGACTACAGAACGGGTAAAACAACTAAAAAAACGTTACCAAAAGGCACATACATAGTGCCTGCCAATCAGCCACGTGCGCTCTTCATAAATAGTATCATGGAGCGTAATATGACCATCGAAGATTCTGTCATGTATGACATGTCAACTTGGTCAGCTCCTATAGCTTATAACTTAGAAGCATGGTCAACTGAAGGATCATTTTCAGTAAACATGACAGAAATTGAAGACCTTATTATTTCTAAGGGCGAAGTAATAAATAGCAGTGCAGGATACGCATACGTTATTGACTGGTCTCAACGAGATGCACCTAAAGCATTGGCTAAACTTTGGGCCAAGAAATACAATGTAAGGTCTGCCGAAGAACCATTTAGTGATGCGACCATGAATTTTTCATCTGGTTCTCTAGTAATATTAAAAGGTAGAAATAGAGAAAAGGCAACAGAAATCGATTCTGATATTAAGGCGATAGCAAAAGAAGCTGGAGTGAAAATCGTTGGCTTTAATTCCGGAAGAATGCAAACTGGAGCTGATTTAGCTAGCTCAAGTAATCGTCCTATAAAACAGCCACGAATAGCGATAATGGTCGACCCTCCTTTTAGCTCCTATACCAGTGGGCAAATCTATTTCCTATTCGATTGGATCACAGAATTGCCTATTGAGCGGATAAGAACTACTGCACTAGAACAAACAAGCCTCCCTAAGCAGGGCTTTAGATTTGGAGGTGCAGATTTAAATGATTACGATGTCTTGATTCTTCCAGGTGGTGGCAACACATTGAAGGCACTTTTCGGAGAAGATCAGCAAAAGCAACTTAAAGACTGGGTACAAAATGGAGGTACTATAATTGCCACTGAAAGTGCTGCCCCATTCTTCACTAAGGAAAACTCGAAGATTTTAGGAGTCGAAATGAAGGAATCACCAAAGGATAGCAGCGATCAGAGGAATTACTTAAAATATGCGGACCGCGAAGATTACTTTGGTAAACGTCGAGTTCCTGGTTCCGCAATGAATTCGACAATTGATACAACTAACCCGTTAGCTTTTGGTCTCAAATCAAAACTTTACTCATTGAGGTTTGGCAACAATGTTTTGAAACCTTCTGATAAATTTCAAACAGTTGGATACTACGAAAAAGATCCAACAAAACTACTTGTCGCTGGATATGCTTCAAATGAGAACTTGAATCACATAGCAGGTCAGGCTTTTGCAGGAGTCGCACCATTAGGGCAAGGTAAAATCGTGTATTTAATAGATAATACGCAGTACAGAATGTTTTGGCTCGGTCCATCACGTATGATGCAAAATGCTACCATGATTCTACCTGGATTCTAAAGTGAGCGTTTCTAACGCGAATATTGAAATCTATCAGCTAACTAAGGATGACCTTCAACTTTTCGTGAAGGTCATCCAACTTTTTGCAGATGTTTTTGAAATGGAAAATTTCAAAATACCATCATCATCACATCTTAGCAATCTTCTTTCCAAAGATGATTTTATGGTATTCTGTGCGAAAGATGGAGAATCTGTTATTGGAGGTCTTACAGCCTATACTTTGATGCAATATTATTCCGTAAAACCGCTCGCTTATATCTACGATTTAGCAGTCGACACATCTTATCAAAGAAAAGGTATTGGAAAGAAATTGATCGCATCATTTAACTCATACTGTATGGGAAAAGGCTATGAAGAAGTCTTCGTACAAGCAGATAAAACCGATGATAATGCGCTTGATTTTTATCGTAAAACTCAACCTACTGAAGAAGAACATGTCTCTCATTTTTATTACCTTCTAAATCAATAAACTACCTAACCTAAATACCATGAAAAAAACACTATTTATTTTAATTGCCTGCTGTGCATGTATAGCCGTCGATGCTCAGAAGAAGAAAAAGAATGCTGAGCCTTCAGGATTGGATGCTTCACTTTATGAGGGAATGAAGTGGCGAAACATAGGCCCTACCAGAGGTGGACGCAGTGTCGCTTCATCTGGAGTAGTATCTGACCCTATGACATATTACATGGGGACAACAGGAGGTGGAATTTGGAAAACTGATGATGCCGGTATCACATGGAAAAATATTTCAGATGGTCAGCTAAAAACTGGCACAGTTGGCGCCATCGCTGTTTCGGAATCGGATCCAAATGTGATTTATGTAGGGATGGGAGAACATGCTGTTCGAGGTGTCATGACATCAAATGGAGATGGTGTATATAAAAGCACCGATGCAGGAAGGACTTGGAAGCACATAGGCCTTGATAAATCCATGCATATATCAGATGTGGTGATTCATCCTACAAATCCAGATATCGTTTATGTAGCAGTTCAAGGTGCGCTGTTCGGGCCTACTGCTGAAAGGGGTATTTATAAATCTTCCGACGGTGGGAATACTTGGAGCAAAGTACTATTTGTAGCAAATAACACAGGAGCCTCCTCCCTTTCGATGGATATGAACAATCCGCGTATCCTTTACGCTGCAATGTGGCAACATCAGCGCTATCCATGGACGGTTTCATCCGGAGGTCCCAACTCAGGACTCTATAAATCTGTAGACAGCGGCGAAAGTTGGGAAAAGATGGAAGAAGGTCTTCCTGAAGAGTTGGGTAAAGCTGGAATCTCAGTTTCCAGAGCCAATTCAAACCGAGTTTTTGCGATTGTCGAATCTGAAGGCTCCAAATCTGGACTTTATCGTTCGGATGATGCAGGTAAAAAATGGAGTCAGGTCAATAGTCAACGTGTACTTGTTACACGGTCTTGGTATTACATGGAAGTTTTTGCAGATCCTCAGGATGAAAACAAAGTATATGTGCTCAATGCACCTGCAATGAAGTCCATCGATGGAGGTAGGTCATT
Source organism: Ekhidna sp. (assembly GCF_963691765.1). Lineage (GTDB taxonomy): Bacteria > Bacteroidota > Bacteroidia > Cytophagales > Cyclobacteriaceae > Ekhidna. Next base: position 239,644 of record NZ_OY829375.1, read on the forward strand.
TCAAAATATGCCAACACCCCATGGCGATAACCATCATTTATGGATCAATCCGACCAACAATCTATTGATGATCAACTCAAATGATGGCGGAGGTAATGTTTCATTAAATGGTGGTAAATCATGGTCTACACAACAAAATCAAGCTACTGCACAATTCTATCGGGTGATCACTGATAACCAAGTTCCATACAATGTTTACGGTGGACAGCAGGACAATTCTGCAATTGCAGTACCAAGTAGGACAAATGGATTTGGTATAGGTTGGAAAGACTGGTATTCAGTTGCGGGTTGCGAAAGCGCCTATCTGGCATTCGATCCAGAAAATCCGGAGGTCATATATGGTGGCTGCTATCAAGGCATCATCGAACGTTGGGTAAAAGAGAGTAACGAAGGAAAGCAGATCATGCAGTACCCTGAGCAGCGCTTGAGTGGTATTCCTAAAGACTTCAAACACCGCTTCAACTGGAATGCTCCAATAATTGCCTCTTTATTTGATCCCAACACCATTTACCATGCAGGGAACATGGTTTTCAAAACCACCGATGGAGGACAAAATTGGTCAACTATATCTCCTGACTTGACACGAAACGACACCACTCAACAAGGTCCTGGAGGTGGGCCTTATACCAATGAGGCTGCTGGTGGAGAAAACTACAATACACTTATGTATTTGGTTGAATCACCACATGAAAGAGGTGTGTTGTGGGCAGGGTCTGACGATGGCTTGGTTCATATCACCAAAGATGATGGTAAGAATTGGACTAATGTTACTCCTAAAGGCCTCCAAGAAGGCATTATCAATTCCATAGAAGTTTCTCCTCATGATCCGGCTTCAGCATATATAGCTGTGATGAGATACAAATTCAACGATTTGACTCCTCTCGTTTATAAGACCAATGATTATGGTGTCAGCTGGACGAAAATCACGAATGGATTTGATGATCCAAATGGATTTGTTCGAGTGGTTAGAGAAGACCCTAAGGTGCGAGGACTTTTATATGCAGGAACAGAGACAGGTTTATACCTTTCAGATAATGACGGTGAGAGTTGGAGCAAATTCCAACTGAACCTACCCCTCGTTCCAATTAATGATTTAACTATCAGACAAAATGATCTTGTTGCTGCAACTGCCGGCAGGTCTTTCTGGATTTTGGATGACCTTAGCGCCATCCAACAAACAGCAGGTCAAGGTAAAATTTATGGTGGGCTTTATTCAAAAGAAAATCACTACAGAATATTGGGAGGCAGTGCTCCTTTAGATGCTGGAAGAAATCCTCAGACTGGCGTAACCTTTGACTATTTCCTTTCAGATGAACTCCCAGATAGCGTTGAGTTTAAAGTTGAAATTTTAGCAGAAGGAGAAGTTATCAGAACTTTTTCAAGTAAGAAAGATGAGAACTTCAAGACATGGCAAGGTGGACCTCCTGCTCCTACCCTACTTCCAGTTAAAAAAGGAATCAATCGTTTTACCTGGGACTTTAAAAGAGAAACACTACCTGCGGTTAATGGCGTCTTCGCATTTGGTGACTACAGAGGCTCAACTGTTAGTCCCGGAACCTATACGATTCAAATTCCTTTGGAAGACGATACATTAAGCATCTCTGTCAATATATTGGAAGTACCAGGCCAAGAATATTCAGATAGCCAGTGGAATGAGCAACAAAAAATGATGATGGATATTGAATCAATGATTCAAGAAATGCATGAAAGTGTAAATACAATGCGCTCGGCTAAATCACAATTAAAAGGATACCAAAAGCTCTTAAAAGGAAATGAGGAAGCTAAGGATCTTCTGGACACTGCCAAAGCATTGGTAAGCAAGATTGAAAAATGGGAAAACGAATTGATTCAACCTAAGCAAAAGACTTTTCAGGATGTAATCAACTTTGAAAACAAATTAAATACGCAGATGATGAGTTTGAAAAGTTTTATCGATGTGGCAGACCCACGTGTAACTGGTGGCGCAAAAGAACGATTTGAAGATCTTAGAAAAGAGTGGCAAACTTATGCAGAACGAAGAGCTCAATTGATTGATGCTGAGCTAAAAACATTTAATGAAATGTATAGAACGCTCGATTTGCCTGCGGTCATTTTAGAAGATTAGTGTTTGAGATCGACATAAATTATTGATGAGACTAAGTACTTATTTCGCAGTAGTAATAATTGGACTATTCTTTAGCTGCCAATCTTCAGGAGGTGATGAAGCCACAAAATCTACCGATATAGCATACTCGGAAGAAGCTGTGAAAGCTGAAATGATTCGTTCATGGGAGGCATACAAAACGTATGCTTGGGGTGATGACGTTCTTCTTCCACTATCTAAAACTGGGTTCAACTGGTATGAAGAATCTTTGGGCATCTCCCCTTTCGACGCTTACAGTACATTGGCTGTGATGGGTCTCGACGATTACGCTGCCGAAGTTGAAGCATACGCATTGTCTTTTGATTGGGATAAAGATGTTTATGTCCAAATTTTTGAAGTCAACATTCGAATTTTGGGAGGATTATTGGCAATCTATGATTTCTCAAAAAATCCAGAAGTTCTAGCAAAGGCTATTGACTTTGGGGATCGAATGCTCCCTGCTTTTGATTCACCCACTGGGATACCGTATCATTCGGTCAATCTGCGAACAGGTGCCACTGCCGGTAATAAAGGTGAAGGTGAAGGAAATGTAGTCAATACAGCCCAAGCTGCAACGTATCTGGTTGAGTTCGGCGTATTGAGCTATTATGCTAAGGATCCCAAATATTATCAAGCGGCGAAAAAAGCAAGTAAAGCCGTATTCGATCGTAAATCAGCTATTGGCCTTCCTGGGGATTATATCAATGTTGAAACTGGTGAATGGACCAACAACTGGTCCTACTTACAAGCAGGTGTAGACTCTTATTATGAATATATGTTTAAGAGTGCAGTTTTATTTCCAGACCCGGAGATTCTTGCGATGTGGGAATTCAGCTTAGCTAAGATCAATGAATACTACGCAGATGAATATAACGGAAAGCTATTTTATGCTTGTGTAGACATGCATACTGGAGAAAAAGTAAAACAATCGATGTCTTTGTACGACGCATTCTTCCCAGCAGTACAAGCATTGCATGGTGATCTTGAAAATGCAGAGAGAAACATGGCTACTTGGGATTGGTTATGGAATAAATATGGACTACTTCCAACACGCTACTTGTATGCTGATGATAGCATAGAATATGCGAATTCAGAGTTAAATCCAGAGATAGTAGAATCGGCATATTACTTACAACAGATCACCGGTAATGAAAAGTATACAGCTATGATCAGGCAGTATTGGCAAGACATGAATGAGTGCTGTAGGAATGAAACAGCATTCAATGCTGTTGAGGATGTTAGAACTAAAGAAGCAAAGGATTACTTAGCCACTTACTTTTACGCGGAGACACTTAAGTACTTTTATTTGGCAGCAGTTGATCAAGAGGTATTCAATTTTAATGACTACATATTCAATACAGAGGCTCACCCTTTTAAAAAGAGTCATTTCAACGCTGACAGTCTATCCACATATTTGGGAATCATCGATTAATGGAAACCGAGCGACTATATCTCAGACTAATAACCATCGATGACGCAGAATTTCTATGCAAGTTGATGAATACTAAAAAGTGGCATCAAATGATTGGAGACAGAAAGGTTTATACGGCTGAAGACGCTATCGCATATATGCATGAGCGTATGGATCCAGATCTATCTACAAAAGGCTTTGTCAATCATGTAATGGTACATAAGGATACAGGTGATCTTATCGGAACCTGTAGCTTGCACAATCGAGAAGGTGTAGATGGATTAGATATTGGTTACGCTTTGCTTTCTGAACATGAAGGACGTGGTTACGCTACGGAAGGAGCTAAGGCTATGGTTGAGTTAGCATTTGGCAAGTACCAAGTGGAATATGTAAGCGCTATCACTAACGATGATAACATCGGATCTTACAAGGTACTTGAGAAGCTTGGATTTCAGCACGCTGGATATGTTCGAATCCAAGACAGCGATGATGATATAAGACTATATGTTTTGAAGAAAAATTAGATTCTTGCATCCTTAACTTAAGAATCATGTCTTTAACTAAAGTATGAACCTAACAACAACATCATGAGAGCCCTTTCTTTAGTTGCACTCCAATTCCTTTTCTTCACATCGCTATGTCAAGAAGTAACAAAAGATCAAGTGATTGAAAGTCTAGAAGCTTTGAGGAAGGACATAAGAACTTACAATCCTGGACTTGATATATACAATCCAAATTTTGATGCTCGTTACGATGAGATACTTGCGGGTTTGGACAAAGACTCCTTCTCTCCTATTGAGCATTTTCGACTAGTTTCAGAATTATGCACGGCAAGCAATGAAGGTCACTTTGCTATGGGTAACTGGAAGGATACACCTCACAAGGGGTTTGTTGGTGAAACCTACAACTACCTCCCCTTAACCGTTGAAGTATTAAATAATAGCATCTACATATGGAATGATTATTCGAATGAAAATCTGCTTTCTAAGGGAGACAAAATTATCGCGATAAATGGGCAGTCATCTCAAGAGATTCTTGATCAATTAATGCGATATATTCATTCTGATGGCAACATTGTAGGGTACGTGCATCGCTCTATTAGCGCTGGGTTAAATTGGATGTATTACCTATATATTGATACGCCAAGTAGTTTTGAAATTACTTATCAAAGCATTGATTCTGGCGAGAACAAAAAGGTGACGATTGGTGCGCTTAAAAGAAGTGAAATCTTATCTAACTACGAAAAACGTGCTTCTAAGCAATCAACAGATCAGTCCAAAGAAAGTATCAGCGATGTTTATGAATTTGAGGTAACTGACAATTACGCATTATTAAAACTTAAGACCTTCAATCGTCAAAAGCTTGAAAAGTACGAGATAAAGTCTACCAAATTCTATCAGGAAATATTTGAAAAAATTCAAAGTTCTGATGTATCAACGCTCATCATCGACTTGCGAAATAATAATGGTGGAAAAAAAGAGTTCTCAAATGATATCGTACCCTATATCCTTAAAACTGACAATGGTCATCCTTACTTGAGAAAGAGCCTATCATGGCACGGCAAAGAGAAAACCTTCAAGTTTCCAAAAAAGAATAAAATTAGCTTTCAAGGCCAGGTTATAGGCATTGTTAATGCGGGAACCTATTCTTCTGCCGGTTCATTGGCGAGGTTCTTAAAAGAGTATGCCAATGCAATTTTCGTTGGTCAAGAAACAGCTACGAGATACGAAGGTTTTTCAGCAGGATCTAAGCAATACGTGGATGTCTTGCATTCTGATGTAAGCATCGGAATCCCCAGATATCTTTCAATTTTCCCTAAATCTGAAAAGCAAACAACCAACGATAGAGGGCTTATTCCAGACCACGTAATCGAATACCAATTCAACGATTTAGTTGACGAACAAGATCTAGAAATGGAGTTTGTTTTATCGGAACTTATAAAATAGTAGCTCTAAACACCTGATGCTTAGTGATTTCTCATTCATGATGAAACCGTAAGCTATTGCCCCGTCCTTTCTGTCCACTTATCATATAAATGCTCCAATTATCAATTTGATAAAATAAATTGATACCTAAGGTGTGCTTTGTGCATCCTATTATCGGAATAAAAACTCTATCCTATGAATCTACTTATTAAAAACCTTTCGAAAACTTACTCAAATGGCGTCCGCGCTCTAAACGATGTTTCCCTAGACATCCCAACCGGCATGTTCGGTCTATTGGGACCAAATGGTGCTGGAAAATCAAGCTTGATGAGAACAATCGCTACGCTTCAAGAACCCGATACAGGAAGCATCTCACTTGGTGACTTAGATGTACTCCGAGAAAAAGATGAAGTCAGAAAGATTTTAGGCTACCTACCTCAGGAATTTGGCGTTTATCCGAAAATAAATGCAGAGGTACTTTTAGATCACTTAGCAGTACTAAAAGGTATAGCTAACAATAAAGAGCGCAAAGAACTGGTAGAATCATTACTTCATAAAACCAACCTTTGGCAAGCAAGAAAAAAGAACCTAGGAGGCTACTCAGGCGGAATGAAACAGCGTTTCGGTATTGCCCAGGCATTGCTTTCAAACCCTAAGCTTATTATCGTTGATGAACCTACAGCAGGACTTGATCCAGCAGAACGGAATAGATTCTTAAATCTATTAAGTGAATTAGGTGAAAACACGGTTGTGATTCTGAGTACTCATATCGTAGATGATGTAAAAGAGCTTTGTACCAACATGGCCATCATCAATCAAGGCACCGTGCTTTATCAAGGGAGTCCTACTAACGCCTTGGATGATATCAAAGGCAAAGTGTGGAGAAAGAAAGTAGAAAAAGCAGAATTGGAGGAGTATAAAGAGAAATACACGCTTATTTCTGATAGACTCATTGCAGGCAAACCTGAAATTCACGTACTAGCGGATTCAAACCCTGACTCAACATTTGAGATCGTGGATGCAGACTTAGAAGATGTTTACTTCTCTCACATCCTTACCTCGCAAATCGAAGCTGTACCGGCATAATCTTCAACCTAAAAATTAAAATCATGTGGTTTAAAATATTAAAATTCGAACTCCAGTATAGGAAGAAGAGACCCGCTACATACGTCTACTTTGGGATACTTTTTCTCATGGCTGCATTAACCATGAGTACAGATATCATCCAAGTAGGTGGAGGATCAGGACTAGTGAAAGAAAACTCACCAACGACTATCGCCAATATGATGGCGATACTTTCAGGTATCATGATGATGATTACTTCTGCTATCATGGGTGTAGCTGTACTACGAGACTTTGAGCACAATACCGAGTCAATGCTTTTCACTACACCAATCACGAAGCTTGATTATTTGCTTGGACGATTTATTGGTTCATTCTTAGTAGTGCTATTTGTCTTTGGTGGTATGATGCTAGGATTTATGATAGGAGAATTTTTTAATCCTGATACGGATAAACTACTCCCATTCAATCCCTATTATTATCTCCAGCCATTTTTGACGATCGTTATTCCAAATTTATTCTTTTCAAGTGCGCTTTTCTTTATTACAGGTGCGCTTTCTAGAAAGATGGTGACAGTTTATGCACAGTGGATACTGCTTTTCGCTGTATATCAAGTAGCGATCATTCTCACAAGAGAAGTTGATAATAGAGCTATTGCAGCATTAATCGATCCATTCGCGATTCGGACCATCCAAAATAGCATTCAATATTGGACCGTAGCAGAACAAAACAGCATGGTTGTTCCATTCACAGGAGTAGTCATGTGGAATCGATTGATGTGGATGGGCGTAGGTTTACTCACTTTAATCATAGGATACTTCTCATTTAGCTTCAATGTGGTGAGAAAATCATGGTTCAAGAAAAAAGCTAGCAAACCAGAAGCTGCTTCGAAAACAGACATTGTCATACCTTCTGTGAATTTCAAATTCGGATTCAGCACATACTTGCTTCAACTTAGAAAGCAAACGTGGTTTTATTTCAAAACAGTAGTAGGAAGTATTCCATTTAGGGCGATTATCCTCTTTGGATTCTTTATTATGATAGTAAACTCCTTTTTCTTAGGAAGAGTATTTGGAACATATACATACCCAACTACCTACTTGATGGTAGAACTGATAACTGGTGCATTTGGGTTGTTCTTCTTAATCATACTGGTATTCTATTCCGGTGAGCTTGTTTGGCGAGAACGTGACGTAAAAATCAACTTGATTCAAGATGCATTACCGATGCCAGACTTTATTAGCTTAATCAGCAAATTCCTTGGTCTTCAATTAGTATTCGTAGTTCTCAACTTACTTCTAATCGGATCAGGAGTATTAATACAAGCATTTAAGGGGTATTATAAGTTTGATCTTCCGGTGTATTTCTATACCATGTTTACAGAAACAACCTCGTTTGTAGTGTTATTTTCATTCCTAGCATTCTTTGTTCAGGTAATGGTAAATAATAAATTTCTAGGGCATGCAGTAGTAATTGTTTTCTTTATCGCTACAGGAGTGCTTGATCTGTTAGGGTTCGAACACAGTCTATTCCAATTTGGAAGTGCAAGCCTGGGAACATATTCAGAAATGAATGGATATGGTCACTTTGTAACTAGCTTTTCATGGTTTGATGTTTACTGGATGGCCTTCAGTGTGTTCCTATTTGGAGTGGCTGTTGTGTTTGCTGTAAGAGGTTCAGAGGCCGCAATGAAGTGGAGATGGCATATCGGCAAGATGCGATTATCAAGACCAATGCTTACGCTGATCATAACCACGTTCTTAACTTTCGTAATGTCAGGTTGCTACATCTTTTATAACACCAACGTTGAGAATACCTATAGAAATTCTGATGAGCAAGAGGCTGTTCAAGCGGATTATGAACGTACATTGAAAAAGTACGAATTTATTCCTCAGCCCAAGGTAACTCGAATGAATGTAAAAGCAGAATTATATCCTTACGAGAGAGACTATAGCATGGAAGGTACATATACACTCAAGAATTTCGAGGACAAACCTATCCAAAGTGTGCATTTACAGCTCGGTTTGGACGAAGATCTCACGTATGAAACCGTAACTCTAAGCAAGGCTGCAACTATTTCTGAGAGCTATGATGAATATAGATACTATGTGCATCGATTGGAAGAACCATTACAACCAGGAGATTCTATTGAATTGGAATTTAAGTTCGTTTATAATACTGTAGGATTCAAAGAATCAGGATCCAACACGAGTATAGTATTCAATGGTACATTCCTAAATAACAGCAGCTTTCCAAGCTTGGGTTATAGTGCGGCAAATGAATTAGGAAGTGATGATGATAGAAAAGACAATGGTCTGGAACCGAAAGAACGAATGATGAAGCGAGATGACCCAGTAGGATTGACTCAGAATTTCATTAGCGATGATTCACATGGAATAGACTTTGAAATTGTAATTGGAACAACCAAAGATCAAATAGCCATTGCGCCAGGATACCTACAGAAAGAATGGGAAGAAAATGATCGAAGGTATTTCCATTATAAAATGGATCAAGAAATGATGCCATTTTTCAATATTGTATCCGCGAGATACACAAAAATTCAGGATCAAACATCCATTCCATTAAATGATTCTACAGATCGCGAAATCAGTTTGGAAATCTACTATCACGAAGGACATGAATATAATCTGGAAAGCATGATGAAAGGAATGAAAAATTCGTTCAAATACTTCTCAGAAAATTTCAGCCCATATCAGTTTCGCCAAATGAGGATCTTGGAATTTCCTAGATATGCATCGTTTGCCCAAGCTTTTGCCAATACTGTCCCATTCTCTGAGGCGATTGGATTCATGGTGAAAGTTGAAGAAGAGGATGATGTTGATGTTACATATTTTGTAACCGCCCATGAACTTGCTCACCAATGGTGGGGTCATCAACTGTTCCCGGCTGATGTACAAGGAAGTGGAACGCTGACCGAGGCACTAGCTCAGTATTCAGCATTGATGGTAATGAAGCATGAATATCCTCAGGAGCACATTAAAGAATTTTTGAAAGAAGAGCTAAACAGATATTTACAAGGTCGTACCACGGAGCAAAAGAAAGAGATGCCGTTATCCCTTGTCGAGAATCAAGCATACATATTCTATGGTAAAGGTGCCAACGTTATGTATGCACTGCAAGATTATATAGGCGAAGACAGTGTCAACATTGCGCTTAAAAGGTTTATTGAAGATTGGGGATATCAAACGATTGAGCGTAATGGCAGGTATGCTACTACACTTGATCTCATCAAGTACTTGCGAGAAGCTAGCCCTGATAGCATGCAAAGTGTAATCACTGACTTCTTCGATCGAATCATACTTTATGAAAACAAAATCGATGAGGCCACTTACACCAAGGTGTCAGATGACAAGTATACGGTTACGCTAGATCTTAATACCAAAAAGATGGAATCTGACAGCTTAGGCTTATCCACTCAAGTAGCCATTAGCGACTGGATAGATGTTGGTGTTTATACTACCGACGAAAATGGTGATGAGAAGCTGATTTACCTGGAGAAGCATAAGTTCACTGGAGAGGAGACCACTATTGAGTTAGAGGTTGATCAAAAACCTTCTTCTGCAGGTGTAGATCCTTTGAATAAACTCATTGACAGAAATCCAACAGACAATACCACTCGGGCGTCTGAGGCCTCATCCACATGAGGAAATGACCAGATTTAAAAAAGGCAGCTATTGATATGGCTGCCTTTTTTCTTTCGCCTCAAATTATGAGTAACTTGATAATACTTTAACCAACTTGAATCATGAATAAAACACTCACACTACTAGCCTTAGTCGTACTTCTGGGTTGTAATCCACCATCCAATGAGGTGCCTGAAGTGACTAAGTACACAATCAATCAGTTCTATGAAAATGCCAATATTGGTGGCGGGAGCTTTTCTCCAGACGAGTCTAAACTACTCGTAAATAGCAATGAAACTGGCATTTATAATGTCTATGAAATCGATCTTGCATCCGGTGAAAAGACTCAGATTACAAATTCCACTCAGGAATCGTATTTTGGTCAAGGCTACTTCCCGAATGACAACCGCATCATCTACTCTTTTGATGAAGGTGGAAACGAGAATTTCAAAGTCTTTATGATGACTACTGAAGGTCAGTCTAAAGACCTCACACCTGGAGACAGTGTTAGAAACGGCTTTTGGGGATGGAGCAGAGATGAAAAGAGCATGTACATCACTTCAAACAAAAGAGATCCTAGATTTATGGATATCTATGAGATGCAAGTATCATCAGTGGATGATGAAGCTCCAATTAGCGAGATTATTTACCAAAACAATGACGGACTGAATGTAGGCGCCATTTCTCCTAATGAGCGATTCTACGCACTGGTAGAAACGATCACAAGTGCTGATGGCAAGATGTATCTATTTGATCGCGAAACCAATGAAAAAATAGATATCTCAGAGCATGAAGGAGATGCAACATACAGCCCCCAGTTTTTTAGCCTGGATAATAAAACGCTTTACTACACAACCGATGAAGGCTCCGACTTTGTATATCTGGCAAAAAGGGATCTTGAATCTGGTGAAGTAACTAAAGAATTTGAAGCTAGCTGGGACGTTTGGTACGCGTACGATTCATGGAACGAGAAATATCGGGTAATTGGCATCAATCAAGATGCGAAAACCGAAGTGAAAATTATTGATCAGTCAAGTGGTGAGGAAGTAACCCTCCCAGCAATAGAGGGTGGAAGCATTTCTTCAGTAAATATTTCTAAAAGTGAAAAGCTGGCTAGACTTACAGTAAGTACCTCCGCCTCTCCTAGCAATATTTACTTATACAATTTCGAAACCGGTGAGCTAAAGAAATTGACTAATACACTTAATCCTGAGATAGATTCCAATGATTTGGTTGAAGGACAAGTTGTTAGATATGCTTCTTTTGATGGGCTGGAGATCCCTGCTATCTACTATCAGCCGAAACAAGCGACAGCAGACAATAAGGTTCCTGCACTAGTTTGGGTTCATGGTGGGCCTGGAGGGCAATCTAGATTGAGCTATTTCGCGTTAATCCAATACCTAGTGAATCATGGCTATGCGATCCTTGCTGTCAATAATCGTGGAAGTAGCGGGTATGGAAAAGAATTCAACCATTTAGATGATAAGAACCATGGAGATAAAGATCTTAAAGATTGTGTAGCTGGTAAAGATTTCTTAGCCTCAACAGGCGTAATTGACATGGAAAAAGTAGGGATTATCGGTGGCTCATATGGTGGCTATATGACTATGGCTGCTATGACTTTTGAACCAGAAGCGTTCGATGTAGGGGTGAATATTTTTGGCGTAACTAACTGGTTAAGAACATTGAAATCTATACCCCCATATTGGGAAAGTTTCAGAAAAGCACTCTATGATGAATTAGGAGATCCAACTACAGAAGACTCTGTTAGACTATATAATATCTCCCCACTTTTCCATACTCAAAATGTAACCAAACCTTTAATGGTATTGCAAGGAGCAAATGATGTGAGAGTTTTGCAGGTAGAATCTGACGAGATTGTGGCCGGAGTAAAAGCAAATGGTGTACCTGTTGAATATGTCATCTTCGAAGATGAAGGTCATGGGTTTCGCAAAAAAGAAAATGAGATTGAAGGGTATGGACAAATCAAGGTATTCCTGGATAAGTACCTAAAAGGTGAAGCGGAAACAGCAGAAGCTCCCGCTGGATCCTTATAATCATCCGCTAAAGAACATAAAAGGGTAGCAAGAAGCTACCCTTTTTTATTATAGCAGCATGAGTCATATAATCAAGCTCGCGCGCATTCAAATTATTGTGATAGCAATATTCTTTATCATGAAGAAGTTTGTCAGGCCTTTCGTTCTTGAAAGTGACTTTCATCCTTTGGCAGATATAGTTGTATACTCATTCCCCAACCTGTGCGAAGGTATTATTGGAGTACTCTCCGCAACCTATGTTTTACTTTATCTCAATCTGAGAAGTCTGCGATGGAGCGAAAAAGCCATTTATTTAATTGCCACATTCCTCGCTGGCATTTACGTGATTACTCAGGAATTTAAAATTCATAACATTGGTGGCAACAACATATTTGATCCATACGATGTACTCTTCTCTATAATTGGATTGCTTATTGGATTGGGCATAATTCTTAGGATCAAGCCTAAACTTACCGCTGCAACTTCCGACCAATAAAACAATAATCTACCCAGAATTACCTTCCATGTAATCCTGCTTTTTGTCCATTGCACCTTTGCTTACCTTTTTGGAAATTTTACTTTTATGAGAATTATAGTCACCTTTTCGTTAGTTGCAGTATCACTATTTTCATTTGCGCAGGATGTTCCGGGATATTCTGGAAAATTCAATGCCATTGATCGCTTATTGTCCCCACCAAATTCCTATCGAACAGCGTCTGGGGCGCCCGGAGAAAACTATTGGCAGCAGCGCGCTGACTATAAGATCAAAGCTTCGATAGATGAAAATACCAATGAACTAGTAGGCGAAGAGACCATTACCTACTTCAATAATTCTCCACACACGTTAAAGTTCTTGTGGCTGAATATTGAGCAAAATGTTAATAGAAAAGAAAACGAAGATTTCGGAGATGTTCTCGGCGGTGTGAGGGATTCAATCAGTTCGCTTCAAATGCAATACCTGGTTCGTCCGATTGATTTTCCAGCTGGTACAGATATTGAGTGGGTAAAAGGTGCCAACGGAAAGGGACTAGACTATATCGTTAACAATACCTTACTACGAATCAACCTACCTGAACCTCTCAAGTCCGGAGAAAATGTGACCTTTTCTATCAAATGGAAAAATTACATCACAGATAGAGCAAACTTTCTTCTTTCACGTGAAGGGTATGAATATTTCCCGGAAGACAATAATAAAGTATTTCTCTTGGGTCATTGGTTTCCAAGAATGGCCGTTTACAACGACACTGAAGGTTGGCAAAACAAACAGTTCAGAAGATTGGGAGAATTCGCCCTTGAGTTCGGTGATTATGATGTAGAACTAACTGTACCTGAAGATCATGTTGTGGCAGGTACAGGAACGCTTACAAACGAATCAGAAGTATTAACTAAGACCCAAAGAGATCGAATGGCAAAAGCCAGAAAGTCTTTTGACGAACAACTATTTATCATCACTCCAGAGGAAGCAAGAGCAAACGAAAAGACCAAAAAGAAAGGTACCAAAACGTGGAAGTTTCGAGCTGAAAATGTGCGAGATGTAGCCTTTGCTAGTTCCAGAAAATTCATCTGGGATGCTCAAGCAGTAAAACTTCCTACAAACACAGTTATGGCAATGTCATTCTATCCTAAAGAAGGTTTGCCAGTGTGGACAGAAGAATCAACCAACGGTGTTAAGCAAGCATTGGAGGTTTATTCAGAAGCTACATTTGATTACCCATATCCTGTAGCTATCTCTGTAAATACTTCAAACATTGGAATGGAATTCCCCATGATTTCTTTCAATGGTGGCCGTCCTGTAAATGGTGAAATAAGCGAACAGGCTCGCAGAGGGATGACTAGCACAATCATTCACGAAGTAGGTCACAACTGGTTTCCAATGATTGTAAGCTCCGATGAACGTAAGTGGATGTGGATGGATGAGGGACTCAATACGTTCCTACATCAACGAACGCTAGCAGAGCGCTATCCGCATTGGTCTAGCACCACACCTAAAGACATTATTCCTTTCATGATGGGAGATCAAAAGACACTTCGTCCAATCATGACCAATTCTGACAATGATTTATTGTTCCAAATGGGAGCCAACTTTTATCAAAAACCAACAGTTGGTCTACAAATGCTTCGACAAACTATTGTTGGAAAAGAGTTGTTTGATGCTGCATTCAAAGAGTATGCAAACCGCTGGAAATACAAGCACCCTAACCCTTCAGACTTCTTCAGGACATTAGAAGATGGCACCGCTACAGATCTGGATTGGTTTTTTAAGGGGTGGTTCTTCACGACTGAAACGATAGATATTGACCTGGCTGAGGTAAAATGGTATCAGCTTAGAGAAGAGCAAAACAACGTAGAAAACAAGCGCCAAAAAGGGAGTACCAAAAGAATCTCAGGCTCGAGCAAAGGTGCTGAAGGCAACGATTTTAGTGATGGTCCACAACCCTTCTCTGTTGCTCCTTCTGGAGCTGGAAATTATGGTCAATTTCTCAGCCGACTAGATGAAGGTGAAATGAGAGATCAGCTTTCTGGAAAGCACATTTATGAATTGAAACTTAAGAACAAAGGCGGCCTTGTGATGCCTGTTATTATTGAATGGACGTATACCGACGGAACGAAAGAGGTTCAGCAACTTCCTGCTGAGATTTGGAGACTAAACGAAGCAGAGGTAACCAAGACATTCTTAAAAGAAAAAGAGGTCACTAGCATTGCAATTGATCCTAATCAAAAGCTTCCGGATGTAAATCTTGAGAATAATGTTTTCCCAAGGCCGAAGCAAAGTGATAAATTTGAGGAAATGAAAAAGGAGTAAGATTCTTACTCCTTCTGGTTACAAAAATCAGAATTAACGTATCAACCAATACAAACCACCGCTTATTATTATGACTGAAGATGGAGACATTTTACCTAGAATTAGATTTAATACACAAACTGGGTTATTGAAAATAGAAGGTCGTTCAACCATGCGAGATGTGCAGGATTTTTATCTTCCTATCATTGAGCAAGTCAAAAACACCACTGTTCCAACATTCATTGTTGAAATCAAACTAGAGCACTTTGATACCGGCACTATGAAGTGTCTTTATCAATTAATGCTGGCATTGAAAGACAAACAAGCAATGGGTGCTACTCTCTTGATTCGATGGTTCAGTGATTCAGGAGACGATGACCATAAAGAACTTGGAGAAGACCTTGAAACTAAAGCAGGAATTCCATTCCAATATGTGAATAACAAGTAAAAAGGATGTAGTTTAACCTGACTATCAAATGGCAGGCATTTACTACAAAACCGCATTACTTCTCATATTCTTTGGGCATGGAATTATCTATTCCGTAATCCTTGCTGTACGATTCCTTAAAACCAAAGAAGTATCCCAGAAATGGTTGGCGATGCTGATCTTCTTAGCAACGTTATACATAACCCCTTGGATGCTTGGGCATTCCGGCTGGTACGCAAAAGATGGCTACAGAGAATTCTTGTTTTTTGTTCCTTTCCATCAACTCTTCCTTATCGGGCCTATCGTTTATTTCTACGTACAGAGTCTGATCCGTTCGGAATTCAAATTAGAAAGACGTGATTATCTTCATTTTGCCCCAGCAGGTTTCTACTTCATTTATTCTTTGATAGTCTTCATCGTAGACTTCTGGATTTTGGATGAATTCTACTTCTATTCAGATTATAGAGATAAAGATCTTTCTCCATGGTACCAGATAACAGGTACCTTTTCAATGTTGTCATACACTGTACTATCATACAAGAACTATTTATCGTATAAATCCAGGATTCTTGATGAAGTAAGTTTTGCAGATAGTATCAAATTCAATTGGTTGAAGCGATTTCTTCTTGCATTGGCTCTCATTCTCAGTTTAAGAGTCATTTTCATGATAGCGCTTCCAAATTGGGGAGACTTTGGTTTAAAATGGTGGTATTACGTATCCTTTGCTTGCATCTTCTACTACATCACATTCGCTGGCTATACCAATAGCATTTGGACCTCTCTGGCCTATCAACTTCCATCCCTCACTCCTGCTCCGGAAGTAGACACCAAAACGAAAGAACTGAGATCAATTGAGGTTGACGAATGGAAAAAGAAAATCAATAGCTATGTCATCGATCAACGTGCTTATAAAAATCCAAGACTTACACTTCAAGATTTAGCCAATCATCTAGAAACTAACCCTCGCACGATATCGCAATCCATTAATCAGGGATTTAACATGAATTTTAATGACTATGTGAATGAAGCTAGACTCACGGAAGTCAAAACCAGAATGGAGCAGGGAGACCACCATAAATACACACTTCTCAGCATCGCATTAGATTGTGGATTCAATTCGAAAAGTACATTCAATCGAGTTTTTAAATTCCAGACAAATATGACTCCAAATGCCTACCTTAAAATGCTTGAAAATATAGGTGCCAAATCATGATTTGGAGCGATTGCGAGGATTGTTAAGCTCAGCTTTACATTCAAAAAACTCATGAAACACATTCTTACATCATTATTGATAGGACTAACAATTCTGAGTCAGGCTCAGTTGCTTGACCCAAAGACGAAAGACGAGTTGGATGAACTAATCCAAAGTCAAGTACAGGATACGCTTGCACCTGGACTAGCAATAGGCATCGTAAAAGATGGCAAGATTATTTATGAAGCATATTCCGGCTATGCCGACCTAAAAAACAGCACACCTTTAGACGGTACTTCCAGGTTTAATTATGCTTCCAGTGGCAAGCAATTCACAGCTTTGGCTATCCTTACTTTAATTGAGAAAGGAGACCTTAAACTAGATGATGATATCCGCAAATACTTACCAGAATTTTATCCCGATGTTGAAGAGAAGATAGAAATTCAGCACCTAATCACGCATACCAGTGGCATTAGAGACATTTATCATCTATGGAATCTTCAAGGCATCACCTGGTGGGAAGAGTCTCTTTCAAATGATGATGCACTTAAGTTACTTTCCAAACAAGAAGAATTGAGCTTCAAGCCTGGAAAACTGTACTTATATAGTAACTCGAACTATTTAATACTCACTGAAATCATCAAGCAAGTGACAGGCATTTCCTTTGATTCGTTCATGAGAAACTTGTTTAATAACCTTGGCATGTCGGACACTGCATTCGAACCCAACCATGAAGACATCCCAAAGCGAGTCCTTCCGTACGGCTATTGGAAAAGGTACCGTATGTACGAATGGAATGCTGACCTAATTGGTGATGGTGCGTTATTTACTTCCTTACCTAACCAATTGAGATGGGAGGCAATGCTTCAAAATGAAAAGAGCGATTTCCTATCCAAAAAATCAATCAAACAAAGTCAAAAAACTATAGCTTCCTCCAGCATTACAAATTATGGATATGGATTAGAATTTGAAGAAGGAAAATCTTTCCATCACGGTTCTACTGGTGCCTATGGCGCCACATTTGCGAGATACTCAAATGAAAATTTATCCATTGTAGTTATGACTAACTACTCGAATATTATTGCAAGTATGATCACAGATAAATGTTACGAGATTTTGTCTGGAACTACCTTCCCTGCTCCTTCACCAAGAAAGCCACAAACCATCGGGAACTTTGTTTCAGTGGAAGAACTTCTTGGCACCTACAAAACATCCGGTGGGTACTATTATCGATTTGTAGAAAGATCCGACACGCTCTTTTTGGAACGAACAAACAGAGAACCTGTGGCGCTGGAGCATGAGAAAGGAAATATATATCATGAAATCAATGATCCTGATTTCCAACAACAATTCACCATAGACCCAGAGGTTGGCATGCAGGTTACGGCCTATTATCCAACTCATGACTCATATACGCTCACTAAGCACGACATCTCTTGGGAAGATTATGATTATGCAAAATTGAATGGCAAGTATTACAGCGATGAGCTTAATGTAAACTTTGAAGTTAAGCATGTATCAGGAGAAACCTACAATATCATTTTCGACTATAAGACCTATACGATTCAAGCATTTGAACCAAATATATTGTGGGTAAAGGGGTTTAAGGCGGATGTGGTCAATGGTGCATTCATGCTAAGTAGCAGTCGCAATCTAAATATGAGATTTAAAAAGAAGTAAACAAAAAAGCCCTCTCAATACCAGAATAAAAAAATCATAACTAAATCCATTTGCTTTGACCGGTTTCATCAAATACTTTTAGACTCTATAATTACCTTGTATATATTCTCTTAATTAATGCGAAGATTTCGAACTGCAACCTTAATATTATTTGCTTTAACTGTGATCTCTTCCGGCTTAATCATTATTGATGATTTCTTAGGTCCAAGTTCCAAGTTTGAGCTGATTTTTCCTGAATTAATCTTCTACTTCGCATGGATTATTGGTCTGATGTCTGCGATAAGTAGCATAATATTTTCATTTAAAACCAATAAAAAATTTCCTGCAATAGTTCTTATCGTAATATCAATTCCATGGATTTTTCCCCCAATTTTTCTCTCACCTTTTGGAGCGATTTGCCTGATATTATTTTATATAATAATTCCATTCATCCTATTTAGTCAAACCCATGCGAAAACATAGGCTTCAACTACCCTCGTGGTTCAAACCAAATATACTTCTCTTCATTGCGAGGGAAGTATTACATAATCAATCTTGAGTTAATTGGGATTCAAGCATCTTCCTATGTCAGATTAAGAATGATGTAACCAAATATTGTGGGTAAAGGGGTTTAAGGCGGATGTGGTCGACGATGCCTTCCTGCTAAGCAGTAGTCGCAATCTAAATGTGAGATTTAAAAAGAAGTAAACAAAAAGCCCTCTCAATACAAAGAGGGCCGTTCTAGCTTAGGTAGGTTAGTTTAGCTATTCTTTTGTTCCCTGAACAGTGACACCGAATTGCTTCAGTTCCATGCTCATGGTTGGTTTTTCACCAGAGTTGTCAAAGGTAATAACAACTTGGCCATCTAAAGATACCCATTTATCTTCTTTCGGCATTACAACTACATTCATACCTGCTGCAGGCACTTGTGCCTTTACCAGTCCATCTTCATTTTCCATTATTGCCTGGATATTGAAGTTTGCTATGTTGTACGTGCCATAAATAAATTCAGGCACCTCAACTCCAGCCATGCGATCTTTCAAAGGAGGATAAAAATTATCAGTATCATCCAAATCTGGCAAGCTAGAGTTCACTGCTATTGATTCGATCTTTTTGTATTCAGGAATAGAAACAACAAACTTATCTTTTCCAGCCATGGTCTTGCCAGACATAGACACAGTGTAGTCAGTGCCGTCATTGTATTTCACATCTACTTTTACCGGCACTGGCCTATTTCCTAGATTGGCAACTGTAAGCTTGTCCTTTTTGATACCTTCAATTTTCACATTAGGGAATCCATACTCAAAGAACCATGGCTTCCATAGCCAGCTTAAATCCTGTCCACTTACATTCTCAAAAGTGTAGAAGAAATCAAATGGAATTGGAGATTTTTTTGCCCAGCGCGTAATGTATTCCTTATATGCTTTGTAAAACATTTCATCACCCAAGTGGTAGTGCAACATTGAATAAATGAAAGAAGGAAGTGGATATGCTGAATAGCCGTAATTGGTACCGTCCATGAACTGCGAAGAAGTGAACAATGGTACATCTTCATATTGCCCTTGCATGCCTCCAACACTTCCTTTGTAATTAGTAAACAAGTCGGTGGTATCGTTACGAAAGAAACGAGTAGTAACTAAAGCGGTGATATAATCCGCCCATCCTTCATCCATCCAGGCAAACCTTCTTTCATTTGTTCGCACATACATAGGGAAGTACATGTGGAACATTTCATGAACAGTTACTCCCAGTCCTGGACCTCCATTGTATGCCATCATTGGGAATTCCATTCCACCTCCTCCAAGGCCAATAAACGTAGTAAATCTTGGATATGGGTATGGTACACCAGGAATATCTTCAGAGAAGTGCTTCATCGTCTTCTGCTGATTAGGTGTCATCGCAGCATATGCTTGTGGATTGCCTGTAGGATATACTGAACTAATTAATACATCTCTTCCATCTACTCGCTGAGAAGCAGCATTCCAATCGTAGTGATCACTCATTGCAAAAGCAAAGTCTGATACTTCGTCAGCTTTGAACTTCCAAACGCCAGATTTGTGCGCAAAGCCATCTTTCAAATCGCTTCCACTAATAATATCTAAAGGTTGTGTAGCAGTAAGTGCTTCGTTGTATCGTTTCAGTATCTCATCATTGAATACTTCCTCTGGATTTTGCAGCACTCCAGTAGACCATACAGTGAAAGACTCAGGAACTGTAAACTCCACATTGAAGTTTGCGAGGTTGTTGTAGAACTCAGTTCTGAACGAGTAATTCTGCGTGTCCCAGCCAAATACATCATCATAAACCGCCAATTGAGGATACCAGTATGCTACGAAGAAAGAAGTACTGTCTGCAACTCCGGTTCTACGATTAGTATATGGTACAAACTGCTCCCAGTTGATAGCTAAATCGATATTGTCCCCACTTTTCAGTGATTCAGATAGACGTATGAAAATATTCGTTCCATTTCTCGTGAATGACCTGCTTTCCATATCTACAGAGTCGCCGCGAACTTTTACCATGTGAAGGGTCACTCCCTCATCTACGTCCCTGTCATCTACACGAGAAGCTCGAGGATTTCCTTTTCTATATACATCGTTATAAAGCCTAACAACGATTGTGTTAAGATCATCTGGGCTATTGTTTGTGTAGGTAATGTTAGAAGTACCGCTGATCCCTCGTGTTTCAGGATCTATGGATACTTTGATGTCATAATCAACTGTATTGTGCCAGTAGTTTGGGCCGGGCTTCCCATCATAAGATCGGGTGCCTTTGTCATATGCTTGCTTCATCTCCTTCGGCATGAACATCCGCTGCTCTTGGGCCATTAAAGACGTGCAAAGCGTCAATGCAATAATCGTTAGTAGGTGTTTCATAGGTGTTACTTTATCAAATAGTGGCGTAAAGAAAATAAAAAGGATCAGGATAGTGGCAGCCGCTTGTCAAAAAGGACTAGTTGCTGAAACAGAAATTACTTGATCAATACTCATTTAAATACGCCAGATGTAAATTAGCTTAATCATGCGTCGACAGTTGCTAAATTCCATCTTTGTTTGCCTTACATTTCTGTCAGCAGGTTTTCTACTGCTTTATTTCGAACTGGTAGGATATGGCCTCTCCTTCTTCGTATTTCTACCGTTCGTTCTTGGATACGTAGTTGGTAAGTCTGCTCTTAAAACTATCAGACTTATTGGGCTAGTAATTTCACTGCTTATCTTCTTTGTGCTTCTCATTATTGGCGGACTAGAAGGGATGGTCTGTGTCTTGATGGCACTGCCACTTGTGATAGTAGCAGTTGCTCTAGGGTTTTTAATCAGATACCTAAATAAACCTCGAAAACAAAAATCTAGTGACATTTTAAAATCCTCTTTACTACCATTTCTACTTTTCTTGTCTCTAGGAACAATAGAACATAAACTTACTGAAGGAAAAGAGGCGATAGTTGAAATTGAAAGTACAATAGAGTTAGCATATACACCAATTCAAGTTTATGATGCAATTAAATCTGTTGATACATTAATTGCAGAAAAACCTTTCTTGATGAAGCTAGATCTTCCTATCCCTCATAAATGTATTTTGCATGAGGAAAGAGTTGGAGGATTAAGAACTTGCTATTTTAAAAATGGAAAAATAGTTGAGCGAGTCACAGCATTAGAAAGAGGTAAAACATTAAAAATGGATGTGATTGAATACCAACTCACTGGACGAAAGTGGTTCGAATTCAAAGAAGCCATATATACTTTCGAAGAATTAAAGAACGGTGGATGTAAAATGACTAGAATTACCACCTATTCATCTGAGCTTTACCCAAGATTTTACTGGCAGCCACTTGAAAAAATTGGAATCGAACAAGAGCATGAATTTGTATTCAGAAATCTTGCAAACGACCTGGAAAGAATCCATGGAAAATAGAATCTAAAGTGCCCAAAACCCAATTAAAAACCTTAGACATAATCTTACTTGGCTTTCAGGTCCTGGTAGTTGGCTACGGCCTATTCATCAATTGTTATCTGGTTGCAATGAATTACACCAACCTAAGAATTCTTCCTAAGGCATTTCCAGTATTCTCACAAAACAACTTTATCATGATCGGCTTCTATTTGTTCATGATACTAATAACAATCATTTTATATAAAAGATATAAGAGGTATAAGCTTGCGATTCTATTAGTTATAACACTTATTGCGAAACAGATCATACTCATTTTCTTTCCGCTTTACTAAAGTATTTTAATTCCACTAATAGGTTCATTATATTGATTTCAAAAAAATGTAGATGAAAGTACTACTATCCATTATCGTCATACTTCTTTCTAGTCAAGCTTATGGTCAATTGATTCTATCCGAAAATAAGGATGAAATGGCAAAGCTCTTAAACGAACATCTTGAACTAAAAAATTTTCGATTTCAGTCATTGGGTGATCATTATGAAACTGACTCAATTACAGCAGATTCCTTAATGGTTGAAGATTTTAGAATAGCTGATCTTAATCACGATGGCGTAAATGATCTTTATGCTATGGGTAACGTTGATGAATCTTCCAGAAAACATACTAAACATGTTTTTATTGCTACAGTTGATGGAAACTCATTGAGACAAACTAGCATAGGTAATCACTTTTTTACGAGACATCAAGCATATCAATACCCTAGAATCATCACTCATAATCAACGTGATTATTTGATGGTAACATATAAAATTGAAGATACTTACTGTCAGAAAAAAGAAAATGTATTTCAATCGGATACACTTTATGTTAGAGATGACTATTTGGTACCAAAACCGAATTATGTAAATGAGGATTTCGAATCACTGATCATCAAAGGAAGTTCATGCTTTGGAACATGCCCAGTATTTGAAATGACAATCAATCATTCAGGAAAAGTAAAATTTAAAGGATTAGCCTATACAAATGTGAGGGGTAGAACGAGTCTAAAGTTCGATACAAAACAAATTGAATTTATCAATGATGCTCTTAAAAGCATAGATTTCAAGAACCTCAAAGACTATTATGCCATTTGTGCTTCTGATAATCCTACTGTTAATATATCCGTTACTTTTAAAGATGGTAGTTCATACTCAATTAAAGATTATGGGCGAGCTGGAACATTAAGTCTACGCTTATTTTACAACTATATTTTTGATCTTTTACGGAAATATGAATTAACAAAAAAAGCCTAAACATAACATTCAGGCTTTTATAATTATCAATTTCTAATTCCTATTTCGCCTTACCCTTCGGGTCTGGCTTTTTAACTGCAGTTGGCTTGGCTGCCGTTTTTGCAGCTGGCTTAGCTTCTGCTTTTACTTCCTCCGCTGCTTGAATTAAGCCAGGATCTTTAGCCATGCTACCCAAGAACTCTGGCAAATCAAGACCCGCCTGTTTTGCTAACTCATGGATTGGTGGAAGTGCTCCGATGTAATTTCTAAGGAAACTGGAAGTAGTGTTCTGATCCTTTCCATTAGAGCCTGAATCCCAAACGGTGATCTTATCAATCTTAAGGTTAGATAAAGCCTCTGTCTGTCTTGCCACAAGTGCATCAAGCTGTTCGAGTAATAATAGCGTAGCCGCAGACTTTCCGTCACCGCCACATGCTTCGATAATCTCTCGATATCCCTTCGCCTTAGCCGCTAACAAGTCTTCCATACCTTTCGACTCAGCTTCAAACTTCATCAATGTACCGTCAGCCTCTCCTTTTGCAATTCTTCTGATCTCTTCAGCACGTGCCTCTGCATCAATGATTTGCTTCTCTTTATTGATCTCGTTTCGAACAATCTCTTCTTTTTGTAATTTGATCTTCTCAGCTTCTTTCTCCGCAGCTAAGATATTTTTCAACGCATTCGCCTCTGCTACTTGGCTTTCCTCTCTTGCTAGTGCTTCACGCTTCGCTAGCTCAGCTTGAGCTTCCGCTTCAATCGCTCGTGACTTATTTTCTCCCTGGATCGCCTCGGCCTCATACTCAGCAACAGATATACGCTTTTGAGCTTCCGCTTTCTTTCTACCCTCTTCACTCAAGGCGTTTTCATTCGCAATCTGAACCGCCTTTTCTCTTTCTGCTTTAGCCTCTCCTAAGCTTGCTTGAGTCTCTAACCCAGCAATCGCTACCCTCTTAGATGCCTCTGCATCTTTTACACCTTGCTCAGATTCAGCTACTTCATTCGCAACCTGTACATCTTTTTCCTTACTAGCCTTTGCTTCTCCCATCGCTCCGGATGCTTCCTGCTCAGCAACCTCTACTCTTGCTTTGTTCACAGCTTCAGCAGCAGCCTTCTGACCGATCGCCTCGATATAGCCTGACTCATCCGTAATATCTTTGATGTTTACGTTGATCAGCTCTAAACCAATTTTATTAAGCTCAGAAGCTACGTGCTTATTAATTAACTGAAGGAACTGCTCTCGATCTTTATTAATTTCTTCAATTGAAAGTGTCGCAATCACCAATCTCAACTGACCGATAATAATATCCAAAGCCTGTGTTTTTACTTCTTCATCTTCAAGACCCAAAAGTCTCTCAGCAGCATTAAGCATGATGCCTTGTTCTGTAGATACACCGACAGTAAACGTACTTGGGGTATTGATACGGATATTCTGCTTAGATAAAGCCCCCTGAAGATCTATGTCTATCGGAATAGGACTCAAATTCAGAAATGAATAATCCTGAATGATCGGTAGAATAAAAGCACCTCCTCCATGCACACATTTCGCACTTTTTGAGCCGCTAACTTTTCCATATACTACCAAAATCTTGTTGGAAGGACATCGCTTATAGCGCGCGATGAAAATGAGTAACAGCAGCGCCATAACAAGAATTATGACACCAAATACACTGGTTATAAACTCCATTTAACTTTCTTCATTATAAGGTTCAACGACTAATTTATTATCAACCAAATCAAAGACAATCACCTTCGATCCAGTATCAATTTTATCTGCATGTGAGATAGCTCTTACAATCTTTAATCTTTCTTGAATCATCACCTCTACTTGTCCTTCGCCTTCTCCTTTCGGTGGAATTCCTAAATATACTTTCCCAACTTTTCCAATGGCATTGGAAAGCTGAATGTTCCCACTTGATTCCCAGTTTTTGAGACGCTTCAGTATATAAATACTACCAACATAGGTAACTAAGCCCGCTAGAACGGCAAGTGCCAATACAATCCATTGATCAAAAACAGTGAAATCATTGGCTAGGTAGCCGGTCCAGCCACCTACACAAAAGAAGCCCACCAAGGAATTGAATGAGAAAAAATCAAGGCCAACATCGATCTCATCGATATCGAATCCAATGATGTTGAATAGGATGATTAACCCCAGCAATCCGCTGGAAATGGTAGCGACATACCAATACAATTCTACCATAGTGGTTTATAAGCGATAGTTGTACAAGTGATGAACTTACAAGAAGCTCTAACAATTTCAGACATAATGTCCTTAGCAATTATATTTTATATCTGGGTGAATCCAAATAATATTTGAGCGTTTATGGTGAAAGGCTTCATTCTAAACTAAATGGATTCAATAATCCTTGACACATCGTACAGAATTATACAGGTTCTTACCTCCTTTCCAACGTTGCAACTTCACCCAACGATAATTGACTTTCCAATCTAAGGCAGACGATTCATCCAATTCATTAGAGGACCAAAATATTGAAGGCTTGATTACATTGAATTCACTTTCATTTGTTCCATTCAAACCTGTGCTTTTTAAGTGCTGCCCTGCTTCAGAAACTCCTCCGTAGAGCGAAGCCAAAACAAACCATTCATCGTCAGAAGGTAAATGCCACCCATTTGGACATACCTCTATTGCTGAATACCACGTATAAAGTCTTCCAAATTGCTCACAGTTCATATCTGTTGAATTCTTACACTTCGAATTGCCTGATTCATAATTCAAATTAGTTGTCATCCACGTCATTGACGAGGGTATTTTATCCAATTCGATTCGATATTCAAGCCTGGATCCAGAAGTATACGTGCCGTATTCATCGTGATCTACTAATGCTTCTGACTTATCTACTTTGTAGGTAATCGTTTCATAAACTTTACCATCACGCCCATCTTTAAATGAACCTTTTGTTTGGGCAACCAAAGGGGAAATCACAATAAGAATAAGTATCTGCAAAAATGTTCTCATAGTCTGATATTTGAGATTACAACTTAAACCAGTTCAAGGATTCTTGGCTGTTAAATAATCTTAAATCAGCTATTTTAGGATCAATTAAAGGATTAGAGGCAATATGACTTTTGAAGAAGCAATAGAAGTTTTAAACAAAAACAAAGATCAGGAAACCAAGAAATACATGCTTAAGCTGTTTGATGGCTTTATCAAAGTATTGGAGGCGCTGAAAGCTCGAGATTTGACAAATGAGCAAGTCAAGGATATTGAACAAAAGCTTGATGAATTGGAGTTAGCAACTGATCTTGAGAATAAGAAGAAATTCTTTACCTCTAAATACGGTGAGTTCACGAAGTATTTGGAAACTGAATATTCATGGGTAACCGAAGGGCACTATATGCGACAAGGAATGATGTATGGAATGATGTTCGGTCCAGGCATTGGATTAACTTTCGGAACAATGTTTGGGGCTATTTGGATATCAATAGGGCTGTCGATGGGCGTAGGAATGGGAATGGCGTTGGGAATTGCTTTTGGCTCATTAAAAGACAATGAAGCCAAGAAAGAAGGTCGTGTCTTATCGTAATCTTATGCCGCGGAAGCTCATAATTTTACTACTCTTTACCGGATGTGCGGGAACTCATCATTCATTGGACCTGGAGAGGCAGCAATATCCCGAATTCTCAATAGGTCATTGGTATTCCTCAAACATTTACACTTTTGAAGATTCAATCGTGTACCAAAGAGGTTGGACCGATGGTACAGGAATGAGTGGCCGATTTAAAGCTTTCACATGGGAAAGAAACGACTCGATAGTAAACCTCACTCCTATTACTAGATTTTATAGAAATAAATATCGCGACGGTCTTTCGTTCCGATTGTATAGTAAGAGCGCTCGAATGCAACTTCTAATACCTTTAGATAGCGTAAATAGCTTTAAAATGGAATTAAAAACTGAATTTGACAGTATTGTGTCCAATTACAAATTCATTCCAACAGAAGAAGAACAGCACATGATAGGCTTAGACTCTGCACACGTCTATCTCCAGTTTGAAAAAGAAGCATTTACTAAAACAATAAGACCTTTATCGGACCAAGTAGAAAAGTTAGGAATTTGGAGTGGAAGTGGATTCAAATAGCAACACTTATCACACTTCAAATAAGCACTAAATAAGCTTCCAAGAAGTACAATCGAACAACTGTGATCTCTATTTTTCTTAAACGTCTTTCTCCCAACATACTGTTCTTAGAGGTATCATTAATACCCATATAATTCGTAGCTTACTATTCTACTTAACCCTACGAATATGACTCACTTTAATCACCTCATCATTGGAACAGGTCAGGCCCTGGGAACCCTTCTCGGCAAACTAATACCCACAGGAGATACCATTGGAGTTATTGAAGCAGATAAAGTAGGTGGCAGCTGTGTAAACTATGGTTGTACCCCTACTAAGACTTTGGTTGCGTCTGCCAAAGTATTCTACCAGGCTCAAAGAGGTGACTTTTATGGGTTCGAAACGAGTGGATTGAAATTAAATTTCGATCAAGTAAGAAAGCGAATGAATGAGATCCGAAACGGGGGTAGTAATGGGCTAACCAATTGGATGGAAGGGTCTTCCAATGTTGAACTAATTCGCGGAAAAGGACAGTTTGTTGGTTCTAAAGAAGTAGAAGTTGATGGGAATAGATATTCTGCAGATAATATTTATATCAACGTGGGGACCAGGCCTAGTGCTCCACCAATAAATGGTTTAGATGAAGTTCACTGGCTAGATAGTGCAGGATTATTGGATTTAACTGAAGTTCCTGACCATTTATTAATTATTGGTGGTGGTTATATCGGTGTTGAATTTGCGCAGGTCTTTAGAAGGTTTGGAGCTAAGGTCAGCTTAATTCAACGTTCCGATCAATTAATGCCCCGAGAAGATGCTGATGTAGCACAGGCTGTTCAAGAATTTCTGGAGGAAGAAGGAATAGATATATATACTGGTACAGACACACTTAATGTTGCTCAAAATGGGGAGACAAAAGAAGTAACAATAGAACAAAATGGAGATACAAAAACGCTTGTAGGAGATCAATTGCTAATTGCTGCCGGCAGAGTACCAAATAGTGATACTTTGAATCTTGAAGGTACTTCCATCCAAATGAATGATCCTGGATATATCCAAGTCGACGACTTTTGCGAAACAGGAGAGAAGCATGTATATGCTTTAGGAGATGTTAATGGACATGGTGGTTTTACCCACACAGCAGTTAATGATGCTGAAATTGTGTTAGACAAGCTATATGGCGGAGATAGAACACTAAGTACTAGAAACATGATCTATGGTCTGTTTACAGACCCACCATTGGGTCGAGTGGGTATGACAGAAAAAGAAGCTTTAAAAAGTGGAAAGCGGGTATTAAAAGCTGTAAGACCAATGAACCGTATAAGTAGAGCCAAAGAGATGGGTGAAACTAAAGGCTTCACGAAGCTTCTTGTGGATGCAGAAACAGATCTAATTCTAGGCGCTTCAATCCTTGGGGTTGGAGGAGATGAAATCATCAATATGTTCGCTACAATTATGCATTCCAAAATCCCATGTGTGCATTATAGAAAAGTAGTATTGGTACACCCTACAGTTTCAGAATTGATGCCATGGATACTTGATGGAATTAAGGAGGTGAAGGAAAGTGATGAGGCTTTGTGATTAACTCACTAAGAACTCTTTAGCACTTTCAAGGTCGTCGAATACTCTAACATTGCCTCCAGTGATTTTGGTATAAGCACTAAATATCAACTTCTTCAATCCACTTATGCCCACAAAAGCACGTTTCTCAGCACGATCTTTAAAATACATTTTGCCGTATTCTTTCATTTTGTTGCTAACTACAGGGTTAACAAATGCTCCTTCCGTATTGACCAGCACAAGCAATTTTTCAGAAGCCGCAAGGTATGCATCCTTCGTTTCTTCCAATAATTCCAATGATCGTGCTTCTGATTTAGATTCGGTAAGATCTACATAAAGTATTTCTTTCCCTTTGTGAGTAATGTAAGATAATGGCATTGGTGGCTCTTTAGTATTTTGTAATATACAAATCCGCATGTAATGGATTGAGTTATTTAACGCATCATTATACTAGTGGTTTTAATTGGTGATGTATAGTATTACTAAATATACGCTGTTAAAAATTCTTAATAATTAGTCATTCGATTACTCGTTCTTGATATTTGAACTTGTGAAAAAATTTCTACCCATAGCCCTACTTTTTTTAAGCTTTTACGGATTTTCCCAGAGAGATTATTTGTATGGAGAGGTGACCGATCTAAATAGCTCAGATCCAGTAATTGGAGCACATATCAGAAATTTATCGGCTGGCTTGATTACAAACACCAATGAGAATGGAAGATTCAAAATTCCCGTACAAGTTGGAGATTCTTTAGTTGTGACATTCGTCGGATACGAATCGATCTACTATACACTCGAGGATTTGAAAGACTCCATACATTTTGAATTGGTTCAGATGACCACACAGCTTGGAGAAGTAGAGGTCAACGTTTTCCCTGAATATTCACGCTTCAAAGACTTGATAATCGAAACGCAACCTATGGATTCATCACTGGTCGTATTTGGCCTTGATGCCATCCCACTAGATGCTTACGAGGTAGCTGCAAATGAAATGAAGATCAAACCAAACAATTACCAAGCTCCAACTATTGGCATTGGTTTCGATCTTGGTGGGCTTACTAAAAAAGGGAAAGAGAAGAAAAAGCTAAATAAAATTCTAGCTCAGCAAGAGCTTGAGCGCTCTGCTTTTCGCAAGTTTAACCGTGACTGGGTTTCACAAGAAACGAAACTCAAAGGCGACGAACTTACTGACTTCATTGCCTATTGCCAGTTTTCAACTGAATACTTGGTAGAAACCACACTTTTTGAGATTCATAAAAAAATGATGGCATTGCTGGATGAGTTTCAGGCTGGTAAAAAGAGAAAAAGAAAAGACAACTTTAATCCAGGCGCACAGATAACCAAAGATGTCAAATACTACATTGGCTAAATTTGGTCTTGATGATCAAAAAAATACTTGAGTTAGAAGCAATTGCTCGACAACTTGAACCTGATGCAACCGAAAGTCAAGAGCTCACACAAAAAGTGATTGAACAATCGCTGGATTATCTTGGAGCACTTCCAGAAACGAATGCATATTTCCAGAATCCAGAACCAGAACCAGCAGATCAAGATAAACTGTCTGAAGAACCCACTCAATTGGATGAAATACTTCAATTTTTAAAATCAAACGTAATTCTAGATGGCATTAATGCGGCATCACCAGGTCACATGGGATATGTTCCTGGCGGTGGACTCTACCCTTCTGCTCTTGGAGATTTCATAGCTGCTGTAAGTAATAAATATGCAGGCATCTTCTTTCCCGCACCAGGAGCAGCGCGAATGGAAAATATGCTCATCCGTTGGATGAACGAATTGATGGGCTTTCCAAAAACAGCAACTGGCAACCTAACTTCAGGAGGTTCCATTTCCAATTTAATAGCAGTAGTAACCGCCCGAGAAGCAAAAAATATTAAAGCAAAAGACTTTGATAAGCTCGTGATCTATTTGTCCGATCAAGCGCATCATTCATTGCAGAAGGCATTACGAATAGCAGGCCTCGGAGAAGCTCAGCTGCGATATCTCCCCATCAACGAAAACTTCGAATTAGATATTTCTAGCCTGGATCATTTGATACAAGAAGACCAATCAAACGGTCTTATCCCGTTCTTCATTAATGGCTCACTTGGCACTACAAATACAGGAACCATAGACCCAATACATTCAATGAGTGAAATAGCCTCAAAATATGGAATATGGTTTCATGTTGATGCCGCATACGGAGGTTTTTTTAGGTTGCTTCCAGGCATTGTGGATAGGACAAAGGGCATAGAAAAAGCAGACTCAATCACACTTGACCCACATAAAAGTCTCTTTCTACCCTTCGGGTCTGGTGCAGTACTAGTTAAAGACCTTAAATCTCTTTACAAAGCGCATAGGTATACTGCAGACTATCTTCAAGACCTTGTCGACTCTGAGCAAGAAATTAATGCTGCTGATGTATCTCCAGAATTAACCAAACATTTTAGAGGCTTACGAATGTGGTTACCATTAAAATTATTTGGCATAAAACCATTTAGAGCAGCGCTTGAAGAAAAAATGCTCCTGGCTCAATATTTCAGAAATATACTTTTTGAGAAAAATGGATTTGAAGTTGGACCTTCGCCAGATCTATCCATTACCATCTTTCGATATACTCCTCAAAATGGCGAGGCTAATAGTTTTAACGAAAAACTGATTAAAGCAATTCAAGATGATGGTCGAATCTTCCTGTCTTCAACAACCATCCACGGCAAATTCTGGATTCGAGTTGCTATCGTTGTTTTTCGAACGCATAAATCCAAAATTGATTTACTCATAAGGATTATTGAGGAGAAGGTTGAAGAACTCTTGAAGGCTTAGAAGGCTTCGCTAATACCGATATATATGCCGGTTTGACCACCTCGCGCTACTCCAATGTCAAGCCTGGCATTGAGTCTGCGCTCTGGTATGATTGCAAGTCTGCCTCCTAGACCAGCGACGTATTTGAATTCTGAAGTGCTAAAATCATTAATGTCAAAAGCTACATCTCCTACTCCTGCAAATACTGTCATTCCAAAGCGCCAAAATAACGGCCTGCGATACTCTACTTGCGTATACATCATTTGGCGATCACGATATAGGCTTGCGTTCGCAATTCCTCTCAAACGTTCATCACCTCCAAGTTGAGGTAGTTTATAAAATGGAGCTCCTGTACCGAATGTAAGTTGCGTCCTAAATTGAAAAGCCAGTATGTGTTTTTGATCTTTTAAATCGACATATTTTCTAAAATCCGCCAGGTAGCTAGAAAAACCAAAATCTCCGATTTCATTTATCAAAAGCCTACTCGAAATGAAGTACCCCTTTGTTGGATAGAGTGTATAATCTCGTGTATCATATCGAAATGAAGGTCCTATGCTTGCAAGGTTTCCCCCATTCAATCCAACTGGTAAATCAGTCTCTAGCATTCCTGCTTCTATCTTATCTCTAAGGCTGGTGAAATGAAAATCAAATGCAATCCCAATGAACATTTTGGGATTTAAGGGGTGTAAAAATTGTCCTTCAATCTGAAAAAAACGATTCGTATACATTTCTGAAACATCAGGATCACGATCATTTCCAATTCCATAGTATGAATCAGGGAAATTAAAATACCTCATAGAAGTATTTAAATTCCTCCCATTCGCGAAGTAGTAATCAAAGTTTACAGCGGCAATAGATTGCCTTTTTAGTGTGTAAATGAAGAATGGAGTTAATGTAGATTGCCGTTGAAATCCTGACTCTGCACCCTCAGAGTTACCCAAAACCCATATTGCAGCTCCACCAAATTGCAAACTTGTCTCCGGCGCGTAACTTATTGCTGGAAAAACAGCAAACGAATTCTCATTCGCAGTGGTATCTGATTCTTGTGCAAAAACACAAAAAGGAAGGAGGAGAAGAACTCCTAAAACTCGTTTCACCAAAAGGGCTAGTTATGGAATTTCACACATCTACAGCTTAAGTAGTGTCTATCACCCACCTTAGAATGATAGATATTCTCATCACCCTTTTTAAGCGTGATAATACCTGCTGAGTTGCTATCCTTTAGTTCATTGTCCCACCAGTTTCCATGAACACCTATTCCCTTAAATGTTCCATCTGGATTTCCGAATCCACCAAAAAGCATATCCATATCACTGGCTTTACCTTCTATCAGATATTTACCTGAGTGATGCCAGCCTCCAAAAAAATGAAAGAGGTGTTTCCATTCATGTATGGTAGGAACGTGCCAACCATCTGGACATGCAAGGTTAGCTTGCTCATAATTATAAAGCCTACCAAAAGTATTTCCATACTCTCCAGTATTGTTATACACCTTAGACCCAGACACTTCAAATGTTACATTCTCAGCAAACCATGTACGCTCAATGGTTCTTCCATTATGTTCTCTAATGAAGGTGATTGTAGTATAAACTTTCCCATCTCTTTCGTCAGTGTATGAACCCATTTTATGAGAAAATTTCTTACTCTTCTCTTCCTTATTTTGCGCATTGACAAATGCAGCTGCAAAGAAGACCATACAAACTGCGAGGTAATATTTAGCTTTCATCTTCGGTGGTTTAATCATTAACAGAAACAAGTAGCAAATCTAATCCCTTACTTCAACAATCATCTCAATTTCAACAGCAATGTTACGCGGTAAAGCTGCCATCCCAACTGCTGCTCTTGCATGTTTTCCCCTATCGCCAAATACTCCGACCATTGTGTCAGAAAATCCATTTATCACTTCAGGTTGATTACCGAAATTACTTGCGCTGTTTACCATTCCTAATACTTTGACAATCCT
The DNA here is from genome assembly GCF_963691765.1 of Ekhidna sp. Lineage (GTDB taxonomy): Bacteria > Bacteroidota > Bacteroidia > Cytophagales > Cyclobacteriaceae > Ekhidna. The sequence goes on from NZ_OY829375.1 coordinate 273,460, forward strand.
TACCACTTTATTCAAGTCTCCTATTTCTGCTTTCAAAGCTGACAACTGCGCCTGCGCAACCAACTTTGCAGCTTCATACCCTTCCTCTACTGTGAGGTCCTCCCCCACTTTACCAGTCACATATCCACCTTCTGGTAAATTAGGACCTTTGCCAGCCATGAATACCAAGTTACCTGTACGTACGGAATTTACGTAGTTTCCTGCCGGAGGAGCTGGTTCTTTTAGCTCAATACCCATTTCAGCAATTTTACTTTCGACATCATAGTCATAAAGTGCTGTGGTATCTGCTGTAATTGTCTCATGAGTGTGATCATGAGAATGATTACAAGCGGAAAGAAATAAGATAAAAATGGAAGTAAGCAATAAGGTTCGCACGATATCAGTATTTTAAATTTTGGAACTAAAGTTACATGACATCAGCGAACCCATTGCTCGAATTAGGCGATTAGATACAAATCCAACCTCTTTCATCTGATTGAATTCAATAGCGAGTATAGGTGTCTGTCAAATAAAAAAGCAGAATTGCTTTCGCAACACTGCTTTTGATAACTCTTTGTCTACCTTGACTATTCGCTCTCTCTGATTGCCTTGAACTCCGAACCTTCTTTCCACTTAGGCCAGTTGGCAGAATTAGCAACATTAAGACCTACTTCCATCATCAATGCACCATCTAGCGCCATACCGTCATATACCCAGCTGTCACTAATTTCATCTTGTGGCCTGTGATACTGAGATGTTAAATAGATCTTATTCAGACTGTCTATGTATGATACTCCCTCAGTCATATGTTCGTAGGATCCTGAAGCATAAAGTGCTGGAATACCAACTTTTGCAAATTGAAAATGATCCGATCGGAAAAAATAGCCTTTTCCTGGATCTGGATCTGGAATGATATAGCGTCCTTGTTTCTTGGCAATCTCTTCAGCAATATCTTCTAATTCCGATTGCCCATATCCTACTACGGTCAAATCTTTCATTGGACCAAAAGTGGTGATACCATCCATATTGATATTCGCTACTGTTTGGGCTGGAGGATAAATGGGGTTTTCTCCATAATGCTTAGATCCCAAAAGCCCTTGTTCTTCAGCTGTAACAGCCAGGAATACAACAGACCTTTTTGGCTTGTCCATTTTCACCATAGCCTCAGCTATTCCAAGTAGTGTAGCTGTTCCTGATGCATTGTCGTGGGCACCATTATAAATGCTGTCACCTTCAATTTCAGGACCTATTCCAAGGTGATCCCAATGAGCAGAATATATGATGTATTCGTCTGGGTTTTCAGAACCAGTAATTTTTGCAACTACATTCTTAGATTGATCACGCTTGATTTTGTTTGTTACTGAAACCGAAGCATTCATACCAAGACTCACAGCTTTGAAATCTCTGCTTCTAGATCGAGCGGCAAAATTCTTCATATCTACATTTGATGCTTCAAAGATTTTGATCGCCGCATTCCGAGTGATCCATCCTAAAATTTCAGGTTGATATGCACCACCGCTCTGATCTAAGTATAAGCTTGCACCTGACCAGGAATTTCTTACAACTGACCATCCATATCCTGCTGGAACTGTTTCGTGGATAATCAAACATCCAGCCGCACCCTGTCGAGCAGCCTCCTCATATTTGTAGGTCCAACGACCGTAATATGTCATTGTCTCACCTTTAAAGAAGGTAGAATCCCCAGAAGCAAAACCAGGATCATTCACTAAAACAACTACGGTTTTTCCCTTCACATCTAAACCTTCATAGTCATTCCAATCGTATTCAGGAGCAACAACACCATATCCCGCAAAGACAAGTTCTGAAGCATCAATTGAAGTCGACTCTACTACTTTCTCAGTATAAGCAACAAATTCATCAAGCACCTTCAACTCTACCGTCTGACCATTGCCTTCAACTGTCATCACCTCAGATGGGCTAGCAGTAAGTTCTACCATCGGCACATCTTGAGTGTAAGAATCACCATTTCCCGGCTCCAAACCATAGGCTTTAAACTGATCTACTAAATAATTTACTGTTTTAGTCTCTCCTTCTGTGAAAGGCTTTCGTCCTTGAAAATCATCAGAAGCTAGCGTTTCCACATGCTTCTGTAAGGAAGCTTCGGATATCTCAGGTGTTGCTGATGATTCAGAATTAGATGTCTCGGAGCTAGGTTGACATGCATAAAACATGACTCCAAGGCTTAATAAGGCAAGGTATTTTTTCATAATATAACGTGTTAATAAGAAGCGCCAATTTAATGGAAATTAGAGAAGTGTTTCGAATAGCGGCATTCAATAAGAAAGGATCTAATTATCTTAGTCAATGGCCTTTGAATATCAAAAAAGACCTGTTATTTAAAATATCACACACTCATAAACTAGAGTTCCAACGTGTTATGGAAAAGAAAGAGATAAATGGCTACCCTCATGTTGCTTATGAGCAAACTGTCTATAGCTTAGACGAAGCCGAAAAAAGAGCCAAAGAATATCATCAATGGCTTGATACACGAAGGACTGTAAGAGACATATCCAATCGGCCTGTCAGCAAAGAGTTGATAGAAAGCTTGATAATGGCGGGTTCAACTGCTCCTTCTGGTGCACACAAACAGCCTTGGACTTTTTGCGCGATCTCAAATAGCGAAATAAAAAAAGCAATAAGAGAAGCAGCAGAGAAGGAAGAATATGACAGTTATCACGGAAGAATGAGCGTGCGCTGGCTAAAAGATTTAGAACCAATAGGCACAGACTGGAACAAACCATTCATTGAAGAAGCTCCTTGGATCGTTGTAATATTTAAACGTGTTTATGAATCGGTCGATGGAGAGAAGAACAATAACTACTATGTCAATGAATCTGTCGGAATTGCTTGTGGGATGATTATTTCAGCAATACACAAAGCTGGGTTAGTCACTTTAACTCACACACCATCTCCGATGAATTTCTTAACTAAAATTCTGAATCGTCCAGAAAATGAGCGTCCATATCTTTTGCTGCCAATAGGTTATCCTAAAGATGATGTTTTCGTTCCCGACTTGGAAAGAAAGCCGCTTGAGGACGTGGCAGTATTTTATGAGTGATTGGCAGGATATTGAAGCAGGTTGGCAGGGTAGTAAAACCCACACCTCCTACCTTCACATACGAAATCCACCTATCACGCATAGCACCGTGGGTAGCTAAGTTGCTTCCATGATCTATTCATGGAAGCTTTTTTTATCTTTAGTCAGCAAGTCGCCATAGTCACATGAGAACATCTCTGTTCATTTTCACTGTAATCTCGTCATTGCTTTCTTACTCGCAAGACTTTGAATATTGGTACGATTCAGCAGAAAACAACATTCGCAATTATGAAGTTGGGAATCCCGCCGTTGAGAAGGCACTTGCATTGGTTGAAAAAAATGATTCTTCCAAATGGATCAGAGCATTACAGCTAAAAAACGAAATTGATTTTTTTAATGGCAGTTCTGGCTCATTATTATCCACGAGAACAGATACGCTTGTAAAAATTGCAATCCAAATTAAAGATTTTGCATTCGCTTGCAGGTCATTCATTGACCTAGGGTATTACTATCGCAAACGAGAAGGAGATTTTAAAAAAGCGGAAGAGTGTTACAATAAAGCACTAAACATTGCAGAAGCGAATGATCTTCCGCAGTCCATTGCTGATGCAAATAATGCACTCGGTGTTGCTCATTACTACAGCGGAAATCATAAAAAAGCACTTGACTATTACAAGGCCGCCATGAAAGAATACATTAAAGTCAATGATTCTGCCCGCCTTTCTAAGTCCTATAACAACATTGCAATCATTTTCAAAAATCAAAAGAATTACCCTAGAGCCATTGAATATTATTTACAATCGATAGCCATCTTTAGGAATATAGGTCAAGATGCTGACCCTCATATCCTGGCTAATCGCCTCATCAATCTTGCAATGGCCTATCAGGAGGTCGATAGCTTTGAGAAAGCGGAAAAAGCAATATTGGAAGTAATAGACATTGATCGATCGCACAGTGAATTCGATGATTTCCTCTATGATCATGTGCTTCTCATTGAAAATTACAATAAACAAGGGCTACATCAGAAGGCAATTGATCTATCCTACCAAATGGAAGCAAAATGTGACTCCATAAATCACAATGTTTTAAAGTTGATCTTCCAAATCAGGCGAGGCTGGGTATTTCAAGATCATGCCATGTATGACAGTGCGCTTTATTGGTACGATCGCGCTGCACCAATTGTAGGTCAAGATGGCGTAATCGAAGATTATGAATACCATAAGAATAGAGCTGAGGTATTGGTTGGGTTGGAGAGATACAAAGAAGCTATTGCTTCGTCCCGACAAGGACTTGAAATTGCGTTGGATGTAGGCGTCAAAAACTGGATCGTACAACTATATAAACTCTTGTATAAGAGTTATAAAGGCCTTAATCAGAATAAAGAAGCGTTAGAAAATCATGAGCTATACCGAGCATACGAAGACTCTTTATGGACAGAAGATAAGTCTATAGAAATCGGCTTAATGCAAAATGAATTTGAAGTTATGGAGGTGGAAGCAAAAAACCAGCTACTTGCATCAGAAACAGAGTTGCAGCAACAAAGAATACGCTCTCAAAATCTCATCATTTTCTCCATCGGAGCGATTGTAGTTCTATTGCTTGCTATTGCGATTTTATTACGAAAACAATTAATAGAGCGAAAAAAGCTTTTACTAAAAATCGAAGGGCAATCTATCAAGCTCCAAGAACTGGATCAGGCCAAGACACGCTTTTTCGCAAATATCTCCCATGATTTACGTTCACCTCTCACGCTTATACTGGGTTCTTTAGATAAAATTATTGAAAGAGATTATGAGATAATGGATCGAGAATCCAAAGAGCTCTTAGACATGGGAATCAAAAATGGAAAGCGTCTCTTATTTCTCGCCGATGAAATTATGGATCTCACAAGATTAGAGGAAGGGAAAATCACACTCGAACTCCAGTATGTAAAAATCGTCCCCTATTTGAGACTCCTGACCAAGATGTTTAGCAGTGCTGCTGATATAAAATCAATAGAATTAAAATTCATCAGTCATACAGAGGATGAGACTGCACTTCAAATCGACCCGCATCAATTTGAAAAAATTATATACAACCTGCTGTCGAATGCAATCAAATTCACTCCAGATAATGGCACAGTAGATGTACAGGTTAATACAGACAATCAACATCTGGAAATCGCTATTTCTGATTCCGGACCCGGTATCCCAAAAGAAAGTCTTGATTTGATATTTGACAGGTATTATCAATCTTCTAACTCAATCAACTCACAAGCAGGCGTTGGAATAGGCCTAGCCCTGGTAAAGGAGTTGGTAGAGCTTCATGGTGGAGAAATAGAAGTCAGCAACGGGGACAAAGGATCTATTTTCACCATTCGTTTCCCTTTCAAAAAAAGTGATTGGATTTCAAAAGCAATCATACCCGAACGCTCACTCGATGTAGTAACTCGTAATTCACTTTGGATGGACCTTCAAGAAGAGAAAGAAAGATTGCAAATTCCAAGTATTAAAAACACAGATCTAAATGCTAAGTCTATTCTCATTGTAGAAGACCATAAAGAGCTTAGATCCTATTTACAGAGCATTCTAAATACACATTTTCGAATATACCTGGCTGCCAATGGAACGAGTGCACTTGAAATGCTACAAGCAGAAAAAATAGATCTGATCATTACGGATCTAATGATGCCATACATGGATGGATTTGAATTGGTAGATCATCTAAAAAATGATAAAGAGCTAAAGAAAATCCCTGTGGTAGTCGTAAGTGCAAGAACTGACAAAAAGGAAAAACTTGACCTAATTACTAAAGGTGCAGAAGATGTCATTAGTAAGCCATTCGATAAAGATGAGCTTCTTGCCAAGATTCAAAACATACTTGAACGCGATTGGGATAGTGGCAAGGTGTTTTCCAAGTTATATGGCGAAAACGCTGAGGAATTCGAAAAGAACATCATGCAGCGGCTAGAAGTGCTAATCATAAAACATGTTGATGATCCACACCTGTCCGTGTTGGACCTTGCTGATGAAATGGCGGCAAGTGAGCGAAAGGTATATCGGATGATTAAAAAAATCTCCGGTCTAACACCTTATGAACTCATCAAAGAAGTGAGGTGGCAGTACCTCGAAAATCACTTAAAAAACAATAAAGTAAGAACTGCGACTGAAGCTGCCCAATTAATTGGAATGAACAACGTGAGTTCTTTTGCCGCGCAATATGAAAAACGCTTTGGACATCCGTTTAAGGACGTTTTGGAGCGCTGAAATGAGAATGGCAGAAATTGAAAGTCAGTTGGCAGGATTTAAAAACTAAACCATATCAACTTGGAAGTATCAAACATAAAGCCGCCATCATTATGCAAGTTATTTGGTACAACACCGCCTCTCAATCTTACCAGTATGGAACATATGAAGAGTTTCAAATAAAGCTTACAGTCAAGCCAAACGAAATTTTAGGTCTTGAACGATTCAGAAATACATCAGAAAGAACACTTTTAAAAATTGTCTCAGAATTGAATAAATGTCAATTGTCGAGATTAAGATAATCCCCTGACTAGGGATTTTTGACTATAGCTGGTTGACGACCCTGACTCCCATTTTTGCTTTGGGATGTCAGGGTTTTCTATCTTTGAGTAGATACGCACCCGCAAAACCTACTATGAGAACATTAACTATCCTTCTATTAGCAGTTCCATTATTCAGCTACTCTCAAGCACAAACTGCAGATAAACTTCGATCACAGGGGTTTAAGAAATACGATATTAAAAGTGCTCAGATAACCTATGAAATTTCCGGCGATGGAAGTGGAGAGGAAAAGATGACCTTCGATAATTATGGCTGGACAAGCTTGCGTCAGCAAGAAATGACATTTGAACTTTATGGGATTACAAGTACGCAAACTGTCTATGAAATAACCGATGGGGATTTTGTGTATCGACTAAATCCTGATGATTCAACCTATACTTCTAAAAAGGATTTAAAGTGGAGTCAGCAAGCTTCATATAAAAATCCGAGTCAGGTTTCAGAAGCTATTCTATTCTCTATGGGAGGATCGCAACAATCGGATGCAACCTTGAATGGAAAAACATGTCAAGTCTGGACTTTTGAAGGAAAGGCAATTAAAGAAATGTGGATTTGGAATGGGCTCGTAATGAAGCGAAAAGCAAAACTAGGTGATCGTAATATTGTAATGACCGCTACCGATGTACAGACTGATTTGAATGCTAGCGCTGAAATATTCAAAATCCCTTCTTACTTTCGCGAAAAAGAATAGATGCACAAACTATTTCTCATAATCTCGTCAATTTCGGGGATGTTAGCAGTTATGCTTGGTGCTTTTGGAGCACATGCACTCAAAGACAAGTTACAGTCTGAAGGAAACTTAGATACTTTTCAAACTGCTGTTCAATATCAGTTTTATCATACATTGGCACTTTTAGGTATAGCATTCTTGCTAACAAAGTATGAAAGCCAGTGGCTGAATTATGCTGGATATAGCATGTCTTTTGGCATTCTTATATTTTCCGGGTCGCTGTACATCTTATGTTTTACTGGCATAAAATGGCTTGGAGCGATCACTCCCATTGGAGGATTGCTATTTATTCTTGGGTGGGCTTTCTTACTTACTGCTGCGCTTAAAACGCTTTAATATCCTCAAGAAAGGATTGAACAACCCTTTCTTGATTCAAGCATTTCTATTCAGTACTCATAATATTTCCATAGATGTCAATCAGAGTTATTTTGAAGTGAGAAAGGTTCTCTTCATCAACATTTCTAACCACGACATCATACACTTTGGATGGCATTGCAAACAATTCATGATCATCTTCATTTATTGGGTAATAACCATTCGGATGATTTACACTTCCCGGATAATCTTGATGAAAATCATCCTTCCTTCTTTCATATAGGCTTGATACTTTGTCATGACCATTGAATGGATATGAAAAAATGGATAAAGACTCATTTATGTGTGGTGTATCTCTTTCAGCTGCATCATCAATCATCTGTCTTGCTTCAAAATTCAATCGGTCATCCAAACTCAATTGATCATTAGTCACTCGAATTTCAAGAAGAGACAGGACATTACCTTTTAGTGCAATTCGAAAATACGCTTCATTCAACTTCTCATTAAACCCTATTAAGCTAATGAAAACATCATCTGGATTTTTTAATGCTTTATAGAAGGCAGACACATTTGGATTGAGAAGTCTTCCAGGATGAATATATTCACCATCTACTCTCAAATCCCAATGAAGGTGACAAGTAGAGGCGCCTTCATGCCCCATGTATCCGAGCAACTCACCTTTGGCTACCGGTACATCATCATCATCATCATCAATTTTGAATTTATCTTCTACTGAACTTTGATGACGGTATACCATACGAACCTCGACTTCTGTGCCATCAGAATATCTCAATGGCTCATCACATTTGATATAAATGTCATTCTTTTCTTCTCTAAAATTGTAAACCACACCGGCGCATGCACTGTATATAGGTGCAGGATTCGATTGTTCTAATGATTCACCATCGTCAGGACAATGGAATGAGCTTTCCCCAAAGGTCAGCTGATCACTGAAATCTATACCTCCATGAAGATCTTGTTGTAGTGTTTCTACTTGATAGTTTAAGAATCTTGGGCCGTAGCTGGCTTTAACGAGAATATTGTATTCAGATGGATCGTATTCATTGCTTGAGAACAGATTTGAGTTAACCGGAGAAGCAAGATCAAAAGCTACATTTTCATCCGATCGCTTTTCCATTTCAGTATCAACAGCGTGTTTGAGAGAATAAGAAAAGGGCAACTCAATATCTATATCACAGACGTCACCTATCCCATCACCATTACTATCCAATTGATCAGGATTGGGAAGCAATCTGCAATTATCTATTTCATTCGCAACCCCATCTCCGTCTATGTCATCATCACAAACATCTCCTATACCATCATCATCAGTATCCAATTGATCTGCATTTGCTGTTTCAGGGCAGTTATCAATATCATTAAGTATTCCATCCAAATCGCAATCTTCACATGTGGTTGATTCATCGTTGCTGCATGAGATCATTTGAAATGCTAAGATTGTTAAGAGTAGTAAACTGGCTTTCTTCATTGTGCTTGATTATTTTTTTCACAATGAATGATAAATAGAACCCCGTTGTTGAATATCAACAGAAAGAAAATTGCTCAGTAAATAGACAAAAAGTCTACCTTGTCTGGATCAATGAATAATATATGAAAACTAAGGAATGTCCATCCTGTGCTATGGAGGTAGATGCCAAAAGCAAAGAGTGCCCCATTTGTCAGTATGAGTTCGCTGAGGTGAGCACTGGATACAAATGGATAGCTATTCTCTTGATTATAGTAATGCTACTTTACCTCGTCTTCTGAGGGAATTCATCAATGCAAAACAAAATGGTATTCAAACCCATTCTTAATCAGAGATTTTAATTCTTAGTGACTTAGCATATGTAATTTTCTTTCCCAGGCTTTGCGCTTTGAGTATGAATGAATGAAGCGTCATGCTAGATAAATTATCAGCTTGCAATTCCTTTTCACCATTCCATTCGCAATTTTCTAAAGGATACTCTCCTTTTACTTCCAATGTTTTTTGAAAAAGCGCATAAAGTGAAGGTGACTCAGCACTTACCTTAGCTTTCTGATCTTCTTCCATTGGACTCTCTTGTTCATGGTCCGAATCGATACAAATGGTTAACTCGTCTTGAGTATCAACTTGGCTTAATGCTGCTTCCATTTCAAGTGGAGAATTCATAATCAGTGTCATATGTATTTTTTTTGATTCGAATGCGAAACTAAAGGCACTGATTCATATATTTTCATTTAACTTTATTATATAAAACATAAATTTTTATTTATGAATTACACACTACATCAACTAAAAATATTTCTTAAAGTAGCTGAATATCAAAGCATTACAAAAGCTGCTAATGAATTACATTTAACACAGCCAGCTATTTCAATACAACTAAAAAAATTGCAAGAACAATTTGATTTGCCGCTAACCGAAGTGGTAGGAAGACAGCTTTTTATTACGGATTTCGGAAAGGAAATCATGCTCAGAAGCAAGAGGATTTTGGAAGAGTCAGAGGCTATTAAGTATACCATTGAACAGTACAAAGGATTCCTCACAGGCAAAATAAAAATCTCTGTGGTATCAACTGGTAAATACGTGATTCCATACTTCTTGAAAGCTTTCATCGACAAATATCCAGGCATAGAAATATCCATAGATGTATCTAATAAAAACAAGGTAATCGAAGGACTTGTTAAAAACGAAAGTGACTTCTCTCTTGTATCCATTGTACCGGATGAACTCAAAGTAAACCGTGTGGAATTGATGGAAAACAAGCTCCATCTTATTGGCAATGTTGATTATGAGGGTGCAGTTAAAATCAAAGACCTGGAAAAGGTGACCTTACTTTTCAGAGAAGAAGGTTCCGCAACCAGAAAATCAATGCTGGAATTCCTTGAAAAGAATAATGTCTCCATCAAAAAATCAATGCAGTTAGTTTCAAACGAAGCTGTGAAGCAAGCAATTAACGCAGGATTGGGATTCTCCATCATGCCTTTAATTGGACTCCGCACCGCGTTAACTAGCGAGAAAATGAAAATTTTCCCTCTGAAAGGCCTTCCAATTATTACCAAATGGAACCTTATTTATTCACAAGGTAAGCGGCTAACTCCCGCCCAAAATGCGCTAATAGAATTCATAGAAGAAAACAAAGGCAAACTCGTAGAAGAACACTTCAACTGGGCCATAGAGCCAAGCTAATCTGAACTATTCTACGACGTTAACCTTCATCATATTGGTATGTCCTTGCCAGTGTTGAGGCATGGAAGATGTATTGATAAACACATCTCCCTTTTTGAGATTCCCTGTCTCTTTGAGCTTATTTTCTATCTGAACAAGCGTCTCATTGATATTATCATGAGAAGTATATAGAAAGGTTTTAACTCCCCACAGCAAACACATTTGATGAAGAAGCTTTTCATTGTCAGTAAATAAATAGATTTCGGCTTTTGATCGGTGCATTGCGGTTCTGAATCCGGTATATCCAGATTTGGTCATGCAAACAAGTGCTCTCGCTGAAGTATGTTCTGCAAGTCTACAAGCAGCTCGTATTAATAGGTCATTCATTCGAGTACTGGACTCAAAATGCTTTTCATAGTATTTATTGTAGATCGAATCAGCCTCTGACTCTACTGACATAATGGTCTCGGACATTTTCTGAACTGCCTCAACCGGAAATTTTCCAGCTGCAGATTCCGCTGATAGCATTAATGCATCCGCCCCGTCCATCACAGCATTGGCAACGTCATTCGTCTCAGCTCTTGTCGGACGAGGATTTTCAATCATACTTTCCATCATCTGAGTAGCGATTATTACAGGCTTAGCTGCTTTATTACACTTCTCAACAATTTTCTTTTGCCAAATAGGGACTTCATGCATAGGAATTTCAACTCCTAAATCACCTCTTGCCACCATCACAGCATCAGTTACCTCAATGATTTCATCAATATTTTTGAGTGCCTCAGGCTTTTCTATTTTGGCTACTACTTTGGTCCCCTTGCCAGATTTAGCAATGATGTCTTTGAGCTCTCTTATATCATCCGCCTTGCGAACAAAACTTAGTGCCACCCAATCAATATCTAGCGATAACCCAAACTTGAGATCTTCTAAATCTTTTGGAGTCAGTGATGGCGCTGAAACAACTGTATCTGGAAGGTTAATCCCCTTTCTTGACTTCAAAACGCCACCGTGCACCACTTTGGTCAATACTTCGTCATTTGCAGCTGAAATCGTTTCAAGCTCAATATTTCCATCATCGATCAGGATCGTATCTCCTGGTTTTACATCATTTACAATCTGGGTATAAACTGTACTTACTCGCTTATCATCTCCTTCAATCTCATTGGTAGTAATTACTAACTCTTGCCCATCTTTGATTTCGACGCCTCCATCTTTCACCAAACCAATTCGAATCTTTGGGCCTTGTAAGTCCTGAAGAATACCAACATGATAATTATTCTCTTTGCCGACCTCACGGATGAAGTCTTTAACCTTGGTATGATCATCATGCGTGCCATGCGAGAAATTTAGCCTCAACACATTAGCTCCAGCTTCGATCAATTCTTTGATCGTTTCTTTGTTATTACTTGCTGGACCAATAGTTGCAACAATTTTTGTTCTCTTGGTGATTGAACTCATAAGGTTATTTAGTTTAGTAAAAGAGATTCTCTTTAGATTTTAAGGTGTCAAATTTAAGTCGCATTGCGTACTCAATGATAGGAATATCTTTGAATATTGCGTTAACGTTTTCGGAAGTCATTTCATCCGTCAGATCTTTAAACTTCAATAAAAAGTCAAACTGCTTTAATTCTGGCATTAGAAGTTTCTTAGAAAGACTACCACTTCCTACGAGCTTGTTTTGCAGTAGCTCAAACAAAACAAACTCTGTTTGATAGATATAGTTTGAAATTAAAATAGCTGTATTGTCCGCGTATTCAATTTTGATATCATCTTTTTTGACCAAAGTAATGTTTAAAGCCTGATTTAAATGCCAGGCTAACTTGTATTCTTTCTTGTTGCAGACAAGACCAAACAATTCAAAATCAGCAGCGTAACCACCATCTAATTTATTTTTCTTCATACAATGTGCAAGCTAAGCCCTAAATTCGCAACGAAGAGATGTCTTCAATACTAATTTGATTTTAGTTTCAGAATATATTTCTTTGCAACTCATTTTTAACCAAACATTACAAAAATGTCTGAAATAGCACAAAAAGTAACGTCAATCATTATTGACAAACTAGGTGTAGAAGAGTCTGAGGTAACTCCAGAGGCAAGCTTCACCAATGATCTAGGAGCTGACTCTCTTGACACTGTAGAGTTGATCATGGAGTTCGAAAAAGAATTCAACATTTCTATACCAGATGACCAGGCTGAAAACATTGCCACTGTAGGTCATGCTATCTCTTATCTAGAAGAAAACGTTAAGTAATCAACCAACTTAGCAAATAAAATTTATGGAATTAAAACGAGTCGTTGTAACCGGAATTGGTGCCCTTACCCCTTTAGGAAATACTAAAGATGAATATTGGGATTCTTTGGCCAAAGGAGTAAGTGGCGCGACTCTTATTACTCGATTTGATACTGAGAAATTCCGTACAAAATTCGCTTGTGAAGTAAAAGGCTTCAATCCTCAGGATTTTCTTGACAGGAAAGAAGCTAGAAAAATGGATCCTAATACACAGTATGGGATGGTCACTGGCGAACAAGCCATTGTAGACTCAGGATTAGATCTTGATACAGTTGACAAAACTCGTATCGGAGTAATCTGGGGATCAGGCATCGGTGGATTTAGCACCTTCCAGGAAGAAGTGATAAACTTTGCTAAGGGAGATGGCACCCCGAGATACAATCCATTTTTCGTCCCTAAGATGATCGCAGATATCACCCCTGGTCTTTTATCCATTAAATATGGATTTATGGGACCAAACTTTGCTACAGTATCTGCTTGTGCTTCATCCAACAATGCAATTACAGACGCATTCACTTTTATCCAACTAGGAAAAGCTAACGCCATCCTTACAGGTGGATCTGAAGCAGGTGTAATTGAGTCTGGAATTGGAGGATTCAATGCGATGAAAGCACTATCTGAAAGAAATGATTCACCTGAAACTGCTTCCAGACCTTACGACAAAGATCGAGATGGTTTCGTATTGGGTGAAGGTTCTGGAGCTATCATGCTCGAAGAACTAGAACATGCCAAAGCAAGAGGTGCTAAAATCTATGCTGAGGTACTAGGTAGCGGTATGTCTGCCGATGCACACCACATTACATTGCCTCATCCAGAAGGAGCAGGTATTGAGTTGGTGCTTAGAAATGCCATCGAAGATGCTGGTATCAAACCAGAAGATGTAGACTACCTAAATACTCACGGAACTTCAACTCCAGCTGGAGATGTTGGTGAGATCAAAGCTGCACAACGTGTATTTGGAGAACATGCATACAACATGAACATCAGCTCGACCAAGTCAATGACAGGTCACCTGCTTGGAGCAGCCGGAGCTGTTGAGTTCATCGCATGTCTCATGGCATTGGACAGAGGAATCATTCCTCCTACCATCAATCACTTTACTGATGATCCTGATATAGATCCAAAATTGAATCTTACGTTCAATAAGGCACAGGAAAGAGAAGTGAACATCGCTATGAGCAACACTTTTGGTTTCGGTGGTCACAATACCTCCATTGTTATAGGCAAATACAAAGGCTAGTGTCTTCCCTTCCGAAACGATTATCGGGCCGGTTTCTTAATTCTCTTAAATCCGAAAAAAAACTTCGACAGTCTTTCCGTTTGATTACGGGTAGATCGCCGATCAACCTTGCTTTGTACAAACAAGCAATGCGCCATAGCAGCGTAGCTTCTGTAAATGAGCAAGGAATCAAGAATTCTTATGAGAGGCTAGAATACCTGGGAGATGCTATTTTAGGTATGATCGTCGCAGAATACCTGTACATGACGTATCCCTTCAAAGAGGAAGGTTTCCTTACCGAGATACGCGCAAAAATTGTAAATCGCGAATCTTTAAATCAATTGGGGCAGAAAATTGGCTTGAAGGAATTGGTACAGTACAATCAAAATTCACGGGCACATCGCTCCGTTTATGGAGACTGCATGGAGGCGTTGATTGGTGCAGTCTATCTGGATCACGGCTTCCAATACAGCAAGAAGTTTGTTATCAAAAAGCTGCTTCGTCCGCACTACGATTTGGATGATCTGATTTCCACCATTACCAACCATAAAAGCCGATTGCTGGAATGGTCACAAAAGGAAAACAAAGACCTTCGATTTGAAATCATCAGCGAAGAAGATCGAAAGTTTACCGCCCAGGTTTTTATCAATGACCAGGCCATGGCCAAAGGTTTTGGGTTTAGCAAGAAAAAAGCAGAGCAAGATGCTGCTCAAAAGACCTACGAGCAACTTAACTTAGACTAGTTTAAGATCTTTAGTGTCATCTCGAAGCCTGATGCAAGAAGGCTGAGAGATCTAATTATGAAATCACATAACTACTTTGTTTACATAACTACAAATCCAAAAAGAACTGTTGTTTATATTGGTGTGACTAATGACTTGCAGACAAGGTTGGGCCAACACTACAACAATAGAGGGAATCCCAAAACATGGGCCTGTAGGTATTTTTGCTACAATCTAGTTTGGTGGGAAAGGCATGGATTCATAGAACATGCAATCGAAAGAGAAAAAGAAATTAAAAAATGGAGAAGAGAAAAAAAGAATAATTTGATTGAACAATTGAATCCCAAATGGAGGTTCTTAAATCAAGAAATTCAAGATTAGATTTCTCCTTAACCTGTCACGACAGGTACGTCGAAATGACATAAATGAAATTAAATTCAAAAAAACTATCACTCGCAGGTGCCTGTCTCAATCAAACTCCCATTGATTGGGCCAATAATCTTCGAAACATTGCATCCGCTATAGATGAAGCGAAAAGCGAGGGCGTGGATATTCTATGTCTACCCGAACTGTGTATCACAGGATACGGATGTGAAGATTTGTTTTTGAGTCAATGGCTTCCTGAAACGGCTTTAGAAAAGCTAAATGAAATAGTTCCACTATCTAAAGGCATCGTGGTTACTGTTGGATTACCCATTCGTTTCGAAGGCCAGATCTACAATACAACCTGCCTACTCGATGATGGCGAAATTTTGGGCTTCTATGCCAAGCAAAAGCTGGCCAACGATGGTGTGCACTATGAGCCTCGATGGTTTACTCCCTGGAAATCTAGAAGAATTGAACACCTCGAGATAAATGGAAATTCCTATCCACTCGGACACATTACTGCGCAAGTAAAAGGAATAACCATCGGATTCGAGATATGTGAAGATGCATGGCAACCAGACCGGCCTTGCGAGCACTTGGATAAAAAAGTAGACCTCATCCTGAATCCCAGTGCCTCTCATTTTGCTTTCAAAAAAGCCGCATACAGAGAAGAATTGGTGACCAAAAGCTCCAAACAATTTGACTGTGTCTACTTGTATGCCAACCTACTTGGCAATGAGGCCGGCAGAATGATCTACGATGGCGATGTCTTGATTGCGCAAAAAGGAAACCTCATCGGTAGAAACCACCGACTGTGGTATCACGACTACCGATTGCTAAAAGTGGAAGTTGACTTTGATACTGACAATGCCGAGACGAACATCAAGCCCGACTATAAAAGTCAAAACGAGGAGTTTGCACATGCTGCATCCCTTGCCTTATTTGATTATTGCAGAAAAAGCAGAAGTAAAGGATTTGTGCTATCACTCAGTGGTGGCGCCGATTCTAGCACCATAGCTACGATGGTAAGTTTCGCTGTACGGACGGGACTTAACCAACTAGGGAAAGAAGAATTTCAACGCAAGCTTGGTTTTAACCTAACTGGAGATTCCGAACAAGAAATTACCTGGCAACTGCTTACCACCGCCTATCAGGCCACAGGAAACTCCTCTGATGCTACGTTTAATTCTGCGAAAAACTTAGCTGATAGCCTTGGAGCCACATTCTACGATTGGAATATCGATGCAGAGGTAGACCAGTATCGCTCCACAATTGAGACAGCCATCGGGCGCAAGCTTACCTGGGATCATGATGACATTACTTTACAAAACATTCAGGCACGCGCTCGCTCACCAATTATCTGGATGCTTGCCAATCTGGAAGGCAAGCTATTGCTCGCCACTTCAAACCGAAGCGAGGGAGACGTAGGCTACGCTACCATGGATGGCGACACCAGTGGGAGCATCTCTCCTATTGCCGGGGTAGATAAGCACTTTGTCTTGCAATGGCTGAAGTATGCACAAACTGAGCTTAGCTTTGATGGACTTAGTGATGTGAACGCACTCACCCCTACTGCGGAACTGCGACCAGAAGATCAGCACCAGACTGACGAAGAAGACTTGATGCCTTACGAGGTGTTGATGCGGATTGAACGTGAAGCCATTCTCAAAGGGCAATCACCCAAACAGGTATTTGAGGCTTTGAAAAACGAATACAACGAAGCGAATCTGAAAGATTGGATCAAGAAGTTTTATCGCCTGTGGACCAGAAACCAATGGAAACGTGAGCGCTACGCTCCGAGTTTCCACTTCGATGACTTCAACATTGACCCTCGCTCGTGGTACCGCTTTCCTATTTTGAGTGGAGGGTATATCGAGGAGCTGGAGGGGTTGTAAGTTCCTGTTATCCAATTATTTGGATATAATATACACTTAACGTAATTTGAAAGGTGGAAAACGACATAGTGTCGTTTACATAGTGTTATGCAAAACCTTCTCCACCAAATGAATTAAAACTTAATATATTTTGGAAATTAAAGAACCAAAGGTCTTTATATCATATAGCTGGTCAGGCCAAATTCATCAAGAGCAAGTTAAGCGGTGGGCTGATAGACTCCTTGCAGATAATATTGACATAGTGCTTGACATTTACGATCTAAATGAAGGTGATGACAAATATGCTTTTATGGAACAAATGGTGACAGATAAAACAGTCACCCACGTATTAGTAATTTGTGATAAGAAATACTCTGAAAAAGCCGACTCCAGAAAGGCAGGAGTTGGCACGGAATCCCAGATTATATCTCAAGAAGTTTATGAAAAAGTAAAACAATCAAAGTTTATTCCTATTGTTTGCGAATTCGATGAAGATGGACAACCATACTTACCTACTTTTTTAAAATCACGCATATGGATAAACTTTTCAAGTACAGAAGCTGAAAATGAAAACTGGGAACAATTAACCAGATTGTTGTACGGAAAGCCACTCCATGTAAAACCAAAAAAAGGAAAAACGCCGTTTTACATAAGTAAGGAACAAAATCTACCAACAAGTGAATCATTTGCGAAATTCAGTTCATTACAGCAAGCTCTTCTTCAAGGAAAGATGGGAATTAAAAAATACAGACGAGACTTTCTAGATACATGCATAAAATACGCTGATGATTTAAGAACTAGAGAGCGACCGAATACTGAGAATTTTGGAGAAAAAGTATTAGATGATGCTAATAAACTAAAACCAATTAGGGACCTGATAACAGACTGGATTCTAGTTGAAAGTGAAATAACTTCTGAGGATGAATTTTCAAATGTATTAATTGAATTCTTAGAAAAACTAAAAGAACTGAAAGCTCGTCCGCCTGAAATTTCTTCGTGGAACGATTCTTGGTTTGAAGCACATTCTGTATTTGTTTATGAGACGTTTCTTTATGTGGTCGCGGCTCTTCTAAAAACCGAGTGCTACCACACCCTGCATGAGGTATTTACTTCTCATTATTTACTAGCTTCACCTCAAAGAATACATAGAGATTCGAAGTTTGAGAGTTTTGGTGGTTTTTATGGATATTCAGACGCACTGCAAAAGGTATTAGCACCAGAGGGACGCAGATTGTATGCTCCGGCTGCTGAGTTGGTAAAACGTCATGCAGATAGAGAAGATTTACCTTTTGTTAGTATTATACAAGCTGAGCTCTTAACTCTCCTAATGGCATTCATTTCTGAGGAAACTCGCTGGTATCCGCAGACTTTTCATTACTCCACATACGAATACGAATATCCATTTTTTGTTCGAGCTACTCAGCATAAATATTTCAAAAAACTAGCAGTAGTAACAGGTATTCAAGATATTGAGGAATTGCGCAAAAAGGTTAGAGAGGGTCATGAAAGACTTAATGTCAATAATTGGTATGAATTCAGATTTGAAAGAGATTTTTGGGGAACTATGAATATGGAAAAACTAGATTCTTTGAAGTAGAATTTGCCCCCAACTAGCGCGGGAATTACTTCCGTGCTAAAACAAGTCTACTCTTCACGGATTGGGATACAAGCTAAATGCATCGGCTCCCTCCTATTTGGATATAAAATACACTTAACGTAATTTGAAAGATATATAAACGACATAATGCCGTTTATACAGATGTTAGATGCAATAAAGAAGAAGTATGAGACCAGAAATACCTAATCTAAGAACTTGGCCTAGAAACCTTAGCACTTTGCAAGGCGGTGGGTTATCTACTCTACAAGGAGGAGGAATGTCAACTTTGCAATATGGTGGAGCATCTACCCTTCAATATGGTGGGTTGTCCACTTTACAATATGGAGGAATGTCAAATCTTCAATACGGTGGGTTATCTACTCTACAGTATGGTGGACTTTCCACATTACAATACGGAGGATTATCAACTCTTCAATATGGAGGTCTATCCACCTTACAATATGGTGGACTCTCAACATTAGAAGGTGGAGGAATGTCTACATTATCGACAAATGTCTATAGAAGCAATATTCCGCCTTGGCCACACTTTGTTCGTGAGTTAGAAGCCAGAGGTTACGATTGGGCATCTGAAATGATTCGGAATTATTTGCCCGATTATTTATGGCCAGAAAATTACTTTCGTTAAGCATTCAAACTCTTAGAATTCAATCACATGAACATTTTTGAAATAGCCACAAATATATCAACCCCGTTAATGTTAGCTGGATTTGTTTCTGCAGCTATTTTTTTAATTTCTAAACAAATAATTCAAAAGAAGTTAATCCCAACTCTAAACAGAGTACAGAGTCTAGATCTTATTAAAACAATCATTAATCGATTATTCCAACTTTCTGTAATTGCAATGATTCTTGGATTTGCAGCCAAATTTGTTCCTGATTCAGGAGATGATAAAGAAAAAACTGAGACTTTAACTTCCGAGCAAAAAAGGATAATAGAGGACTGGAAAGCTAATTCAGTTCCAGAAACGGCAATTAACGACATTACTTCTAATTCCATGAATAGCAGATATGGGATTGAAGATTTCAAGCGCTCTGGATGGTACACTGATTGGCATACTCCAGATGGTCGAGTAATCGCCAATTTTCCTGACCAAACGACATTAAGAATTTACCTAAGAGAAAGTGGAACCAACTTACTAATTGGTACTAGAGACTTCATAGGAAATATAACACCGAGTTATCCTTACAACATTCTTGGAAGCAGTCTAAAGGCAGATGTATATCGAATATCTCAGGGGCAGTCACCACCTAAACTGATAATAAAAACAGATGATTTCAATTCAATGGTGTTTGTGATTGGAACTTATCATAAATGGTGAGAAAAAGGTGGTTAACGAAGAAAAAGCATCTAACAAACACTCCCTAGCGCGGAAGTTACTTCCGTGCTAAAAACAATCGGTCCATCTTAGCTAAGCCCCACAACAGTCTGTATTCTCTACCAGTAGAAAAATACAACACCATGTGAAACTTTTACATTTTTTCAGGTATCCCTAAGAGTAACATACCTGAACTAGTAATGTGTAAGTATCTCAAAGCGAATTTTAAGTGTTTCATAACAGTAGTTGCAATAATCCAATTCGCAGTGGCTTTTGGACAAACGCCGTCACTGAAGGAAGCTCCCCACTAGTGCGGAAGTTACTTCCGCGCTAATAAACAAGACAGCTCTTCACGTGCTGTGTTCCAGCCTAATTGAATCCATCCCCCCTATTTGGATACAGAAGCACATTTAACGTTATTTGAAAGGTAGATAAAGACATTGTGTTGTTTATTCCATGTTATGCGACACAACCCATACTAAATGACCAGAGTAACAAATAGATCAGATGAATACATCGCAGAAGTCCGTAAACTGCTAACCACAAATTATGATAAAACCTTAACTATTCATTGGATCTACCTTGAGTTTGCTCAATTAATGAATCATGGGCTATCAATGACTTTGGGGGTTGGTGATAACTGGAAAACAAGAAAATTAATAGTAAGGAAATGGGACGGGGTAACGAATAATGAACTCGGAATCTATCATTTAGATAAAATTCAAATTCGCGAGGAGACTTCGTACCTAATGCTGATTGACGTCAATGAAATTCAACAATTACTGAAGAAAGCAAATACGAATGAAAACAAAAATGTAGTTCTAGATGGAATAGACTATGAACTTATGGACTTGTTGAAAAACAGAACTTGGAAATGGAAACAAGAAAATCAACTAAATCCAGAGCTTGGACGAATCACTGAAATTCTAAAAATAAATAGCAGCATGTAACAAAATTGTATATAGCATCTCTTACTAGCACTGAGCTTCCTTCTGCTATAAAAAAACAAGACAACTCTCCACGGACTACATTCCAAGCTCAATTGGGTCTGTCCCCTCCTATTTGGATACAAAAGCACATTTAACGTTATTTAAAAGGTAAATAAACGACATAATGTCTTTTGTACAGATGTTATGGACCACCTCACTTCTAGCAAATGGAACCAAATACTATCCTACTGATTCTCTTGGCACTCATAAATGGGATATGGATTGGTGTGTTGATGCATGAGTAAAGCTTCTAACAAATCGTATTGGGCATGTGCTAGTGGGAAATTCCCCACTAGCTCGAAAGTTACTTCCGCCTTAAAAATGGCAGTTCGTCGCGGAACAAAGTTCTGCGCCAGACTAGGCTTGCAGTATCAGTATCCTAATCAATTTGGATATAAAATACACTTAACGTAATTTAAAAGGTAGTTAAATGAATGTGCTGGGTATCCAGGTATTTGGTTCTATAGATGCAAGAAATCCTGAAATCAGAATCCTTTAATGAACTCTTATCGTTGCTAGCCTTTGGTAGTGGCCTGATTTTTGGTATTGTATCAATCTTTCATTCGGAAAGGGAATATCTATTAAGAATAACAGCAATTTTTTTAGTTGTTTCAGTCAGTTTATTTGCCAACAATGCGTATTGTTATTTTGCTTCCATATTCATTATTGCAACTGCGGTAACTCAACTAGATTTTCTTCAGAATCTGGCAGCAATTATACGAGGTAGCAAGGAGTATTTCGATTACAAGAAAGAAACAATTCCTGTAAATGAAATAGAGAAATCTAAGGAGGAAGAAATTGAAGAAGCAGAAAGAATTTCCGAGAAGAAAGACAAAGACTCCAACTTGTTAGATATTCAATCTTCAGCTCTTGAGCACTCTAACTTATCTGGTAGACAATTTTTTCTGTTGGTTGAAAATCAAACTTTCCGTTATTTAGAAAAAAAATATAGGCAGCCAATCGAAAAATACCAACGAATAATTAGTAATGGCAGAAATGTGGTTGAGTTTGATGGTATTATCTCGACCAAGGAATTTGATATCATTCTTGAATTAAAGGCTTCTAGAAGAACATTATATCCTGCAAAGTTTTTGAAAGAAATGCTAGAGCGTCAACTCGAAGGAGTAAGAGAATACAAAAGACTCAGCAAGAAGAGAGTTGAATTCAAACTGATATTTGTTGGTGAGCTTAGAGAATCATCAAAGGACAGAATAAAAAAACTTATTAAGGAAATGAATACTGAAAACACGGACATTCAGATAAGCGTGGATCTTCTAACATTTGAAGATATTGACTTCAAAACAGATATAACAGATTCTAACAAATCCTGAAATGTATATACGAACCAAGCTATTTGAAAGTACAACGCAAAGCAAAAATATTCATTACACCCACTAGTGCGGAAGTTACTTCCGTGCTAATAAACAAGACAGCTCTTCACGTGCTGTGTTCCAACCTAATTGGATCCTTTATCCCTCTTATTTGGATATAAAATACACTTAACGTAATTTGAAAAGTAAATAAACGACATAATGTCGTTTATACAGATGTTCGACACAATTTGGATCCAATACTATGGGAGTTCTAAAATATCCTCAAAAGAAGGAGATCAAAGGGCCATGGCTTATAAGTTATGAAAAACTGGAGGAGCTTGCCCAAATTGTAGAGTCAATTGAAGAAAAACTTGAAAGATCTTGGATAGAACAACTAAGAATTGAAATTCACAATAAATATGAAGAACTAACTGAAGAGGAATTCTCAAATAAGCTAGAACAGACCAAGTCTGATCCATGGTATAACAGACACGAATCTACCTGTCAACTTATAGGATTTGATGAAACCAGACTCATTGATAAATCAATGTCCAATCTACTTATTGATGGAGCAATTAACTCACTAAAACCGAAGGCTATTAATATAAGTATTTCCTATGGTAGGTTAAGTGAAAATAAGTTTGAACTGAATGTATCCAACCTTTATGAGGGTGAATTAAAATATGAAGTTGAGTGCTTTGAACCTAAAGCTAAGGACGAAATACAATATCAAATAGAACGTTGGATTGACAAACAAAAACCTTCGCGGGTTCTTCAGTTTTGGTCTGAATATGGAGGAATTCCAATTTACTTTTTATGGCTACCAATTATTATACTCTCCATAAATATTACAACTACTTCATATAAGAGTTACGACGAAATATTAAAGGAAAAATCGAACGAGATAATTGATCAAGGAATAGATTCAACGAACATTAATCAAGCTGTAGAATTGCTTATCAAGATGCAGAGCGATTTTGAACCTGACAATTTTGAAAAAATTGAGAAGCCAAAAGATCCAAACGATATAAAGTATTTGGTCTTAGTAATATTTATCACCATTGTAAGTCAAATCAGACCAAAGACGGTAGTAGGAATTGGAAAACGTAAAAGGCTACTTGAGTTTTATAAATTTTGGATCAAATTCGTCTTAGTCACTCTCCCAACAGCCATGATAATTGCACCTTTCTGGAAATTTATTGTAGGATGGATTTACTAAGTAAAATATGTCTAACAAGCTCTAAACTCCATTGGCTAACTTAGTAAGTTGTTAAGAGTATTGAACAGATACTTTAGTAGAAATTTAAAAAGTCTAGATTAGAAGATTGGATTAGTCTTTAGGAAATCGCTTAGAACCAAAACTAACCTGAGCTGAATGAAAGTTGATAGGCAGAAATATTTGGAACAAATAAAAGAAACTGCTCTAATTCAAAATCGATTAGTTTCGGAATCTCAAAATTTTGATAACGCTACTAAAGAAGCATTTATCTATAACTCAAATCGAATAAAGCAAATCACTGAAAATAAGCTAACTCTTGCACAACTAAAACAAGTTACAAACGAACTTTTAACTTTTTGGAAAGAAAGCATTGGGCCTGATGTCGAAGCTTTTTGGATAGAATTAGAAAATAGGAATATAGAATTTGAACGTAAAGATGAACTAAACTTTGCATTATTGAAAGGCAGGTTCCGTAGAGTCGAACAAGGAATTAGCGCGCGAAAATCATGGAGTATTATTAAAGATTCAGACTCAATTACAAGGAGATTTACGCATGCTGAAATCGAGAAAATTGAAGAGATCATTCAAAAGGATGAGGAAATCAGATTAACAATTCTGAAAAAATGTCTACTTAAGAATTCAATACCGAAATCTCAATATTTGAAGTTTGGTGAATGCATGGCTTATTTCGGACAATGCAATCTCTTTGATTCACATTTCAGCAAAAGTGAAGTTGATAAGCTTAATTTGATTTGGAAAGGTTTTCGATTCTGATAAAGAGCCCCAGTAACACAAAATTCACTTCTCCCTAAAAAACAAGACAGCTCGCCACGAAACAAATTTTTGCACCAGTCTGAGTTGCAGTGTCGAACATCCCTCCTATTTGGATATAAAAGCACACTTAACGTTATTTGAAAGGTAAATAAACAACATAATGTCGTTTATACAGATGTTAGCAATAACCTAAGTACTGAGATCGTCTATTGGTTTCTTATCTTAGTATCGCTATGAAATACTTCTCTATAAGCCTATACCGTAAAATGTTAAACTGCGCAATTGCAGAAGGTATGAAGCGGGAAGATTTCATGAATTTGCCTGCCCCGATCGATACCATAGATGATTTGCAAGCCATTCCCGCAGATGAGTTTTTTAGCCTTCATGAATTTCTCGATGAAAAGCTAGGGCCTGGGTTTGGCGTGAGAGTGGGTCAGCAAATGAAAATCGAGGATTATGGCGTGCTTGGCCTCTCCTGGCGTACCTGCTCATGGGCCGGTGAAATCTTTGAAAGAAGTGAACGCTACTTTAAGCTGCTGTCTAACACGTTTATGTGGCAGATAAAAGAAGAAGGAAACCTTTCCCATGTTCATCTAAATCGAGAAGCGCACAGAAGAGGTTTAGAACTATCAACAGAAGCCAGCCTTTCAGCAACTGTTGTAGTGCTTCAAGCCATGACAGAAAAACCAATCTTTCCTACCCAAGTAGCTTTTAAACATGACCCTCCAACCGATCTCAGTTCGTATAAAGAAGCTTTTCAATGTCCGATATACTTCAATCAGCCACACTACTCGATTACCTACAAAACTTCTGACCTGCGAACCAGGACAGCAAAAGCCGATTCAAGCATCAACCAATTTCTGGTACAACGTGTGGAAGAAGAAACCAATGGGCTCGAAGTTTCGGGTAGTAAACTCGCCTTTGATGTAGAAAAGCTAATCACAGATGCACTTCCCAGCGGTATTCCCAGTATTCATTACATAGCAGAGCAGGTGGGAATGAGTAACCGAACCCTAACCCGAAGATTATCCGATGCTGGAATCTCCTACAGAGACCTTATCAAGAAGACGCAGGAAGGCGTTGCTACCTACCTACTGAAGAAATCATCCAGAAGCATTGCAGAAATTGCTTTTGAAACTGGATTCTCCGAGCAAAGTGCGTTTAACCGCGCATTCAAGCGCTGGACAGGGCTCTCCCCTGTCGAATTCCGCAAATCATAATCAAAAATCCATTTTGGCTTAAAGTGTCAAAGTATTGGCACAAAGTGTCAAGCATAGGGCTTCTCCGGCTTTCAACTTTACACTCGTAATCAATCACGAACAAAATGAAAGCTAGGCTCAACACAATAGTATGGCTAGGGACAACCACAGCGGTACTGATTCTCTTCAGCTCCTTTGATACCCCGGGAGAGGCTACAAAGCAAAATCAGATGAAGATATCTGTTGCTGACAATACGCTAAAGAAACAGGCCCTTAAGATCCTCGAGACGAAATGCAATGTCTGTCATCGCAAGCAAAACCCGCTCATGGTTTTTAAAGAAAAGAACATGTCCAAGCGTGCAAAGAAGATCTACAAAATGGTATTCAAGGAACGGAAGATGCCAAAAGGCAATGACATCCGATTGACCAATGAGGAATACATCACACTAGAAAAATGGCTTTTCACACAAGAAATATTTTAATCATGGAACTACCTATACAAAACATATCACTCAACACTTCTGTGATTCTCACCGGAATCTCCGCAGGACTATTCTATGCTTGGTCAGTCTCAGTGATACCAGGAACACAAAAGATCAATGACCTCAGTTATTTGTATACGATGCAGAGCATCAATCGGGCAATATTAAACCCGGCTTTCTTCATTGTCTTTTTTGGGAGCCTCATCGCCCTGGCCTGCTCGACCTACTTCACCTACAATGTAAGTACGAAAGGGTTCTGGTTCCTGCTCATCACTACGGCGGCCTACCTCATAGGGACGGTGGGAATCACTGGCCTGGGAAATGTACCACTCAACAATGAGCTAGAGGCATTGAAAATACCAGTACTCAGCAAGAAAGAAGTAGCTGAATTCCGAAAGTATTACGAGTCGCACTGGAACAAGCTTCATACCTATCGCATGCTTTTCTCAGTCTTGTCATTTGTCATGGCTTTGCTCGCACTCAACATCACATTCAAAAATTAATAACTCAAATAAATAAGTAAAAATGAAACACAACATCTTAGTAATCGGAGGAACCGGTAAGACTGGTCACCGAGTAGTAGAAGGACTAACAAAGTTAGGACACCATGTAACCGTAGGATCAAGAAAAGGCACTCCTGCTTTTGATTGGGAAGACTACTCCACCTTTGCACCTGCACTAAAAGGAATAGATCGTGCCTATATCGTTTACTATCCAGACCTTGCGGTTCCGGGAGCGAAAGAAGCCATCACCGCATTGACGGAAGCGGCGTTGAAAGAAGGGCTTGAGAAAGTAGTGCTGCTATCTGGAAAAGGAGAAACAGAAGCAGAAGCCTGTGAGCAAATTGTTGCAAACTCAGGACTGAACTACACGCTGGTGAGAGCTTCATGGTTCAATCAAAACTTCAGTGAAGGGGCTTTCCTGGATTTCGTGCTTGCGGGGCAAGTAGCACTGCCAATGCCCGATGCTGAAATTCCATTTGTGGACGCTGATGATATTGCTGAGGTAGTGACGAAAGTACTGGTTGACGATTCTTACAACGGGAAAACCATCACGGTAACTGGCCCCAAAAAGCTCACTTTTAAACAGGTGGTCAGCGTGATGGAACATGCTATCGGAAGAGATGTCAAATACATTCCAATCTCTATTGAAGAATTCAAGACTGGAATGAAGGCAGCAGGGCTACCAGACTCTTACGTATGGCTCTTCGGATATCTATTCAAAGAAGTTTTGGGAAATCCTGACAATCAGGAAGTGTCACACGATGTAGAAAAAGTGCTGGGGCGTAAGGCGACATCCTTCGAAGAGTATGCACAAAAAACCCTGGCGACCGGCGTTTGGAATCAAGCTATTGTGCAATGAATATAATATTGGGGGAGCTATGTGTAACTGAACTAGCTCCCTTAATTCATTTTAAATGGCATATTGCTAACAGACACTATTATCCATAAGCCTACCAAGCTATTTGCAAAGGCTGGTGCTATCCGATACTTTAGTAGATATTTGAAAGGTCTAGCTTACGGATGATAGTTGGACGTTATGTACCACTGCTCGTATGATGAGACATCTCATTTATATTCTACTACTCTCTTATCAGCTGTCATCATTTGCTTGTCAGTGCAAGGGAATTGAGAATTTGAAGGATGAACAAAAGGCATCTTACGAATATTCTGATCTAGTTTTTATCGGAGAAGTAATATCCGTTGGTGAAAGCATGAAGTACAAAGAAGAAGGGTGGTTTGATAACAAAACTTATAAGATAGAAGTAGTAGAAGGATTCAAAGGAACTAAGTCTGGAGAGACCTTGAGTGGATATTCCTTAACAAGCTGCTCATCTTACCCTAAATCAGGTACTTGGATCATATATGCAAATAAAAATGATGAAGGAAATATAACTTTTTCCTCCTGTGGACTATCTAGATCATTTAAAGAACCAGAACGGATTTTCTATAATGATTACATTCCGCCACCACCTCCAAAGGAGAAATGGATTAACTGGCAGGCAGAAGATGATTTAGATGTAACGATTTTGCGTTCTAAAATAAGAGTCAAGGCAGCACAAGATTTAAAGAAGGAAATTCAATGGTTAAGAACCATGAAATAACGGTACATAACATGCGCTAGCGACCAGATGTCAACTGCTACTAGCAACTTAGCTGCTGCTGTCCCGCTCCCTTTCCCTTCTGGTCATTTCTCCCCCCTAGCGCGGAAGTGACTTCCGTGCTAAAACAAGTCTACTCTTCACGGACTGGATTCCGAGCTAAATGGATCGGCTCCCTCCTATTTGGATATAAAAGCACACTTAACGTTATTTGAAAGGCATATAAACGTCATGATGTTGTTTATACAGATGTTATGGGCAATCACCACAATCAAATATTAATCAAATAAATGGAAAAGGATACCAACGCTGGAACAAGACTGGGATCAATGTTAATAGATCATTTTGTTATGACTTTTATTGCAATGATATTCTTTATTCCTGGAATGATATCAACCTTTGCAACTGCATTTCAAGTTAATCATGAACAAACAAGCCCCGATATTTTTGGTGGCTTAAGTTATGTTGGACTCCTTGGATTCGCTCTTTACCTATGTAAGGATTCTATCAACGGAAGGAGTATTGCCAAAAGGATATTAAAGATACAAGTAGTCAACAACCAAACAGGTGAAGTAGCATCACCTTTAAAATGCTTTGTTAGGAACCTTTTTTGTGCTTTGTGGCCAATAGAGGTCATAGTAACTTTAGCGAATCCAAGTAGAAGAATCGGCGATATGGTTGCAGGTACTAAGGTTGTACCTTTCAACCCTGATTCTGAACAACCCAAATCAGACTTTAAACAAGTTGGAATATCAATCGCTCTAGCCTATGGGATAATGTTACTCTTCATGCTACCCTTTGAAGGCCTTAAGTCGATGATCAAATCTAACCAGGTTGCGTACATAGAGACTTCCCTAAATAATTCAAAAGCAGAAGAGGTCGTTGAACTATTTGAAACAGAGCTTGGAGATGAATTAACAGCAGATGTTAGAGTATATGATGAGATAGAAGAAGATCCAAATCTGAGATATGTTTCAGTAATTCTGACTCTTAATGAAGATTATTTGGATGACGATGATGATTTCGAAGCGATTCAGGAAAGGACGCTTCCCATTCTGATGTCAAAATATCCCGAAGGAACTTTTGTGGGGCAGATAAAATATGTCTACAAAGAACCAGGAAGTATGATAACCAGAACTAAACTATTGGACTGGAGGGAAAAATAAAGCCCATTACAAACACTATCATCCATAAGCTACTGAGACATTTGCAAAGGCTGGTGCGATGAGATACTTTTATACAAATTTGAAAAGTCCAGCTTTCGGATGATAGTTGGTCATTGTGCTCAATTTCAGCAATTCCAAAATGAGTCATAAACTTCAAGACATAACTTTATATTATCCACAATCAAGTTCCGCTGAACTCAAAAAAAAGTTTGCGGGAATTTCTCATGTTGTAACTGATCTTTATGTTCACTTTCTTGATTCATACAAACCACCCAAAACGAGTCGAATTTCAGTAACACTTGGTCATGATTTTGAATTGATAAATTACTCAGGTAGTGTTCTTACAATGTACCATACACCATTTGAGGGCGAGGAATTTTGGAAACTATCTGAACAAGAACAGAAACTACAGATCCTTGAAATTACGCACGAGGTAACAAGAAGATGTTGTGACAAATTCGATTGGGATCGAAATGTATTTGAGACTGCCTATAAGAAAGTGATTGAGGTGGACTTTCGATACGAAATAGAACTTAAACATAAACTATCCCCAAACCGAAAAAAGAAAGCATGCCTAACGCTTGAGAAGAATGGTAAGTGTGCAATAATTTCAGCTTTATTAATGAACGTAAAAGGTGAACGAATAAATAAAGTTGAACTTTTCCGATTGCCTCAGAACGAAATGTTTTACGGAACAATAATTAAAAGAAACAAATGGTTTGGAGACGAATTCGGTGTTTATGATAGTGACGAGGAACTTCAAATTTTGGCTGATAGTGACTCAACCGAACGAATTGTGAAATTTTTTCCGAACAAACATTCCCAAGAACAACTAGAGAAAGTTGTAATACGACTGACATGTCCTGAAATTAACAGCCGAGCGGAATTTGAAGCCTGGATTAAAGGAGAACTAAGCCCCCTCTAGCGCGGAAGTTACTTCCGTGCTAAAACAATCAGTCCTCCTAACTAAGCCCCACAACAGTCTGAATTCTCTACCAGTAGAAAAAAACAACACCCTTTGAAACTTTTACATTTTTTCAGGTATCCCTAACAGTAACATACCTAAACTAGTAATGTGTAAGTATCTCAAAACGAATTTTAAGTATTTCATAACAATAGTTGCAATAATCCAATTCGCAGTGGCTTTTGGACAAAAGCCGTCACTGAAGGAAGCTCACAATAATCTTATCAGAAAGAACGACTCCTTTATAACTGCCAACCGCGAAAAGATATTCAGCCAAGAATTAGCGCCCTTTAACTTCGTAATAGATTCCTTGGAACAAACCGTGCAACAACTAGTCAAGAACTATCAAGGACATACTGAAGAAATAGAATCGCGAACCATTGATAGCCTGTTGACTGAATCAAAATTTAGATACAGAAGATATCGGTTATTGTATCCAAAAAACTATCATCGCTTCGCTGACTTTAAGAAGAAAGCATCCGTTTCCAGCGACTATTTCGAAAATGTAATGCAAGGAAGTTTCAATGATTCATCTCTGTTTCAGTTTAAAGAATATCGAAAATGTGTGAATTTCTATCTTGACATTCTTTCTACAAAAGAGTACAAGTTTTCACACCCAGAATATGTTCCCATCAAGCGTTTTGACAATCGCTATGATGCCATCGTTGAGTTAGATGCGCTTCAGAGCGTAAAGGATTTCTTTATCAAGGACCATTTCACTTCCAACATTTGGACCTATCGTGTGGAGGCTTTTGATTATGCCTATACAAAAGCTTTGGAAGATGTCAAAAATCAGGCTTATGTAAAGACAATTAAGGATACCTATAAAATGGGTAAAGACAGAAGGAATGCTGCCAGCGAAATCAGAGTGTACAAAACTGTGGATGGCATCACGCTCAATGCCCATATTTTCTATCCAGAAAATCACGATAAAAGCCAAATAAAACCTGCGCATCTATTTTTTCACGGCGGTGGCTGGGCGACTGGACTACCTGAATGGAGTTATGGTCCCTGCAAAGGCGCCGCTGAAGACGGAAGAGTTGCCATCGCCTTCGATTATCGTATTAGACATATCTACGGTACAGATGTAAAGGCTTCGGTAAGCGATGCCCTTAAAGCCATAGCTTGGGTTCGGGAAAATGCGAAGGAATTGGGCATTGACCCAAACAAAGTAGTGGCAGACGGCTTTTCGGCTGGAGCACACTTGGCGTTGGTTTCGGCCATGATTAAAAAACCTAAGGAGTTTGGAGTGAACTCAAAATACAGTTCAAGACCAGACGCCCTGATTTTAGGTTCTTGCCCTTATGACATTGCAGGTAGAGATGTTTACAACATTGAGTACAACACAAATACAATCTCGCCTCTTCATCTTCTTGAAGAAAACCTCCCTCCTATACTTGCCTTCCACGGCGAGGACGATGACATGGTAGAGTTTTCTGAATTTGAAAAATTTAGGGATGCCATTGGAAAAACCGAGAACAGTTTTATTTCACGTTCATATGCTGGTGCAGGACATTTCTATTTTAGTGGAAGTTCCAAAAAGGATTCAGATGAAAGAAGAAGGCTTACTGAAGAATTCTTATTGAAAAATGGTTTTAAAACAGATTAAAGCTGAAGGCGTTGTAGTTCGCTAACTCCTCCTATTTGGATATAAAATCATGCTTCACGTTATTTGAGTGGTAAATAAACAGCATAATGCCGTTTATACAATTGTTAGAGCACATCATGCGAAACTTCACCTTCACCTTCATTATTATAGCATTTTTGGGTTGTAGCGAACAAACAACTGAACAGGAAATATCTGATTTCGAAGAAGAACTGGGACAAGAAGAAGCTCAAGGTCTTGCTGAAATGGTTAAACATTTTGAACGAGAACTCCTTGAAAGATACCCTAACAAATCATTGGATCAAGTATATGAACTCCATCTAGACTATATAAACAAAGATCAAGGTTTGCAATTCGGTGACTGGGCTCCAGCAACACTCAAAAAGGATAGTATTTTCAGGCTTTATAATGAGAACTTATTAAATGAGATATGGATAAAACCTGACACGGTTTGGGTAAAAGATGAACGGTTATATAAATCTTATCGGGGTAACATGAACCCTACTGGACATAGATTACCACCCTTTACAGATGATATTGACTCTTTAATATATTTTGAACAAAATACCGATATACCTAACAGAGAAGGAACCTTTTATAAGGCTCTTGAGCGTATATCCAAATCCAACAAGATTGCAAACTGGTACTACACGATAAAACGAGAAGCAGGAAATATCCACTCTGCTGTAATTGCCGAGGCCCTTAACGACCATCAACTAGACTATTACGACCTGAATGAGAAGATCAGCTATGAAGACTACCTTGTCAAACGAATAATCTTGGTGGAAACATACACTCGAACATGCTCTAGCAAGCACTAGCAGTCGTATACCGGAGTACTTTCTACAGCTTGATTGCAATTCGACCACTACAGTGTCCATGCTGCTAGGTTTACTTCCACTCCCTCCTTTTCGTCTTCTGGATTCAGACTTCAGAACGCGGTACTATACTTTGCGAGGGTTGGCCAGTTTCGCTAGCTTAGTGTCCTTTCTACTTGTGGGCATACCGCCCACTAGCTAGGCGTTAGCACGTAAATCCGTCCTTGAAAGTAATCTCATCAATATGAATATCTTTTTTATAATCATTGGAGCAATAGCTGTATTAGTTGTATCCCTTATAGTCTACCGTAGCATAAAGGTTAACAGACAAAACAGACAACTAAATGAACAACGTTATGAAAGAATTAAACCATTAGTAGATAAGCTAGAGTCAAATGAAAATCTAACTCCTGAAGAAATTCGGCCGTATGCTGAGCAACTTACTACTAGAGAAACAACCTTCCAACTTTTAACTGAACACAACAAGCAAAGTTTATTTCCAGAAGATCTTAACAACTTAGTTAGTGGAGCAGCAAGTAACCTAGCTAACTGGCTTGAATTTCCAACAGAACTTGATGCATGTCCAGATGAGATGAAACATATGGAACGTGTAACTTTTGATTTTGATGGCAAGAATAACCTTGTTCATTACGAGGTATTTAAATATCGAGTGAATGAACCTCATTGGGCAGCTAAAGATGGTTGGATGCTCGGTGTTGTAGGACCGTTTTTTGACGAAAGTAACCCTTATGACTTCCCAGCTGCTACTTTTAGTAGAGTCAGTAGCACGGTAGACAAAGTAACTCCAAAGGAAGAGGCTAAATGGGTTCATGAGAATATCGCGATGAGAAGATAAAAGCGCTACTCTCAATTTGAAATTTGTGTATTTTCCGACACGACAGTTTATCTCGGAGCTGAGTTCCAACCCGGAGAGGATAACATATCTTACTTATAATTCTTATCAACAGAACCAATCCGAATAACGAACGTATATTGAAACTTCGTCAAACGACTTTTCACTAAATACATCACCTACCACCACATCCTATGGCTAAGAAACGAACTACACTGATAATCAGAATTATGCTACTGGGCGGGACTGCCGTTTCTTTGTTTTTTGTGCCATGGCTTCTGGTAAAAGCATGGATACTTCCACTGCCAGCTACCATTCAAGAACAGCTGGATGAGGCAATAGGTCACGGTTTTGACGGTGTAATCACCTACGTTGGTCAAGGTGGCAAATCACCTCAATTTTTTACCTCCGGATGGCATAACCGAGAATCGAAGATCCCCGCCAAGCCTGATGCGTTATTTAAAATCGCAAGTATCAGCAAGCTGTATGACGCCGTTGCTGTCACGAAATTGGTAAGTGATGGACGGCTTTCTCTTGATAAAACCATCGCCGAATATTTACCAGAACTTCAAGGAAGAATTGAAAATGCTGATAAAATCACCTTACGGATGATGATTCAGCATAGAAGTGGCATCCCCAATTTCACAAATGCTCCCAATTTTTGGGGAAATCCAACAAAGACTTATGAAGAAAGTCTCGCACTAATATTGGATAAGCCAGCCAACTTTGAACCAGGCGAAGACTATGAATACTGCAATACAAATTATCTGCTAATCAATAAGATAATGGATGACGCTTTAGGTTATGAAAACTTCCAATTCATCCAAGAAGAAATACTTACTCCACTAAACCTTCGCAATACTTTTGGTTCGCTCAATGATGTCAATATTGAAGATGTAATGAGTGGCTATCATGTAGGCTACCCCCATGATCTAAAAGAAGAAGACCATGGGATGCTAGCTACTGCCGAAGATGTAGGCACCTTCCTAAGAGCATTGAATGATGGCTCAATATTTAAAGCAGGAGAGCAAGAAATATATGCTTCCGTTTACGAGTATAAGCATGCAGGATGGGTACCGGGATACCAGAGCTTTGCAGAATATTATGAAGAGCTGGATGCAGTGGTAATTGAATTCTACAGCACCACTGATGAGAAGCTATACAATTGGAATTTGTCAGAAATAATAAATAGCCGAATTGTCAAAATTTTGAAGGATCAATAAGAATCATTCACCTACACCCAACAATTGCCTCATCTGCTCATACGAACCTTCGTATTCCCAATATACCAACCGATCATATCCATATGAGGTAAGGATATATTTCTCACTTACAGACAGTATCCTGTCTACTCGAAGTAGCTTCTTTCTTGGATTTTCTACGACTACCTCTTCGACAACCTCCTCGTTGTTTTCATCAAACCCATGTGATACCAGGTGATTTTGCACGATAATTTCAATAAACTTCGGTTCATTCATCTTTTTAGATTTTGGAGTTTCGCAGCTTGACAGCACCATTATCAAACAACATACTGTTAAGCAGTTAACGATATTTCTCATCTTTTTTTCTCAAAAATGGAAAAGACTATTTGATAATAGAAATAGAATTTTTTACATTAACTGATAACAATTAGCTATCAATGGAATTGAGACACATCAAATATTTCCTGACGCTTTCAGAGGAACTGCATTTCAGAAGAGCTGCCGAAAAACTTTTCATCGCGCAGCCAGCGCTCACCCGACAAATCAAAGACTTGGAGGAGCAACTAGGAACAATTCTCTTCAAACGTGATAAACGAAATGTTTCACTCACTCCTGCAGGGCGGTTCTTACAACAAGAAGGTTATCAGTTATTAAAGCGGGTAGATATGATAAAAACATCCATTGCTGATATCGGATCAACATTATCAGGAGTCGTCAATATCGGATGCATTGGTTCTGCGATGACACAGATTTTACCCAATCTGATTGATCAAATGAATGTGCAGTTTCCAAAAGTAAAAACCAACATAATAGAGACTACCACCACTGATCTACTCAATCAGTTGCAAGATGGTCAAATAGATATTCTGATAGGAAGGCCTCATAAGGAGGTTTCTTCCATTCATTCTGAAAGAATCTATCGCGATACAACAGTCCTTGTATGCGCTTCTAAAAGCAAATGGAACCTCTCAAAAAGCACTGAAATATCCGAGTTGAAAGACATTCCTTTTATCATCTATCCTCGTTCGGCAGGATCCTATTTTCGCGATCAGCTTGTCAGCATTTGTGGGAAGTATGATTTTCATCCCCACATAAAACATGAAAGCATCAATGCCTACTCTATTCTTAAATTGGTAGAAAAGGATATTGGAATATCTGTAATCCCTAAAAGCATAATGGAAGGTTACAATCTAGCAGTGAACTATTTTGAACTGAAAGAGCTAAGCATTCCATTAGAAATGGTAATGTCCTATCGAACGGATAATGATCATGAGCTACCTAAGACGATAGCTCAATTAGTGAGGGATCAACTAGTTGAAATCTGATGTTTAGACTTCAACTAGACATATCATTCGGATATTATTGAACTTACCTATTTTAGTTAACATGAAAAAGCACCTTTTATATCTACTAGTTTTCTTCTTATCAAGCGCAGCATTTTCTCAAAAAGATTCGTGCGATTCTTTTCAAAAAGCCACTTTCACAAATGAAGAAAGTTTCTCCAAATACATTGCAAGGAGATTAAGATATGAGGTAGAGGCAGTAAGGGCTAAGAAAACCGGATTACTTGTAATTGATTTTAGCATAAATGAAAAGGGTAAAATCGATTCCGTTAATGTGGTCAAACATCCTCACGAAAGCTTAGCAAGACAAGCAGGGAGCGTTCTTTTAGGAACAAAAGATAGTTGGCAAGCTACTTCATGCAATTCCTCACCAATAGGTTATCGGTACACGCTTGTCATCGAGTATATAATGAGGTATGGAGAGAAGCCATACATTCATCCGGTAGATAAAATCAAAAAGAAGATGGACAAGACGATTAAAAAGGGAGATTATGAGAAAGCATTAAGTCTGGCGAATAAAGCTATTGCGTTAGATGAGTATGACCCCATCCTTTTTGAAACAAGAGCTAGCATTAATCAGGAACTAAATAATGCGGAGGATGCTGCTTCGGATATGGCCAAATCAAAGCAATTGAAAAATGAGCTAATTACAAACAAAATACCTGTAATTGGGTACTCAATGATTACGACAAGCCGAGGTTGAATTTTGTGTCTTATATCCGCACCTTCAACTTGAAGTCACTTTATTAATTTTAGCAGGTGGATATCGAGAAAATACCTGATCAATCACAATTACATTGCCTCAACTGTGGTACACCCGTTAGCAGCTCCTACTGTCACCACTGCGGACAGCGAGTTCGTGACAACTTGGATCGGTCTCTAGGTAGGCTATTAGGTGAATTTCTTGGCAATATCTTCTTTCTAGATAATCGCTTTTTTGTTAGTCTCATTTACTTTCTCCGATTCCCAGGTCGCATGACGGTCGAATTTTTAGGAGGAAAGAGAAAAAAATTCATCTCTCCGGTAACATTATTTCTGTTTTTCAACCTCGTCTACTTTTTTGTTAATCCGCTCTCCGACTATTCCCTTCCGCTTTCAGATCAAGTCTATGGACAACCATATAGCACGTGGACTAAAGAATGGGTGGATAAAAAACTTAAAAATGAAGGATTGAGCATGCAAGAATATGCGATCACTTATCAAAATATGAGTGATCAAATTTCAAAGTCAGTAATGATCTTAAACATCCCAATCATTGCTCTTTTTGTGTATTTAATAACCTTCAGGAAACGAAAATTTTATTTCGACAACCTCATTTATTCATTTCATTTTTTCTCATTGTATATGCTTAGTTGGATAATGTTATCGTGGGTTGGAAGCTTAGGTGAGCTCTTGTCTTTGGACCCAGACACAATGCTAGGTGGAATCAGATTTGAACTTTTTGTTTGGTTTATCCCACTTCTATATGCAATTCTAAGCATTAGAAACTTCATGAATATTCGTTGGTACTGGTCAATACCAGCAGGCCTCGGCGCGATGACGGCTGTACTAATATCCAATCTGATTTATCGATTCCTCATATTCATAATTACATTTTGGTTAACCTAATTGAATGATAATTCTTTTCGCATACGAGAATAGTTAGTATTGGAGTACGAGAATCACCTACCGTGAATACTGATAGTGCCACTTTGAAATTTGATTAATATCGAAATCTAAAAGTGCTTCTAAAAGAGTATTAGTAGTTTTAACAGAAGATTACTTAATGAAATCCATCAAGAGAAATGAAAAAAATATTCGCTTTTATACTCATATTGCTGGCTCCTACGTTCATAATGGCTTGCACTTGCAACTCAGTTTCTGGACCTGCAACAATTGTTGATTTCACTAAAATTGACGTTATTGTTTCTGGTCAGGTAAACAAAATCTCACTGTTAGAAAGTGAAAATCCGCGAAAAAAGTTACTCGTTGAATTCAAAATTGAGAATATTTTTAAAGGAGAAGGGCTTGAGGAAACGATAAAAATATATACCTCGCAATATGGTTGTGGCCTTTCTGTAAAAGAAAATGAAGAGTGGATAATTTGGGCCTACAATAATGATGGAATCATAAGCACCAATTCTTGTACGAGAAGTGTAAGAAAGCAGAAAATCAACCCGATAGAATTAAAATCACTGCATTACTTCCAATCCAATCCCTCAGCTACAGAGTGGACAAATCATAAAGGAACCGTGATTGCCACAGGCAAAATGAAAAACCATAATCCAGTAGGTCATTGGAAATATTACGATTTTAGAGGAGAGCTTGAAAGTCAGGGAGAATATAGGAATGGCAAAAAACATGGAATCTGGATAGAATATCTGAGTTCTTCATTCATCGTGAAGGATTTACGAAAACAAAATATAATTCCTAAAGATTCGACACCAA
Organism: Ekhidna sp.; assembly: GCF_963691765.1. Lineage (GTDB taxonomy): Bacteria > Bacteroidota > Bacteroidia > Cytophagales > Cyclobacteriaceae > Ekhidna. The sequence goes on from NZ_OY829375.1 coordinate 312,113, forward strand.
ATTTGGATTTGTTCAAAAATAGAATCTCGGAAATAGGTCATTATAAAAATGGTCTTAAACATGGAGAATTTGTGAACTACACCCACCACTCAGCACGCAAGCCAATTAGTACAGAAAACTATAAATATGGGAAAGCAGATGGGAAAACAATTTCGTACTACGAAAATGGACTTACAGAAGTAGAAGCAAATTTCAAAGAAGGTAAACGCGAAGGAATCTACAGGAAATACTATGAGAACGGACAACTTAAGTTGATTGGACAATTTAAAAATGACAAGCCTGTAGGAGAATTTAAATTATACAATGAAAGTGGAGTATTACTTAAAACGAGCATAGATGTAGTGCCGGAATAAGTCTAAATGAAAAATTTCAATTACAAGAAACGCAATCCTTTCTCAGGGCCTCACCTTCTAGGAGTACTATTAATTCTCGCAGGAGTCTTCGCGCTAGTAAGTCCATATATAGTGACTAGCGGCAGCTCAATTGAAAGAATTCTATCAGTCGGAATCGGAGCCATAGTGATTGGCCTTTTCATAGTCTCATCTTACAGTGGAGTAATCATGGATTTTGAAAGAAAAAGATCAAAAGAATACACTTCCATCTGTGGTTTTAAAATTGGAGAATGGGCTTCTCTTCCAGAAATAGTCACTGTAAAAGTCATTGCAAAAAGCTATATGAGTAGCAACACACCAAATGGTGTCAGTCCAACGCTTTCCGGAAGAGTAACAGATTATAAAGTGCTTTTGTACCCCGATCAATCCAAACCAATATTCTCGTTCGACTACTCCAGGCAAAAAAAAGCTGAAAGTATTGCAAATAAGCTAGCATCAGATCTTCGTGCTGAGCTTATCATTTCTTCTAACTAGAAGTTGACTTTTCTCTATCTTTCCTTGCCTAAACCAAATACCATGAAATACCTAACTCCACTATTCCTTATACTTTTCATAGCCTGTTCACAACCGGCAAAAGAAGAATCTGCTGAAGAAATTCCACCACAAACGCAGATCAAACTTGCGACATCAATGGGAGACATAGTACTGAAGCTCTATGACGAAACCCCGCTTCACAGAGACAACTTTATCAAAATAGTAGAAGATGGAGTTTTGGATAGTCTCCTCTTTCACAGAGTGATTGAAAATTTCATGATTCAAGCTGGAGATACCAACAGCAAAACTGCGCAACCCGGTGATACCTTAGGAAATGGGGACCTACCCTATCAAGTTCCTGCAGAAATCACTCCTACTTTATTTCATAAAAAAGGCGTTCTTGCAGCCGCTCGTGGCGGTCACCCTGAACGAGTTTCAAGCAGCACACAATTTTATATTGTTCAAGGAAGAGTGTTTAATGATAGCACGTTGAGCCGCGCTGAGACACGAATCAATGGATGGCTTGCAGAACATTACCTTAAGCACGACTCAGCTTATAGCGAGGATCTTGATTCACTCCTGGTAGCCTTTGATGAAGAAGACTACCAGACAATAGGCCGTATCAATCGCAGATTTTATGAGCTAGCTAAGGACTACGAAAATTTTGAGAAGTACGTCATTCCAGATGAACACCGAGAAGTGTATAAAACAATTGGAGGTACTCCTCATCTAGATCAGAATTACACAGTGTTTGGTGAGGTGGTATCAGGATTGGCTATAGTAGATTCAATAGCAGCAGTCTCCACCAATGATTTAGATCGACCAGTCCAAGATGTTAGGATCATAAAAGCAGAAATAATTACAGAGTAGTTAATTCGGTTACAACATCCTGAGATTCGGTTACATCCTAACAACAACCGAATCTCACCTTTGTGTCATTAACAGTTTAAAACTTAAGCACATGACACAAAAGAAAATAGCATTAGTAACAGGCGGAAGCCGAGGGCTTGGTCGAGACATGGCCATAAGTATTGCTAAAAAAGGCATTGATGTGGTAATCACCTATCACTCCAATGAAGATGCTGCCAATGTAGTGGTGGCTGAAATAGCGCAAGCAGGAAGCACGGGGCATGCATTGCAACTCGATAGCAGAGATATCCAATCTTTTAATGATTTCTACAGCAGGTTTTCGGAGTACCTATCTGATAAATATAGCAATGATCATTTTGACTATCTGATAAATAATGCAGGCACAGGACTATTTAGTCCAATTACTGATACGTCAGAAGCTCATTTTGACGAAATGATGAACATTCATTTCAAAGGTGTATTCTTCCTAACTCAAAAAGCAATACCTCTTCTGAATGATGGAGGAAGTATCATCAACATTTCATCTGGATTGGCAAGATTTTCATTCCCCGGTGCCTCAGCTTATGCATCTATGAAAGGAGCGATTGAAGTATTTACTAGGTATCTTGCTAAAGAGCTAGGAGGCAGAGGAATAACAGCAAACGTTGTAGCTCCAGGAGCTATTGCAACAGAATTTGCAAATGGATCAAACAAAGATGAAGATAAAGTGGGAATTATTTCAAGTGTAACCGCCCTGGGAAGAGTGGGAGAAGCAGAAGACATTGGAAGTGTTGTGGCGTTCTTATGTACTAAAGATGCCCATTGGGTCAATGCGCAAAGAATTGAAGCTTCTGGGGGTACCTTAATCTAAATCAGCATGTACGAGATTAAATCAATAAGTGACTATCATCAAATAGCGGGACTCCCCAAACCGGAGCACCCGCTAGTAAGTTTAGTGGATTACGGAGCAGTCAATTATCTAACAGATGAAGAAGAAGTAACCATTGTATCACAGTACTATTCCATCGCTATGAAACGAGGAGTAGAAGGTAAAATGCGGTATGGCCAACAACCATACGATTTTGATGAAGGAATAATGTCATTTGTAGCACCTGGCCAGGTGATAAGTGTTAGAGCACATTATGAACCAGGCACTAAACCTGAAGGATGGTTACTATTCATCAGTCCAGATTTTCTATGGAACACACCATTGGCCAAGAAGATAAAGGAATATGAATTTTTTGAATACCGTGTGAATGAAGCCCTTTTCCTCTCCGACAAGGAAGAAAAATCCATGATTCAAATCATGAAAAACATCCAGGAAGAATATCATTCCAACATAGATAAGTTCAGTCAAAACATCATAATCTCTCAGATTGAGCTGCTTCTTAACTACGCTGACAGGTTTTACCAAAGACAGTTCATCACGCGTAAGATTTCTAATCATGAAGTATTAAGCAGACTCGAAGATGTACTGAAAGACTATTTCGAAAAAGACAACTTAGCTAGTGTAGGCTTACCTTCTGTTCAAGGAATTTCTGATGAACTAAACCTTTCCGCAAATTACCTCAGTAATCTCCTGAAGGTGCAAACAGGATTAAACACGCAACAACATATCCATGAAAAGTTAATTGAGAAAGCAAAAGAGAAACTCTCAACAACGCAATTAGCAGTTAGCGAAATCGCTTACGGCTTAGGTTTTGAGCATGCCCAATCTTTTAGCAGACTTTTCAAGCAAAAGACAAATCAGTCCCCACTAGAATTCAGGGCATCTTTTAATTAATAATTAATCTACGGGATCATATCCGCTACCGCCCCATGGGTGACATCTACTAATGCGTTTGATCCCCATAATAAACCCCTTCCATCCATATTTTTGAATGGCCTCTTTAGCATACTGAGAACAAGTTGGTGTATATCTACATGATTGAGGGAATAATGGAGAGATCGAATATTGATACACCAAAATGGGGAAAATGAGAATTTTCTTGAGGATTCTATTCACAAGCGTAAAAGTACAAATCAAATTTGCAAGCCCACGAAAAAATCATTCTGTTTGTACGTTATGGTAGATAATTACAGCTCAATTACGGTTTGATTCGAGGACTTCTCATTTTCATTTTTATAGGCTTTTGCCAACAAATCTATGGTCAGCAAGACTCCACTGAGCTATTGACTGTTGGCGAGATTATCATCGAGGGTAATTACAAAACCAAGGCAAAAATCATTACCCGTGAATTAAGCTTCAAAACGGGAGAAACCTATCAGCGCTATCAACTGGATAGCATGTTTATCTGGGATAGAAATCGCATTTATAATACCAACCTTTTCAATGAAGTGTCTATTGATATTCTAGACAGTTTAGGATCCCCAGTTGACATAAAAATTAAAGTAGATGAACGTTGGTACTTCTACCCATTTCCTATCTTCAGATTAGTAGATAGAAATTTCAATGATTGGTGGGTTAATAGGAATCGTGACTTAAGCAGAGTCAATTATGGGCTCAAACTCACTCAATTCAATTTTAGAGGACGTGGTGAAATATTGAGACTATGGCTTCAAACTGGATTTGAAACCGCATTAAATCTCTTCTATAACATACCATACATCGATAAAAAGCAACAACATGGACTATTGATTAGCAGCAGCTTCTTTGAAACCAAAAATGTACCTGTGATCACTAGAGACAATATCAGACGATTCATTTCTTCAGAGGAGAACGTTTTGCGTAGGGCTTACACCAATAGCGTTCAACATTCTTTTCGTAGTTCATTTTATTCCTTCCATCGCACAACACTTGGACATGTTAGATTGGATGTAGCTGACACTGTAGCCAGTATCAATCCCAATTATTTAGGTAACAGCCAAACACAGCAACAACATGTTTGGCTTGGATACTCATATACCTGGGACAAAAGAAACAACAGAAACTATCCTACTAACGGTGAATGGTATCAGATCGGGCTATTTAAACATGGCCTCGGCCTCTATGACAATGGAGTTGATTTTTGGCGTGCACGCATGAATCTGACCAAGTATTGGGAATTCAAAGACAACTTCTATTTTGTATCGAATATTACTGGACTAAGTACTTTCCCAGCAAACGACAGAAGCTATTTCAACTATTATTCAATTGGATTTTTAAAGCAAGTAATCCGTGGTTTCGATCTCAGAATAATAGAGGCAAGCTCATATGTTCTTCAGCGAAATGAATTTAAGCATCAGTTGTTTGGTAGGAAATACAACATCAAGAAAGTGATGCCTTTGAGGCAATTTCAGACTTTTCCAATTACCGTATATGGGAAGGTTTTTTATGATCAGGGTTATGCGGTAGGATATCCTAACTATGATGGTAGCGATCCCCTCACAAATGAATATTTATACAGCCTTGGGACAGGTATAGACTTAGTACTGGTTAATGATATCACTTTTAGGTTTGAATTTTCCAGAACTTCAGAGAATGAAACGCATTTCTTTATCAACCTTCTTTCCCTCTTTTAATCAAAGTTCTTCCATTTTTTCTTCTTTCCATTTTTGAAGAAATACCATTGCCCCACTTCCTTACCATTCTCCCAATTTCCTTCATAAATCAAGATCTCCTCTTCATCAAAATATTTCCATAGTCCATTTTCAAGTCCATCGACCAGCTCCCCTGCTTGATTAAGACTTCCATTCTCGTGATAAAACTTCCAAATACCATTTGGGCTTCCTTGTACATACCCTCCTATGCGTTTCAAATTTCCATTTTCGTAATAAAATCTCCATACATCATTGTACAAACCATTCGTATACATCCCCTCCTTTTCCAATTCACCAGATGGATAATAATAAGTGGCGGAATCCTCCATCAGACCCATTTTATAAAGCTCCCTGCCGATGAGTTTACCTTCAAATGAATAATACTTTTGAATTCCATCAAGTACATCATTCGAAAAGTTCAATTCACTATTCACTTGACCACCGGGATAGAAATACTTCCATACTCCAGTCTTTGATTCATTGATGCTATTGCCAACGGCTTTGACTCTACCATCCTTATACCAGATTGTGTCTGGCTGCTGGGCAGGTCCATATAAAGTAATCAAGCTAAATAAGAAGGCAACTAAAATCTTCATTCGAGATTCAATTTACGATTATTGGACAAAACAACCAGTGCAGACATTATGCCATGAAGGTATTATCTCTTACAATCTTTTTCTTCTTGATTCATCATTCGCACGCTCAAATTGGCACGTTCAATTTAGGTGGAAGAAATGCAGGTATGGCTGGTGCTTCCATTACACTGGGAGATGAATTCAGCTTATTCAACAACATTGGAGGCATAGGAAGGATTGAAAGTCACGCTGCTTTCGTATCATATCAAAGCCGATACGGAATTAAACAGTTTCAGGAGGTAGGTGCCGGAGCTATTTATGCTTCTGAAATAGGAAATGCAGGTTTAGGATTCTACAAGTTTGGCGATGATATCTATAGTGAGCAACGCCTCCACTTAGCATTCGGTAATGAAATTCAAATGATCAGCCTAGCCGTTGCAATTGACTTGCTGCAATACCATATATCATCAATCGGGACCAAGAAATCAATAGCCTTACAACTGGGAGGCATCGTGACAGTAACTCCAGAAATAACATTAGGAGCACATATCTTCAATCTCAATCAGGCCAAGCTAGACTTAGAGTCACCTGAGCATATTCCCACTGTAATGAAAGGTGGGGTTTCGTATCGACCTAGTGATGAACTAATGCTAAATCTAGAGGTAGAAAAAGATCTGGATTTTGTTGAAATCTTCAAAGCAGGTATAGAATATCAACTCATAAAAGATGTTTTTGTCAGAACAGGGGTAAGCACGAATCCATTCATAGGAGCTGCCGGAATAGGGATACATCCCAAGAATTTGAAGTTTGACTATGGGTATTCCAGCGATGAAATACTCGGAAGCATTCATGATTTTTCAATTGCATATACTCCTAGGTAATGAAGCAATTTGTTGGAACAGTGTTGATATTTATCAGCAGTAGTATAATCGCTCAAGACGAAGAAATAGAGCTAGAAACCTTTGCCGAGCGCTTATTCCAAATTCAAGATGAAGATGTTTCATACGAGGATATATATGAATCGCTGCTGCTATACTATAATGATAAGATCAATTTAAATAATGCCACTCCAGAGGAGTTAGCCTCATTGTACATATTAAACCCAGCTCAAGTATCTAACTTCTTTGAGTATCGAGACCAATTTGGCTCATTTTTATCAATCAATGAGCTTCAGGCCATACCGGAGTTCGATCTAAAAACCATTCGCTTGTTACTTCCTTTTATTTCAGTAAAAGAGAGCTTCCACGATAATCGCCCATTTCTAAAGAGAGTTTTGACTGAGGAAAATAATTACTTACTCATTCGCTATACTCGAAGAGTTGAAAAACAAGTTGGTTATACATCGGCAGTTCCAATAGATACCACTTTCTTAAGCAATGGAGCTAATGCAATTGATACTGTAATCTCCAAACCTTCAAGATACCAAGGAAGCCCCGGCAAAATCTATGGTCGATTTAGAACGCAGCACAGAAATGACTTTAGCATAGGCTTTACATTCGAAAAAGATGAAGGAGAACGTTTTGGTACTGATAATGGCAAAACAGGATTTGATTTTTACTCCTATCACCTATTACTGGAAAATAAGTATGGTTTCAAGAAGATAATGCTTGGGGATTTCCAAATGCAGATTGGTCAGGGAGTTGTTTTTGGAGCAGGCTTTAATGCTGGAAAGGGTGCAGAAACAGTCAACACTGTCAAAAGAAATACCTTAGGAATTAGACCATATACTTCAGTTCTTGAATCTGGCTTTTTTAGAGGTATTGGCATAACCAAATCAAAAGGAGACTTTGAGTTTACGATTTTCTATTCAAACCTTAAGCAGGATGGAAATATTCAATCAGATTCCACTCAATCGGATTTCGAAGAATTTGTCAATTCGATACAGAAAACAGGGTTTCATAGAACACCCAAAGAGCTTAGTTCGAGAAAACAAGTTGTTGAAGAGTCTTTAGGAGCAGTTTTTCAATATTCTCCTCATAGGAGACTTGCAATAGGAGTCTCTGGCTTAAAAAGTGGATTTAGTCAGCCCCAGCAAAGAAAACCCAACAACTACAATCAATTTGAATTCAAAGGAAACATCAACTATATAGCATCTATTTTCGGACATTACTCCTGGCAAAATTTCACCTTCTTTGGTGAAGCAGCTCGTTCAAAAAGTGGAGGAGTCGGAGCTGTTGGAGGTCTTGTTACAAGTTTATCAAGGAAAGTAGATATGGCTTTAGTCCACCGAAACTACAATCGTAACTTCCACACATTTTATGGAAATTCATTTTCTGAAAACTCCAGAAATATCAATGAGAAAGGCACCTATTGGGGGTTATCAATTCGTCCCAATCGAAGACATAGGATCAATGCTTACTATGATCGCTTCCAATTCCCATGGCTAAAATTTAAAACTGAGGCACCTTCGATTGGTCAGGAATGGTTGATAAGGTATTCATATGTTCCTAGAAGATCATCGACGCTATACATTCAAATTCGTCAGCAAAAAAAACAGGAAACAGTTCCTTTAGGCAACCTGAATATTCTAGCTGATAAAACTAAATGGAACTACTTGTTCAACATTGATTTTACAGCAAGTCGATCCATAAAACTCAAGACTAAAGTTCAATGGAGCACCCAATATGAAAATGAAAGGTCTACAAAAGGATTTACGATCATACAGGATGTCAACTTTAGCGTTTGGAGGTTAAAATTCAATACTCGAATGGCATTGTTCGACACAGATGATTTTGACAATGCCCAATACACCTATGAAAGCGATGTCTTATATGCTTTTTCAATTCCAGCATACAATGGTTTAGGCACAAGAAGCTACATAATGGCTAGGTACGATCCAGTCAAGAATATCTCAATTTGGTTAAGGTACGCCCGTTTTAGATTTAGAGATAGAGATTCCACTGGGTCTGGATTAAATAAATCATTTGGACCGACTGCTACTGAAGTAAAGGCAATGCTAAGAGTCAAGTTTTGAATGACACTGAATTTCTTTTCTCCTTCTTCTGAGCTAGGTTTACTTTATAACTACTATCATGGAGTCATTACATAACATTTGGGATAAGATCATTGCATTTCTTTCAAAAGTTGGTGAGCTATTTACCACCAACTTATTCAAACTAGGAGATAGCAACATCACGCTGGGCACGATCCTATATTTCATTATAGGCTTCATAATCTTGAATTATATCGCGAGGCGCTTTAAAAGCCTTTTGGTTAATCAAATTTTGGTGAAAGCCAATATGGACAAGGGAGCTAGGAATTCAATTGGCTTGATTTCGCGAGTTATGATCATGTTCATCGGCTCTATTTTCATCATCCAAAGTGCGGGTATAGACATGAGCTCACTCAGCCTACTCGCCGGTGCATTGGGAGTTGGCATTGGTTTTGGACTTCAGAACATTACGGATAATTTCATTTCCGGAATTATCATTCTATTTGAAAAACCGATCAAAGTCGGAGATAGAATAGTGGTTGGTGATACCGAAGGCGATGTGATAAACATATCAGTAAGAGCTACAACCATACTAACAAATGAAAACGTATCAATCATAGTTCCGAACTCAGAATTTATCTCGTCACGGGTAATCAATTGGAGTCATAATGACAGAAATATTAGATTTGATATACCCGTAGGTGTTAGCTACCAAGAGGATCCTGTAGAAGTACGAAATGTACTTTTAGATGTGGCAAGAGAAAATGAGCATGTACTTAAAACTCCTGCTCCTCATGTATTTTTTGATGAATTTGGAGATAGCTCCTTGAACTTCACGTTAGCAATATGGACATCTACATACACAGATAAACCCAGGAAATTGAAGAGCGAATTATACTTCTCGATTTTTGAAAAGCTAAAAGAAAAGGGAATAGAAATTCCATTCCCTCAACGTGATATCCATATAAAGTCTCAACCTACTACCTAAGCAGCCTTTTCAGACGGGTCGCCTTTCTGAGCCTCACTAACATTGATGCCTTCAAAAAGGGCATCTGATGATATCTCACCAGCATAGTAAAGTTTCTGAATCTGCTTGGCCGTAAGAGAGCTATTGTCAGGGCTCCATCCCGGAGGGCCAAAGATGTACATAAAAGCTTCTTTAAAACTCTTCGCCTTCTTCACATCATTGAAAATATCAACAAAAATGTGCGTGTTGAGCTTAATAGGGTTATAGGTATCCGGGCTCTTTAAAATGCCATAGTGTGGATTGACTCCATCTATTGTATTCTGCCAGGTACCAAAAATATGATCCCAGATTAGAAGTATTCCACCGTGATTCTTATCTAAGTATTCAATATTACTGGAATGGTGAACTGCATGTACATGTGGATTATTAAAGATCTTCCCTAAGAATCCCAATGATCCAATCAGCTTGGTGTGCAAGAAATACTGGTAAGTTGCATTTATAATTAGCGCCGATCCTATCATGATTGGTTCGAAGCCAATAGCAGCCATCCAAAGCCAGAAGATAGGTTTATAGAAAGTAATAAACCATCCATTTCTAATACTTACCGCCAGATTGAAATTCTTGGAGGAATGATGCGGCACATGCGCTGCCCATAGAAGACGAACCGTATGACTCCATCTATGGTGCCAATAGAAATTAAAATCATCAGCTACAATTGCAAGCACCCAAGCCCACCAAGCCCAACCGATGGTTGTATAGTTTAAATACTCAGCTCTTAGAGGTTCAAAAAAGTTAAACACTCCTGTGAATATTACTGCTACTGTAAAAGCTTTCGTGAAAAATGAAATAAAGGCTGCACCTAATGCAATTCCAAATCCCGCTAGTGAATCCTTCAACTCATAATCGTGCTTAGCGACTAAAAATTCTACTACCATGAAGGCAAGAAGGATCGGGAATATATAAATCATATTATCCCCTACATTAAACTCTGGCATATCTCTCTATTATAAGGTTAAGCTAACTGCTAGCAAGGATACGATAAAATCTTAAGTATCCTCAACTATATATATAATCTATTTATTCCGCTTTTTGTTGGCCAAATTGGTAAGTAAGTCCAATTCCTAATACATTTTTGAATTGTACCCTATCATCCAAGTTACCTTCATCGTCTGCAATCAAAATATCCTTATCATATATCAATTGCGTGTAGAGGTTTGTTGACAACACTTTGGTGATTGGTAATACTAATGCATTTTGCCAGTTTACGTCAATCTCTCCTACACTTTCAGTATATCCGGTGAAGAGTTCTAGCTTACTTTCAAAAACGTCATTCTTATACTTTGCACGAAAGAAAGAACCAAATTCAGCTCTTGACTTACTCCCAGGATCAACTCCATATGCTCCTGCATCAGCCAATTCCTGATCTGTAACTATGGTGAATTTACCTGTCAGTGGAGAGTAACTAAAGCTTAGTTTATCGTTAGGATCGTAAGAAATACCGAGCGCAATGGTAATGTATCCTGGAGCAAGAAAATCAGATATTTTGATCTGGTTGGTTTCTGCATCTAAGCCTTCCCAAAATTGAGATCTGAAATCTAGCAATGCGCTGTAATACCATTTTCCATTTTCCTTATCAATCTGATAGCCATATTTAGTCACAATATTTATTAGATCATCAGATTTTATGAAGCTTCCTTCACCTTGCTTAATTAAGCCGTAGGCAAGGTCCATTGAATTCTCCCATTTACCTCTTCCTTTTACACGATTGGCGAAAATGCTTAAATTAGAATTAATAGCCACTGAATTTTGACCTCCGGCAGCCCAGTTAGTCAATGAAACCTGTGAGAAGGTCAATGAGCTGGTCCCTCCAATTCTCCAGTAAGATGTGTCAGCCGGAGCTGTTGTTTGAGCAAATAATGCCGCACTGAACAAAAGCGATAAGGCGGTAAATGTTACTTTCATTTTTAATCGTATGTATTTGTTTTTAAATCGTTTTCCTTAAGAATTCTTCTTAGAATTTTGCCAACATTGGACTTTGGCAGTTCATCTGTAAATGCAATGTATTTTGGACGTTTATACCCAGTTAGATTTTCCTTGCAATGTTCAAGCACTTCTTCCTCAGTTAGGCTTGGATCTCCTTTTACAATATAAACTTTAACTGCCTCCGTAGACTTCTTGTCTGGAACGCCAATTGCTCCAACTTCTAGTACTTTTTCATTCAATGCAATGCAATCCTCAATTTCATTTGGATACACATTAAACCCTGAAACTAAGATCATTTCCTTCTTTCTATCAACTATTTTAAAGAAGCCGGCATCATTCATTACTGCAATGTCTCCAGTTTGAAACCACTCTTTATTAAAGCAATTTTTAGTTTCCTCTGGGCGATTCCAATATCCTTGAAAAACCTGAGGACCTTTTGCACACAGCTCCCCTCTTTCCCCAGCTTTTACTTCTTTTCCGTCATCGTCTAAAATCACAACCTCTGTACTCGGAATGGGCATACCAATAAATCCAGTTTCAGCATCTTTTCTTAATGGATTTGCAGTTAGAACTGGAGAGGTTTCAGTCAGGCCGTATCCTTCTGAAACAGGGGTTCCTGTAACTTCCATCCATTTATCTGCCACAAACTTCTGAAGAGCCATTCCTCCAGCGAAGGAGAACTTAACCTTAGAAAAATCAAGGTCCTTGAATGACGGTTGATTTAACAACCCATTAAATAATGTATTTACTCCGGTTAGAATTGTCCATTGATGTCTTCCCAAATCTTTCAAGAAGGCCTTCATGTCACGTGGGTTTGTAACCAATACATTTCTTGCACCAATTCTTACTGTCATCAATGCATTGCAGGTCAACGCAAAAATATGATACATCGGAAGCGCTGTAATGAAAATTTCTTTTGCCTCCTCAAGTCCACCATGAAGCATCCATTCGCATACCTGCTCCATGTTTGCAATCACATTCCGGTGTGTCAGCATAGCGCCCTTTGAAACACCAGTCGTACCACCCGTATACTGAAGAAATGCAAGTTCTGAACTTTCTATGTCAACTTTTGATGGAGCTTTCTCAGCGCCCAACTTTAAAGCGTCTTTTAACGAAACAGCATCAGGTAGATTGTAAGAAGGAACCATCTTCTTAACATTCTTAACTACAAAATTCACAATGCCACCTTTTAGACCGCCGATCATATCGCCAATCTTGGTTACGACAACAGTTTCTATTTGAGTTTCTTTAAGTATTTCTTCCAGATTGGATGCGAAATTCTCTACAATGAACACGGCTTTTGCGCCTGAATCATTGAATTGATGCAACATTTCACTTGGCGTGTATAAAGGATTTGTATTGACAACAACCATTCCCGCTTTTAAAATTCCATACAATATCACAGGATACTGTAGCAGGTTCGGCATTTGGATAGCTACTCTGTCACCTTTTTTAAGGTTCGTATGATTTTGAAGATAAGATGCAATTTGATCTACGTACTGCCCCAGTTCATTGAAGGATAATTCCTTCCCCATATTTTCGAAGGCAATAATGTCTCCGTATTTTTCAATTCGCTCATCAACCATTTCAGAAAGAGAGCTATAACTATCTGGATTAATTTCAAGGCTAACACCCTCAGGGTAGCTGGCATGCCATGGTTGTTTCTTCATATTTGGGCTTGTTGATTTTAAAAAGCTGTTAAAGATAAGGTATGCTTATTACCGTCAAAGAATTAGATCATAAAAAAGGCCTTGGCACCCCTACCAAGACCTAAAATAAACAACATTAACCCAAAGCTGTAGAGGGAGGATTCGAACCTCCACGGAGCAGTTAGCCCCAGACGTTCTCTCACGGCTATTTACCGAGAGAGAACTTACCGGGATTTATCCCTTATCTCCACCCCCGAGAGAGGAGGGCATGTCTGCCAGTTTCACCACTCTACAGTGTGTTTGATAGTTCAAATTTAGACTAAGCATACTTTTATTGAAAATAATTCAATAAATTAGCTGAATAAATACATTTCATTCAATTAATATATTGATAATTTGAAATAATGAAAATTAACACCACTTATTATGAGTAAAAATTACGAGATTGATAACGTAGACCTTAAAATCTTGAATATCCTCTCTCAAGATGCCAAAATGCCTTATACAGAAGTTGCTAAAAAAGTATTTGTATCAGGGGGCACTGTTCATGTGAGAATGAAAAAGCTAGAGGAGATGGGAATCGTGAAAGGAACAACGCTCATTATCGACTATGAAAAACTTGGCTATGACGTTACCTGTTTTCTTGGTATCTATTTAGAAAAAAGCTCATTGTATGATAAAGTTGTAAGTGAGCTAAAAGAAATTCCTGAAATAGCCACCATTAGATACACTACAGGTGATTACAATATCTTTTGCAAAATTTATTGTAAGGGTACCACTCACCTTAAAGATGTTCTGCACGATAAAATTCAAAAAGTGGACGGTATAGAAAGTACAGAGACATTTATCTCACTTGAAGAAAGTGTAAACAAGCACCTCATTTTTTAAAAAAGTGTCTTGAAGTGAACCTTCTTTTAAGTTCCTTGTTCTTATTTAGAATTGCTATAAATAAGGTGTATCTTTGCACACCGAAACGAAGCATAATAAATGAGCACGGACGATCAAATATTAGAAGAATTTACCTCCAAAGAATATGAGCATGGTTGGTCTGTTGATTTCGAAGCAGACGAAGCTCCTCTTGGTATCAATGAGGACATCATTCGTTTCATATCAGCAAAAAAAGAAGAACCTCAGTGGTTACTCGATTGGAGATTAAAAGCTTTTAATCAATGGAAGAAAATGACAGAGCCTAATTGGGCCAATGTCAACTATCCAAAAGTTGATTATCAGGCAATAAGATACTATTCTGCACCCAAGCAAGACAAAAAACCTAAAAGTCTGGATGAGGTAGATCCTGAGTTATTGAAGACTTTCGAAAGATTGGGCATATCGCTTCAAGAGCAAAAAAGATTGACCGGTGTAGCCGTAGATGCAGTAATTGACTCAGTTTCTGTAGCAACTACTTTTAAAGAGAAACTTTCTGAGCTTGGGGTAATTTTCAGCTCATTTAGCGAAGCGGTTCAGGAGCACCCTGAATTGGTGAAAAAATATTTGGGTTCAGTAGTACCTGCAAATGACAACTACTTTGCTGCGTTAAATTCTGCGGTATTCTCAGATGGATCATTCTGCTACATACCGAAAGGTGTAAGATGTCCAATGGAGCTATCTACTTATTTCAGAATCAATGCTGCAAATACTGGTCAGTTCGAAAGAACATTAATTGTAGCTGAAGATGAAAGCTATGTAAGCTATCTAGAAGGTTGCACTGCTCCTCAAAGAGATGAGAATCAGCTTCATGCTGCAGTTGTGGAAATATACGCTGCTAAAAATGCAGAAGTAAAGTATTCAACTGTCCAAAACTGGTATCCTGGAGATAAAAACGGAAAAGGTGGAATCTACAATTTCGTTACCAAAAGAGGTATATGTGCAGGCGATAATTCAAAAATCTCATGGACACAGGTTGAAACAGGATCGGCTGTTACCTGGAAGTACCCTTCTTGTATTTTGAAAGGAGACAATTCCGTTGGAGAATTCTACTCAGTTGCAGTAACCAATAACTTCCAGCAAGCCGATACAGGTACTAAAATGGTTCATATCGGTAAAAACACGCGATCAAGAATCGTATCCAAAGGAATATCAGCTGGTAAGTCTCAAAATAGCTATCGAGGACAAGTGGAAGTAATGAAACGCGCGGATGGGGCTAGAAACTTTTCTCAATGTGATTCCTTACTGATGGGTGATAAGTGTGGAGCTCACACTTTCCCATATATCGATATAAAAAATAAGTCAGCTCAAATCGAGCATGAAGCAACGACCTCCAAGATTGGTGAAGATCAAATCTTCTACTGCCAACAAAGAGGAATTGATGAAGAATCTGCCGTAGCATTAATCGTAAATGGTTTTGCGAAGGAAGTAATGAATAAACTCCCAATGGAGTTTGCTGTAGAAGCACAAAAACTATTGGCATTGACCCTAGAGGGAAGTGTGGGATAATCAACTCAAGAAAAACGTATGATTTCAATTAAAAATTTACAAGCCTCTGTTGAGGACAAGGAAATATTGAAGGGTATCGACCTAGAAGTTAAAGCTGGCGAAGTTCATGCCATTATGGGGCCAAACGGTTCCGGTAAGAGTACACTTGCCTCTGTTTTGGCAGGCCGTGAAGACTATGACGTAACAGGTGGTTCTGTGACTTTTCAAAATGAGAATTTACTTGAGTTAAGCCCTGAGGAACGTGCACAAAAAGGGATCTTTCTAGCTTTTCAATACCCGGTAGAAATACCAGGAGTTTCTACAACTAATTTTTTGAAAACTGCCTTGAATCAGGTTCGTGAGGCAAGAGGTGAAAAGGCATTGGATGCCGTCAACTTCTTGAAGTTGATGAAAGAAAAAATGAAGTTAGTAGACATCGATCAGGCATTGCTAAGCCGTTCATTAAACGAAGGATTCTCTGGTGGAGAAAAAAAGCGAAACGAAATTTTTCAGATGGCAATGCTTGAGCCTAAACTTTCTATTCTAGATGAAACAGATTCTGGATTAGATATTGACGCGTTAAAGATTGTTGCTGACGGAGTAAATAAGCTGAAAAGTGATCAAACTGCGACGATTGTAGTTACTCACTACCAAAGACTGCTTGATTACATTGTTCCGGATTATGTACATGTTCTTTACAAAGGAAGAATTGTGAAATCTGGAGATAAAAGCTTAGCTCTAGAATTAGAGGAAAAAGGATACGATTGGATTAAAGAAGAAGTAGCTGCTGTATGATCATGGAGTCAACCATATTGGAAAATCTAGCAGAGCAATTTTCGGGCAATTCCACTCAAGAAGATGCTCTTAAAATGCTAAAAGAGGTAGGCTTACCTCATAAGAAATCTGAAGCATACAAGTTTACTCAGATTACTTCCTTGCTAGAAAAAAACATCAAGTTTGAGTCAAAGGCAGATGACAATTTTACTTCTAACAAACTTTATCAAGAAGAAGGAAGTCATTTGGTATTTATAAACGGATCGCTTGCTAAAGAACATTCAAACATTTCTGATAAACTTACTATGCAGATATCAGAAGTGAGTGAAGGGAAACATGATCCATTTAGTCTTCTTAATGCAGCATATGCGAAAGAAGAGATTCATTTAGAATCCGGATACAACGAGCCAGTGTTTGTTTATCACTTCAATTCAAATGGCATTTCTAATCCAAGAATTAAGGTAACGGTCAAAGATGGACATACATTTCAAGTAGTCGAGAAGTTAATTACTCCTGAGAACAGTAATACTTTCACTAATTCTTACATTGAATTCGCTGTAGGTAAAAATGCATTTGGCTACCACACCAAAGTGCAGAATTATAATGCATCTACTTTTAGCCATGAAACAGTCATCGCGCATGTTGAAAGAGATTCCCATTTCTACAATAACACCTTTTCATTTGAAGGAGGCTTAATTAGAAATAACCTCACCATTAATCTGGAGGATGAGAATTGCGAAGGTTACATGTATGGTTTATTCCTTTTGGATAAAAAGTCACACGTAGATAACAACACTTCTGTTGATCATAAAATGCCAAATTCATATAGCAATGAACTGTATAAAGGCATCCTAGATGAAAAATCGACTGGTGTATTTAATGGGAAAATTTACGTAAGACAAGATGCGCAGAAGACGAATGCCTTCCAGTCGAACAATAACATCCTACTCTCAGAGGATGCCACACTACACACCAAACCTCAATTGGAGATTTGGGCGGATGATGTAAAATGCTCGCATGGATGTACTTCTGGACAGTTGGATGAAGATGCAATATTTTATCTCAGAGCAAGAGGAGTAAATGAGAAAAGCGCAAAAGCGATGATACTAAATGCATTCGCTGGTGAGACCTTGGAGCACGTGAAAGTGGAGTCGGTGAGAAATGAAATTCAATCGTTGATTGACCAAAAACTAGTCTAATGGCAGTTTCAGCAACTACGTCTTTGGATATTCAGAAGATCAGGGATCAATTTCCAGTTCTTGACCAGGAGGTTAATGGTAAGCCTTTGATCTATTTCGATAATGCAGCTTCTTCGCAAACAGCAAAGAGTGTAGTTGATGCCCTTGTGAAATTTTATGAGAAGGATCATGCCAATATTCACCGAGGAATTCATACGCTGGCAGAGCGCTCCACTAAAGATTTTGAGGCCACAAGAGAACGAGTTCATAAGTTTATAAACTCGGCAGAAGCTGATGAGATAATTTTAACAAAAGGTACTACGGAAAGTATCAACCTTGTCGCCCATTCATGGGGAACTAAGTTTCTGAAAGAAGGTGATGAAATATTAATATCCCAATTAGAACATCATTCCAACATTGTACCATGGCAGCTAGCAGCAGAAAGAGCCGGTGCTTCAATTAAGGTGATTCCCATCGATGAGCATGGTGATATCATCATGGATGAATTCAAAAAATTGTTGAGCAATAAAACCAAGCTTGTTGCTGTCAACTACATATCCAATTCATTAGGTACAATCAATCCTGTAAAAGAGATTATAGCACTGGCTATTGAAAATGGTGCGACCACTTTAATTGATGCTGCACAAGCTGCGCCGCATGTTAAAATAGATGTACAAGCGCTAAACTGTGATTTCCTTGCTTTGTCCAGTCATAAAATGTATGGCCCAACAGGTGTTGGCGTTCTATACGGCAGACGAGATTTATTGGAGGCTATGCCGCCATATCAGGGCGGAGGAGAGATGATCAAAGATGTTTCTTTTAACGGCACAACATACAATGACATCCCTTATAAGTTCGAAGCAGGCACACCAAACATTGGAGAAGTAATTGCCTTCAAATATGCTATGGACTTTATAGATGAACTAGGGCATGAAAACATTCAAGCATATGAAAATGAATTGCTTGAATATGCAAATGCGAAATTAGAATTGGTGCCAGGTTTTATTCCTATCGGGACGGCCAAGAAAAAGGCCAGTGTAATTTCTTTTCTTGTCAAAAATGTACACCCATATGACCTAGGTCAATTATTGGATGTCAAAGGAATTGCAGTAAGAACTGGACATCACTGCACTCAGCCATTAATGGACTTTCTTGAGATAGATGGTACCGTAAGGGCTTCTTTTGCGGTTTACAACACCAAAGAAGAAATAGATACTTTTTGTGAAGCATTGAAAAATATAGCTGAACGATTTAACTAATGGATTCAATCAAACAGCGCCAAGAAGAGATAATTGAAGAATTCTCCATGTTAGATGGTGATATGGAGATGACCTTGGATTACATCATGGAATTAGGGGCTGAACTTGATGAATTACCAGAAGAAGCACGAATCGATGATAACATTGTAAAGGGTTGCCAATCCAAAGTTTGGATGACTGCATCGCTAGACAATGATCGTGTTCAATTTAAGGCAGATTCAAATACAGCAATTACCAAAGGATTGGTAAGTCTTTTGGTGAGAACATTGAATCAATCTGCACCACAAGATGTTATGAATGCAGAGATCTATTTTCCAACACAGATAGGAATGGATCGCTTCATCGGAACGCAAAGATCGAATGGATTTGCAGCGATGATAAAGCAAATGAAAATGTATGCGCTGGCTTTAACAGCAAAACAAGAATCATGAGCGAAACGAATTCAAATAACGATACACTAGCGCTGAAAGAAGACATTATCAGAGCAATCAAGGGTGTTTATGATCCTGAGATTCCTGTAGATGTATATGAGCTAGGCCTGATATATGAAATTAATATTCTTCCCATAAACAATGTGGAGATAGTAATGACGTTGACGTCCCCCTCCTGCCCTGCAGCAGAGAGTATTCCAAGTGAAATTGAAATGAATGTGAAAGCGGTAGAAGGAGTTAACGATGTAAATATAGAATTGACCTTTGATCCTCCTTATGCTACAGACATGATGTCTGAAGAAGCAAAGCTGGAGCTAGGTTTTATGTAATTAATAAAAACAAAAAACAATACGATATGTACCCTGCGGAATTAGTAGCACCGATGAAAGCTCAACTTACTCAAAATGGTTTTGAGGAGTTAACGACTGCCGAGGCAGTAGAAAATCATTTGACTGATCACAAAGGAACATCCCTTTTAGTGATCAATTCTGTTTGTGGATGTGCAGCTGGAACATGTAGACCAGGCGTGCTTCAATCACTAGAGCAGTCAAATAAAAAACCTGATAATCTAACAACTGTATTTGCTGGCTTTGATCTTGACGCGACTCAAAAAGCTCGTGAATTCACATTACCATTTCCTCCATCTTCGCCTGCGATAGCCTTGTTCAAAGATGGTGAGCTTGCTCATATGGTAGAAAGACACCACATTGAAGGCCGCTCTGCTGAGATGATTGCAGATCACTTAGAGCAGGTTTACACTGAGTTCTGCTAGCTTAAGATTAAAATTAACAAACCCTCATTCGTATCTCGGATGAGGGTTTTTTTGTTTGAAATAGCTTTATCCTAGCATGGAAGTTCAAACGAGATCTCAACACCATCTTTAACATTATTAGCAGTAATATTTCCATTGTGCGATGTAATGTTACTGTGACTAATAGATAGTCCAAGCCCTGTACCTTCTCCAGGATCTTTGGTTGTAAAAAATGGATCAAAAATTTGCGATAAAATACTCTCAGGTATCTGATTTCCTGTGTTGTAAATGGAAACCTTAGCCCATGATTTATTTCCAGATCTATGTTCTTCAGTAATAATAGATATAAGCCTATGACCAAAATTCATTTTACTCGTCTCATAGATAGCATTATCGACTAGATTAATAACTACTTGTAAGACTTTCTCCTTAAAGGCTGGCACTGTCATATTCAATTTATATTGCTTTTCAATTACTATGTCATCAGTGATTTTAGTACTCAATAGAAGAAGACAATCGTCAATTAAATCATTGAGTGAAACAGCCTCTTTCTTCATTGATTGCTTATAGGAAAATGACTTCATGGAAGAAACAATTCTTGAAGACCTTTCAATTCCCACTCCAATAACGTCTAAACTCTTTTCAACAGATGGTGTTATTTTCGAGCCCTTAGTTAACTCATTGTTCAATATATCAAGTCCTCCTTTAATGAAATTGAGTGGATTATTAATTTCATGAGCAACACCTGCAACCATAGTTCCTAACGAAATCATTTTTTCATTTTGCACCAAATGAACTTGCATCTTTTCTAATTGATCCACTTTTAATTTGAGCTCTTCGTTAGAATTCGTAAGTGCTTTTTCATACTCTATACTCATTCTACTTAAGTAGAAAAGTGCAAGCTGAACAAAACAAAATATGCTCAATGGGATAATCTTATAGTAAATCCTGAAATAGCCAATTAGTTCTTTAACTTCTTCTTCAGAATTAGACATATCTATCATTAGATTATCGAGAAACAACATTATTAGAAAAAAATACCCCACTGAAATGGCATAAAACTTCCACTCTCGCAATGGGTTAAGCAACGCTACAGGAGCCAGACTCAAACCGATAACAACAATATGATAGTAGAAAAAACTTGAAGTTTGAACGTATCCCAAAAGAGTTGGGATTATAATTAATGTTAATACTGGCAGAAATATCAAGGAAAGTTTGACCACCCTGAATTTTCCTTTTCGAGCCATTAAAATATTAAAGAACAATACTGCTTCTAGTATTAATAATCGTGACGCATAAAGGTTATATGATAATTCTTTGACAACAACATCTATCCCAGTCACTATATTAAGAAGTGTCATTATTGCAATAAGTACAAGGTTAATTTGATTACTTAACCTATCTGCCCTTGTATCAAGAGTATCAAGTCTATTTGTAAGACCAACATTTGATATTTTTCTCCAAAGGCTTCGCATCAAACTATCATATTGCAAGTAGATCAGAACATAATGAAATACTAAAGTTAATTACAAACAAGCTTTTAGTTAACTGAATCATCAAAAGGCGACTTTAATCCAATCGGTTGATCAAATAATAATCCAAAAATATCTCGATTAGGATTTTAATCTAAAAGTTAGTTATTATTGATTATTTAGACTTTCATCTATTTAGTACGTAAAAAATGGAATATCCATTAACATTTCAAGAGATTAATCCTGATCCGGAATTAAGGATTAAGAAGTTCAAAAGTGAGCCCAGCCCAATAATATTTCTACTTGATGGACTTGAAGATATTCGGAATGTGGGAGCTTTATTCCGTTTAGCCGATGCGAGTAGAATTGTCTCGATATATGGATATAAAATGAATCTTGAAGATAACGCGAACAAAATCGAGAGGATATCAAGGCAAACGACTGATCATATCGACTTCCAACAACTAGATTCAATAGATGAGGTTAGAAACTTAGGGTCCAAGTTTAAACCCATTGCCTTAGAGTATACGAACCAGAGTATTGCTTTTAATACCTATTCAAAAAAGGACCCTTGTATGCTAATAATTGGTAACGAACGAAGAGGAGTTTCCAAAGAACTGCTTGAATTATGCCATGAAAGTCTTCACATTCCTATGCTTGGTAAGAATAGTTCTATGAACGTTTCAGTGGCTGCCGGCATCGTTACCTATCACCTACTGGCTACTACCGATATCATATGAAATGACCAAGGCCAATAATAGCATTCAAAAATTCGAAATTGCTGCCGTAACCGTAACTGCAGCTGGTAAGTTTCTCTTTTATGATCTAATCAACCAGAGATTGTTTTTTATAATTCTAATGTTTGGATTCTGGGGGTTCTATGTATTTAAAAGACTAAGGGATGATCCAAATATCCTAAAGACATGGGGATTTAGAATTGATAATTTTAGCAAAGTGCTTCATATGGTATTGCCTTATGGTTTAATAGCTACAGCTCTTTGCTTTCTAATAGGTTTTATACAAGGCACTATTAATATGCACTGGCATATTGTACCCATTATTCTCGTTTATCCATTGTTTGGGATATTGCAACAATTTCTATTGATGTCACTAGTTGCTGGCAATATTCAAGCAATGAATAGGATAAATACACGAACTATCATCCTTCTTACCTCAGTGCTTTTCGGGCTTCTTCACTATCCATATACCTGGTTGATAATCGGGACTTTCCTTCTATCATTATTCTATACGTATATCTTTTTGAAAGAGAGAAATTTGTACGTTCTTGGAATTTTTCATGGATGGCTAGGAGCAATATTCTATTATACAGTGGTCAATAAAGATCCATTTCTCGAAGTATTTGGACCTCTAATCAATCAGTAGCAGTTAAATTAGATGTCAGCGAAATTACATTTCATGTAAAATACGTTTTCAAACATTAACCTATTCGCATTTAAAGGTGTTCTAAGCGTTACCAACTATGTTATTATGAGAAAAGTAACTTTACTATTAACCATCTTTTATTCTTTTTCAGGGTTTAGTCAAAATTCTGATACAACAACCATTTTTGATGATTTCAATAGCTTCTTACTTAACGAAGTTGTTTTTGGATTGGTAGACTACGATAAGCTGAACAAAAATCCAGAACAACTTAATACGCTTGTAGATGCTATCGCTAAATACAACCCAAGTGATTCCTCACAAGATCACAAAACTGCATTCTATATTAATGCATATAACATACTAGTAATTAAGCAAGTAGCTGACAATTTCCCTATCAAAAGCCCGATGGACGTGAAAGGTTTTTTTAAGGTAAATACATTTAATGTAGCTGGGGAAATTTTAACATTGGATGGTATTGAATTTACCAAACTGATGAGTCCTACTAAAGATCCGAGAATTCATTTTGCGCTAGGATGCGGAGCTAGAAGTTGTCCATTTTTATATGATAACGCCTTCTATCCTGAGAAGCTTCAAGAGCAGTTAGAATTTAGAGCGGAGTTGATAATAGACCGTCCTAATTATGTGTATGTTGACAATAGAAATGGAAGAGTAGTCCTCAATAAGATATTTGATTGGTATAGCGACCAATTTAAATACGAGTCCGAAACCTTGATAGAATACGTCAATAAATACAAATTCTACAAAGTCCCTACTGACTATGTAGTCGAATTTCAAGAATACGATTGGTCATTAAATGATAGGTAAATAAGGGTATTCATCGTTTAGGTTTCTTTATGAATACCTAACGATGAACAACCGAAAGCAAATATTGATTATTCTCGGCGGTATTGCGCTTGCAATAGTTCTTATTGTAACTAATATAAGACCGCAACATGATATAGAGAATATCACACCAGCATCACAAAAAAAGCCGAAGCAAAATACTCCGGCTCTTCTTGATGGTTTATTATAACTCTTTAGTTACCCAACTTAAACAATCTATATCCGATAGAAAGTTGGAAAGTCTGATTTTTAACTTCGGTACCAAATCCATCATCATTATCAGATAGACCAAATACGTATCTCGCAGTAAAGTTTAGTCCGAAAGGTGCATCCCATCCAGCTCCAACTGCAGCTGAAAGATCAGAGTTTTTGATATCACTCTTTATATCATTACCACTGCCATCTTCTGCGTTCAATAAAACTCCAAATTGAGGGCCAGCTTGAAGATTCAAACCAGCAGGGAAATAGAACTTAAGCATAACTGGAATATTGACATAATCCAGGTTCACTTCGCTTGCACCAGAGAGGTCAGAGCCTTGCTTTGAAAATAGTACTTCAGGTTGAACTCCGAGATTTGCAAACTTGATTAATCCGTAAGCTCCTGCATGAAGCGCAGTTATTGATTCTGATCCAGAAATATTGGTATTTGCAAAGTTAGCACCAGCTTTTATCCCTATAGAAACAGAAGCCTGACTAAATGCACCTATTGATATTAGTGCTAATGTTAGCGTTAATAAAGTCTTTTTCATAAATGTTTTTGTTTTGTATATGTAAAGTAAAAGGCATCGTACACCTAAAAATGGGCACAAAAAAAGGGTGAAAAACACCCTTCTTTAAACATATCTATCTATTTCGCTTATAAGGCTACGCCAATAAACGATTTGAAAGCCAATCCCATCAAACCGGTGATCAGCATTGTAATTCCTAAACCTTTTAAACCATCAGGAACGTGTGAATATTTAAGTCTTTCTCTGATGGCAGCTAGCGCAATAATTGCAAGGAAAAATCCTGTACCAGATCCGAATCCGAATGCAGTTGCCTCTACTATTGTATAGTCTCTCTGAACCATGAATAATGAAGATCCAAGGATAGAGCAGTTTACAGCAATCAAAGGAAGGAAAATACCTAATGATCCATAAAGTGAAGGAGAGAATTTCTCAATGATCATCTCTACCAATTGTACCATTGCAGCGATTACGGCAATGAAGATGATGAATTGGAGAAATGTTAAATCGATGCTAGCAAAGTCACTACCTAACCAGGATAACGCTCCTTCTTTTAATACCTTTTCCTGAATCAACCAGTTGATAGGGACAGTTATAGTAAGTACAAAAATTACTGCCATACCAAGTCCAAAGGCGGTTTTTACCTTTTTAGATACAGCCAAAAATGAACACATGCCTAGAAAATAGGCAAAGATCATATTGTCAATGAAAATTGCTTTTATAGCTATATTAAATGCTTCCATAATTCTTCTAGATTAGTGCTCTACGTAACCGTTTTTACTTCTTTGAATCCAAATAATCATACCCAGTAGGATAAATGCTCCAATTGAATCTACCATCAATCCATTTGTTTGAAGTGTAGTTCCAAATAAGCCTCCAATCGCTCCGTACACATCCACCTCTAATGGAGTTCCTACAAACATCGTCCCTCCTCCTAAGAGCTCTCTAAAGAACGCTACCACAAGGATGATCCACGCGTATCCAAATCCACTACCAAAACCGTCTAATATTGAATCGTAAGGTTTGTTTGCCATCGCAAACGCCTCAAGCCGACCCATCACAATACAATTGGTGATAATCAGTCCAACGTATGCACCTAAGATTTTGTACATATCGTAGCTATACGCTTTCAACACTTCGCTTACCAGTGTTACCAATGTTGCGATAATTGCAAGCTGAACGATAATTCTAATCCTGTTTGGTATAATATTCCTCATTATAGAAGTAATGAGGTTTGAAAATACAATCACAAAAATTACTGCAATTGACATGATCATAGTTGGCTTGAACTGTACGGTTACTGCCAATGCTGAACAAATTCCCAATACTTGAACCGTAATTGGGTTATCCTCATTCAAAGGATCAGAAACAATACGCTTTCTTCTCTTCGAGAATAATGGCTCTGCAGGCTCTTTTGCTTGTACTGCTACAGCTTCTTCTGCTACTTCTGCAATTTCGGTACTCATAGTTATTAGCTGTTTTGAGATTTAGTTTTCTGAATGAAGGCAGAATAGCACTGTAAATAATCAATCAACATTGCATTCAATCCTTTTGCGGTCATTGTAGCTCCAGACATTCCATCTACTTCATGCTCGTTTAATCCAGTATTCCCTTCCCCTTTGACCATCGTGATACTTTGTAATTCACCACTTGCGTCGTAAATCTTCTTACCAACGTATCTATCTTGAACTTTCACTTCAGTGATTCTTGCACCAAGACCAGGAGTCTCGCCCTTGTGATCAAAGGCTATACCTTTCACTGTATTTAGATTGCTTTCCAGAGCGATATAGCTTGAAACCCAATCCCAAAGTCCAGATCCGAAAGTTGGAAAAATGTATGACTCAATTTCACCAGATTCATTCAAAAACATGAAAACCGGATAGTTTCTATCCTGCGGGTCCAACTTTGAATTTTTCTGGATATTCACTTTTTCAGCAACCATTGGATTGCCTTTAGCATCCGTAGTTACCTCATTTCCATTGATATCAACAACGATGGACTTTACCTTCTCATCGTAAATTCTAAGAATCTCATTCGGATCTTCGTAAGCGGAAATGTCCATTACTGCTCCTAAGATCTTCTTCTTAGTATCAAGCTCAACCTGCTTGTCTTGCAAAGGCTTCAGCCCTACTGAGGTAAGGGATAGCGCACCTCCAAATACTACCGTCAAACCGATAGCAAATAGAATTACATATAAATTAGACTGTCGCACGTTTTAATCTTCGTTTTTTGTTTGCTTCAACAACATAAAAATCAATAAGTGGGGCGAACACGTTCATAAACAAGATCGCCAACATAATACCTTCTGGATATGCTGGGTTAATCACTCTGATCAACACAGTAATAACACCAATTAAGAAACCATAGATCCATTTTCCTACTTCAGTATGCGAAGCACTTACAGGATCTGTCGCCATAAATACAGCTCCGAATGCCAATCCTCCTATTACCAAATGGTAATGTGCTGGAAGCTCCATAAAGCTGTTGCCACCTGTCAGGTTGAATAATCCTCCCATAGCAATGGTTCCTAATACCACACTAAGCATAATCTTCCAGCTTCCTACTCCTGTAGCAATTAGAATAAATGCTCCAATCAGGCACATCAATGTTGATGTCTCACCAATACTTCCTGGGATAATTCCTATAAACATGTTCCAGAAATCAAACATTCCTGCGGCCCAGTGACCTGAAACTGCCTGCATCATATCTGTACCATTTGCTGCAGCCTCTGCGCCATATGCTAAGATGGTCGCTCCTGAGAATCCATCAACCGGAGTTTTATCACCAAAGTAGGTCCATACATCTCCTGAAATCTGAGATGGATACGCGAAATAAAGAAACACCCTCGCTGTTAATGCTACATTGAGAATGTTCATCCCTGTTCCTCCAAACACTTCTTTACCAATAACAACTGCAAAAACTGTTGCTAATGCCACTTGCCATAAAGGAATAGTAGCTGGCATAATAAGTGGAATAAGCATCCCTGAAACCAAAAATCCTTCTTCAATTGGACGGTTATATATCACACAAAAAGTGAATTCTGTCAATAACCCTACACCATATGATACTGCCAGTATCGGAATAACTTTTAGGATACCGATCCAAAACTTATCAAGGATTGAAGCTTCAACTCCTGTTGCAATGAAGTGTTGATGTCCAACATTCCACATACCAAAGATGAGACATGGGATCATTGCAATCACCACAGTAAACATCAATCTTTTTAGATCAGTGGCATCTTTGATTTGTGTTCCTTTTTTTCCAGTTATTATGTCTGGAGCAAAAAAGATTGTTCTGTGTCCCTCGTAAATCGTGTGGAACTTTTCAAATTTCCCCCCTTTCTCAAAAAGAGGCTTCATTTGATCGAATTTGTTCTGCAAAAACTTCATTCCTGCTTATCCTTCTTTAATTAAATCAATTCCTTCTCTAAGTATCTCTTGCAATGGATTCTTAGATATATCTATAAACTCACACAACGCAACATCTTCCTCAATCACCTCATAGATTCCTAGCGCTTCCATATCATCATAGTCTTCCGCTAAAATGGCTTTAAATAGGTACGTAGGAAGAATATCCATTGGCATTACCTCTTCAAAAGCACCAGAAATAACAAAGTTTCTTTCCTCGCCATGCGTGTTAGTATCTACCTCAAATTCTTTCTTTCCATTTAAGAAAGTAAGCATACCAAATGCCTTGTGGAAGCTTAATTTTTTAGTTGAAGGTAAGATCCAACCCAAAAACTCTTCATATTTCCCTTCTGGGATGGCAGTCACTTGGTTGTGATAATTTCCAAGGTATCCTTCAGCACCCACTCCTTCTCCAGTTAGTACATTACCAGAGATTACACGGTTGTTATCCCCTTCCATTGAAAGTTTATTCAAAGAAGCCCCAGCATACATCTTAGCATAGCCTCTTTCTTTCATTTGAGATCCTGTCAGAGCAACTAGTCTCGAGGTATCGTATACACCTTCAATAAATAGCTTTCCTATGATTGCTACACCTACTGGGCTAACTGTCCAGGCGATTTCTCCTTTGGACATAGGGTCAAGATGATGAATTTGCACTCCTACGTTACCTGCTGGATGCGGTCCACTGATCTTGTTCAACTGAACATTCTTCGCATTTGAGAAAATCTGCGATACTTCTGCATTAGCATCGACATTTAGATGAACAGTGCCAGTTGTAAACTTTTTCAGAATATCTAGTCCAGCCTGAAAATACTGCTCTTGCCCTTGTAAAACATAATTGTAATCTGGTGCAAGAGGGCTACTATCAAAAGCAGAAATAAAAATTGCTTTCGGGCTATCAGCAGGATTCGCAACTATTCCGTAAGGTCTTTGGATGATATTGGTCCATCCTCCGGACTTCTTAAGTTGATCAAGTGCGTCTTCTTTTGATACTCCTGAAATTTCTGATGCTGCATAGCTCTTGAATTTTTCGAATTCAACTTGCTTATCAGCTAGAATCTTAATTTCTAGTACTTTTCTTTTTTCACCTCTCTTTATTTCAACGATTTCACCACTCACTGGAGAGGTGTAAAGAATATCTTCTTCATTTCGTTCGAAAAACACTGGTGAACCTGCTTTTACATTGTCGCCTTCTTTCACAACCAATTTAGGTCTATTCAAACCATTAAAATCAGTTGGTTTTAGTGCGAAGGTATCCGGCTGGGTAACTTCAATTGTTTTGTTTTCTGCCTTTCCGGCAAGGTTTAAATCAAAACCTTTTTTCAGCTTAATTGTCTGAGACATATTTCTTTCTTGGGAGAACGTCTAAAAAACGAGGCAAACTTAATCAATATCAGTTTTAACGCCTGTCAAATTCTTAATAAAAAAGCGTAAATATCAGCTTAGTAATTAGAAACCAACATTTAATCAAATGGTTTGGTTGCTACGAAACTACTGGTTCATTCTCTTGTAAGAAATCAGCAACCTGTTCCATGAGCCATGTAGGCGTGGATGTCGCACCACAAATTCCTACAGAATCATTGTGCTGAACCCATGTAAGGTCTATCTCCTTTTCGCTTTCAACAAAATAGCTTCTTGGGTTATTCGAAAGACACACATTATAAAGGGCCTTACCATTCGAACTCTTTCTACCTGCCACAAAAATGATTACATCGTGTTTCTGCGAGAATTTCTCCATGTGAGGCTCTCTATTGGAAACCTGCCTACAGATGCTATCATTTGCATTAAAATCATCAGTAACCGATAATAATCCTTCCTTTTCTATTCGACTTTCAATTTCAGCCTTGATGGAATAAAAGCCTTTAGTACTTTTTGTTGTCTGTGAGTAAAGAGTAACAGGTCTTGAAAAATCAATTTTATCTAGATCTTCCGTACCCATAATAATAATGGCTTCATTGGAGGTTTGGCCAGTAAGCCCTATAACTTCTGCATGTCCTGGCTTACCATATATGACCAACTGTCCGTCTTTGCTTTTAGCAATATCATAGGCATTCTTCACCCTGTTTTGCAGCTTCAAAACAACTGGACAAGAAGCATCTACTAGCTCAATATTATTTTCTATTGCAATCTGGTATGTCTCTGGTGGCTCGCCATGTGCTCTGATTAATACTTTACAGTCTTTTAGATTCTTTAGCTCGTCTCTTGTGATGGTTCTTAAACCTTTATTATAAAGTCTTTCAACCTCCATTGAATTATGAACAATATCCCCAAGGCAATACAATTGCTGTCCAGTAGCCATTTCATCCTCGGCCATTTGAATGGCAAATTCAACACCAAAGCAATACCCTGAATTTTCGTCTATCTCAATTTTCATAAATTATTGATTCTGCCATTGAAACAATTTTATCAATCTGTTGTGTTAAAGTTAGGCCAGAAGTATCAACCTCAATAGCATCGGAAGCCATAACTAGCGGACTATCTTTTCTAGTGCTATCTATATGATCTCTTTCTTTCAAATTCTCTTTGATTACCTCTAAAGATTCAATTATTCCCCTTTTCTCTAACTCTTTTCTTCTTCTTTCCGCACGGATATCCATGTCTGCAGTCATAAACACCTTTAATTCGGCATCAGGAAAAACAACAGTTCCTATATCCCTACCGTCCATTACTACTCCTTTGTTATCTCCCATCTTCCGCTGTTGTTCAACAAGCTTGGCACGGACTTCAGAAATAGCACTAACTGGACTGACGTTGTGATTCACTTCCATCGTGCGAATCTCTGCATCTATTTTTTTTCCATTTAACACCACTGATGTTCCTTCGAATGAAATATCACAAGCTCCTAGCATCTCCTTTAAATCATCTATTTTTTTGAAAGGAATGTTATTACTAAGAAAGTAATACGTAACCGCGCGATACATAGCTCCACTATCGATATAAGTATAACCTAGACGTGATGCTACTTGTTTTGCAGTAGAACTTTTTCCTGTACCTGAATAGCCATCTATTGCGATTACAATCTTCATCAGCAATCTTTAATTGGACAAGGCATTGGCTTACCTCTCTTGACTTTCTTTTTATTCTTTTTATGCGAAGTAGAAGGGCCTTTTCTGCATCCTTCTGATCCGATCAGGATTGCACCTAAAAATAGCATGAATATGACCCTAGAAAACCTCATGATATACCAGCTACTTCCATTTGTCTATCAACTTTCTTCACAAGACCTTGCAATACTTTGCCAGGCCCACATTCTGTGAAACTTGAAGCTCCATCAGCAATCATGTTTTGAACCGACTGTGTCCATCTCACTGGAGATGTTAATTGTAAAACGAGGTTCTTTTTTATTGACTCAACATCAGCATATCCTTTAGCATCAACATTTTGATAAACCGGACATTTCGGGTTATTAAAGTTTGTATTCTGTATTGCTTCTGCCAACTCTTCTCTAGCAGGTTCCATCAATGGTGAATGAAATGCACCACCAACTGGTAATACAAGTGCTCTTTTAGCACCAGCTTCTTTCAATTTTTCACATGCTGCATTCACTGCCGCTATTTCACCACTAATTACCAATTGCCCTGGGCAATTGTAATTGGCAGCTACTACCACTCCATCAGTTTCTGCACATGCTTCTTCAACCACCTCATCTTCAAGTCCCAACACTGCAGCCATTGTTGACTCCTGCATCTCACAAGCTTTTTGCATTGCTATTGCTCTCTTTGAAACTAATGAAAGACCATCTTGAAAACTCAAAACACCATTTGCAACAAGTGCTGAAAATTCTCCTAAAGAATGGCCTGCAACCATTTCAGGATTGAAATTATCTGACGTAAGTGCAGCCACAACACTATGGATGAAAATGGCCGGTTGCGTTACTTTGGTTTGTTTTAACTCTTCATCAGAACCATTGAACATGATATTCTTGATATCGAATCCAAGAATATCATTTGATTGATCAATTAATTCTTTTGCAGAAGAATGGTTATCGTAAAGTTCTTTTCCCATTCCAGAAAACTGGGCTCCTTGTCCAGGGAAAACGTATGCCTTGCTCATATGTTAGTATTTATTCGATTGCAAAAGTAGGCAATCAAATTAATCGATGAAGCGACTTTTTAATTCGGGTGAAGGAATCATACATTCATCAAGTTTTCCGAACCATTTATACCGATTAGCAGCGATTAAATCATAAACCCAATCTCTGATAAACTTGGGTATTATCATGAAAAGATAGAGCGCAGGCCATAAACCATTTAAGTTTTTAGCAATGGTCAACGCAGCTGAGCTTTTATTCAAGATTTTATTCCCATCCTTTAATACGATACTCTGAAGGTCATCAGCTTTCACATCTTCATTCGCTAAGCTTTTTTTTGCAAAATCAGATTGAAGTGATGAAAAATCAAATTTTTCATTTTTATCCCTCTTGATTACGAATTGGACCGACGAATTACATAAGTTGCAAACGCCATCAAAGAAGATAATTGGCTTTTCTATCGTATGATCTGCACCCACCCATTTATAACTTGTAATGCCTCCTCAGGGTTCAGTGAATTGAATTTTACTTCTGCTGAATAATAATAAATTCCTGCAGGCAATTCTGTTCCACCTTTTAGACTACCATCCCATTCAATAAATATGGTCTTTTCGGGTTCTGTTGAATCATAAGAGAATACTTCCGTTCCAGCTCTATTGAATACTTTGAAAAGTACACTTTCAACGAAACGAGGACAAGCATCTGGTGTTTGCATTGGTCTGAAAGTATCGTTTCTACGATCTCCATTTGGTGTAAAGACATTGGGGAGTATATACTGAGGACAATTGTCATTACATATGATATCTGATATCCTACTCTCATTTCCTGACCTATCTACTGCGGTAACGTAGTAGCAAAATGCAAGAGTCGTCAGATTATTATGAAAGAATTCTGTGTCAGAGGTTTCTCCAACTACAACATAATCTCCCTCTTCACCATTATCCGAAGCATAGATTCTAAAGAACAGAATATCGTCATCACAGGATTGATCATTATCAAATTCCCAAGAAAAGGCATTTACTAAAGCAACCCCTGAATTTCCACCCCTCGTTTGACACGCAGCCTGAGTTTCACAATCCAAACTACTGTTGAATAACAATGCAATCGGCGGGCAGGGCGGAATTGTGTCATTTGGCTGTGCACAAATGATCTGAGAGTTATTAATTAAAGGCTCTGGTAGAAGCTCATTCCCAAAAGAACCATTCGTAGTAACGAAGTAGCAATACTCAATTTCTTCATCTAGATCTATTCCATTAAATCTTCCATCATCTAGATAACCAAGACCATCCATGGTGACATCTACAGAGTCAATTAATTGTAACGCAGTAAGATCTCCGTTAATAACGTTGTCTCTATATATATAATGATATGGGAATTCTTGAACAGAGTTTGACCATGGCACATTTGCATCCCAACTTAACCGTATTCCTCCAACCAGAGGAGTGGGACTAAGCCAAACGGATGACGCCTGCTGCGAGGTGTCAATAGCTTGATCTGTATTATCATAGAGAACGATTCGATATGAGTAAGAATTATCTTCAGTATTGAGGCCTGTATCCATAAAAGTAGTATCAGTAGAAGGTGGTCTTACAGATTCAAAAGTTCCTCCAGGACTCATTCCTTCTTTTCTCAACACTTCATATGTATAAGTTGGTGGAAAAGCAACATCATCGATTTGATAAGGAGGTGTCCATCTAACTTCAATTTCACCATTTACCTCACTGGTCTCGTTTACATCTACGTTGGTTATTATTGGCACGTCGATGAGAAGGCTGTCACAAGCCTCTTCCGACGCTATACTCTCTCCACCTGCAGGATCTGGGAAAGTAGCAACCAAACGATAACAGAATTTGGAACCTGAAGCAAGGCCCATTCCTTCATTTGTATCTAAAAAAGTAGTCTCCTGAACCCCTAAAGTCTCAATAAGTTGATAGCCCGAATTTTCTGGAATTCCTGGATTACATGTTGGATCTATTTCAAACTCCCCTACTCTTCTCCATACCTGAATTGAGTCTGCATTTGTACACGAATAATTATCCCAATTCAATCTCATTCGTCTCCCTGGCCTTGAATCCACTGTAAGCCCAGTAGGCGGAGGACCCACCACTGTAATTCTCCATGTTTCAAAATTTACTTGGCCTGGTGGATTAATAATTCCAGGTATTGTTGGATCATCAGTAGCCTTAAATTGCACTTGATATGGAGCCTCTCTTACTTGTGTACAGCTAGGTGTCCACTCGAAATTCAAAAGTGCCGGTGAAGGCTGGAATTCGGCTGGATTGGGTGTAAAGGAAGCCGATGGCGTAATTTCAAAAGGACCACCAAAAGCTTCTA
Source organism: Ekhidna sp. (assembly GCF_963691765.1). Lineage (GTDB taxonomy): Bacteria > Bacteroidota > Bacteroidia > Cytophagales > Cyclobacteriaceae > Ekhidna. Next base: position 346,452 of record NZ_OY829375.1, read on the forward strand.
ATTTCACAGGATCACCATCTGGATCTATTCCTGTAATCATTGCTGCAATTGGTGAGCCCGCAACAACACATGTGTCAGGAGGGATCTCTAAATCTGGAGGATCATTTTCAAAATTCCACACAATGATCTGCATATCTCTTGTTACAAAACCCAACCGAATCAACTGTCCATTGATTCTTCTCCATTCCTCAACCACGAAAGCAACATTGAATTCTCTATTTTCCATATCAGGAATAGTTGCTCCTCCAGGAGCATTCCAAACCATTGTTCCGTCAAAAGCATCTATGGTTAGAGATGGGGGACCATCTTTCGCTTGATTTCCTTGATTGAAATTGGTATAAAAAGATGGGTCAATAAGTGTTTGATAGCCATTTACATCTAATCCCTCATCTTGCTTAGGAGTAGTGAAATAGTACGCCAAGCTATCTCCATCTGGATCGAAAGCCCCAGGATTGTGTTCGAATATGCCACCAACAACTGCTTGATCAATTGGAGGAACTGTGAAGAATGGTGTACTATTCACAATCAGAGGATCTACAACCAATAAAGTCTCTACGTAAAACTTAGTGCTTATTGACCCTGCGATATTTTGGATATTGGCATTTCTAAATTCCTCTACATAGCTCACGAGGAAATTTGACCCTCCAGCATATGTATGTGTTAATGTGAACTCCCACCTCTCAACTCCATCAGCGATTAGTACTGGTTCCTTCCAAGGTATTGCCTCTCCACTTTCACCACCAAATACGGTTCCATCTCCAAAGTCAAAGGTTCCATTGCCAAATGGGACTCCTTCAACATCACGATACCCTATAAAAGTAAATTGATATGTCAGACCTGAGACCCTTTTCGCAATTACTTCGCCAGCTCTAATATGAGTCGCCCTCGAAATAAGAGCAGAAAGAACAAATGTGGTTATGAAGAAATACCTTATAAATCGCATATTGGCCAATTAAATCATGGTAAAACTAAACGCTTTTCAAACACAACGAACAAATACCCAACAAGAATTGTGCGCTATTAGTTATTGTTAACAACAATGTATACGGCATACATACTTATTTTAAGAACAGATAATTATTTAGAACAAGTCCAAAAAAAAATTTTAGATTGTCTGACAAGCATTCTGAAATTACCTTTGAAGAAAATCCAAACCTTATATAATGAGTAAGCAACTTTTTTCAGGCAGCATAGGTAGGAAATTCGCCATGGCGCTTTCCGCACTATTCCTGATCATATTTTTATTACAGCATTTCATCATAAACTTCACCTCTGTGTTCAGTGAAAGCACTTTTAACGAGCTTTCACACTTTATGGGCACAAATCCAATTGTACAATTTGTAATGCAACCCATCTTGATATTTGGAGTGACTTTTCACTTCATTATGGGATTTGTGTTAGAAATAAAGAATCGAAATTCCAGGGAAGTTAAGTATGCGAAAAACAATGGAGGAGCCAATTCCACATGGATGTCGAGAAACATGATATGGAGTGGTTTATTCATTTTGTTCTTTTTGGGATTCCATTTTTATGATTTCTGGATACCTGAAATGAACTATAAATACATACAGATGAATCCTGAGGATCCGAATAGATACTATGAAGAAGTAGTACATATGTTTGCAAATCCAGGCCGAGTAGTTGTTTACTGCCTATCTTTTGTATTTCTGGCGTTGCATTTAATGCATGGATTTCAGTCTGCATTTCAGTCAACTGGAGCACGTCATGCAAACTACACACCGACCATTCAAAAAATAGGTCGAGCATATGCGATTCTGATACCGGTAGGTTTCGTTTTCATCGCGATTTTTCATTATGTCAATTCCCTTTAAGAACTAAAAGGCATGTCAAAATTAGATTCTAAAATACCAGAAGGTCCAATAGCTGATAAGTGGACCACATATAAAAATAACATCCGACTAGTCAACCCTGCTAACAAGCGTTCTATTGACGTAATAGTAGTTGGAACAGGTCTGGCTGGTGGATCAGCTGCTGCTACTTTAGCAGAACTCGGCTACAATGTAAAAGCATTTTGCTATCAGGATTCTCCTCGAAGAGCCCATTCAATCGCCGCACAAGGTGGGATCAATGCTGCAAAAAACTATCAAGGGGATGGTGATTCAACCTATCGTCTTTTTTACGATACAGTAAAAGGAGGTGATTATCGTTCCAGAGAAGCCAATGTTTATCGATTAGCCGAAGTTTCTACGAACATTATTGATCAATGTGTAGCACAAGGTGTTCCTTTCGCGCGTGATTATGGAGGGCTACTAGACAATCGATCCTTCGGAGGGGTGCAAGTTTCAAGGACTTTTTACGCAAAAGGACAAACTGGGCAACAACTTCTCTTAGGAGCATATTCTGCAATGTCCCGACAAATTGGTAAAGGAAAGATCACCATGTACAATCGTCATGAAATGATGGACATTGTTGTAGTAGATGGGAAAGCCAGGGGAATTATTGCAAGGAACCTAGTTACTGGTGAACTTGAAAGACACTCTGCGCATGCCGTTGTAGTAGGGTCTGGAGGATACGGAAATGTTTTCTTCCTATCCACAAATGCTATGGGATCGAATGTCTCTGCTGGATGGAAGATACATAAAAAGGGAGCATACTTTGCTAACCCTTGCTTTACACAAATACACCCAACATGCATTCCGCAGCATGGAGATCAGCAGTCTAAATTGACACTAATGTCTGAGTCGTTGAGGAATGACGGTAGAATTTGGGTGCCTGCGAAGAAAGAAGATGCTAAGGCTATTCGTGCCGGTAAGCTCAAACCAACTGATCTTAAAGAAGAAGATAGAGATTACTACTTAGAAAGAAGGTATCCTTCATTTGGTAACCTTGTACCTCGAGATGTGGCTTCACGAGCAGCAAAAGAACGTTGCGATGCAGGATTTGGTGTTGGTACCAACGAAACAGGTGAAGCTGTTTATCTTGACTTTAGCTCTGCAATCATGAGATATGGGCAAGAAGAAGCGAATGTTAAAGGGCATCATGACGCCTCTGAAAAGGAAATAAAGGAATTGGGGACAAAAATCGTTGAAGCTAAATATGGAAACCTATTCCAGATGTATGAGAAAATTACAGCTGACAATCCATATGAAACTCCAATGAAAATTTACCCTGCCGTTCACTACACAATGGGTGGTGTATGGGTAGATTATAACCTGATGACGACCATACCTGGGTGCTATGCTATTGGAGAAGCTAACTTCTCAGATCATGGGGCCAACAGATTAGGTGCGTCAGCATTGATGCAAGGATTAGCTGACGGCTATTTTGTACTTCCATATACCATTGGAGATTATCTAGCAGATGATATTAGGACTGGAGCAATAACAACAGATTCGAAGGAATTCGAAGAAGCTGAAAAAAGTGTCAAAGAGCAGATTGAATTTTTCATTAACAATGATGGAAAACACTCTGTTGACTACTTCCACAAACGCCTTGGTAAGGTGATGTGGAATAAAGTAGGCATGGCTAGGACTGAAAAAGGACTTAAAGAGGCCATAGCTGAAATCAAGGAAATCAGGGAGCAATTCTGGAAAGAAGTAAGTGTTCCTGGCTCGGCAGATGGCATCAATCAAGAATTGGAGAAGGCAGGTCGCGTGGCAGATTTCCTCGAATTAGGAGAACTATTTGCGAGGGATGCACTGGAGAGAAATGAGTCTTGTGGAGGCCATTTTAGAGAAGAATATCAAACTGAGGAAGGTGAAGCTACTCGGGACGATAAAAACTTCACATATGTAGCAGCTTGGGAATATCAAGGTGAGCCTTCTAAAGCCAAGCTGCACAAAGAGGATTTGAAATACGAAAACATAGAACTTAAAACGCGTTCTTATAAATAAGATATTATGTCAGCAACAGAATTGAATTTAACACTGAAAGTCTGGAGACAGAAAAGCGATAAAGAAAAAGGGAAGATGGAAACTTATCAGGTTTCGGGAATCTCCACTGATAGCTCTTTTCTGGAAATGATGGACATCTTAAATGAACAGCTTATTGCGGAAGATAAAGAGCCAGTGGCTTTTGATCATGATTGTCGCGAAGGTATTTGCGGAAGTTGTTCCATGTATATAAACGGTGAGGCACACGGTCCTGGTAGAGAAATTACCACTTGCCAACTGCACATGCGTGAATTTAAGGATGGCGAAACGATTTACATAGAACCTTGGAGAGCGAAAGCCTTCCCTGTAATCAAGGACTTAGTAGTTGATAGAAGTGCCTTTGATCGAGTAATGAACGCTGGAGGTTTCATAAGTGTGAATACTTCAGGGAATACGCAAGATGCGAATGCGATCCCTATAGACAAGCACGATGCTGATAAAGCATTTGATGCCGCTACTTGCATAGGATGTGGTGCTTGTGTGGCAACTTGTAAGAATGCATCTGCTATGCTATTTGTATCTGCGAAGGTTTCACAGCTTTCTCTCCTACCTCAAGGTAAAGTTGAGGCAAAAGAGCGTGTACAGAACATGGTGAAGCAAATGGATGAGGAAGGATTCGGAAATTGTTCCAATACTGGAGCATGTGAGGTTGAATGTCCAAAAGGAATTTCACTAGAGAATATTGCACGAATGAATCGTGAATATTTGAAAAGCGGAATGAGCTGATCACATTAATGAATCAAATAAAAGCCTGCCAAACAGCAGGCTTTTTTATTTTTCGCTTGTATTGCAGACTTATTCATTTCTTAACGCATCTGTTGGATTGATTCGCTCCGTTTGAAAGGCCTTGGAACAAACCACCAATATCACAATTAGAAAAGTAGCCATAGATATTAGTATCATACTAAAAATACTGAGAGAGATGTGATAACTGAAGTTAGCCAGCCATTTGTCAATGAGGTACCATGTCAATGCTAATCCCAAGGTATTAGAGATGATTAGCAGCTTAAAATACTTTCTACTCAGTAAGAATAAGGTACCATAGAGTTTTATACCAAGCACCTTACGGATTGCAATTTCTTTCGTACGTTCTCTTAATGCGAAACTCAAAAGCGCGTACATCCCAAGTATTGCTAAAATCACTGCTATGCCAGTGAGAAGTCCAACCAATTGTGTCGTTTGTTCTTCAACCTTATACAGTTCCTCAAATTGATCATCAGCGAAAGCATATTCGAATGGAACACTTCCTAAAACATTCGCATGGGAAACTCTAATTTGATTTAAAAGCTGAGTGTAATCATTGCTGGACAATTTCAATGATAACATATTATGCCTTTTATCATCAAGCACTCTGAGAACAACCGGCTCAATGAAACTATGTAATGACTGATAGTGAAAATCCTTCACCACTCCCTGAATGGGTGCAATAGAGTTAGAACCGACAACAGCTATTGACTGTCCCAATGGATCTGCCCATTGCGCTGCTTCAACGGCAGCTTCATTTACCAAATAAACATACGGAGTATTTTCTACTTGAGAATTAATGGCATCGATGTTTCCAGCAGTTAGCGAAATTCCGTATGTTTCTAAAAAACCAGGCCCTACTTCTATGACATGCCAATGTACATTTTCTTTTTGTCCAGCCCATGTAATCGAATTATTCCAATTTGGACTTCCCGGAGTGAATCTGGATGAGCCCGTGCTAATTACTCCTGGGATCTGCTCCATCTCACTTGCCAATGCTTTCATTTTAGATCTAGAGTTTTCATCAAAAAGCTCAATGGTTAGCACTTGTTCCTCGTCTAAACCAAGTTCTGTCGTTTGCAAATAATTTAACTGCTGATATATTAAAACAGATGAGAGAATCAGAACACTGGACATAACAAATTGTGTAATGAGTAATCCATTCTTAAACCCATTCTTCTTTGAACCTATTTTAATCAGCCCTTTCAAAGCAGTTATAGGATGAAATGAGATAACAAAAAAGGTGATATAGACACCAGAAATGATAGCAATAAAAAGCACTAAACCTACTAGCATTGAAATCAGTAAAGGATCGCTCAAATCAAGAGTGCTTTTGGAACCTACTAGATTATTGATGAATGGTAATGCACTTTCTGATAGAATCAAACCTATGATGATTGATACAGTAGAGAGGATCAAGCCTTCAGTCACAAATTGATTTACAATTTGAATTTTACTTGCCCCCATCACTTTTCTAATTCCTACTTCTTTTATACGCTTGGTAGAGCTGGCGATAGAGAGATTCAGAAAATTAATTACCGATATAGCGAAAATTGCAAGAGCTATTGAAGCATAGATGTACAAATACCGTGGATCATATGATGCATTAACGTTGCCATCACTCGCTTGAAAATGAACATCCTGTATTGGCTGTAGCGTCAGTTCTTCAAATCTCATCTCCCTATCATTTCCAAATTCAACCACCCCAGATTTAATTTTATTCACAACCTCAAGAAGATTGGCTGATTCATCAAGCAACACGTAAGCAAAGTAATTGAACTGCCCCCAGTTTGCTGTAAGACTGGTATATGGCAAAACATCTTCTAAATTTTCGAACGGAACTATGTAGTCCATCTTAAGGTGACCATTTTCAGGCATAGACTTAAATACTCCCTTGATGGCGTAATCTCTGTTACTATTTACCGTTAAAATCTTGCCCAAAGGGCTTTCACCGGTAAATAATTTTTTCGATACAGTTTCTGAGATGAAAATCGATTGCTTTGGCATTTCACGCGCTACAGCTCCGTGTATTAATGAAATATCCAAAAGATCAAATATTGCTGGGTCAGCCATAAAAACTGATCTTTCGTTGAATATCAGTTCTTCATATTTCACTGAAACCTTCTTGTCGTATGAATATTCAGTAAGCCTAGCAAACTCTCGAATTTCAGGAATATCCTTCTTAAGTTTTGGCGGAATTGGCGCAGATACTTTTACCCATCCCTCTCCTGCTTCCATGTTGCCTACAACCAATCGATAGAGCTGAGATTTTTTACTATAGTGAGTATCATAGCTTAACTCGTAATCGACATGTAAATACGCTAATATGCAGGCACAAATACCAATTGAAAGACCTAAAATATTCAGTAAAAAGGTGCTTTTATTATTCCATAAAGCCCTAAAAGAAGTGAGAAAAGTATTTTTGATCATGACGCTTTGGGTTAGTTCAATGCATTAGAGACCTAACTCAAAGTCGAATGTTGCATTTAAGCAAAAGGAGATTTACTTGCCTTGAAATTTCTTAAGCTGATATTCATAATGTGATGTATCATCATACAATTCCTTAGCAAGTTCCAAAGCTTGCTTTTCAAGCTCGATAGCTTCTTTCTTATTTCCCAGCTTGAATTGCAATGAAGCATAGGTGTCAATCATTGAAGGCTCAGGTTGCTTATCAACTGCTTGCTGTGCCCACGATGCTGCTATAGAAAGTTGATTCTTATTATTCACAAACAGGTAAAACTTCCAAGCCAATTCATTTAGCTGCTCAGGGTCTTCAAGATTATTCATACCAACTAGTTGAATGGCATAGTCTGCGTAATCATCCCAATTCTCTACATACTCTGAATAATGTAGGTTCATCATCAATTTGAGTGTATCAGATCCGGTGAAGGACACATTTTTTATTGAATGAAGTAATGCCCGCATTCCAAAGTCATGCAATTCTTCAGACTCAAAGACCTCCTGGTATTGTGAAAGATAGGTATCATACAATTTTGCGTTCACTAGCTTTTGACCAACAGCATCTTCAAAAGTGCTTCTATTTTCAAGTAGGTACTGAAATTCTCTGCTGTATAAATCCCATTGAAAGGCAGCGAATACCTCCCATGCCGTTTCATTGGTTAGATTATTCAACTCTACATCTTTCAAATAATTGGTGGCAAATCTTTCTGCATCTAAACATGCATCTTCTATTAGCCCCAGATAATTAAGCATGAAAGATGCTGTACGATCTCCTTCATCATACTTTTTTTCAAATGAACTTAAGGTTAGACTGTCGGTTAGTGCATCTTCTCCCAAATGCAAAAATTGAGTGGCATCCATTGCACCACATCCACGATGAATAACATCTCCATTTCCATTTATGAATAAAAACGATGGAAAAACAGCTATCGAATATTCCTCCGAAAGTTCGACGCCAGGATATTCTTCCATATCCATAATTACATTGATGAAATTACTGTTGTAATAATTAGCCACTTCTAAATCAGTGAAAGTATACTCCTCCATTTCCTTACATGGCTCGCACCATTCTGCATAAGCGCTCAGTAAAATTAATTTTCCTGACATCCTTGATTTCGAAATCGCTTCATCCCAAGAACCCTGCTCAAACTTGATTTGACTGTGCAGCACAAATGGAAAAAAACACGCTATTAGTAGTAATTTCTTCATGGCACCAATTTCACTCATTTAATGCAATTCAAAAAGGTCATTATCATAAATCATGAAGCGAAAATTGGATCGATATTATTGTATTTCTGTTCGAATCTTTTTTAAACCCGTTCATAATCGCACAATCGGACATTGTTTGATTTTATGTAATCAACTGATTTATTGGCACTTACAAATATTGGCACACCGATTGAATTTCTATTTCACAACCAAAACCAAAAATGACATGTTAAAAAATTATTTGACCACTATTCTTCGCCAGATAAAGAATAACAAAGTCTTCTCTTTCATAAACATCTTTGGACTATCACTTGGTATGGCTGCCTGCCTGGTAATTTTTCAATATGTCAATTTTCATAATTCATTCGATTCTTTTCATGGAAACGCAGATCGAATCTTCCGAATTGAATCGGAAGCCTATAAAAATGGTGAATCATTAGGCCAATCGATAAATGCCCCTTCCATGATGGGTAAAACATTGAAAGAGCAGTCTACGCTAGTATCAGAGACAGTAAGATTCTTTGACTACAACTACGCTAACAATTCGATTATCTATAACGATAATGGGAATAAAGTCAATTTCGAGCAACCTGGGGTGTATGTCACTGACAAAGGGTTGTTTGAAATGTTTGATTTCAACTTTATTGCAGGAAATTCGTCACGTCTCGATGAGCCACAGACTGCAGTATTGACATTAAAGGCTTCTAAGAAGTACTTTGATGATCCTGAAAAAGCTATTGGAAGCACTTTTACACTTAGCGGAAATAACGGAGCTCATCAGTATGAATTGGTTGGAATTTTAGAAGACCTCCCTTCAAACTCGCACATTCAATTTGAATTATTGCTTTCCTATCCATCAATAGAGCACTACACTGGATCTAAAAATAGCTGGACATCAAATAATATGATCACTTATTTGATGGCAGAAGATCCTGCTAAGTCAGGAGAAATACTTGATCAAATAAATGAATTGCATGAAGAGAACTCTAAAGAAGCTTATGCTGCGGCTGGTTTCACTATCGACTATTACCTACAACCATTAAGTAATATTCATTTAGAATCTGGCGCCAGCTTTGGATTCGATGGAAGTGTTAAAAGTCAGACTATATGGGTATTGAGTCTGATAGCTGTAGTTATCCTCGTTATTGCATGGATTAATTACATGAATTTATCGCTGGTCAGAACCATGGAACGCTTAAAAGAAATGGGTGTAAGAAAGTGCATGGGCTCCTCTATGAAGCAGATCACTCAGTTATTCATTCTTGAAGCCCTCGTAATGAATCTTATTGCGTTTGGGTTGGCAATACTACTAACTCAGTTTGCAGAAAAGTACTTAATCAACGTAACAGGACTTCCTATAGATGCACTCCTTGATATGCAGATCCTTGGATTGTTAATAGTCTTAATTGCTGCAGGAACCATCCTAATCGGATTGTATCCATACGCAATACTTAAGTCTATAAACATTGTAAATATTCTTGTTGGTCAAAGAGGAAAAGTAGGTGGTGTTAAGTTGAGAAAGGCTTTAGTGCTTGTACAATTTATGATCACGTTCATTTTAATCTCAGGTACCTTGACTGTATACAATCAGATCAATTATATGAGAGAAGCAGACCTTGGAATTGACATTGAAAATATCCTTGTTATTAAGTCTCCCCCAGGTGATGTAGGAGCAGAAAACAGACAAGACGTGCAACGATTTAGCACATTAAAAACTGAGCTGTTAAAGTATTCAGGCATTACTCAAATCACTAATGCTGGAGAAATACCAGGAGAAGCTGTAAGCTGGGGTACTAACCTCAGACTTAAAAATGAAAGCCCAGAAAACTCAACTTATTCCGGACTAGTTTCAATGGATCTAGATTTCCCACAATTCTTCGGCATTGACAAGATTGCTGGTCGTGAACTGAGAGAAGGAGACAGTCCTTGGTATAAAGGAGAAACAGTTATTAACCAAAAGCTTGCTGAAAATCTTGGATTTCCCAACCCCGAAGATGCTCTCGGAGCTGAGCTTGAAGGTTTCTATGGACCTGTACCACTGAAAGTAGTAGGTGTGGTTGAAAATCACCACCACACATCCCTACATGATGACTATCAGCCATTGGCTTATATCTTGAGTTCTTGGACTGAGTTTTACTTTATCAAGATACGAATTGATGAAAATGCCAACGTCACTAAAGGTGAGCAATTGGATAAAATGGTCGCATCTGTAAGAGCTGAGTGGAATAATATCTTTACTGACTACCAAATGGATTACTTCTTTCTCGACCATGCATTTGACGAGCAATACAAAGAAGATATTCGCTTTGGGAAGATATTTACAGGCTTTTCAACTTTGGCTATCTTAATTGCCTGCCTTGGACTATTTGGACTTACTTCCTTTACAATCCAGCAGCGAACAAAAGAAATTGGAATTCGCAAGGTGCTTGGTGCAAGTATGCGCAACTTAATGACGCTGCTAAGCAGAGATTACATGACCTTGGTTGGCATTGCGTGTATTCTTAGCATCCCTGCTTCTTATTGGATAATGACCAGATGGCTAGAGAATTACACATTCAGCATTCAGCTTGGATGGTGGTTTATCGTACTACCTATTCTATTCATAGTTGGACTCGCACTATTGAGCATCTCGTCCAAAGTAGTAAGCACCGTAAAGACAAATCCTGTCGATTCACTTCGAACAGAATAAAGAAACGCCCAATCACTAACTCTACTCTACTAGGGCTGACCCCGCTTTGATAGCGGGGTTTTTCTTTTTACCATCAAATTGAATAAGGTTGCCTATTTTCGAATGGTAATAGATGAGTCATGGCTAAGAAAAATGTGTTTGGGCAGTCCATTTGGTTTAAAAAGAAAATCTTTCAAACGGTCGGAAGATTTGTGCTTTGGTATCTGCTCAAGCCAAACAAGGTGACTGTTTCTGGCAGTAAAATACTAACAGAGATCCCTGGAGAAAATGTACTTTTCGTTTCTAACCATCAGACAATCTTTACGGATGTTATCGCGATGTTTCAAGCCATGTTTGCAGCACTTAATGGACAAATAGATTCACTTGATGACTGGAGTTACTTAAGAAACCCTAAGGTGAATGTCTACTATGTTGCAGCGCGTGAGACAATGGAAAAAGGCATTCGAGCTAAGATCCTAGCACTGGCTGGCGCAGTTACCGTAGATCGTACCTGGAGAAAGGGTGAAGAGATGATAAAAAGAGAGGTAAATCCTGATGACACTAAATCTATTGGGATAGCTATTAAAGATGGATGGGTAGTAACATTTCCTCAAGGCACTACTCGCAAAGGAGCTCCAGTGAGAAAAGGAACTGCCCACTTGATTAAGCAGCACAGACCGACAGTAATCCCAATTCGAGTTGATGGTTTTAGAACGGCATTTGACAAGACAGGATTGAAAAGAATTCAAAAAGGCACGGATCTGTCTGTTACATTCAACCCTCCTATTGACATTGATTACGATAACGATACTGTTGATCAGATTGTGAAGAAACTGGGTGTTGCAATAGGTGAAGATCATCCTGAAGTTGAGAAATAGTTCAGCCTTTAGGATTACTTCTAATGCTGTCAATCGTCATATACACTCATAAAAATCCTACTAATCTTATTTCATGAATATCTTGTTGGCGAGCATAATTGGAGTCCCGGTACTTTTTCTTATCGTCGTTATTTTTCATTACCGACACCTAAAGTACCTACTCTTAATCTGGACAAGAGAATATCTAGAATTTGGCGAGATTTTAACAGATGAGAATTCTGTTACCTACTTTGAGAGCTTAAACACTTTGAACTTGAGTTTCCGAATTCTGAAAACAGAAAGGAAGTATCCTCAAATGAAGGACAATGAGAAACTGATGAAAAAAATAAAAGAGTATAGAATCGCAAGAAACTGTGCTTATTTAGGGATTATCCTATTCATTGGAGGTGCCTTGATTGCTCAATGGTATTTTCAATAGGTATTGGTCTGTCTAATTCCCAAATTCAATATTTCTATATCTTAGGGATCTCAATTCTGCCCAAGATTAGACATTCACCAAAACCAGATCTAAACTAGCGTAACAAATGACAAGAGAAGAACACCTCAGATTTTGCAAGGTCTGTAAGAATAAAAAGTTTGATAGGGATAAAGGAATTGTATGCAGCCTCACAAATGAGATTGCCGACTTTGAAAATGAATGTCCTAATTTTTTAGCAGACGCTGAAGAGATTCAAAAAGAAATCAAAAAGACCAGTGAGCCGCTTAAAAACAATGCTAAAAGGGCATCAATAGTAATTAATGTATTCTGGGCAATGTGCGTGACCAATGTGCTTGCTATTGTTTCAGGGTTCCTAGAACTCGAGCTTCTTGAACGATTCAGTAACGGTGGTTTCGTATCTGATCAAGAAGCCTCAATGAACGACTTAAGACAAGGAGCTATTGGGTTATTTCAGCTGATTTTATTAATTGCTTCCATTGTAACTTTTCTTAATTGGTTTAGAAGGGCTTATGGCAACCTTCATCGATTGAACACCAAACCTTCATATAGAGAAGAAATGGCTGTTTGGTCTTTCTTCATCCCTTTCGTGAATCTTTACAGACCATTTCAAATAGCCAAAGAAATATTAAGTCTATCGGTTCAAAAGCTGGCTGCAATAGATCAAAATTCAAGAATTTCATCAAGTACATTTATTCTTGGACTGTGGTGGGCCTTGTACCTAATTAGCAATTTTGTCGGGAATATCGTTTTCAGGATGACCATGAATGGAGGTGAAACGCTTCAAGATATTATCTCACAAAGTCAAGCATTTCTTTTCTCAGATGTTGTTGAAATCCCTGCGATTATTGCTACCATCCTTGCAATCAAGAAAATCAGCAATATCGAATCCCAACTGCTTGAAAAAACTTCGTAGGACAAGTATTTATTGTAACAACGAAGCGTCTATTGAAAGTGTCTTCAAATTATGAAACACAATACTTTCATTCTCCTTACGATGCTCTGGTCGAGTATAAGCTGTAGTTCAGACGATAGTTTGACAGCTTCTTTACTTGAAGATAAAATTGACAAACTGCAGAGTGAAATTAATGGTGTCATAGAAAAATCCACTGGGGAAACATCGGATGATTGTCGAACAACTTTAATCCCTGGAGGAAATGGATGTGGTCCTATTTATGTCTATGGAGTGTTAGGAATAGATACCCTTGAACTAGAAAGTTTATTCGATGAGCTAAGTCGCGCACAAACCGATTTATACAATCTTCAGGGAGGACCAGTTTGTGATATTGCGTTCCCATCAAAAGATTCACTAATTAATGGTTCTTGCAAGGCATGCTTCGAGATTGACGAAATGTTTGAGTGCTTTGATTAAACAGAAACTAACATTCAATGCCAATCAATCACAGGTAAGTGAATAGGTTATTTAAAAAATTGTCGGTATTAACCTCGATTATTTTGCATTCACCTAATATCTTAGAAAAATCAATATTACAATCTTACCATGCGAACCTTGCTCATCACCACATTGATTTTTCTTTCCCTGCAAAGTTTCTCACAAATTTCGTTGAGACAGTCCTTCTCTGGAGATAATTACTTTCAAGACTTTGTGGAGCACGATGGTGCTTTCTATGGATTTAAAGTAACTGCTTCTACCAGTGAGTTAGTGAAAATTTTTTCGGAAGAACTTCAAGTTCAAACTTTAACAGATATATCTGGAACCCATCCCGAAAGTATCTTGATATCTGATAATAAAATCTTCTTTACTGTAAGCATAAACACCTGGCAAGGCAGACTCTATAGTTATGACCTATCATCTTCTTCCCTATCCACTTTGAAAGACTTCAGCAGCAGCGAAGGTCAGATAGTTTCTGTCAAACAGTTGAAAGATGGAGTTTTATGGGGGTTTTCCTGGACATCCAGTGAAGATGAGGGTAGCATTTTCACCATCAAACCTGATGGGACTGAATTTCAAAAAATCTACAGCGTACCAAATAGTGATAATGGATCTACACCAGTTGATATCACCGTATTTGATGATAAAGTAATAATTGCTTGGATTAATGGAGGTGGTATTCCTTATCAAGATTCATTCGGTGATTCTTACACTTCTGGAAGCTTTGGAATGTATGATCTGGAAACGCAAACTCATACAACCATCTTGCAAGGTGAAGATCTGAAAGGCACTTCACCATATACTGTTCTTCATCACAATGATGTCATCTATGCCGGATTTGAAGGGGCAGGTAATTCATCTACAGGCAAGCTTTATGCTATTGACTCAGAAACTTTTGAAAGCGAACTGATTTATGACCTTGATAAAAATGATTTAGCAAGGAAAGGGTTTGATAGACTTATACCTCATAATGGATACATATATGGGATCGAACGTTTTGGGATTTTTCGCTACCATATAGAAGATCAAACCTCTGAGTTATTATTTGATTTTAAAATTGAAAACTACGAATCTAACAGTGCATTACTAATTTCATCGGAAGGCGATATTTATTCGTTTATCAACATACTCTTTAACAGTGAAACTCGATTCTTAGCAGAATTTATAACACCATCTCCATTATCAGTCGATAGAGCCAGCGCGTTCAGAATATTCCCAAACCCAACTTCTAACGAGTTAAAAATTCAAGACAGTGGATTAAACTATGTTGAGATATTAGATCTTAATGGGAGGATTATTAAATCTATAAAAGATCCTAAAAATAGCATTGATGTTACTTCCTTAGAAGAGGGTGTGTACCTACTTAAATTTAGGGTAGACGATCAAGTTTATACCCAGAAGTTTGTTAAGCGGCAATAAGCTATTAATAGATTTTATCTAATCAGATAGCTTATCCCTAAAGAAGCACTTCTCAATTTATCTTTAATAGGGTGAGTCGCATGTAAAATTACTAAATACTAAATCTAATCTTCCTAACAATTGAGACCAGAATTCCGTTAGAGAGCTAGCATATTCAATTTTAAAACTAATTCTGGTATACTGTTTGTGACTGCTTTAGCCACATTAAGACCCTATGAAATACATACTACTCACCACCATTCTATTGTTATCAATAAAGCCTACTTATCAAAAGCAAATTGATAAATACATCATTGAGAATCAGTCAGAAAAAGTCTATTTACATCTCGATAAAAAGTATTACGGATCAGGAGATAACCTTTGGTTTAAGTCTTATTTAGTCAATTCCGTAGATCATATTCCAAGCACTATTAGTAAGACTTTATATGTAGAATTACTCAATAGCCAAGGTACTGTAATTGACTCTCTGGTGCTCTTTTCGGAGAACGGAACCTCCGATGGAAACTTCAAACTTTCAAAAAAATTGAAGTCAGGGGAATATCAGGTTCGAGCCTACACCAATTGGATGCGAAACTTCGATGATGAATTCATTTTCAGAAAAAACTTCAAAATTCTAAATCCTCTTAATTCCAGTGAAGAGTCTAACGCAAATGTTCCAAATGACTCAATTTACCTGGACTTTTTACCTGAAGGCGGAGATTTAATTGATGGAATTGGAAGTAAAGTAGCTATAAAAGCATATGACAAATTTGGGTTTGGAGTGTCCTTAGAAGGTGTTATTAAATCGAAAGATGGTGCTACAAATACAGACTTCAATACTAACGAACTGGGTATGGGAGAAATTTATTTAACACCATCATCTGATTCAGACTACTATGCTGAAACAGGAGGCAAGAACTTCTCTCTTCCACAAGTTAAAAGTCAAGGAGCAAGCATTAAGGTTATTCACAGCCATGGAAATGATAAAATTATAATTACGGTGCTATCCAAAAACGTTGATTTAGCTGGAGGCACCCTTGTCGCTCACCAACGTGGGCAATTCCTTTTTGCTGTTGGCAATACAAATTCAGAATCATTTGCTACTCGCATTAGTAGAAAAAATCTGAAACCAGGGATTATCCATCTCACCTACTTCAATTCAAAAGACACTCCCCTTACAGAACGCTTGATCTATCCTCTTATACCTCAAATCAATTCAGAGCTAAAAATCACTAGTGATGAAAATGGATATCAAAAGAGGTCGCAAGTAAGTCTGAATATAGCATTGCCTGATAGTTTGATTCATTCTGCTTCATTAGTAATCAATCCTGCAAATGAAAATCACTACACGGATGGAGATGCCAATATCGTGACGGAATTGATGCTTACTTCCGATTTAAAAGGTCGAATAGAAAACCCGGGGATCTATTTTGAAGGCACAAGCGAAGCTTACAAAAGAATGGACTTACTCATGATGACTCAAGGATGGACGAGGTTTAACTGGAAAGAAGTTTTAAACAACTCAGGCGCTGCCAAGAAATACGGTATCGAAAAGGGCTTGACGATAAAAGGTCAGGTTGTTGATTATTACAATAAAGAGAAAACTCGTCAAGGAAGCATCTCAATGACCTCTTCGAATAATGGCATTAGTATCGCCCAAGGAAAGACTAATCCGAATGGGGAGTTTATCATTGAAAACAACCTTTTCTTTGATAGTACCAGACTAATTCTGCAAGCAACAGGATTTCGTGGTAAAAGAAATAAAGCAGTAAATGATGTTAGTATTCAACTACTTAACAATCCTAAGCTAAGTAGCGGATACGGATATAAGTCTCGAGCTATCGATTCACAGTTTGAAAAGAAAGTGCAAAAACAGTCGCAAATTGCTCAAGCATATTTCCTTGATGATGATGTTTCCTACCTAGATGAAGTAGTTGTTAAAACTCAGAGAATCACCGAACAAGATGAAAGAGCGCAGAAATATGGAGATCCTAGTAATCGCATAATTGCTGACGAATTCAGATTCCAAGCATCGACAGTTCTAGACATGTTGAGTCGTACTGCTGGAGTAACTGTCACAGGTAGTGGAGCAAGTCAGTCTGCGAGTATTAGAGGGTTCGCATCTCTCTCGGGAATACCTCCACTATATATTCTAGATGGCATGCAAGTAGATTTACAAACGATATTGACCATACCTATACAGCAGGTTGATTTTGTCGATGTTTTGAAAGGACCAAATGCAGCATTTTATGGTGTAAATGGCGCAGGTGGAGTAATTGTGGTTTACACAAAAACTGGAGAATCATCCCCTGCGCAATTTAAAGAATCAAAAGGGCTCCTCGTATTTACGCATCCAGGATACCATGCTTCCAAGCAATTTTACAGTCCTCAATATGCTATCCCAGAAGAGTCACATAATGTTCCAGACTTCCGCTCTACGCTTTATTGGAATCCAGAATTGAAATTCGAGAATGGCACTGCAAATGTCGAGTTCTTCACTTCTGACCAACTAGGCAAATTTGATATTAGAGTTGAGGGGTTAATGAAAGATGGAAGCTCTTTCGTTAATCGATCTTCTATTGTTGTTGAGTGATTCGTATTCATCAACTCTAGATTAAGTAGATTTAGAAATGCTATCATCTAAAAATATTCAAAAGCTTCTTGTACTTTCCTTGGTTTTACTAACAACCTCTTGCGCCAGCGATGATGGAGCATCTCCAATAGGAAATGCATTAGATGATGGTTGTGAATGCCTTAATGATATCCAGGTAATTGGGAGTCACAACAGCTACAAAATGGCTGTTGAGCAACCGATCTTAGACTTTATTGCACAACTAGACCAAACTTTAGCTCAGAGCATTGAATACGAACATATCCCTCTATCCGATCAATTGGATCTAGGTTTGCGAAATCTTGAATTTGATGTGTTCTATGATCCCGAGGGTGGTCACTATACAAATCCAGAAGGCCTAGAGGTAGTACAAGATGCAGGAATAACTCCACTCCCTTACGATGAAGACAACGTTTTAGAAGATTTAGGACTTAAAATGTTTCACACTCAAGATGTTGATTTTAGAAGCCATCATTTACTATTTACCGATGGTTTGGAAGAATTAAAGCAATGGTCGGATCGAAACCCCACTCATACTCCCATCATCGTTTTGATCAATGCCAAAGACGCAACAATTCCATTAACAACAAATCCGGTTCCTTTTGATGTAGGAGGAATGAAGCTGATTGATGATGAAATATCCAGTGTCTTTGATGTAAATCAGCTCATTACACCTGACTTTGTGAAGAATGATCATTCAACATTAGAGGGAGCAATTCTTACAGACGGTTGGCCATCGCTTGAGGAAGTAAAAGGAAAAATCCTGTTTGTACTTGATGAAGATATAACTAAAACAGATATGTACCTTTCCTCCTTTCCAGGACTCCAGGGTGCAACTATGTTTGTGAACGCCATAGAAGGAACTCCTGAAGCTGCTTTTCGCATCATCAACAACCCGATTTTTAATCAGGAAAAAATTCAGCAACTAGTTGCTCAAGGCTACATGGTTCGTACTCGTGCCGATTCAGAAACGATAGAAGCTCGCACCAATGACCTTTCTAGATTTGAAGCCGCAATTACCTCCGGCGCACAAGTGATTTCTACAGACTACTACCTTCCCTCCAAGCTATTCAACTCGGAATATCAGGTGATATTCATCGACGGTAGTTATGAGCGATTACAGGGTGAGTAAAAAATCAAGCCCCGACCTTGGCCGGGGCTCATTCTTGGCAGAATATGACTAACACCTACGTTAACCATGTCTTTAGACGATAACCGTCATTGCGAACGAAGTGATGCTGTCTACTAGAGATCGCTTCGTACCCATTCGCGATGACTTAATCAATCGACATTATCGTGCAAGAATTTGTTACTTCCGAGGATTTGATTTTCCTCATTCAAGTTGAACTTTGAAATGTTTCTCTCAGAAGAGTGAGGTACATTTTGAAGTTTCACTTGCTTTCGTTCATATGCAGGAACATCTAGTCGTTCTTTGAACTCCTCTGTTTCCATTTCATATTTCTTACTTGTGAACATTTCTTCTCGCTCAGCTCGTTCTTGAGCTAATCGAATCTGCTTTGAGTTTGGAGTAGTTGCAAATGCATCTTCAATGTTTACTTCATCTTCATGCGTATGCTCCTCTTCACGCTCAAAACTGTTAGTGAAGTCGAATTCAAACGCAGGCTGCTCGGCAGGACTTTGCTTTCGCTGCTCTTGCTCTTCTTCATCAATTTCACGTTTGATTTCATCTTTTAAAGAGCTCAGTTCATATGTCCAATCTTCAACTCCTTCCTTGTCACCATCATCATCAATTTCAAACATGAAGCTCGAAGTATTGTCTTGCTTCGGCTCTTTTTCAATCTCTCTTTGAGAATTCAGATCGAAACGAGTAGCTTCTTCCTCCTTAGAGATGTATTCACCATCCTCGTCTACTTTTCCAAAGCCAGTAGCTATCACGGTTACTCGAATATTCTCTCCAAGCGTACTATCCACTCCGTGACCGAAGATTACTTCTGCGTCATCGCCAGCGTATTCCTGGATGTAGTCTGTTATATCTGTAAGCTCATCCATCTGAAGCTCTGCTTCCTCACCAGAAATGATAGAAAGGAGAATTTTCTCAGCACCATAGATATCCTGCTGATTCAATAGTGGAGAGTTTAGCGCTTCTTCAGCAGCTCTTCGCGCTCTATTGTCACCTATAGTTTTTGATGATCCCATCACCGCTGGACCGGCACCCTTCATTACTGTTTTTACATCTTCGAAATCCACATTTACATATCCAGGAACAGTGATAATTTCCGCAATTCCTTTTGCTGCAGTTGTTAATACATTATCTGCTTCCGCAAAGGCATCGCTGATGGATAAGTTGCCATAGATTTCACGCAGCTTATCATTCATTATAACTAGGACAGTATCGCAGTACTTCTTAAGCTCTTTGATACCTTCCTCAGCTGCTTTCATTTTTTTCTTACCTTCAAAAGCAAAAGGAGCAGTCACAATACCCACCGTGAGGATATCTAGTTCACTTGCTACCTGTGCAATAACAGGGGCCGCACCGGTACCGGTACCTCCACCCATTCCTGCAGTAATGAAGACCATTTTCGTGTCTTGCGAGAGTAGGTCACGAATTTCTTCTTTGCTTTCTACAGCGGCATTTTTGCCTCTTTCAGGATTAGCTCCTGCTCCCAGTCCACTTGTCAGGTTTGTCCCGATTTGTAGTCTGTTTGGTACTGCACTGCTTTCCAGTGCCTGATGGTCGGTGTTACAAACCACAAATTCTACGTCCCGGATCCCCAGGCTGTACATGTGGTTAACAGCATTGCTGCCACCACCGCCAACACCTACCACCTTAATGATGGACTTGTGATGTGACGGTAAGTCGAATTGATACATATTTTCTGCCATAGTTATAAAAGTTTCGAGTTGCTAGTTGCTAGTTTCGAGTTTTCTCGCCTCTTGCGACTTTATACAACTACTATTTAAGTTTTTTCATAAATGCCATAAGCATTTTTTGTTCCTCGTTTATCAGATCCAGTAATTTGATCGACTTAACTTCCTCTACAAATCCAAGCATATTGATTCCTGAGAGAAAAGTTTCAAGTTCAAAACTCGATCCTAGTGCTATTTGAAGAAATCGTTTAAAGTCTTTTTGGCTATCCCTACTGGCACCTTCTGCCACATTTGCAGGAATAGATGAAGCTGCGCGATTCATTTGAGATATAATCCCAAACTTTTCACTCTCTGGTAAAATCCCTGTTAACACATATGTCTCTTTCCAGATCTCCATACCTTTTTGCCAAATCATTAACTTTTTAAAATCCTTCATCTCGTAACTAGTATCTCACAACTAGTAACTAGTTTATTTTATCATCAAAATCATCGATTAAAAGGCCTTTGGTCTTCTCTAAAATGTTAGAGAAAAACTTGTTGCCTTGCTTCATCTTTTTCTTACCATCTCCTTTCGATGAAGTAGCTTCTGAGTAGCGTGCCTGACGAATATCCAACGCTTTGAATCCGGACAATACCAGACCTACAGTGGTTGCAAACATTGGGCTCTTTGCCGCATCTACCTTGCTTCTACCTAAATGCTCATTTGGATATCCAATGCGAGCATCTAATCCTGTCATATATTCAAATAGCTGGCTAAGGTTTGTCAACTGAGAACCACCTCCGGTAACGACTATGCCAGCCGCCAGTTTTTTATTGTAGCCAGAGCTAATGATTTCTGTATGTACAAGCTCTATGATCTCCTCCATTCTAGCTTCTATGATATGAGCTAAATTTTTGATTGAGATCTCCTTAGGAGGTCTATTTCTTAAGCCTGGAATTGAAACAATTTCATTGGGACTTGCCTCTTCTGAGATTGCCTTGCCAAATTTTGTTTTTAGCAATTCAGCCTGGTGCTCCATTACCATGCATCCTTGCTTGATGTCAGAAGTAATGATGTTACCACCGAAAGGAATCACTGCAGTATGTCTTATGATATTGTCGTAGAATACAGCAACATCCGTAGTACCACCTCCAATATCAACCAAGCAAACACCTGCTTCCTTCTCTTCATCACTAAGAACAGATAAGCTGGACGCGAGTGGTTCCAAAATGAGATTCTCAATCTGGAGCCCAGCTTTTTTCACACACTTGTTTATGTTGTTGATAGCGTTGGTTTGTGCAGTTATGATATGGAAGTCAGCCTCTAGTTTCACCCCTGTCATACCTACAGGGTCCATAATCCCGTCTTCGTAATCCACGATATAATCTTGCGGCATTACGTGAATAATTTCACTTCCTGGAGGAGTAACGATGCGATGCATATCGCTATTCAGTCGCGCTAAATCTTCGATAGTTATCTCTCCTTCCGTATCGTCTCTAGTGATACCACCATGATGAACAGCACTTTTAATATGTTGTCCAGCGATGCCTACATTCACCACTCCGATATCGATACCGGATTGCTCACTAGCCTCAGCAATGGCTTTCTCGATCGCACGAACAGTTTTATCAATATTTGTTACTATTCCACGGATAACACCATCAGACACAGCCTTACCCATACCCAATATTTCGAGTTTTCCGTACTCATTTTTCTTTCCAACAATGGCACAAATCTTTGTCGTGCCTATGTCTAATCCAACGATGATTTTGTCTTCCATAATATTTTAGTTTCAAGCTGTGAGTTGCAAGTTGCTAGTCATAAGATTTCGACACGGATTAGGTTTTTCCACGCTCGAAACTAGAAACTCAAGACTTGTAGCTCCTTTCATTCGCAAATAATTTGATTTTCAAACTTCAGATTTACTCTGTCGTAAGTGTTCCACCCCTTTTTGGGCAATATCTCTTTATAGAAAGTCATCAGCTTTGAAAACTTACTATCAAAGTCCTCAGGTCTACCAAACTCAACCACTTGCTTGGTAACTTGAGGATATAATTCTATTTCTCCATTTTTCTTTATAACCATATGGGCGATCTGAGCCTTCCAGAATTCATCCTTTTCGATGTACATCAATAACTCAAAAACCTGTGTCCCATACCTACTTTCATTCATGTTTTCTTTCCACATAAATTCGAACTCCGTCTCTACTAAAGGAACACGAGCGGTATGTTTTGCATTGATTGGAAGTACTCTCCCGTCCTCATCAATATATCTATCATTCTTTCCATCAATAAAGAGACGAGCTACTGGTTTGCTTTGCTTCACTTTTACTTGAAGATTCCCTTTTAGGTCTCTATATACTTGAGCATCCTTCACAAATGGATTAGACTCTACCCGCTCTTCCAAAGTCTTTGGATCAATATCTCCCATTTCTACGCCAATGACATAATCGGCGCTTTTATCTGTCATCAGGTCTACAACTTCCAGCTGATCTGTGAAATAAATTCCATCCTGCCCCATTATCTCTACCTGCACATCATCAATTTTTCTGCTGTTATTTTTTACTCCAGCAAATGCTATCAATGAAATCAAAAGTAATCCGCTAAAGGAGTAGATCAATATGTTCTTTTTCTCTTCCTTACTCATCGTCTTCTGATTTAGTTTCTTCATTCGAGCTAGCTTCATCAGCTGTTGTTGGCTCAAACTTATCTTTCATGTATTTTTCGATTTTAGGTACCTCACGGTCAATATCACCAGCACCTATCGTCAATACAATATCAAGATTCAGTTTATCCAAGCGATCAAATAATGTCCCTTTGGTCTCCAAGTATTTTTTCTCATTATCCATCAAATCAAAAATGGATTTAGAAGTAATTCCAGGAATCGGTTGCTCTCTAGCTGGATAAATATCAAGAAGTATTACTTCGTCCGCCTTATCCAAAGCCTCTGCAAAAGCTGCTTTGAAGTCTCTTGTTCTGGAATATAAATGTGGCTGGAATATGGCAGTGATTTTACGCTTACCTGCCAATGACCTTACCGACTTTAAAAATGCATTTATTTCTTCTGGGTGATGTGCATAATCATCGATGAGCGTTGCATGAGGGCTTCTGAAAACATATTCAAACCTTCTCTTTACACCAGCATATGTTTTCATACGCTTGCGTATTTCTTTGCCATCCATGCCCATATCGATGGCTACAGTTATTGCCGCCAATGCATTTAACACATTATGATAACCAGGCACTTCAACATACACATCAGAGATTTTCTCCATGCCATACCTGTAGGTAAATACGAAGGCTCCATTAACAATTCTCAAAGCATCTGCAACTGCATCTCCTTGTCTGATTGCATAGGATGTGTACTTGTTGCCGGGATTGATTTTAAATCCGGCCTCAGAGTACATCAATACTTTTCCATCTTTTGGTGTCTTCTTCACGAATTCCTCATAGGTATCAAGCATTGCCGTCTCGTCACCGTAAATATCTAGATGATCTGGGTCCAATGAAGTGATAACTGTGTAGTTAGGATTCAATTGCATGAACGAGCGATCATACTCATCCGCCTCTACTACAATTGGCGCTTTGTCATTTCCAATCATCAAATTGGTCCCAGTATTGGTCATGATCCCTCCAACGAATGCAGAACAACCCTTCCGTGATACACTCAATAAATGAGCAATCATTGAACTAGTAGTCGTTTTACCGTGTGTACCAGCCACAGCTATCGTAAAGTGATTATCTGTGATCATGCCTAACACCTCGGATCTCTTCTTCACATTAAATCCACTATCTCTGAAGTAGTTCAATTCTATATGATCAGTTGGAACCGCAGGCGTATACACTACTAAAGTTCCATCTTTATCCAAGAAGGTATCAGGGATCAAGTCGAGCTGATCGTCATAGTGAACATGCATACCCTCTTCAACGAGTTGCTTGGTAAGATCAGATTCTGTTTTATCATAGCCCGCTACAGGTGTTTCTTTAGCATGAAACCAACGAGCTAAAGCACTCATACCGATACCACCAATACCGATAAAATAGACGCTATTTACTTCTTTTAATTCCATTAGGCCATGAGTTTAATTACTTCGTTTGCAATATCTATAGCGGCATTTTCATGCGCCATTGCGTGTATGTTTTTAGCCAGTTTCTCTTGTCGCTTCTTATCGTTTATCAATTCAATCGCCTCGTCTACCAGCTTTTCCATTGCTTCCTTATCTTTCACCATCTCAGCTGCGTCATTTTCTACCAACGCATTAGCATTAATCGTCTGATGATCTTCAGCAACATTTGGAGAAGGGACTAAAATTGAAGGCTTGCCAGTCAACATTAATTCTGCAATTGAGAGCGCACCTGCCCTAGAGATAACGACATCTGCACATGCATATGCAAAATCCATTTGCAAGATGAAATCTTTTAATATCACTCCATTTCGCTGACCTTCAGATCTTTCTTCCATTTCTACATGATAGAATCCGCCACATTGCCATATCAGCTGAATACCAGCTTTTTTAATTTTTTCTAATCCTGATATGACACTTTCATTGAGTGTTCTTGCCCCCAGGCTTCCTCCGATTACTAATAATACAGGCTTACTTCTGTCAAGTTCAAAGAACTTAAACGCTTCGCCTTTTCTATTTGGATTTAGCTTTATCGTCTGTCGAACAGGATTTCCAGTTACGACCAACTTATCAGCTGGGAAGTATTTCTCCATTCCAGCATGAGCTACACAAATCTTGTTCACCTTCTTAGCCAACCATTTATTGGTCAGACCGGCGTAAGAGTTTTGCTCTTGAATTAAGGTTGGAATTCCTTTCCTCGTTGCCGCTAATAATAAAGGCCCACTCGCATATCCACCAACTCCTACCACCGCATCCGGCTTAAACCTTCTTAAAAGAACATAGGAACGCATGATGCTTGAGCATAGCTTAAAAGGAAACATCAAGTTACCTGCCGTGATTTTACGTTGTATACCGCTAATCCAAAGACCCTCGATTTCATATCCAGCAGCAGGCACTTTTTCCATCTCCATTTTCCCTTTTGCACCTACAAAAAGAATCTCCACATGCTGCAATGACTCTTTCAAAGCGTTAGCAATAGAAATAGCTGGGTAGATGTGACCACCAGTACCACCACCACTTATCATAATGCGATATGTTCTTTCCTCTTCGATTAT
Source organism: Ekhidna sp. (assembly GCF_963691765.1). Lineage (GTDB taxonomy): Bacteria > Bacteroidota > Bacteroidia > Cytophagales > Cyclobacteriaceae > Ekhidna. Next base: position 372,129 of record NZ_OY829375.1, read on the forward strand.
GCTGCTTCTTTATATTGATTTCCAATGGTCCCTCCAAACCTGTCAATCTCGCCACGACTCACACTAAGAATGATCCCTAGTGCCAATCCAGCAAACAATTGAGAGGTTCCTCCCATGCTTATAAATGGAAGTGTCAATCCTGTCACGGGGCCCAATCCTACCGCTACACCCATGTTCACTAAGGCCTGAACTACCAAAGCAAAACTTAGTCCTGCTGATAGTAATCCTCCATATGCACGATCGTTATCTTCTGCTGCTTTCATTCCTCGATAAAGGAGTGCGAGGTATAAAAACAGGATTGTAATACCACCCACGATTCCATATTCTTCAAGAATTATCGCATAGATAAAATCTGAATATGGATGAGGTAAAAAATTTCTTTGGTCACTTTGTCCTGGTCCTTTTCCGATTACACCTCCCGATGCAATTGCTATGTATGCTTGCTTTGCTTGATAAGGAGTATCATCATTCAGGAAATCTTCAACTCTTGATATTGCTGTACCTCCTCTTTGACCGACCATAAATGCCACGGAGCCAAAAGACATGCATATCACTACCAACATCGCCAAATACTTCACGGGCACTCTACCTATGAACAAGACTAACATACATGTCAAGAACAGAAGTATTGCTGATGAAAAATTGGTCAATGCAATCAAACCGCATATTAATCCAATCCAGAATAGCATGGGTACTAAGGCTTTTTGAAAGTCCTCAATTGAATTTTGGCGCTTTGCCAACATGCTTGCCAGGGTAACTATTAATGCAAGTTTTGCCAAATCAGAAGGTTGAAATGCTTGGTTTATTACCGGAATGGTCAACCACCTGGATGCTTCATTGATATTGGTACCAAAAATCCAAGTAAACAACAATAACGGCACACACAACCAAAGTACCAGTTTGGAAATCTTTGAGTAATAGCGGTAGTCAATCTTGTGGGCCAACCAAATAGCACCTAAACTAACTGCTACTAGAATCGAGTGCTTGATTAGGTAATATTCTGTATTACCTCCCATCATCTTGTAGGCCAAACTTCCTGTAGCGCTATAGACAACCAGTATACTAAATAGTGAAAGGATTAATACAATGAACCAAATCACTGGATCACCTTTCAGGTTGCGATATGCCCAATCTTTAACTTGATTCATGCCTCTTTCGATTTTAATTCCTTATTAAGCTTACTTACCGCTCGCTTGAACTTATCACCTCTATCCTCATAATTACTGAATAGGTCGAAGCTTGCGCATGCAGGTGAGAGAAGTACTACATCGCCCTTTTTGGCCCAATTGTGGGCCTGAGAAACTGCCATTTTCGCACTATCTACTTCAGCTATTTTGTCAATCTTACCATTGAAATAGTTTACCAAGGCTTCATTCTCCTTACCCATGCAAATCAAAGCTTTCACCTTCTTCTTGACCAGCTTTTCTATTTGTGAATAATCATTGCCTTTATCAATTCCTCCAGCTATCCAAATGATATCACCTTTAACTCCATCCAGCGCATAAAAAACGGAATCGACGTTGGTTGCTTTAGAGTCATTTATGTAAGCTGCTCCATCAATTTCTTTCACAAATTCAAGTCTGTGAGGAGCATTTTTAAAGTTCTTTAATCCTTTAAGCACTTTCTCAATTGGTACCTCTACACAAAGTGCACTTAAAACCGCAGCCATACTATTCACCATATTGTGCTTGCCAATTAATGAGATTTCCGAAAGTGGAATATGATAGTGCTTTTCATCTTGCATGAATTGGTAATTGAAAATCAAGTGCTCATCTTTTAGGTAAGCGCTTAGCTTTTCATTGTTAGAAGCACTCATTGCAAACATGCTCGCCTCAATCTTCCTTCTGCTCACTTCTTCAGTAACAGGCTCTGAATCAGCACAGTAAACAAATGCTTGCTCATTTGTCAGATTCTCAATGATCTTAAACTTCGATGTGACGTACTTATTGAAATTATTTTCATATCGATCCAAGTGATCCGGCGTAATGTTGAGTAGAACTGCTACATCCGGACGAAAATTCACAATCCCATCCAATTGGAAGCTGCTTACTTCTACTACGTAATAATGGAAGCCACCTTCCGCAACTAGTGCGGCAAGGCTTCTACCTATGTTGCCACCTAATGCTACTTTGTATCCAGCAGTCTTTAATAAGTGATAAGTAAGAAGCGATGTTGTGGTCTTACCATTGGTGCCAGTGATTGCAATCACCTTTGCTTTATCAATAAACCGATAAGCAAATTCGATTTCAGAAATCACCGCTATTCCTTTTGCAACAATTTTTTGAATTAAAGGGGCCGAGTCAGGTATTCCCGGACTTTTCACAACTAACGAAGCGCTTAGTATCAGCTCTTCTGTGTGCTCACCTTCTTCAAAATCTATCTTGTGACTTTTTAAGGTCCTCCTACGTTCTGCAGCAAGACTTCCGCCATCAGACAGAAAAACATCATAGCCCTTCTGCTGAGCAAGTATGGCTGCACCAACGCCGCTCTCACCACCGCCTAATATGACTATGCGTTCTTTCATTATTCCTCTTCTTTTACTTTTTGTTCGATGATGTAGTCAAAGCATTTTGAGTACAAAGCAATCAGATCATAACCGTTCTTTAGGAAGTCATTGATTAGACTGATTTGTTGTTTCTTATTAGCTATTTCTAACTGATCCAGGATAAATAAAACCTCATCAGTTTCGTCCTCCAGTGCGTTCATAATCTGTCCAAATTTCGTCTCTGACGATGCCGCCAAAAGCTTTGAAAATTGGTCATCAATTTTTCGAGCACATCTGATCAGCATAGATGTAGCCTGAACCAAAGAACCCGAAGGTATTAGTTCAGAAAGCTGTACTGCGCTCTTCTGGAATTTCTCGTTTAATTCATGGATTTCTGTTACTGTCATTACCTGATTTTTAGAGTTGCAAGTGTGAAAATGGCGAGGAGAATTCCCACGATCCAAAATCGACCGACGATCTTGGCTTCATGTATCCCCTTTTTTTGATAATGGTGATGCAATGGCGACATCAAAAAGATTCGTCTGCCTTCACCAAATTTCTTTTTTGTGTACCTGAAGTAGGCCACTTGAATGATCACCGATAGATTCTCCACTACGATAATTCCGCAGAGTACCGGGATTAAAAATTCTTTTCTTATTACGAATGCAAGTACAGCTATAATACCTCCGAGCGAGAGGCTTCCTGTATCTCCCATAAATACTTGCGCCGGGTATGCGTTGTACCAGAGAAATCCAATACATGCTCCAACAAAGGCAGTACAAAAAATTACTAGCTCGCCCGAGTTTGGAATAAACATGATATTGAGGTAGTCAGCAAAAATTGCATTACCGGATAGATAAGCTAACACTGCCAATGTCAATCCAATGATTGCACACGTACCGGCAGCCAACCCATCTAGTCCATCTGTAATATTGGCACCATTCGAAACAGCCGTAACGATGAAGATTACAACAAATACATAAAGTACCCAAGCATAATCTGACAGGAATTCAGGCAGCAACCAGTCATATTGAAATTCATTATTGGCAACAAAAGGAATGGTTGTGAGCAATGAATTTTCATCCTTAAATGCTTCACCAGAGAAATCTCTAACTACAATATCATCATGAAACACCATGATCAATCCTATAATTAGCCCAAGTCCTATTTGGCCGATTACCTTAAACTTCCCTCTAAGCCCTTCTTTGTTCTGTTTCTTTACCTTCAAATAATCATCCAAAAACCCGATAGCTCCCATCCATAAAGCAGTGATGATAAGCATCGTGATATAGATATTGGTCAGGTCAGCAAGAAGGATTGTTGGGATAACTATAGCTGAAATGATGATGATACCTCCCATTGTGGGTGTGCCTTTCTTCTCCATCTGCCCTTCTAGTCCCAGGTCTCGAATAGACTCACCTAATTGATACTTATGTAGCATATCGATAAGTCGCTTACCGAATGTGATCGTAATCAAAAGCGATAGCAATGCTGCCATTCCTGCTCGGAATGAGATATACTGAAACAGTCCCGCTCCAGGGAAGTCGATTTGATTCAGATATTCAAACAAATAGTTCAGCATTCCTTTATTAATTCAATAGTTCACCTAATACTTCACGATCATCAAAATGATGTCGCTCACCATCTATTTCCTGGTAATTCTCATGGCCTTTTCCAGCTACCAGAATTATGTCTTTGTCGTTAACCAAGTTGCACGCCGTGCGTATTGCCTCTTTTCGATCTTCGATGATCATGACGTTGCGTTCCTTTGATTTTGGTATCCCCGCCTTCATGTCTTCCAAAATCTGCTTTGGATCTTCCGTTCTGGGATTATCAGAGGTCAAAATCACTTTTTCGCTGAAGCGCGCTGCGATCTCAGCCATCTTAGGTCTTTTATCTTTATCTCTATCTCCGCCACATCCAACTACAGTCACCAATATCTCATTCTTGGTTCTCAGCTCTTCAATGGTATTCAATACATTCTCAAGCGCGTCCGGAGTGTGGGCATAATCCACAATCGCCATCACATTTGAGGTGTTTTCTACTTTCTCAAATCGTCCAGTTGCTCCAGAGGTAGTAGAAAGTGCACTTAATGCAGCTTCTTTCTCCTCGTCCAGTAAGATTGCCACAGAAAAAGCCGTCAGCAGGTTGTAAGCATTGAATTCGCCAATCAGCTTGAACCATACATCAACTCCATCAAAGTTTAGTTCCAGACCTTGTGATGTATTGTGGATTACACGGACTCTAAAATCGGCCATCGATTTAATCCCCATTCTGAATTTATCAGCCTTTGTATTTTGCAGCATCACAGTACCACGCCTATCATCTGAGTTTACTAGTGCAAAAGCCTCTGATGAAAGTCCATCGAACAGTAATTTTTTGGCTGCGATATACTCATCAAATGTCTTGTGATAATCCAGGTGATCATGCGAAATATTGGTAAAAACACCTCCTGTGAAGTGAATTCCAGCAACTCGATGCTGTACCAGGGCGTGGGAACTTACCTCCATGAAGCAATGCGTACATCCCTCCTCTACCATTTCGGCAAGAAGTTCATTAAGCTGCACCGCATCAGGTGTAGTAAAGCTGGCAGACAAGACCCTATGGTTAATCTTATTTTCAACGGTTGAAAGTAAGCCCACTGAATAGCCCAAGTTTTGGAATAGCTCATACAGTAGGGTCGCACAAGTAGTCTTTCCATTTGTGCCAGTAATACCAACAAGCTTAATTTTTTCTGAAGGCTTTCCATAGAAGTTGGAAGCAACTATCCCGAGTGCTTCTGCAGAATTATCAGTCTGCACTATCGTAACACCTTCGTAAGTTTTTTCTTGAATTTGCTCACATACAATAACCTTAGCTCCCTTGTCTATCGCAGCTTTTATGTAGTCGTGACCGTCTACAGTCAATCCCTTTACTGCTACGAACAAGAAGCCACTATCCACTTTGCGTGAATCAAACGTTACTCCAGCAACTTTCTCTTCGCGATCTCCTGTGATCGATTTAAGTGAAACTCCAAACAATATGTCCTTTAGCGTTTGCATTAGATCATTTGAAGTTTGATGGTTGAACCTTTAGTTACTTTTCCTCCTGGAGTCATTGACTGTGTAGATACACGCCCTCTTCCACTTGCTTCTACGTCCAATCCAAGATTTTCTAATACATAGATGGCATCCCTCAGCGTCATGCCCCGAACATCAGGCACCACCTCATATTTAACCTTATTCTCTTTCCAGTATACTGCATCATTAATCACCGATGTTTTTACCCACTCCGCTTCGGATTTTGAATGATTAGAAATTCCTAGCTCATTGCAAATCATTGCGAGTTCCTCTCTCTTTCCTGATTTGATGTATGGAAAAACTCCCGTTTGATAGGTGCGTTCTTGTGTACCTATCTCATGCATATCTAATTCTAATGAGTAGATCTTATCTGCTATTTCCTTAAATACTGGAGCTGACACATCGCTACCATAGATTTGGTATCCTTTCGGGTTATCAATCACTACTATACAGCTATACCTTGGAGCTTCTGCTGGAAAATAACCAGCGAATGACGTATAGTATTCCTTCACATATCTTCCATTTTTTACTTTTTTGGCAGTCCCAGTCTTTCCAGCGATTTTATAATGACTGTGATTAATATTCTTCGCTGTACCTCTTTCAACAACACCTTCCATCATCAATTTCAACTGTGTGAGTGTTTCCTTGGAGGCGATGGATTTGTTGATTATTTCAGTATCAAATTCTTCAACCATTCGATCAGCTTTCATCACCCCCTTCACAATCATTGGCTTCACCATTCTACCATCATTGGCCACAGCATTGTAAAGTGCCAGCATTTGAAGAGGAGTCATTTTCAACTCATAACCATGAGACATCCACGGTAAGCTCACACCACTCCAGGTGCTATCTGAAGGATCTTTAATGTACGGCTTACCCTCACCAACCATCTGAAAATCAAGTGGTTGATGAAGGTTCATCCGCTTCAAATAATTAATAAATTTCTCTGGTTCGTTCGCGAAGTTGTGAGACACAAGCTTTGCCACACCTATGTTTGAGGACTTTTCGAAGATCTGCTGAACAGTAAGTTTTCCGAACCCACCTGGCTTATGATCACGCATGGTTTTATCAAAAAATTCAAGCTTACCATCTCCAGTGTCTATTGAATCTGAAAGTTTAATGTCTGTTTCTTCAAGAAGTGCAATCATACTTGCCAACTTGAATGTTGATCCTGGCTCTCGTGACCCTTGACTTCCTACAGCGTAATTGTATCTTTCATAATAATCCCCCGCGCTGTTTCTGCTGAGGTTTGAGATTGCCTTAATTTCTCCCGTGCTAACCTCCATTACAATTGCCACTCCATAGTCAGCTTCGTGCTTTTGAAGCTCGTTCAATAGCGCTGATTCGGTAACATCTTGCAGGTCTACATTAATCGTGGTTTGAATATCTAATCCATCAACCGGACGTCTTTCCGTACCGTCATAAATTGGCTTCCAACCTCCACCGGCCATTTTTTGATACAATCCTTTACCGTTGATACCGGCAAGTTGCTTATTGAAGCTGTACTCAAGGCCAACTACTCCACGATCGTTATCATTTACACTCCCAATTGTTCGTATCCCTAAATGAGAAAATGGTAGAAAGCGCTTTTCTACCTTTTCAAACAATACCCCACCTTTTAATCGACCTTCTCGAAAGAGTGGCCAATTCTCCATGAGTTTCTTATCCTGATAGCCAATTTCCTTTCTATTAAGGGTAATGTAGCGTCGCCCCTTTTTACGCGCCTTGTCGATCTTGGCTTTGTATTGAGTAGGAGTCAGATCCTTATAATATCTCGAGAGTAAGAAACTCAGTGAGTCAATATTGTTCTTATAAAGTCCATCTGTAGGTAAGTAAGGGTCAATTGCCAATCGATAAAATGGCAAAGATGTGGCAAGCAAGCTTCCATCGTCCGCATAGATATTTCCACGAGTAGCCTTCACATTCATAGCTTGAATGCCCAGGGTCTCCCCCATGCTTCTCCACTTATCGCCTTCGATGTATTGGATTTTACCAATACGAAACACAACAAGTCCTGCTACCAAAAAGGTAAGGATGAATGCGATACGTACGCGTAATACTATGTCTCGTTTGATACTCACTCTTGTACTTCCCTAATCAATACTGGTGATTCTTTGCTCTCTTCTAAACCGAGCTCTTCGGCTCGTTTTGCCACTTCTGACTGCTTACTTTCATACATGAATTCAGCTTTCAGGGTCGTGTAATCTGCTCTCAGGTCTTCAACTTCTGTTTCCAGATTGTTGATATCCCGAACCTTCTTTTCCGCGTAATGGCGGTTTCCGATGTACAGCAGACATAAGAATGCTAGAAAAAGTATTTGGGGAAGGAAACGCACGTGTATTACCTCGCTCATGGAGCTATCCATGCGTAGAAAGCGATTGATGAGACGGAATAAGCCTCCTCGCTCTTCTTTTTGGGGTATTTTGTAGGTGTTCTTCATAATTCCAATTTTCAAGCTGTAAGTTTTAGGTTGAGCGTAAGCCCATCCGTCTACTCACCTCTTTTTCTGCCAATACGCAGCTTAGCGCTTCTCGCTCTGCTGTTTTCTTTTATTTCTGCCGCTTCAGGGACGATAGGCTTTCGGTTCACCGGGTCTAATACCCTAATTGGATTCCCATAAAAGTCTTTTTCATCGACCCCTTTAATGTTTCCTTTATTGATGAAATTTTTGACCGGTCTGTCTTCTAATGAATGATAACTCATCACCACTAGTCTGCCATCTGCCTTTAGCACCTCGCCAGCCTGTATCAAAAATTCCTTAAGTGCTTCTAGTTCTTCATTTACCTCAATTCGAATGGCCTGAAAGACCTGAGCGAGGTATTTGAGATCTCGACCTTTGGGAGCATTCTTCATGGCGATTGCCTTGAGTTGCTCATTGGTCTCTATGGGCTGGTTCATTCGAAAGCTGACGATCTCTCTTGCGAGAGTTCGAGCATTCCTAATCTCCCCATAGGCACTCAAAATATGTATCAGATCCTTTTCTACGTACTCATTTACTACTTCTCTGGCGCTTTTAGTTGCGGCTTGATCCATGCGCATATCCAACACACCTTCTGCCCTAATGGTGAATCCACGCGCTGGCTCATCAAACTGATGGGAGCTAACTCCCAAATCGGCTAGAATGCCATCTACTTCCGTGATGCCATGTAGTTTGAGGTACTTTTTCAGAAATCTGAAATTTGACTCAATAAATGTAAAAGAACGTTTTGCCTCTGCATCTGCCTGCATCAGCTGTTGTGCGTTTTTCTCAGCATCTATATCCTGATCAAAAGCAATGAGGTGGCCAGTTGTCAATTTCTCGAGTATTGCTTTGCTGTGACCACCACCTCCAAAAGTCACATCCACATAAACTCCATCCGGCTTTATATCTAACCCATCAAGGCATTCTTGCAACATGACAGGATTATGATACTCGTTATTCATCTAAGAACTTCTGTGCTAACTCTGAGTATTCGTCGGCGTCTTCGATTAGGTGCTTATTGAATACTTCCGGATTCCACATTTCTATATAGTTGCCCATACCGATTAGAATTGCTTCTTTGTCTATCTGTGCATGAGCGAGCATCGTCTTAGGTACGTTTATTCTACTTGCACTATCCAACTCTACCTGGGCGATACTCCTGAAAAAATTCCTTTTCAACTTTCGTTGTTCAGGATTGAATTCACTAAGTGATGAGATCTTGTGGTGTATTTTTTTGTACTCCACCATTGGGTAGAGAATTAGGTTCGGCTCGAATCCCTTCCGAATTACTAGTTCTGCAGTGGAGACCTCGGGAAGGTTATTCTTAATCTTCGCAGGTAAGACTAACCTCCCTTTAGTATCCAACTTACACTCATACTCGCTTGTAAAAAACGCCATACTGAGCCTTGAAAAATATAAACCACCGAGACAAATGTAAACAACTTTTCCTATTTTCCTCCACTTTCCCCCACTTTCATACACAAAACGTAAAAAAAATTCAATATTATACCTAAATCAATGATTTTAGCGTGTAGAGAAATGAATTGAAAGTCAGTGAGATATGACTTTATCGTTCGATTTGATAAAAATCTGAGGAAATTTCAGAAGAAAAGTGAACAAATGGTATTTGGTGGGAGATCGTGGGGGAAGTGGGAAGATGTGGGTGATTTGGAGGATGTACTTAACCAATTGAATTGTTGTTGTCATGCACAATTGAAATTGTTCACTTTTACTTAAGAAAACATTCACTCCTAGAAAGGAAGGGCTCCAATTATCAAAATGACGGGTAGAGAAATACGGAAATCAATCTGCCTAAGGCAAATTCATATTGTAATAGACATTTACTGTGATCTAAGAAATTAAATATCAGTTTGTTTCTTCTGATATGTTATTGATGCGGATTCTATGTATAGCTCGTGCCGCATTCTTCTGAGCAATCAATTCCTGTTTAGAATAGTTTCTAGGTATTCTATCAGCTTTCAGCTCTTCAATGCTTGAGTAGATTTCAATTTTCATAATTCAATTATAAAGTTAGTCTAGATCAATAAGTGATTCACATCAAAGCTTTGGTTTTTAATTGGCATAGCACAAATGGTTTTTCCTGAATCCTTTGATCATACTTTAGTCGGAACAAACAACCACAAACTCAGCTTCTGTGGTTTTTCTAAGATATAATTCGGTAGTTCCAAGAAGCCTAAGAATATTATCTGATATCCGATTTTTACTTACACCAGGCTGAACGATCATAGTTTTAAAAGATGTACTTGTTGTTCTTGATTTGTTCTTAAAGTAAACTAATCTTTGAATATCTCCTTTTAACAACCTAGAATGACCTGTCTCTTGCCATCTTTGATGTCGTCTTCTTAGGTGAATCGAAAGCTCTCCAATACCTATATGCTTCCATCTTATTGACTTTTGAGCTTGTCCACAAAGCGTGTAGAAATTATCAATATCAGAACCTACTACCCCATCTTTTGCATTCTTGCAATGGATCAAGCAAAGCTCAATTTTAGATTTATCATCAGATTCTCGTAGGGCAACTAAATCACCTGCTTCTCCTGAAGCATCATCGTTGAATATTACTTCGTAGTCATTTTCAATATTGCGAAATGTTTGATATTGGATAGAATCTACTTCCATGCTTTTACCCATTGATTCTTTTCTGAGATCAATGCCACTCCAATCCCAAGCCTCAACCAGATCGACTGGATATAATCCAGCATTCATCTTTAAATCAATATGGTAGTTATTGTAGGAATGTGTGCCATCCGCGTACCTGAGAATGAAAGGATCAACTATCATTTGTTCTTGCAGTGGTTTTACTACTCCGCCTTCACCATATCTAAAAGAAACAGGGAGGCCAGATATTAAAGTGTAAGAGTATCCACCTTCAATTTGCTCATCAATTTGAAATCTATAAACACTAACATTTTCTTCAGTCTTTATTTGAATATCAGTCCCATTATTATTGCCCGTATCAATTATTTCAAGGCTCGTGAAGTATAACTGAATCGCCTGATCCCCAAAAAACACATAAACTTTATCCTCTCTTTTTAATTGTACATGTTCGCCCCACTGGGCTGATATAGCAGGTTGTGCATAGTTAGACAACAGTTTTGTTGGCCTTAAAAAGTCTTTTGTTATGTTTTCAGCTTCTGTATCATCTGAATCTACCTTCAGCCAAGTTTTATCACACCAATCTTTCCAATCCTGTATTGATCCCGTTTTAACTGCCCAAACTTTCCCCTTTCTTTGTGAACCACCCCAAATTATCCTCTCTCCATCTTCATAACCCAAACAAGCAATATTGCTCAGTTCAGACTCAAGCTTTTCAATCTCAGCAAGGCCTTCAGTAACATTTGAACCGAAATATTGAGTAAAGCTTATTGCTCCTACCTTTGCAGCACCTAAATTCTTAACAAGTGGTAGTTGCACGTTATTCAGTATATTAAAAATACTTGGCCCACTTATTAGTGTTGATTGACCACCTGTAATATCTTCAACAAGTTTTTCCGTTCTAAATGCAGTATAATCATTTGAAAAAATAAATAGAGCGTTATTGTCAGACGCCCAATAAGCAATCAATAACTTATATACAGAATCGCTTAATTCCTGGTGGCTACCCCACTTAACAGGGCTTTCCTGAATACCCATGACAACCAAAATATTATCATCCTCACTAAAGGAATGCCAAGACTCCAAATTGCTTGGTAAGGATTTGGAATAATTCATAGGATGCCATTGATCACAGTTCGTCTTAAACAATTGAGTTGTGAAATTCGGCTTTAGATTCCAAAGCGAAATTTGCTTGCTTAAATCACCATTTGATTTTAAGTTCTCAATAACCTCCTGCAAATTCAGCTCTCTTTCAATTCGTTCTTCACTCAATCTTTTGATTAGGTCATCCCAATCCGCACCTTGAGAATACAATTTCTCAAGACTCTTCTGCGTTTTTGGATCCGCTATATTGACTATCACAGCTGCGTCTCCAACGTTTATTGCCTTTCTCGTAAATCGTCCGATGAATTGTAGAGTAATAGCTAGGCTTTTATGACCGTCATGAATTGCAGCAATTTTGAGGTTCGGTAAATCAAAACCTTCTCCAAGCATATTCACACATACAACTATTCGAGATCCCTTGGACTTCAATTTTTCCAGTGCTTCGTCAACTTCACCTTTTGACAGATTTCCATGAATAAGAATTGGATTAAAACTTGAGGCAATTTCAGAGTAGATTGAATATACTTCTTTAGCTCTTGATATCTTGTCGGTCCTTGCCATTAGTATATGGTCTAACGATGGATTTGAGGTCACATCCTCTGTCAGGATTTGCACACTTTTTTTTGCTATTTCGACATCTGTATCATTTAAGTCTCCGTACTCTTCGATTGGGATCAACCTTATTGGTTTATAATAATCTGACTTCTGAGCATCTCCCAACTTGTAGTTAAATATTATTTTACCACCAATATGATGGTTATCATTTCTGAATGGAGTAGCAGTAAATTGTGTAATCCTTTTAGACTTAAACATAAGTCTTATCTCTTCCCAGGTGGATGCCGTACTGTGATGAGCTTCATCAATAAACAAATCAGTGCAGCTTTCTGTTAAGACTTTAATAGATTCGGCTGAGGATGATTTTAAAATTTGGGGTGTCGCAACAATTACATTTGACTTTTCTACGATTGAGGTTGCATCCGCTGTGGACATTATTCCTTTTTTGATTACAGCCACAAAAGGCCTAGGAATATCGGATTTTAGTATACCAATATTTGGCAATATTCCAAGTGTAAAGAACTTCTCAGAAAGTTGATTTCTTAATGCATTACTAGGAACCAAAACCAAGAGCTTTTCAATTCTTCTATAGGTGAAAATACCGAGCATGGTTTCAGTCTTACCTGTTCCAGTAGGCAGAACCACTGTGGCAGGTTCCAATGGAATGGAAACAGAATAGTGAGCGGCTACAGCATGTATCGCTCCTATTTGGGGAGGTCTTAACCCGACTTCACCCTCATGCTCTTCTTTGAAGATAAATTTAGATCTCCAAGAATCTAGTACTTTTTGAGGTGTATCCCGATCTGTCAGTATTACTTCCAGATTCTCCCATTTGAATTGGGCTTCACTCAAATTTTGTAAGGAAGATCCAGCTTTGAGGCTCAGAACCAAATAACCTTTTGGCGCAGCTGACTTCGCACCTTTATACTTAATCAGCAATTCCCTAAATTTTCCGCTTAAGGAAGTTCTAATAAGTTCAAAACCGTTAAATGGAGAATCATACAAGTCAACTTGAACTTCCTGCTCATTAATGGCAACCTGAGAAACATAATTACCCCCAATCTTTTCTTTGAACAATTGTTTCTCAGGTAGTGTAATCGAACCAGACCACTTTGAAAATAAACTCATAATTACATAATAATATCAATTATTATTTTCATTTTCCATACCTACTTTTGGGTAATTTTCAGGTGACGGTAGGACATATAAAAGAATTTTTTGTGAACTTTTAAGAATCGTATACATTCATCACTTTACTTCCCTCTTTTCCATCAATCCTTTGCTGTGGAATAACTAATTCCAATAACTTTTTGAGCACCCAATAAACAAAAAATGCAGCTAACAGAATTGCAAAAGCGTGCAATGCAATTCCTGCTGCAATTCGAAGAATTTTACCTAGACCTATAAGAATGATTGCACCAACATTGGCAGCAATACCCCAAGTTCCAACTATTTTATAATTCATGTAGACATATTCAAAATGGTCAATGCTTTGCGCATCTGCTTTACCAATAAAATATGCGAAAACAACTACATTTATCAATATCCAATTTAACAGAGTCAGCTTCTTCCGAGTTGGAGCAACAGCCTTTTTTACATTCCTTCTGATTATCCTGTCTAAGAATTTTTCAAATTGATTTATTTTAGATCTTACAAATTCGCTTTGATAGACCCTTTTTACAGCAGGTAGTTCTTTGGCCTGCTCAATGCTATTAACAACAACCTCTTCTAACATTTCGATTATTTTTTTGCATTTGTGCTTGACAGCAAACTCACGCTCGTGGTAAGCTGATTCGCCCTTCCACCTCTATTTAGAAAACTTGAAAAAATTTCATTTCTTTTTAGTTGACTTACTCGGTTTCAATGAAGGTTTGTTTCCTGGTGTGTCCTTATTATCTCTCCTTCTTTTATCAAGAGTACCATCCTTTTTTTTAGGCTTAGGCCCTGGCTTTATTGCTGCGATTTTCATAATTGTCTTACTTTATCCTTTTTTCGTTTTGTTATACTTTGGGTTTTTGCCACCGTTATTTCTTCTATAGGTCGCTAGTTGGCGAGCTTCTTCTTTATTAGCTCCATTTGGAGTTTTAGCTCTTCCGACAACTTGCATGTGGGTAAATTTTTTTCCTCCCTCTAAATGCTCATCTAATCTTCGTTCAGGATTGTTAGTAGTACCCTTATATACTACCTTCCGTCCATTTTTCAGATTGTAATTGAATGTGGTTTTATTTTTCTTTTTCATAGTTGTAACATTAGTGAAACACTTGTATTGGTAAAGATACGATATGATTTTCAAATTTGTTACATTCAGAAAAAAAATGTTTCTTTGATGAAACAACCTATGTCTATGGCTTCTAGCATTGATTCTTCAAAGCTCTCCCATATGATTAAGTCAAAAAGGGGGAAGCAAGGCTTGAGAGCAGCTGCACAGGAAATCGGAATTAGCGCTCCTACACTTTCAAGAATAGAACAAGGAAACTTACCAGACATTGACACATATGTGAAAATCTGTGATTGGCTTAATGTATCTTCAGATTATTTTACTAGTGGTGTTCCTGAACAAAACACGCAAGATTTGGTGGTTACTTCTTTGAGGGCAGATAAAACGCTATCGCCTGAAACGGTAGAATCCTTGGTTAATTTCATAAATTTGGCATATAACCAAGTGAAGGACGAAAATCGCAAAGATTAATTACAGTTACGGATTTAAGACCAAAGCTGATAAGCTTACAATTTCCTTTCGGGAGGACTTGGGACTGACAGTAAATGACCAACTCCCTTCCAGACTCTTAGCAAAACATCTAGGTGTAATTCTTCTTTCACAAATTGATTTCCCCGACCTTTCAGAGAATGATTTCTTAAACCTTAATGGTCAGAGTGGTTGGTCCGGAGCAGCGTTTGAATGTCATGATAAGCCAATTATTCTTTACAATTGTCATCATTCGGATGCCCGCAATGAGAGCACTATAATGCATGAACTTTCTCATATCATATTAGGTCACAAGCCAAGTGTTGATGAAAACTTAAGGCACTTGGGGTTATTGCTTCGTAATTATGATGAGATACATGAAAATGAAGCCAATTGGCTTGGAGGTTGTTTGCAATTACCATTTGATGGTCTTGTTACGGCACTACTGAAAGGTAAAAGCAATGACGAAATTGCTCTTCAGTATGGAGCAAGCACCGATATGGTAAAATTCCGAATTAACAAGTCAGGAGCAAATAGGAAGGTTTATCATATCAAAAATAGAAGAAGGTAAATTATTTTTTTGAAGGCTTCTTAGCTTCAACTTGCCTATCTGTGAATTGAACAAAGTATGGATCGTAATATCTCAACCTTCCATCAGTATGCTCTATCAACGCTTGTGTTTCACTATGGAAACTCGAATATGAATATGTGAAGCGATGAAAGAAGCCTTCTATCTTTTCTCCTTTATGAGTCACTGTGACAGGTCGAAGAGCATTTTTATTTGGCATTACTAAAAGCTAATTACAGATGCTTTAACATATCATTCTTTATTTCTTCCTGGAACTCGTCTTTCCAATTAGCCAATATATTGTTTACCAAATCAGACATTGGAATGTTGTAATAGCTAG
Organism: Ekhidna sp.; assembly: GCF_963691765.1. Classification (GTDB taxonomy): domain Bacteria; phylum Bacteroidota; class Bacteroidia; order Cytophagales; family Cyclobacteriaceae; genus Ekhidna. The sequence continues at coordinate 388,003 of NZ_OY829375.1, forward strand.
ACGTCTTCTTCAGGAAATGATGAAGTTCATGATCCACATTGACAGTGCGATACTTTCTGTTTTTCTTCTCTGATTTGACACTTAAAAATTGTTCTAGCTTCATTGACGGACTTCAAGAATAAATGCGACCAATATATAAAAACTAAATTACATCTTGCCCTTTAGGCTATGGTGTAAGGTTTTGAGAAGATGGAATTTGCTTTTTGTGATTGAAGAGCAAATTATAAAGGCATTCGGCCGAGTCCTGAAGGAATCAAGGGAAGCAAAAGGCCTTTCTCAGGAAGCTCTTGCCCATGCAATTGAATCACATGCTACCCATATATCAAGACTTGAGAACGGTCATAAACAGCCAACACTTATCACCTTACTTAAAATTGCTAAGGAATTAGAGATGGAGCCGGAAGAAATGATTGTGAAGGTTAAAAACCTTTTGTAGCACAAATAAGTGGGAGTAATAGGATTCGAACCTATTCAGCCGAAGCACCAGATTTACAGTCTGGCTCAACTCTCCATCGTTGACGTACTCCCATTAGAGAACATGGCGGGATTCGAACCCGCAATTAGAAGTTTTGCAGACTTCTGCCTTACCAGTTTGGCTACATGTTCAAAAGCGGAGGCAGAGGGAATCGAACCCCCGAAGCTCTAACACCCGACAGTTTTCAAGACTGCTTCCTCGACCAGCCGGACTACCTCCAATTTTGCGGAGAGCAAAGGAATCGAACCTTCACCTCAGAGATGAGAACTTACTTAGCAGGTAAGCGCAGCAAACCAATATCTGCCTACTCTCCTTTTGTTGGCCTGCCGAGAATCGAACCCGGAACCGACACCTTATAAGAGTGTTACTCTAACCGTTGAGCTACAGGCCAATAAGATGATCCATCAGGACTTGAACCTGATCCATCTGAGTCAAAGTCAGATATGCTACCATTACACCATGGATCATTGGGTGTCTTCGGGACTCGAACCCTGTTCTCCTCATTCACAGAGAGGCATTTTACCAGTTAAACTAAAGACACCATTTGTACTCCGTACGGGATTCGAACCCGTGTTTCTCGAGAGAAAGTCGAGTGTCCTAGGCCATCTAGACGAACGGAGCATTTTAGCAGTACCGACGGGACTCGAACCCGCAACAACTCGAGAGACAGTCGAGCACTCTAACCGATTGAGCTACGGCACTTTGAAAAAGTATGGACATAAAAAAAGCATCCCATTTCTGTGGGATGCTCTCTCAAAAGTCTTATCTACAACTCTATATCAAGTCATAGTTGCATCCCATATAAAACAGTCTTGTTCCTGCTCATAATCGTAACTGAGTCGATTTGAGGACAGACAGAAATTGGCTATATGGAGATGTATTCGTTTCATTGTTTTCGTGTGATCAAATTCATTTCTGATGATGCAAAGGTTAGAACTGTAATTGAAAAACGCAAGAAATAAAATGAATTAAATTTTTGATTATCAATTAGTTATGTACTTTTAGGGCAATAGAATTCCACCCCACTTTAAGCGAGTTTTTTTCGATTTCACAACTGCCTGTCTCTCAATTGTTTCTCTTTTCAATGCCTTATCGTTTCTTGTCTAAGTCTCTCAAAAAATTTTAAAGATTTGACATAAAAAAAGCGTCCGACTTTCGAAGGACGCTCTTGCTTTATCTCTTATTTCCTATTCGGATGTTGAAATCATTTCATTTTAATCAAAGCATATACGTCCCATAACCACTGTTCTAAGAGCGAATAATGGCAACTGGAGTCCAGACATATACTTTGTATTGTTCTTTTCATTTGTTGCAAAAGTAAGAAATCAAGTGAAATGGTATTCTGTCCGTATTGTTTTTTAAGCTAGTATTGGGGCTCATCATAACAACTAGCTGAATATTGAAAACATTTCCCGAGAATATCATATTCAAGTACCCATGGAGAAATTATCAACAGCGTGTACTAGATGAATTGGATGAACATCTAGAAGATGATCATTTACATGTAATAGCACCACCAGGATCTGGTAAAACAGTACTTGGCCTTGAAGTAATGATAAGGCTCGACAAGCCTACACTCATCCTCGCCCCTACCATTGCAATCAGGAATCAATGGGTAGAAAGGTTTTGTGAGCTGTTCTTACAAGTTGAAAAACGACCCAATTGGATTTCATTGGACATAAAGAATCCGAAACTGATAACAGTTTCTACTTACCAAGGGTTGCATGCGGCATGCACAGATAGTAAAGCCATAGAAGATGAATTCGAAGAACTAGAGGATGAGTCATCAATCGAAGATGATTCTGATCTTCAACCATCTAAGCTCGATGTAATTATCCAAACTCTAAAAGAAGCGGGACTTGGAACTATTGTTGTAGATGAAGCTCATCATTTGAAAAACGCCTGGTGGAAGAGCTTAATTCAAATTAAGGACAATCTTAGTCCAATCATTGTAGGCCTTACAGCTACACCTCCTTATGATGTCTCGTATACTGAATGGTCAAGGTATATAGAATTAAACGGGCCCGTTGACACGGAGATATCAGTCCCTGAGCTGATTAAAGAAGGCGATTTATGTCCTCATCAAGATTACATTCTGGTTTCTGAACCGACTGAATCAGAACTTGAAAAAATCAAGGAGTACCGGAAGATAACAGAAGACATTTTTGAGCGTCTTTCACAAGATGAATTTATAGTAGGTCTCCTGAATTCATCAGAACTAATCAAATCACCAGAGGCACAATTGGACTGGATTTATTCCAATATGGAGTACTACTCAGCAATACTTATCTACCTCAATCACAATGATATTGCAATAGAAGATCGTCACGTTAAAATAACAGGAAATAAGCCATCAAAACTCCCAAAACTGTCCAAAGAATGGCTCGAGTTACTTCTTGAGTTTTATTTAAAAAAGCATGACTCAGAAGATGAAAAAGTTATTAAGCATCAAAAGGAAACCTCGCTCATCCTACGAAAAGCTGGGGTAATGGAAAGAGGAAGAATCAATTTTACTGATGATTCCAAAATTGAAAAGTTTTTGACATCCAGTCTAGGTAAACTGGAAAGCATAAATAGAATTACAGAATTCGAATCAAATCATCTAAAGGATGATTTAAGACAAGTCATTCTAGGCGACTTCATTCGTAAGGAGTATTTATCAGATTCTGTTGAGATCAATAAGCTTGGGGTGATTCCTATTTTCGAAAGCTTAAGAAGGAAAAAACTTCAAACAATTAAGATTGGAGTTCTTACAGGGTCTTTGATAATCATCCCAAAAACTGCACTTAGCAAATTGACTGAAGTGTCAAGCAAGTATGGAATAGATAAAATACGAACCAAACCTCTGGAATACGATCAAGACTATCTAATTGTAAATGTGAACGATAAAATGAGGCATGATATCGTTCACATTGTTACTCAAACATTTGAATCCGGAGAAATTACGGTTCTTGTTGGAACAAAGTCTCTACTTGGAGAAGGTTGGGATGCTCCTTCAATTAACGCACTGATATTGGCAAGTTTTGTAGGGTCTTTTGTCCTGTCTAATCAAATGAGAGGTAGAGCTATTAGGACGGTAAGGTCAAACCATAAAAAGACAGGAAATATCTGGCACTTAGCATGTAGTGATCCAACTAGTTCTGGTGGCGGTAAAGACCTAGAAACATTAAATAGAAGGTTCAAGAGTTTTGTTGGAATTTCTGAAAGGGAGAATAGAACGATTGAAAATGGTCTCAATAGATTAATGCTTCCAAAGACTTTAGATCTAGCTTCTGCTAATTCCTTTAATCAAAGAATGTTTTCTTCTGCCGCTGACAGGGAACTATTGAAAAATCAGTGGCATGAAGCAATAGAAAATGGAAATACGTTAGTCGAAGAGATAAAAATCCCTTTTGAAGAAGAGAAGGACTATAAGACACTTAAGAATCTCTACCTGAACAAGACAATAAAGTACGTTTTGGTTGAGCTAGGTTTAAGTCTCTCATTCTATGCTCATGAATTCATGGGACAACTCCCACGACTTAGAAGCCTATTTAGAACTCAGGAAGGAAGATGGACCATATTGGCTTTTTTCGTCTTAGGTGCCTTTGCATTTTTTGGTAGAAAACTCTACTTGGCATTTAGGTTATTTGTAAAGTACAGAGATATATCAAAGGATATAGATCATATAGGAAATGCTTTGCTCCGAACACTCATTGATTCAAAGCACATTCATAGCGATATATCAGAATTGAAAGTGGAATCTGCGGTTAACCAGTATGGTGAAGTATTTTGCCACTTGGAGGGTGGCACAACATTTGAAAAAGCTGTTTTCATTAAAGCACTTCAGGAGATTGTCACTCCTGTTGATAATCCACGATACCTTATTATCAGAAAGAGTACTTTTTTAAGCCTATTTAACCAGAAAGATTATCATCCCGTACCAGATGTTCTCGGTAAACACAAATCGCTTGCTAACCAACTTGCAAGCTTTTGGAAAGACTTAGTTGGTAATTGTTCATTAATCTTTACACGAAACCCCGAAGGAAGGGCCATTTTATTGAAAGCAAGATTTAATTCTTTAGCATCTGAATTTCACGAAAAAGTAGAAAGAACTAATAGGTGGAAATGAAATTGGATCAATAATCCACAACACTTGTCCTTAGAAAAGGACACTTTCTTAAGATTAATAGACAAGAAAGATTCTAATCATCTTTCGAATTGAAGATAAATGGTATTCTTGAGATTAGTTTTTTTGTCTGAAAAGGTATCTCAAGATTTTCCATATCAATTCCCTCGTAAGCTTTTATTACATATTCCCTATCAGCTTCTGTTTGTGGGGTAGCAAGACCAATAGAATAGCTATACCAACTACTAAGAAACATGTATGCAGTAGAGTTGAGGTCGAAATTATTTTCGGATATAGCTTTTAAATAATCTCCAACAATACTCCATCCACCATACTTACTTATAGCCTTTAGGCAAAATCTCTTTGTTTCAGTTCCTGTCTTATCAAACAAGCTTCTAAGTATCTCTACATCCCCAGAAGACTTTTGCTTTAGAATAATAATCAGGCAGCTCTTCTTGACTGTATTTGAATCATCAGTTAGCATCTGGAATGCTAATTCCCTTGCACGATCTATGTCCAAGTTGGATATCGCAATTAAAGTCGCTGCTCTTTTCTTGGCGAGGTTAGATTTTAATATGTCTTCAAGCTTATCTATGTCTTTTGCTGAGCCCGTTTCTGAAAGTCCAAGAATACTTCCTACACTCTGTGATGTAAGCAACTCTTCTCGATAAGTTTTATAGAAGTCAACTTCCTTATGACTCGATATCAAGTCTCTTGCCAATGATCTAATTGCAGCTGAGTTATCAAATAGCATTGACTCCAATGACTCTAAATAAATCGGAACTTCATCACTTTCAATCTTTTGGATAGAATAAAGTCTAACCTTTTGACTCTTATCTCTGAGTAGCAATTCCAGCATCTCTTGAGACAAGCTGTCTGAGTAATTTCTAACAGATAATAAACGGATGATAGGACTTTTATCGTGGACAATTAACCGAAGTATCTCATCTGTTAGAAGCTCTCTTTTAGTGAGGTTCTTAAAAACGTAAAATCTATCTTTTTCATCATAAGAATCGACAGAGTCAATTATCCTTTGAACGTTAGCCTTCGAAAACAAAACCTCTGTTATCTCAGTGTGAATATCAAGAAGATCTGTGCGCTGTATCTTAAGCAACCAGTCATATATATCATGATACTTTACAAGAAGTGTTGGATCTAAATCATCAATTACCTTCCGGATTAATTCATCTGCAAGTTTTCTTACCGGTCCTACCCAATCACTTAGCCTAAATAGAACGAAGGGAAACACTATATCAGTGAGATTTTTAGCCATTCGCTTAAGTGCTTCCTCTCTCACATAACCATTAGAATTCATCGAAGCAATGCATAGAAGGCTACTGTTCAACTCTACACTGAATCTTTCCAACTTATTTAGATCCGCCTTTCGTAACCGTATATATCTGAAAGATGAATAGAGGTTTTTATTGTCAAATGAAGCTCGAGAATTTAGTATTCTTTTGATTCCACTCGCTGCTTCTTCAGCAACTTCAACATTTGAGCTAAGAGACCATTCCAGAAGAATAGGAATTTGCCCAAGACCTTCCATAGCCTTGAAATCTGGTTGATGCTTTAGATCAATCTTTTCAGTATCTACCTGCTTTCCAGTCCCCAATATTTTATCAAAAATCCCCATTTAACTACTTTAACCTAATTTCAATCTTCTTCATTTCAATATCCATTTCAACCCAATCCTCAGATTTATAATCAGGTATACAATCGATCAAACTTGTCCCTTTTGCATATCTTCTCAAAGAGTACTTTCCAAACAAAACAGTCATCTCATACTCATCTTGACCGTCTTCACCAATCCACGCCTTAGTGACTATCCTTCTTTTATCGTTCACCTGTTTTTTACCCAACTGGTGGTCAGGAGTTGGAGACCAAGAAACTCCATCGCACCAATATCTATTAAGTTCTTCATAGTGATGATAGTCAAAGTGATAACATAGTTGAAACTCCAGATGAGTGCAAAACTCTTCATTGAAGGGACTGATATCGTTTTCATAATATAACATCAGTCCACTTCATGAAATTTTTCATCACCACACATCCTAACAATCTTGGGTTGGAATGAACCAACTACATCGACTAAGTCTTTTTGTGATTCCATGACTTGCCTGATGTCCTTGTACGCCATTGGTGCTTCGTCTAATCCTGAACCAATAACCTCAACACCAGCATCGTTGATGTGGTTAACCACCACCTCTTTATCCAAGGTGTTCTTAGCCTGAGTTCGAGACATTGCTCGACCTGCACCATGTGAAGCCGAGTTTATTGATGCCTCATCTCCTTTACCTCTAACAATGAATCCCGGTGCAGTCATTGATCCTGGAATGATGCCTAAAACCCCTTTACCGGCAGGTGTTGCACCTTTTCTGTGTACTATGATTTCATCACCATTTCTGTCCTTCTCCTTCCAGGCGAAGTTGTGATGGTTCTCGATCATGGTAACAGGATTTGCTCTTAACCCAACCGCCATTCTCTCATGGATTTGATGATGACATGCTGAGGCATAGTCTCCTGCAAGATTCATCGCCAACCAATACTCTTGACCAAGTTCTGCATCCAAATCCAACCAAGCCAGATGTCTGGCTTCATGAGGAAGCTTACAGTTCTCCATCGCAAGCTTTGTGTAATGCTTCGCGATAGTAGCCCCGAATCCTCTTGAACCAGAATGAGACAATAGAGCCAAGTAGTGACCTTTAGCCAATCCAAACTCGTTGTTCTCATCTTCAATCTCCGTAATACCAAATTCAACAAAGTGATTGCCTCCACCTGAAGTACCAATTTGAGCAGCAGCTCGATCTTTAAGGTCTCCAACCATTTTGATTTCATTGAATAGGCTATCTTCTAATACTTCATGATCTTTTGGTTTCTTGAAAGTAGCTTTACCAAACTTGGTATTTCTAACAAGCATCTTCTTCAAGTCTTCCTTTCTATCCACTAAAATTGATTCAGGGATATCATAGATAGTCATGCACATTCTACATCCTATATCAACTCCTACCCCATATGGGATAACTGCATTCTCAGTGGCAAGAACGCCACCAATTGGAAGTCCATATCCTTGATGCGCGTCTGGCATCAATGCCCCTGCTTTTGCAATAGGAAGACGCATTGCTGTCTCTATTTGATTTAAAGCACCTTGCTCTATACCTTCTGCTCCATAGACTTTATACAAGTCTGGAGTCTCACGTAGAGGTAAGACCGTCTCTACAGGAACAATAAGTTCCTTGGCAATTGGAGCAAATACCTCATGATCTACAAAATCCTCAGGTTTTGACAACACTAGCTGAAGTGACTCTTTAGCATTCTCAATTTCTTTTGAATTGATTATCTCCAGAGCAACGCCAATGGCCTTTCCCTCAGGGTAACCTAAATTGATTAATTCTCCGCCTGTGATATGTGTTTTATTTTCTTCCATGATTCAAAGGAAAATACTAAGTACGCAGTGTTTTTGCGTAGTTAAAATTATTTACAAAAAAAAAGTGGAAATTATACATTCATAACTGACCAGATTCATGGAGGAAGAATGTATTAGTCCACTTATAAAAAGGGAATTGAAACCATTATATAACCAGTTATCAAGGCGGGATTCGAACCCGCAAATTGAAGGAAATGATTTCTAATCCTTTTAAAAGACTCAGGTAATCAAAGTCATTATGTCTATTGCTCTACCCAACTGAGCTATTCCGCAAAGCGGAAGAGGGATTCGAACCCCCGACCCATAGGTTAATAGAAGGAAATAACTTTTAGTCCTGAAATAATTTCAAGCGGTAATTGAATTCTCTATTGGTAAAGGTTCACGAAGGAAGAAAATTCTAATCCGCCAAATACTATGGTAATCGCTACTACTACTTGTGAAGTAACAGTTCAAAACGAAGGAAGCAATAGCTAGTCCATTATATCAATTCAGAGAGTACTCTCTCAATATCGGTTGCATTATATGTGCAGCCTTTAATTCCAAATGTTATATCTGCTTTTTCAATTTCCTCAACAATTTCCGCACCTCTGCTTCTACTGTTCAGAGTAGCAAGTTCTAACATTGTAGGTCTTGTTTTGACAAAGTCAGCTACTTGGCTACATAGTAATGAAACGTCATCTTTCGACCCTTCTACATTATTATGAAAATCTTGACCAGATACATATAGATCAGTGATAATCATTTCCGCTTCTTTCACATCAACAATAATTGGAATTGAATACCCACCAATCCCATTCAAATCAAACTTGTTTTCTACAGTCTTGATATCGAATGTTTTAATGCTTGGATTAACATCTTTTCTAATCTGCCATCCAGCGTGACAGTCCATGTCTACGAAATTGTTTCCACAGAATTTATAAACCTGTGGTGCAACATACCTCACAGATGAATCCAACTTCGTTAAAGTCATATCAATGAACTCCGCAGCTCCATGAGGAGCAGATTGGATATCACCAGAATGAACAATGCCATTGCTTCTCAAATTTGTATAGCTAACATGACCTAAGTAATTCCAATTCTCGTCATACTGTATTGCCGATAAATCAAGATCAGTTCTCTTGTCCGCCTCCTTCCAGTAAACGAACAATCTTAGCACTTTTTCAAAGTTTACCTCTAGTCTACTACCTCTACCTACAGTTACGATCCCATCAGAAGCCTTCCTTTGCTGTAATGGAATTGTAAACTTCTCAAGATTTGGATCAATCCATACCTTTTGACCGTCCCAACTCTCCTTACTACTAACCTTTGAGAATAATCCATGATCAATCACACCTAAAATTTGATCCACTTGGTCTTCAGTTAGTTCAGCGAAAGCATTATTAGGAATTACCTTAGTCTTTCCCTTCTTATTAACTATCGTTCTATACTCGGCTTCATTAATCGTATTGAAGTAAGACCTTAATACCAGTAAGTTTTTTACTTCCAATTTGTCAACAATGGATGCAAATGATCTCAATACCTTTTCTGTATCAGTTGGGAATCTTCTAAGGACTTCATGTAATTTCCTTCCGAAGACACCAGGTTTATTATTGAAATGCTTCAATAAAGAATTTACTTGGTCTAAGAGAAGTAGCCTTTCAGTTTTAGAGGCATAGGTATCTATCTTTCCATTTCTTAGAGCATCAAATACCCTCGAGGTTCTTGGGAATTGCTTTGCATACTCTGATGGATGAATATATCTCCCGATCTCTAACCAAAGACCCTTATAATTCTTAATATCTTCAGATAGATTGGAGCAGTTCTCAAGAATACCCAAAATCACTTTTCTCTGTTTTCTAGCAAGTTTTGGAAACTTAACCGCTTCACTCAAGCTAACATCAGTCTTAGTGAGACTAGCAAACATTCTTAAAATATCCACAGCACTTCCAGCTAATTTCTCTACTGATTCATAGTCCTCGTTAAGCCACAGTTTCTCCAGAATCAAGGCTTTCGTTTCCTTGAATACAATCAAGTCCCTATCAAGATCTTCTACACCAAAGAATTTGATTAATTCTGCCAAATCTGAGTGCAATTCTTCTTTAATTGATGATCTTGAATAAACTAATTCTCCCAAGTATGATTTTAACTCCTCAGTAAGATCCTCTTCAAATACAATGTTTAAATCAATCCATTCAACATTCGAATCAGCTGATTTATCAGCTTCCTCCTTAATCGATAGTTCATATAACTCTTTTGATTGCATCTGAGATATAGGATCTGCTCCAAACTCATATACATTAAAAAGCCATTTTGGAACCTTTAAACCATTTTCTAATTCTATACCATCCTGAAATAAGTTCAAGACATTGCCTAGGTATCCAAATACTCTTTTAAAGAAATATTCATTGTCTTCAGGGATATCATTAGGGAAGTTTTTGAATAAAGGAACATATTCAACATCTCCGCCTTTCTTTCTTTTAAGTACGTCCATCAAATGAGAGTAATCCAAAAGAAATGATGGAGAAACTTGATCTAGCAATTCCGGATTGGTTATTCGGTAACCCATTTTACCTAGTTCAGCCAAAAACGTGACCTTCTGTTTGGCTGTCCATCCTTTTCCTTGCGACATTCCCAATAGGTTCAATCTGTTAATTGCTATAGTTTTCATATCTCTCTATTTATTTAATCTTCTTCAAACCCCTCCATCCTAGATTAAGGAGTGGAGGGGGCATCTTGCACCATGTGTGCTTCAATCATGTTTCAAAGCTGAAGAGCTACTGCGCAATCTTTTTGCGTAGTAAATAAATTTTTCATTTTTTTATAAAAAACTTCCTGTGCCAGTAAATAGAAATGCCTTAGTCCGATACAAAACCATTGACAATTGTCTTAGAAACAGGCATAGAAAATGGACATTGGAAGACCTGATTGAAGCTTGCTCAGATGCTCTTTACGATTATGAAGGCATTGATAAAGGTGTAAGCAGAAGAACAGTACAGATGGATATCCAAATGATGCGCAGTGATAAACTTGGATATCATGCTCCAATCATTGTTGAGGATAAGAAATTCTACACCTACTCTGATCCAGACTATTCCATTACTAATATTCCACTAACCGATCAAGACTTAGGCAAGCTTTCTGAAGTAGTTGATATACTAAAGCAGTTCAAGGGATTTACACATTTTCAAGAATTAAGTGGAATGGTTCAGAAGTTGGAGGATAAGATTCATGTGTCCAAGACTAATGAGCGTCCTATCATTGATCTTGAAAAGAACGAGAACCTAAAAGGATTAGAATACATTGATCCAATTTTTCAAGCTATCGTCAATAAGCAGTGCATCACACTTACTTATCAATCATTCAAAGCAAGAAGTTCTAACACTTTTAACTTTCACCCAGCTCTTCTAAAGGAGTTCAGAAACCGGTGGTTTGTACTTGGAAAGAAAAAGCCACAAACAGGTTTCATGCTACTAGCTCTAGATAGAATCGAAGTATTGGAAGAGTCTATTCATCCAGTAATGGCATTTGATGAGTCCACAATTGAAGATTTCTTTAGAGATGTAGTAGGCGTGAGTGTGAACGAAGGAGAAGACCCGATTGAGGTTGTATTGGCAATTGATCATTCCAACGCACCTTATGTACTGACTAAGCCCATACATCACAGCCAAAAACTTGTTGAAAAGAATGACCAGGGAATAGTTGTATCAATTCAAGTACAGCCAAACTTCGAATTGGAAAGAGAAATATTAGGATTTGGAGAGAGCATCAAGGTTATATCTCCTTCAAGACTTAGGTCAAGAATAAAGGAAAAATTGACACATGCAATTGATCTATATAACACAGAGTTGAATGAGAATATCATCAAGAACTACAATAAGAGATTGGAGTCTCGTGGATACATCATTACCCATCATGTTTATACGAAGAGAGAAGTAGCCAAAATGGGATCGATACTTCATCATTACAAAAATGAAAATCCTGGGACAAGCAGTGAAGTTTATGCAATTCGTAATCTCATAGGAAAGGTCCCTGACCTACGACAGTTAGTCTTGAACAATAACTTAAAGAAGATTCTATCTAAGATTGATGAAAACTTATTTCTTACAAAGGCTATCTACTTCGATAAGCCAGCGCAATCAAACTGGTATGTGACCTGGCATCAAGACACTACAATTAATGTCAAAGAAAAAAAAGAGGTGAAAGGCTTTGAAAACTGGACAAAGAAAGAAGACTTCTTTGGAGTCCAGCCACCCAAAGACATCCTTAATAACACTGTGACCATTCGCATTCATCTTGATGATACCACAGATGAAAATGGAGCATTGAAAGTCCTGCCTGGTTCGCATAAGAAAAGGTTAAGTGATGAAGAAGTCACGTTAATTACACAGAATAGTATCCCTACTGTATGTGAGGTAAGAGCAGGCGGTATTCAAATCATGAAACCGCTGATTCTGCATGCCTCTTCAAAGACAACTAACAATAAGAATCGTAGGGTTATTCATTTGGAGTTTGACTCTAAGGAATTGCCAGATGAGTTGATGTGGGCAGAACGAATTCAAAAGGAATGAAGTCGTTACTATTTAAACACTGTTACTCAATTATAAATAAGAAGGAAACAGACTGACATTCATAATTCAATAAATGTTATTATTTAAGCTTAACTTTAAATGATAACATGAAGGCAATCTTATATACTCGAGTTTCCACAAAGGATCAATCAACAGCTCGTCAGATAAATGATATGAAGTCATTGTCTGAGTTCGAAATCGCGAAGGTTTTTTCAGAGAAGGTTTCCGGGTTCTCAGTTTCAGTTGATGATCGGCCTATTCTTCAGGAGGCTCTCTCCTATCTCAAGACGAATAATATTGAATGCATAATGGTTTCAGAAGTCTCCAGGCTTGGAAGAAATACACACGAAGTACTAGGTCTAATTGAAGAGTTGAAGAGACAGAATATTGCCATCTACATCCATAACTTGGGAACAACAATAAATAAGTCAGAGTCCTCCAGTGAGATTTTCACCAAACTCATAGTTACTATCATGGCCGATTTGGCGAGACTTGAAAGTGAACAAATGAGTTATCGCATTAAATCAGGCATTAAAGCAAGAAAGGCAAATGGACTAACAACTGGTAGGAAGATAGGATCTACTGAATCAAAAGAAAAATTCTTATCTAAGCATGCTGATATTCAGAAGTACTTGACTAAAGGATATTCCTCAAGAGAAATTCAAAAACTTTGCAAATGTTCCCCAAATACGATTAAGAAGGTTAAGGATTACATTTAAACAAGAGGCTTTTGACATTAGTAGCGAGCAGATGCCCCAGGATATGGGACCACGTAATGGTTTTCTCTCCCCTTTTCTGAATAGAAGTGTTTACGAAAATCCCTGATGAAATTAAAAATAAATTCCTGGTCGTTTTTTGACATGTTCATCAACATATCTTCTATTAAAACTGCAAGGTTTCGATATTCAATCTGATCACTTAAACCGCATAGGTAGTTAGGATGTGTATCCAGAATTTCACAAATTCTAAAAAAATTGGACGAAGTTGGCTTGGTTTTACCGGTCTCATAATTGGAAACCGTTGACTGCCTGAGATCTGCCGATATAGCTAAGCTGTTCGCATACATATTTCTATGTTTTCGTGCTATAACCAGTCTTTCAGGAAAATGCTTAAATGCCTCTTCGGCTGAGAATATACGATTGGATGGATTACTCAAAAAGTGAAGTACAATTATGTTAAAATATACGTTCTACCGTATATAAATATACAAAATAGTATGGTTTCATTAAAATAGTTGTGGTAAAAGTGATAGCGATGATTTGTCACCTTTATCAAAACACTGAATTTCAAGCAATTCAAACCTAACTATTTATGACGCTCCAACAGAATCTAATCCCAATTAGTAGTCTACCTGATATCGGAATCAGCTACTCAGATCTAAATCAAAACAATGTGCAGACAACTGAACTGGATGGAACGATCTATGTGGCAAAAAAGCATATCAATAGATTTTTAAGAAATAAAGATCCTAGAATAGCCAACAGACCTGACCTCAACATTCTTTTTCTTGAAGCTTTAAATGATTGGTACGTCAATCATCTACACTTATTTAAAGACTATGAGGGAATCAAAAAAATACACTTAGCTAAGAAATATACATTCTTCCTTCTATATCTCACTTTAAGAGAAAATCCTGGCGTCAAAAAGAAGCAAGTTTATAAAATTCAGAAACTGGTCAATAAAGAATACTATTCAAATATTAGATCCTTTTACAAGTTTGTGGAAGATCTAAACACAAAAAATCTACTAAAAAAAATCAGGCACAATACTAAAGGCCGTAAACATCTAAGCAAATACAGAGACCATGAGGAATGGATCCAACTTGAAATTGAAGAGTTATATAAACGTAGAAAAAGCATCAATGAGATTACGAAGTATTTAAACCCGATGCTCAAGCTAAAAGGATTACCTAAAATTTCACCAAGCACAGTATCAAATAGACTATCATCATATCTAAGAAATCTCTACTCTCTCCAGCGCTTTGATTATAAATATGTCAAGCAAAAGATCTTAGGGTACGAAAATAGATATGACCCATCGTTCATCATGCAAGTGGTTGAGGCAGATGGATCGAGATACCAAATTATTGGCATCGACGAAGACACCAATTCTATAGTATTCATTTCATTTTATGCGATTCTAGACCTTTGTTCTGATAAAATTATTGGGGTCAATTGCGGGCTTTCTGAAAATAGATGGATGGTCTTAAATGCATTTTACGACATGACTATGCGTACAGGGCATTTACCTTCTGTTATCAGAATTGATGGAGCTAGTCCGCATACAAGTGACGAAGTCAAGAGTTTGATAAGAAGATCATCTTGCGACTACGGTAGCTTATGGATTAATCGTGAAGTAGGTGAACCACAAATTGACGGAACCATCGAAAAGTTCTTTCAAGATTTTCATGATAAACTAGTCAGTGACCATCCTGATTATGTTGGACTTAGCATGGTTTCTACCACGCCCAAAAAGAGATTGAAGTATGAAATTTACAACAGAGCTTACAACAACAAAAGTTCTCTTCTTAGCACCACTGAAATAAAAAAATTACTTCTTAATCATCTTGGCCTTTGGAACTCTAGCACTAAGAATGGAGAAACAATATCTCGTGATTTAAAATTCGAGAATGGTGAATATTTAGATGCTAAACCAATTCCTCATCACGAAATAGCAAAACTATTTTGGCATCATGACAAAATTAAATTCCAAAGACAAAGGTTCAGAATTATGAATGGCGAGTACGAACTACTCTCTTTTGAAAATACAATGAAATTAAGTTCGGGATACCACTCGGTTTACTATGATGAATCAAATCCAGACTTTGTTTATGCATTTAAAGAAGATGGAGAATATTTAGGTAAGGCAACTAAGAAACCCATTTGGCTTAATGACCCAAAGAGAATTAGCAAGACTGATAGATATAAGATTAAAAAAAGAAGAAAAAATAGAAAGGCTATTGTGCCCAGAATGAAACAAGAGTCGAAAGCCAAGACAAAAAGACTTGAAGAAATCAGATTCGAAGATCCGCAAATACAATTTTACTTAAACCAAAAAAAGGAAGAGTCTTCAAAAATTATTTTAGATACAGTTGAGTATAATTTTCAATTGAAGAAAAAAAAGAACACTGTCACTCCTAGCCAAGATCACTTAACAGCTATTGACTCAGCCAATGAATTCATCTCTCAGGGGGTAAAAATCGAAATCTAATTGTATGGAACCAAAGTATTTCGATTCGAGCAATTTTCAACGTATACAAAAAATTTCTAATGACCTATACAATGAACCGGGTGTTGAATTCCTTGTCGCACCAACTAGGACTGGAAAGACCATTGGGGTCAGTTACTTTGTTAAAGGCAAGCCAGATACTTTCCATATTGAAGTAAGACCCGCAGAGACAGGTTCTGGCTTTTGGAGAAGATTCCTTATTACGCTTCATGAAAAACATAACTTAAAAGCTTCTTTCACCAATGCAACTATCGACTACATGATCGAGAACTCCTCTAAGATATTGCACGAGTTGAGTAGGTACAGACTAATTGTAATTGACGAAGTTGGAAACTTCAAGCCACAATTCATAAAATATGTTAGACAGTTAATGCACAATGCGAGAAGAGAGAATTGCAGCGTCCTTTTAACGTCTCCTAGCTATGCATTGGAAAACATTCAGAAATGGGAAACAAAAGGACTCTCTGGTATATCCGAGTTCCTTTCAAGAATAGACTATATCCATGAGTTACCCAAACATACAAGGAATGATATTCGAAATCTCTTCAAGATTTACGAAGTAAGAAATAGTAAACTTGAGAATGATATTTGGCTTAAAGCAAAATCATTGGGTGATGCAGCAAGATTACTAAAAAACTACTTAAAGGGTAGATGATTGGTATTCAGGTTCATATTCACCCCACAGATGGGACTTTTTTCATTAAAAGGACTAGAAATGGTGGGATACCGCCAAGTCTAAGAAAATTCAGATACTTTAAAAGAGAAGAATTAAAACTTCAAGAAGTTGGAAATAACTTTATCCATTTTCTCATAGACTTCGCAAATGAAGAAGAAGTTGAATTCTGGGAAAAATACTATCATGACCTTTTTATTAGTTGGGGGTTCACCTTCATCCATAAAAACTTTATTCAAAATAGATCATCACTTCTAAAACAGTATTTCTTTAGATTACTTGATGTCAGCCCCCATCTAACACAACCCATTGTCTTCACAAATCCAATTTCTTTAGACAACCTTTACTCAAAGCTTAATTTAGATATGGAGAGCTTGATTATGAATTACAATCAGCGCTTATTTCTTAATCAGTTTCGTTTGATGTACGCTCTTTGTTTCTTTAACCTGCTCAAATTCAACGCCGCAAAACATATCAAATGGAAGGACATTCTGCATAGCGATCATATTACAATTAACCTTGTAAAGGTTCCCGTGCTAAGAAGAACGAAGATTGCACTATCAAACCTGTATAGTATCGAAAGTTCTCCTGATGTGGAGCAAAAAATTTTTAAACCGAGTTTCACAGAAAAGTTCTCCCTGCTATTTAATGGCTTAATGTTTTTCTATGGATATCCCCTTAGGATAGATTCCTCTTCCAAGACCATCGGTAGGCTAGCTTCAATTTATTTGATTCAAAAGAAAGGCTTTTCTGTAGACTTACATTCATTTTTATCCAAAGTACTAGGCTACGAATTAATTGACGAGATTGACAATCTTTTTATTGATCATCTCTGCTATGGATATGAAAACCAAAACCTCATAGCCTCTGAGGATTCAGTATTTGAAGAGTGTATCACTGAATTGTATTCTCCAAAATAATTACTTCATATTACTTTCCATTTGCGAACGATTTACATTCTAATATTTTCACTCATTAGTTTAGACTTAAGTATATAATTATGCTTAAGGCTACAATAGAAAAAGTGATTGTTAAATTGACTCTTCTTGTGTCAAGTCCATGGCAACTTCTTGAGCTTGCAAGTCTCTGATCTCAGCTAGGCTCATTTCAACCAATAGCTGGCCATCTTTATAGACTGTTTTCAGCTCACCACCTGCCTCGGTCTCATAATCTGCACGATCCTTCATTTCGAGATTTCCATTCGCATCTTTGTAAATACCTAGAAGCCCACGAGCACTTTTCTTGGTGCCATCATCAGTTTTAGGATCTTTGAATATCTCACGACCTTGTCCGTTGACTTCTCCGTAAGTTGCTTTCATAGCAAATCCGAATGTATCTCTGGTCACATACTGGTAAGTAAAACTTCCGATTCCAAATACCACATTAGTACTGGCAAAGCCTTTTTGTTTAAGGTTTTCACATATCTGTTGGCATCTTTCCAATGTGATACTGTCACCGTAAATAAGGCCAATGTGTTGATCGAGTAACTTATATCCCGTTTCACTGATTGTTCCACCAAACGTCTCATAAAGACATTCCACAGCTCCCTTATACTCTGGTGTACCTACCTCGGCCTCTGGGTCACCGCATATGATTTTGATTGGATCACCACTGTCAGGTCGAATAACCACTTTGCCATCACGAACTAAGATTTGTTCTTTTAATTGAGGAACATATTCAGTGATTACTTTCCAGAAATCCCAGGTATCACTCACAATACTAACAATGCCCGTAGGGTAGGTTTCATTGATCAATCTTTTGAAGGTCTCTATTTCATCAAGTTCTGTCCCCATGCACATCACACTATGTTCCGTAGCAGGTACACTTGCTCCTATCATTTCCTTAGTAGCATCTGCATTATAGTATTCCTCCAAAAAGTCTATGGCTGGAATAGTATCCGTGCCTGTAAAATTCAGTAGGTGTCCAGCTCCACTCATCATAGCAGCTTCCAATCCTGCCATTCCTCTAAAGCTAAAGTCGTGTCCTTGAAATGGAACGAACTCCATGTCACCACCCGTTTCGATAGCATATTGATTTAAGATTTTTCTATACTCCAAACTGATCGTAGCACTGGTACAAGGCATCCAAATGACACAACTCAAAATGGTTTCCAAGAAGTTTGTGACCCAAAAGAATTGTGGAAGCGTGTTCTTGATGGTGAACATGGCTGTTCTTAAAGGAACACGAGTTCCTTCGGGTAAAGCTTTGATCTCAACTGGAAGATAGCCTAAGTCGTGTAATGCCTCGACGTGCTCAAAGGTGATGGCATCTGGTCCCAGGTAAGCATTTATCCTTCTTCTGTATTCCGCAACTACTTCTTGCTTTGGTTTATTGAAGAAATTTCTATCAAAATCTTCTTGAAGGTATTTTTTAATGAAGTATTGCAATCCAAAGAAGGTCACTTTATCCACTCCTGGTATTCTACTCTTACGAGGAGTCCAGTTACTGTAAACCAATTCCGTTCCTTCAGGGTATTGATTTCTATGATCTACTTTGTATCCGTCAGCTAAGTTTAAAGTGTTCATACTCTATTTAGTTATGTTTTTTATTAATTTGCGTATTTATAACGCAAATATAATTGCACACTTCAAACCATCAAGCATATTTGTGTATTTTTTACACTAATTAGAAACTATTTTTAGAGAAAAGTGACTGAAAGCCTAGTTCCGGCCTTTTTCCTTAGGATATAAAGTGGTCACTTGGGCGCTCTGCCAATATCTTTTCGACTCAATATCCATGATACTCACCTTTCCCGTAAAGGCCGCTCCGGTATCCATGTTCCATAGCTTCCCTGCTTGTATAGGTACATCAATGTCATAATTTGTAGTAGGCGTATGACCAATGTATATCTCTTTATAGTGCTTGAATCTCTTAGGATAATAGGGATCATGCTCACTTAAGTCATGCTCTTTCATGAGTAATGCTGACTCCCAAAGGGTTCTGTCCCAGGAATAATTTGATCTATGTACTTCTTTATGAACCCCGTGCATTGAGGTGAAGCCAGCATGTATGAACAATCGGTTTTCATCATCGATATGAAAGTCCACCATATTATTAAAGAATTCAATGTGTAGTTCTTTTTCTTGATCCGATATATTAGAATAACTCTTAGTTGTTCCCAAACCACCATGCTCTAGCCAGGTGCTATTGGGTTTTCTTGTTTTCAGCCATTCTTCGCACCATTGGTCATGATTACCTTTTATGAAAATGGCATCATGTCCGTCTTTAAAATCAATGAGAAAAGAGATGACTTGTGCTGACTCACTCCACCCATCTACATAGTCACCCAAAAAAATGAACTGATCAGTGCTTTGAATTTCAATCTGTGCCAATACTTGCTCGAGTGCTTTCAGCCCTCCATGGACATCACCGATTATAAAGGTTCTCTTCATTACTCATTGAAGTATTTAGGATCGACAAAATCAGTCAACCAAACGCCATTTTGAGATCTAAAAAATTTGATTCCATCTCTATACATAGCCCCGGACTGAATAACTAGAATTACTGGTTTTCCTCTTCTTCCACCTACATTAATGGCGGTTTCTTTGTCCTTACTTAGATGAACATGTTGTCGATTCATTTTCATTAATCCTTCCTCTCGAATGGACTTCATGAATTTACTAACAGTTCCATGATAAAGAAACTCCGGCGGTTCGATTTCCTTCAGCTCCAAATCCACCTGAATAGAATGACCTTGATTGGCTCTTATTTTTGTCCCATCATCGCTTAGGATGAACCGTTTTTTATCGTTGGTTTTAACGACTTCTTCCAAAGTCGCTCTATCTAAAGCAATGCTTTCTTGTCGGCTAATACCTTCAATTAGTTTTTCTACTTCCAGCCAACCATTCTCATCCAATTGCACATTGATATGTTCTGGTTTATGCCTAAGTACATAGCTCATCACTTTGCTGATGCGCTTCATATTATTTTCTTGTTTCATTTTAATAATTCTTTATAGAGATCATAATTCTCCTGATCAAAACACACGAATAGGACTTCCAAATCGCCGATTTGATCATATTCTTTAATTGCTCTTATTGCTATTTCTGCTGCACGGTCTTTTGGAAAACGATAAATACCTGTGCTGATATTGGGAAAAGCAATAGTCTTCAAATTGTGAGCTAGTAGTAGCTCAATAGAGCTTTTGTAACATTGCGCAAGCAAGTCATCCATTTTGCTATTGGCTTCTTGATATACTGGTCCCACCGTATGGATCACCTGCTTAGCAGGAAGATTACCAGCACTCGTAATGACAGCCTCTCCAGTTTTACACCCTCCTTGACTGTTTCTTATTTTTAAACAATCATTGAGAATATCCTTTCCACCTTTTCTATGAATAGCACCGTCTACTCCACCACCACCAAGAAGTGAGGAATTGGCAGCATTGACAATTGCATCAACTTTGATTTCGGTTATATCTCCTTTGATTAAATCAATTTTCATTGGCTAATACTTACGCACTCCTTTAAATTCATTTCCATAGAATGCCTTTATGACCTTTATTTTTCCATGGATTTGATCATTGAATTCTTCTAGCTTTTCTGCAGGAACCCATAATTCATTGTGATGTGCACTTCCAACATTTTGCACTTCATATTTCTCAAAATAGGAAGTAGGTATTTCAAAAGAGGTTACAAAACCAGCATACCCAGATGATTCATCTTCAGTATTCCATTTTTCAGCTATTTCATATGCATATTCTTCGTTAAGCACTGGATAAAATATGGGCTGCCATTCCAACCTTGGAGGAAATGCTTTCATCGATGATCCCTCAATCAAGTCAAGCTCCTTAAGCCCTATGGGCCGATATAATTTTGTTAAATTCATAGCTTAATACCATCTAATTCATCTCTTACTTCCATTAAGGCAAACCCAAGTAGATTCTCGCCTCTCCACTTTGAAGGGTTACTTGCATTTTTATGATCTTTAGCCAATCCAATACCCCAAATTGGGTCTACCGGACTTGCCTCTACCAATATTCTCTTTTTTGTATTGATTAAAAATGTAGCTAGTTCCTTGTTTTGAGAAAACTTCAGCAGTGTGCCTTGTCTTACAATCTCATACTTCTGCTTATCCCATACTTCCTGAGAAAAGCCATTTACTAATCTCCCAATAGCTTTTGCTTGAGCCGGAGACTTTGCTTGAAGCACTTGTTCGACACGCCCAGGGTCGAACAGCTCAGCCTTCTTTGCCATCATCCAATGTTCCGCAGTTCTATATGTCTGACCATCTGATTCAAATGCACTTTTCCACCATTGGCTAAAGCAACTGGCAGAAATAGATCCATCCTTGCTTGGCTGATGCCCCCAAAAGAACAAGAACTTTGGTCTTTCCTTACGATTCATTTTTTGAATTAACTGCTCAACTGAATACTTCATGTGTTTAGTATTTATTTTAATAGGTCACATGGAATTCGCGATAAACCCTACTCATCTTTAGTCTAATATTTTAAGATGATTAGTCTTTATGCTCATTTCATAGCTTTAGTATTTGATTCAATTTGATCTGCTTTATATTTTCTTGCTTAACTGTGCTGAATGAATCTGTCGTGAATACCTCTTTATACAATGACAATAAGTCCTCAAAACCATGACTAAATATGCCGTGACTAACTGCGAGTATCAGGTCACCTGCATTCTTCTTTTTTAGTTCTTTAGCTAACCCAATAAATGTCCCACCACCATCACAGATGTCATCTACCACTATGCATGTCTTGCCTTTTAAATCATCCTCATAAACCTTAAAGCCGCTTAATTCTCCTGTTTTTACGTCCCTGGACTTTCCACATTCAACAACAGGAATACCTCCTAAGTACTTGGACGTGGAATATATCTTTTTCAAAGCACCTCCATCTGGTGCAATTAATACTGCATCTTCGTAATCCTCTAACACCTCCCCAACAAAGTCATAGTTGTGAATCACCTCCACGTTATCCAACAAGGCAGGAGTTACTTCACTGTGTGGATCGAAAACGATAACCTTATCAAGTTTCAATGTATTGATTAAATCAGCATAGACTTTCACAGTTAAAGGCTCTCCTGAAATCATAATCCTGTCTTGTCTAGCTCCTGGAAAATACGGAAGCGTTAGTTGAATGGACTGAACCTTCATTCTTTTCAAGGCATCCACCGCAACCAAGACAAATCCGAAATCATTAAAGGTCTTGACTCTTGCCGTTATCATAACTTCAGAGCAATCTTTCAATTCTTCCTTGATCTTAATGTGAGGTTCTCCTCCATTGAAGGTAAAAGCATCAAATGCTATTGATTTTCCAAAAGGAGTAAAGTCAGGATCTAAATTCAAGTATTCCATTTTTGCGTATTTATAACGCAAATAAAAACTTAAAATGTTTTGCATCAAACATTTTTGCGTAAAATTTACACTAATTAATGTTTATTGGTTCAACAAGTATTCCAATTGACTCAAATAAGCCGTAACTTTATTGCGTGAAAACAACACAAAATATTCAAGTAGCAGTTGACGCCATTGTATTTGGCTACAGTAAAGAAAATGGAGTGAGTGTCCTTCTCATTAAAAGGAAATACGAACCATTCCGAGGGCAATGGGCTATTCCCGGTGGATTTGTCAAAGATGAGGAATCTCTTGAAGCCGCTGTTGAAAGAGAATTGATGGAAGAAACAGGGGTTAAAATCAACTATCTCGAACAGCTTTACACCTTTGGTGACCCTGACAGAGACCCACGAAAAAGAATATTGGCTGTTGCGTATTTCGGGCTAGTAAAATCGGCCCAATTTGAAAAACTTAAGGCCAGTACAGATGCAGAAGAAGCTGAGTGGTTCAACATCAAGAAATTACCCAAACTGGCATTTGATCACAAGAAAATTTTAGGGATAGCCATTGAAAGGTTACGAGCAAAAATTAAATACCAACCTATTGGATTTGAACTTCTTGATAAGAAATTCCCGTTTTCAGATCTTGAGCATTTATATTCTACTTTGCTTGATAGACCTATTGACAGAAGGAATTTCAAAAAGAAAATAAGCCATCTTAAAATTTTGGATGAGCTTCCAGAAAAAGTGAAATCAGCAGGAGCTGGAAGACCTGGTAACTTATTTCAGTTCAATAAAGCTCGCTATAAAGAATTGGTGAAAGAAGGGGTACATTTTGAACTTTAAAAATTCTGGGAAATCCTCTCTTTATCATATTGTTGTGTCATGAGATCAGGTGAACATTCTACATGTAAGAACTAAATAAAGTGAACAATTTCACCTTAATTGCTTAGACAAAGTGAACAATTTCAATTACAAATAACATTGTGTATCACCGATTGAATTGTTTTGCTTCTCAAATTTGTTGTATCTGAAGTTCTTTTAGGATCAGTAAACCCACATTATTGGATGTCCAAGACGAAGTATTTTGGTCTTAAAACAAGTCTCTTTGACAAAAGAGATGAGAAATGAGAAATGAGCAATACGCCATCAACTTTGGAAAGACTAAAGTTGAGATAAGAAAGTTCACAGTGCCAATTGTCTTCTATTCCGTTGATTATCTATTTTGAGACAATTAAGTTGGATTGAATCTCTTCCCCAATAATTTCATCCAAATTTTTATGGATTTTGATTTGTCATCTTGTGATAAAGCAGTTGAACCCAATTCGACCAATTCTTTCAAACCATTTCTAAAATTAGTCTGTTGGTCTCCATTAAGCTTCTCTAGAACATTATCATAGGGTTCAACTGGCATTTCGCATGTCCATGTCATGGTTAGATTCCAACCCAAATATTGTAGAATTTCAGAAGCCGTAAGAATAAAAGCTACATCATCTCTTCGGTCTTCTTTGTAGTGTTCTATTACCCAAATTGTAAACACCAAACCACTCGGCATCTTAATGCTCTTTTTGAAACGGTAGTGATCTGACCAAGCTTTGAAATACCTAATTATCCTTAGTATTTGTTCATTCTCATATGTAGACTCAATCACCCAATCCTTAAAAAATTTCGAGTCACAAATTTCCCAAAGATCTCCCTTGGAGCCCAAAAGGAAATTCCCCTCCTTGCTCTTATAATATACAGGCATATCAATATGAAAATCCCCTGAATAAATCAGCCTAACACACTTCTTGAGACATTTACCCCCAAATGATGTATGTCCTTGTAAAGCATTCGATATGTGCTCTTGAATTGTTTCATAAGTTTTCTTTGGCTTTTCAAAAAAATAGATACCAATATCAAAATCGCAAGTATCATCGACTGTCCTTATCATGGTCCCGGTCTCAGATGATCCTTGTTTAGCAAATTTTGGAATGGAAAAATCCCTGTGCTCACCGAAGTAAGATTTTAACAGCCTCTTAATCGTGTTGTATCCTCGATTTAATTTTTCGATCTTGGACTTTGTTACTACGAGATTTTTGTTGAAATCAAGGAATTCATTATGACTATCGGAATGTATACTTACAATTCGCTCTTTCTTTGTAAGTATGGTTTTTAAAAGGAATCCAAAGCCCAGTAATAGTAATAATCTGACTATTAGTCCCATATTCTCCTTTGCTATATCTCCCATATCACTTCAACCAAACCACTAGAGTAGTCGTCCTGAGAAACCAAATATTCAAGTGTTCTCTTAAAATTTTCAAGTTCTCTTCTTTCAATGTGAGCTTTCTTCTTATCAATTCCAAGCCCACTATCTTGCACCAAAAGGTTCACTGCAGGTCTTATTGCGTTCAAAGTAGTGGGCATGTCAACTACTACCAAATCCTTAGATCTTCGGAAAAATCGTATAGGAAATGGGCGGCCTTTATCCCCTATCTCATCTGGTTCATATTGATTCTTCTCAAAAAACATCCTAGCCTTATAGCCGATATTATCACTGAGAGAATTGGGCAAGACAATTTGAACCCGAATATCTTCATACGATAATTCATTTTTTTGGAGAATAGAATTGGACCCATTGTTTTCGACAATGTATTGAGTAATTCTACCGAGAAAAGATTTGTAATACCCGATGGCCAGAGAAGTTGAGGGTAAAACCTGAATTTGGCTCTTATTAAATTCATTTCTGATATTTTCGGAGAGATTTTTCGCTAGATTTCCCCACTTATTATCATCATAGTCACGTTCGAAAGTTGGCACACTATACCCTAATAGATCTGACGGCAAGTCGACTCCTTTCTCTTGGACCACAAATGTTCTTCGGTTCCCAATAGCGCCCAAAAAAAGTCCATACTCAAAAATTACATTGTCCCTGGTCTTATTTTTTGATTCCTTTCTAACAAGTGCTAGGTCATCCATAGATGCCACAAAAATTCCAAAGTCAAAAGAATAACTTGCTTCAGACAATGAGGTCAGAAATGTCTGATTGTATTGGAAAACACCTTTATTCCAAACAGTACAATCTATGAATCCGGTCTCTTCCAGAAGGGACTTTATTTTTTCAGAAATAACTAATGATTCAGATGCGCTTCCGATAAATATATTGACCTTCCTATCCATAAATAGGAACAGCTTTAAGGTCCAAATTCAAGGCATCCACTTCATTAAGAAGTTTTCGGAGATTATTCAACTTTGGTTGGTTATACCGAAAGATGTACTCTCTGCCATCTACAGAAACCACCTCATCGGAATAGGAAGAATCGGAAGATATCTTATGGAGTTCCCTCGACAAAACAAAAACCAGCTCAAAAAATGAAAGGTTTCTGTAGTCGTTGGGATTGATGTTATAACATATTGCGTTAATGTCAAAGCTGCTTAGATCAATTTCAATCTCAGAATCTGCTTTGACATTTTTTAGAAATCTAATCATTTTTTTGAGCCTTCCATTTGTTTCAGTACCTCGATGATTAATTCTGCTGATACTCAGGAACGGGTAGTCTGGATCTCCCTTTTCATGTTTATCCTTATTGTAAATTTGGATACCTCTATAATTTCCCTTTCCATAGATTATTGATTTTACGTCATCATACCAATTGGCGACTACAACATCCACATCTCTGTTGAGGTTTTTATTAGTGATTTTGATAGATTTTGGATGAGTAACATCACATATATCATAGACACCTTTCAGTACTTCCTCACTATCTATCCTTAAACTTCTCAAGTCTTGAAGCGAATTTCCTAAGTAATCCGATCCCTGACTTTCATTTATCAACTTCCGAACATGACCTTCATTAAACTTGTTTCTTTCTGTCGGTGAGTTGATAATTTCTTCGACTCTCCTTCTTGCATAAGAATAGAATTTTGAGGTTATTGTGAGAAGGTCGATATCACTATGGCCCTTGATATGGGTATTAGTCATAACAGAACCCTGGTATTCGAATTCGACGTTACTCAACCTCGTTTTTAAATGATCTTTTACCCTTTCACCTGCTTCCTTAGTTTTTTGCGTATACTCAGGCTCAGATATTGGAGCAAGGAACGAGTTAGAGGTCAGAAGAATCCTTGAAAGCTCACTTGAGAGTCACTTTCCTTTCATTGCTGAATTACTTGAAATGGATATTGATTTGGGTAAGGAAGAAGTCGTAATGAAATATCGTGATCATGATGGTGATGATGAAATTGAGAATGTGACTTTGCAAAAGATCACAATGTATAACGAAGCTTCTCTAGTTGGGGGGAATTCTTAACTAATTGAATATGGAATTTGCATTTATAGCCATCACCAATTTTCAGTCTTTTTTCTTTCACTGGCTGATCCACATGAGCTGAAATCATAATAATTTTTGGCTTTTTATCCAGGGTATCCAAAGTTTCAAAACCATCCAGATAAGGCATGTCCAAATCGATGAGTAAAACATCGGGTTTCTTTTTGACAACCTGCATAATTCCATTAACAGGGTTCTCATGAGAAGAGATTAATTCAACTCCCTCGTTTTCAGATAGATAGGATTCGATGAGCTGTAAGAAGAGTGGATCATCATCGATGGCTATGCAGGTGATCATAAGCGCATTGGATTAGGTTGAATTACAATATTAAGGAATGGTATTCTAAGAGAGAAGAATAAGGTATCATTATCATTTTGTTTAATCTTCAAACATTAAACAAAATACGAATTGAAGGGTTGCTAATGTTACAATTCAAAATTCTCACATTATGAAAACAACATTAATTGCAACCCTTCAGTCCGGTGACTATGTAGGTTTCACATTTTTCATTGGTAGCATGGCAATGCTTGCCGCTACTGTGTTCTTCTTCCTAGAGATGAGGAACGTCGAAGGAAAATGGAGAACATCGTTATTAGTTTCGGGTCTAATTACTTTCATCGCTGCAGTACATTATTTCTACATGCGCGACTTCTGGATAGAAAACGGAACTTCGCCCACAGAGTTTCGATATATCGACTGGATTTTAACAGTTCCGCTCATGTGCGTCGAATTCTATCTAATTCTGAAAGCATTTGGTGCTAAAACAGGATTGTTGTGGAAAATGATCGCATATTCTACGTGGATGCTAGTGACAGGATACCTCGGAGAGACGGTATTTAGAGATAGCAGTGCGTTGTGGGGAGCTATTTCCTCCGTTGGATACTTTGCCATCGTTTATGAGGTATGGTTAGGATCAGCTAAGCAACTATCTAAGAACTCGAATGACCCAGTTCTACAGAAAGCATTCAATACGCTAGCTTGGTTTATTCTTGTTGGATGGGCAATCTATCCTATTGGATATATGGCAATTGAGACTGACGGTATTCTTAGCGGTGTATTAGCAATCGAATCCATGGATATTATTTACAACATTGGTGATGCAATAAATAAAATCGGATTTGGTCTAGTTATTTACAGCCTGGCAGTTAGTAAAACAACTGCTACTGCTTCAGCATAATGAATTTTATGAGGGAGAGTTTGCTCTCCCTCATTTTGATTTTTATCCATGAGCCGACTCATACAATACAGTTTAGCCCTGGTCTTTGGACTTTCAATGTTTGTCTTGGACGATCATTTAGAAAGCTATACCCAATATGTATGCGTTGGACTCATTCTAATATTCGGAATTCCACATGGTGCTTTGGATCATAAAATCCATCAGACAACCAACAATAATTCGAAGCTGGGTAAGTACATAGTAAAGTATCTGCTCATTGCTGGTGCATACATTGTTTGGTGGCTGATTGATCCATTTAAGGCGCTATTCTTTTTTATTCTATTGTCTTCATACCATTTCGGGCAAGAAATACTTCAAGAACATGGGATAAAAAGGGTTAGTTTGATTTCTTCGATGATTTGGGGACTTGCTATTCTTGGTGCTCCAATGATTTATGATTTTCAAGAGGTAAGTGCGTTCATTTCAACCATAACCTCGACTGACCTTGGATCGATTTCAGGGGTAAACAGTAAGATCATCTCAGGATCAATCTACCTGATTGCACTATTTGATTTACTGGTTAAGTACAAAAAAGAGGAAATAACATCCTCTAGTGCATCAAGTCTTATCATTTTCTTGCTCACGATCATAACACTTCATTTGTCTTTAGATTTCGTGGTTGCATTCACATTGTATTTTGTGTTCTTCCATTCGCTTAATGCATTTAAACACCAGTATAGGTGGCTATCTAACAAGTACAGGAATTATTCAATGAAAAAATTTGTGACAGACCTATTGGGTTTTGCTGTTCTTGCTGTCATAGGAATCATCTTTATTCTTTGGATTCTAGACCCGGAGGATAATGTATCCTTAATTACACTTTTTTTTGTGTTGGTCTCATTGATCACTTTGCCTCATGCAATCACTTTGGATCAACTTTATAGGATTTGGAGAAATTAGTTGATGGGGAAGAATTTATTCAACTGCAGAATAAGAACCACCAACAATCTTTTTGTCTTTTACTGCGACTAAAGACTCTTCAGTCATCACAAATGCAAATTTTGCAAAATCACGATTAACCCTTACCTCCGTGCAGACCCCATTGGTATAGGTATAGACATTTATACCATCCGGTGATTCCATCTCATATTGATGATCTCCAATCTTGGTAAAGGACAAGTATTCCGCAAACTGTGGCGAGTAGACCTTTTGGCCGTCCTTTGGTTCTTCAAAATAGATGGTTGCAACAGAATAGCTAATATGATCTTTAAAGGTGGTTTTTTGGCCGTTTAAGTCCAAGGTATATTTTTCACCGTCAAACCATACAGTAGATTCTTTTTGTGTGGATCCATTCAGTTGATTGTGGGTGTACTCTTTAATGAGCTGTCCATTCTTGTAGTCACTAGTGGATTTATAATCCACAGTAAATGAAAAGAGAATTCTAAAAACCACCTTACTCTCAATCTCATAATAAGTACGATTCTCTAAGGCTGTTCGCTTCACTGTCATGTCACCGAGCTTCTTACTTCCCTTGATCACCTCGTAGTGCACCATTTGCCCGCTGGCAAACCCCGTGACACATATAAAGGTTAGTATGGTTAGTAGTCGGATCAAGCGATTAATTTGAATTACTTTAATGACACGAATTATTTAACAACGTTTCCAGTTCAAGATATATCAAAAACATTTCTAACTCATGAGATCTCAAAAAGTATCCTTTGAGCGCTAGTTATTCGTCCGTTTTATGAGCATAAAAAAGGGTCACTAAGACCCTGCTGTATATGCTTGTACATGTTCATCTAAATAACTCCAGACAGAATGTAAGTTGACATGAGCAATTGAATCTAAAAGTTTGTTGTACTGATATTCTGTCCAATAAACAGGAATATCTACCTTTTTAAAAGGATAACGCTGAACTAAAGTGGGTATGCCTCCCAGTTGCTGGAAGCTCTGAAACATCTACAATTAAGTGTGTTTGAGGCAGTCCACAGATAGTGCGACCATCCCAGAACGCATAAAATTGAACTCTTAAATCACGTGTTGACCAATTATCAATCCTTATAGATTCTGCATCATCTTCCATAAGCCCTATTTCACCTAAAAAAACTTGAGCACTATCTGGATTTGAAAAATGTCCTGGAGTCTTTAGATGAGCGTTTACGTGATTAGCTGTGATTCCTACAAAATTTTCAGTAGCTCCTCCTTGGAACCCATCTATACTTATCGCACGCCATGAGGTTATAGCATTGACTTCAGCACCTTGATAATTTTCAGTTTGCCACATTTTAATACTGGACCCAGCCCAATCCCAACCTCCCGGAATCGCTTGTATAGGTCTTAGTACACGTCCAGCTTCTTGCTTGCTTTCAATACTTGCTCTATACTCCTCTTCACTTCCAGAATTGTCAAGCTTCGGATTGGTCCCTTCTAAAAACTTATCTATTTTCTCAAAAATTTCTTGCGACGAATAGAAATAAGTAGTTGGATCACCCGCTACATACTTCACAACTGGGGAGCTAGCCATTAATTCTTCATACCAGGCATGGTTAATCTCTGATGCTTCATCAAAAAACTGAATGCTACCATCGATGTCTTGCTTAATTATTCGATCAAAATACTCTCCATCATATTTAAACCCCTTACTTTCAAAGCCATGTGCTTCAAATTTTTTATCAAATTCTTCTATTGTTATATCCGATTCTGTATTGCACGCCTGTACGGCTAACACTGCAACGCCAATAAAAACCAATTTCCAATTCATTTTACTTTTCATAATTTCTAAGTCGTTAGTTTGATTACTTAATTCCTTATTAGTTAAAAGGAATCTTGTCTTATTATGAAGTGTGGTGATTGCAAAAAAGGTAAACACATCATCACCTCAGGGCTGTTTTGCACATCATGTTTAGATATATTTACCTTTTTACTAATTCGTCACATGGGTATGAAGAAAATAGAATGGGGTAGTATCATTAATGACCTGCGAAAGGGTCATAATGAAGTGCTTCGTATTTTCTTTGAAGAATATTCACAATACTGCATGCGTAGGTTGACCAGGGAAAACCAATGCACACAAGAGGATGCTCAAGACATTTTTGTAGAAGCAATCATGAGTTTAAGAGAGAAATTACTGGAGGGAAAACTCGATCGAGTAATGAATGTAAAAAGTTACTTATACAAATCGTGCTACCACATGCTCATGGAGCGGATAAGAAAGAAAAAACGGGAAGATTCACAATTAGATGACATAGTAAAGTTTTACTATGAATCGCAATATCACGAATCTGTGAATTTTGATCCTGCATTAATGAAGATCACATTGTCGGCATGGGATTATCTGACCGAAAAGTGCAAGGATATTCTTCATTTCTTCTATGTTGATAAGCTAAGAATGGGTGAAATCTCGGAATTAATGGGTTTAGCAAGTGCTGATGTAGCGAAGACAACTAAATCAAGATGCTATAAAGCCCTCCTGGAAAAGGCCATGGAGTTAAAATCTTTGGAAACCATACCTGATGACAGATGAAGTTGGCCCCTAACGATATCGAGCTCATTGAGAAAAGTCTTGACGGAATGTTGAGTCTCGATGAAAAATCGCTCTTCGATGAAAAGTATCAAAACTCGGATACTTTCAGAGAAGCAGTGCTCCTACAGCAGGCAATGTTGAGTTCGCTAGAAGCGAAACACAAGTCTGATTTAAAAGCAGAATTGTCGCAAATGCTTCATGATGTAAATGCGGAAAAGACTGATCCCGATTCAAAGCGATGGTATATGATAGCAGCCTCAATTGTTGTTCTTTTAGGTGCTGTTTGGATATTTAACCAATCCTATAGCTATGAGCAAAAGCTATACAACAAGTATTTTGAACCTTTTCCGGTTCAAGGTTTTGTGCGGGGTAGTATTGAAGAAGCAGCCGATGAAATATTTCAAAGTTATGTTGACGAAGACTATGAGAGAACCGTCAAAAAAATACTTGAACTAGAAAGTTCTCAGGATTCTATTAATGCTCAATTCATCTATTTAGGGAATGCTTACCTCCATTTATCTCAACCTGATAATGCAATAGAATCATTTCTCAAAGTTGAATCTAGTGATCGATATTATTCGCATGCACAGTGGTACCTCGCTTTGGCCTATTTACAAAAAGGCAATCAGGAAAAAGCGATTGAAATACTTGAAAAGCTTAGCAACCAAAACACCATCTATTCTTCTTCCTCAAAAAGTTTATTGGAAGAATTAGATTGATTATAGATACTGATCAACCATTATCAGCTGCCATATTTTAAGTGATTCCAGCATCTGCTTTACGGCACACATTCAGAAAGCATCACATTCAAGGTTGACTTAATCAAAGTCTCTATTTATATGAAGCCTATGCTTTAACGACGGACAGCACTAATACATAAAAACGCCGGAAATTGATTCAATTTCGCAAAGTAGGCAGGGTCGTGCAATTCAAATTCATCGACAGGCTTCGGTTCTATTAACTGATCAATAAAGAAACCATTGCTGACAATAGGTGCGATACAATCTCCTAGTGATCTTCTAAAGCTGTGCATTTCTGTAGGTACACCAAATCCATTCCAGGTGCACTTGACAGGTTCGACATCAAAATAGGCTTTTGATTTGAAGTAATTAAATTCATAAAATGGGTGCTCGATTGAGATAACAAGTTTTCCACCTTCTTTTAATAATCGATAAAACTCTTGGATTGTCTGACTCCAGTCTTGTACGTAATGAAGTGCTAACGCACATACAATGACATCAAAAGTATTATCCTTGATCTGAACTAGATGTTGTTCCATATCATGAACAAAGAATTCACCCTTCTCTTTATTACGCTCTTTTGCGTACTTTATCATTTCAGAACTAATATCGAAACCAACTACTTCTGCACCTTTACGCATTAACTCCTCCGCATATTTACCAGGGCCGCATGCCGCATCTAGAATTACTTTCTCTTCGCATGAGCCTATGAGTTTCAAAACGTTTGGCCTATCATAATATGCATTATGTGGCTTATGGTCAATCAATGCATTGTACTGCTTTGCTAAAAGATTATAAGCTTGCCTGATAGTCTCTTTCATATTTTTAGATGCTTCTGATAAGAGACAAAGATTGGTGCGTCATTGGATAATGACACTTGATTTCGATCAAGAAATTAACAGAATGTCATTTCATTAAAGATGCTTCACTAAGAAAAAGAGTTTTGCATTCGTTTTGTGAGGCTATTCAATCAGTGATTTATCAAACCATACATCTTCGTGATTATCTCCATCTATCATAAATCTATATCCTGGAGGTAATTCTAAGTACTCAGTAAGTTTATTACCAAAATAGTCTTCTAGGTGATCAATACATATTGGACTAAAGAAGTTTTCAGCTTCAGAATAATTCCCACACCAAATGTACCAACCGTTAGTGCCTTTTTCTGGAATATGTCTCAAGCCATGAATAACTCCTTCTCCAATTGAGTCAACTGCAAGTCCAATATTTGAACCTTGAGTTGGGCTAACAGGAAGGACTCCTTGCCATTCGCAGATACTCTGATTACTTCTGACTTTCATTCGTTTGGTGAGACTTATTGAAAAAACAAATACCATTCAAATAAAGCAAATGGAATTGCAAGCCAAAATAAACCTTTACCAGCCTTTCTTGTTTTTGAATCGTAGCCATAGACCTTCTTTCCGTCAGGAAGCGTTTTTTTGTGGTTCATAAGAATGTATCCAAGGAATATTCCAGGGAGTCCACCCGCCAGAATTGAAAGATAGGCTAATAATACCTTGTAAAAAGGAAGTGAATCCTGCTGACCAAGTTCCTCATTTCTTTTAGCCTTAATCTCTAATATAGATTGATTGCTTACAGAAACGCCTCTTTCGTTCAATAATTTCTGAGCAAGCTTTAAATCAAATGCACTCCATTCATCTGGTTTCAATACAATCTCGGAAAGCTCTTCATTAGAAAAAGAAAACAGATAGTGATTAGAATCGACATTATTGATAGCATCTAAAGCTTCTTTCTCAAGTAGTTTTTCTGCTTCTGAAAAGTGTTCTTGCCTTACATATAATAGTATTTCATTTTGAAGTTCATTACCTGAGAAGGTAACATCTACAGAGGGTGAGTTATCTTTTAATACAGCATCAATATCACCTTCGATGAGTAGATTAGTGATTTCAGATGCTTGTGCTGAATCTAAGAACTTACGAAAAACAGAGTATCCTTTCATTCGATTTGTAAATTATTCTTTTAGTAAAGAAATTAATGTATCAGGGAGATCTATTTCGCCAAAAATTGAAATGCCTAGATAGTGCTCAAGATGTAATGTATACTCCTCTCCTTTGAAAAGGAAATCCCAATATCGTTGATCTAAACCTGTTACCTTTTCAGTAAACTCAGCTCCGAGTGCTTCCAATTGCAATGCATATTGTAAGAAGAGTTCGACACTTGAATCATTACTAAGTTTGATTTCTTTCATTCGTTTTAAGAGTCTTTACCCTGTTTAAGATATACGATGATTTGCTACCATCCCAATAGCAATTCGTACACCTTCCGTTTTCAAAATTGTGATCACAGTTTTTATATCCATAGAGAAAATGAGAGCAATTAGGACAAAGACTTTTCATCTCTGAAAATGAAGCGAAATAATCGCTATTACACTCATCACAAGTTTTGATTTCTTTACTCACTTGATATTATTTTAATTATAACGATTTCATAAATCAGTAAATGAGTTGTTTATTCAATTTATAACTGTAATCCGAAAAAAATAAAATCGATTGCAACATTCAAATAGGTATACTTGTCAAGTAATTTATTGCAACTAATAACTTCAACTGAAATCGCATTTTTTTGATCATGAAGAAAATATTTCCATGGGTGCTTCTACCCCTAATCATCATCACAACTTATGGATGTAAAATGGAGCAGAAGAAGTACTATCAATTTTCATTTTACAGAACGTATGAAATTGTTGGCGATTCAATCAGCTTTGACATTAGAAACCCTTTGCACTGTCCACTAAGAGTCGGCATTTCGCTTAAAGATTCAGAAAAGAAAGAAAGTCAGTTTATTTGGCTAAAGCCAAAACAAGACACACTGTTCAACATCCTAAATGATTACGATTCAAGTCTGAACATCAGCTTTGGCTCTGCCTTTAGTACGCTTGAGGAAGTAACACCTAAAGATGTTGTACTCGCACTTCCAACCAAGCCCAATAAAAAATATAAAATTAACCAAGGATACAATGGAGGATTCTCGCACGATTCCGATTATAGTAGGTATAGCATCGACTTTGATCTAAAAGTGGGTGATACCGTACACTGTGCTGCTAATGGCTATGTCGTTGGAGTTATAAAAGACTATGATAATAACGGTGGTGGCAGAGATTATCGGGATCGAGCCAATTTCATTACAGTATACCATCCAGAGCACAGCATTTTCACCCAATATGTTCATCTGTATTATCAGGGGAGCTTAGTAAAACTGGGAGATACTGTACAAGTAGGTCAAGCCATAGGAATAAGCGGTAATACCGGCTTTTCTCAGGGACCACATTTACACTTTAATGTATTGAAACCTACTAAGAATGCTGGGCTTAAATCAATACCAGTGGAGTTCAATGGTGGAATTTCTGGTTATGACTTAAAAAAGGGAGTATCAGTCATAAGCGTTCCAAAAGAATAGGCACTTAAAAATAAAGGCTTAACCCGCAATAGCAGAGAAGTTCAATCCATTTTTTACCGTATTCACAGAAATGCAACCTTGCTCAGCAATCTTAAGCAATTTGTCAAAAGATGATGGATCGCTACATCTATCATAAGAGACTTCTAGTTTCACATCCGTAAAGCGTTTAGGAAGATCATCGCTAATTGTAGCATTGACTTTCACCAATAGTCCCTCTATTGAGAACCCCCGGGATTGTGCTGCAGCAAAGAATGTGCTACAAAAACAACCACCTATACCTAACAACATGTATTGACCTCCCATCAATCCGCTACCTCCCCCACCTTTCGCTACCGGTCTGTCGACCAATAAGTCAAATTGATCATTTTGAAGTTTCATCGCTGTCTCCGAATGCTGCTGGAGCTCAAGTGTAATCGTTTCCATGGTCGGAAAGTAAGAAAAAATCTGGTATCAAATCTGGTATTAGCAATTATGTGTTGATACTGTCATACTGCTGTCAACATCCTCTAGCATTCAAATCATTTTAGCAGTAGAAATCATCACTCAATGGAATTATTGTCTTCTTTCACAATTGTCTAAATTCATATTTATTTCAAAGACTGGTTGATAATTATATATCAAAAAGATTTTGAATGATTTAAGGTTAAAATGACCAATACACTTAAACAGTATCACAAATTTTGAATTTGAAATTTATGATGAATAGAAAAAAATTTTTACAATCTATCGGAGCTGCATCTGCCTTCCTTGGCATTCCATTCTCTGCTCTGGCCAATGATAAGGTTACTACAATAAATGATGCATTAAGATCTAAAAGAATACAATCAGACGGTAGTATGGTGGGGTTCTCCGTTGATCCAATTAAAAAGGTACGAGTAGGAATCATCGGATTAGGCAATCGCGGCAAAGTACTTACGCAAATGTTTTATTGGCTGATTCAGAATAATAAAGCTGAGATTGTTGGCCTATCAGATCTAGTGGAAGAAAACTTGGACGCAACTATCGATAGATTGAAAGCACATCAAAAGTCAAAGCCAGCTAAATACTTTGGCAAAGAAGACGAATGGAAAAAACTGGTTGACAGAGATGACATTGATCTGATTTTAATAACCACTCCTTGGGAATGGCATACACCAATGTCCGTATATGCCATGCGAAAGGGGAAGCATGTGGCATGCGAAGTACCAATTGCCTACACATTGGAAGATTGTCAACTTTTGATCCAGACTGCGGAAGAAACAAAGAAGCATTGTATGATGATTGAAAATTGTTGCTACAATGAAGAAGAACTGTTTGTGCTCAATATGATACAAGAAGGTGTGTTTGGCGACCTAACGCATGCAGAAGGCGCCTACATTCATGATCTCAGGAAGCATATGCTCAGTGAAGATTATTATCAGGATCAATGGAGAATAAAGCATCATCAACAAAGAGATGGTAATTTTTACACAACGCATGGCATTGGTCCAATCAGCAATTATTTAAACATTGGAAGAGGTGATAATTATGTTTCTCTCACCTCCATGAGTTCTAGAGAAAAAAATCTTAGTGATGCGGCTAAAAAAATAAATTCACCTTATGCCGATATTAAGTGTGGCGATATGAATACCACACTTATCAAAACCTCTTTAGGAAAAACAGTAATGCTCCAATTTGATGTGCACACTGGCAGTCCATATTCACGAATCAATAAGGTGGTTGGCACAGGAGCAGTCCATGCAGGATATCCCAGTAGACTATATATCGACAATCCTGATGATTTAAAATATTGGGGGCATGAATGGCTTGATGACACGTCTTACCAAGAGTATAAATCCAAGTATACTCATCCTATGATCAAGAAGTTAAAAACCATCAGTCAAGACTATAAACAAGGACATGGAGGAATGGATTTTGTAATGATTTATCGCTTAATCACTTGTCTCAATTTAGGTGTTGAGTTAGATCAAACCATTTATGATGGAGTTGTCTGGAGTTCAATAACCCCACTTTCAGAGCTTTCCGTAGCCAAAAACAGTCAGTCTGTTGAATTTCCGGACTTTACTGGTGGCACCTGGGAAAAAGAACGTGAGCTGGAAGTGATGCGAGGACTAAGCTAGTAAGCCATCAGATATGTCTAAAAATTCATTCAACTCCACATTACTTGTGCTTGCAGCTGGGATGGGAAGTAGATACAATGGCTTGAAGCAGCTCGATGGTTTTGGATCCTCAGGAGAAACCATCATTGACTACACTTTGTATGATGCGATCAAAGTCGGATTCAGTAAGGTAGTGTTTGTAATCAGAAAAGATCTTGAAGAACAATTCAAAAGACTTTATGTGAATAAGCTGCAATCGAAAATTGAAGTTGAGTTGGTCTTTCAAGAACTAGACAGTCTCCCTGCGAATTACAGTCCACCAAAAGGCCGCACTAAGCCTTGGGGTACTGGTCATGCGCTCTTACTTTGTAAAGATGTGATTGAAAATCCTTTCGTAATTGTAAATGCCGATGACCTATATGGTCGCTCAGCCTTGCAATTAATCCATGATTATATGAGATTGAATCAGCACCATAAAAAAAGTATTTGCTTGGCTGGGTATTATTTAAATAAAACACTTTCATCAAATGGTGGCGTATCCAGAGGCATCTGTGAAGTAGATCCAAATTTCAGATTAAAATCCATTGTAGAGGCTGTTGAATTATTTGAATCTAAAGGGAAAATACAAGGGAAAATAAAGAATACATCATCCAAACGCGCTTTTACAGGAGAAGAGATTGTGTCAATGAATCTGATCGGAATGGTGCCCGACTTATTTCCTCTTTTAGCGTCTGCTTTTGAAGATTTCATTTCAAAAAACCACCAAAATCTTGATGCAGAATTTTATATACCAGACTTCATCAATGGTATTATTTCATCACATATTGTTCAAGTCGTAAAGACAGCCAGCACCTGGCACGGTGTGACTTATCGTTCAGATAAATCTTTGGTAAAAGAAAGCATAGCAAGTCTTGTTGCCCAAGATGTTTACCCTAATCACTTATGGGAATAGTTTTTGATGAAATAATAAAACACTTTGACATCAACGGTGAGATAGCTCATGTATCACCTCACGGAAATGGACTGATTAATAAAACGTTCCGTTTGCATAACAAGCAAGCCAATGCCCCTGATTATCTGATGCAGCGTATCAATGGTGACGTTTTCCATGACATTGCTGGCATGACTTCCAACTTGTTACTGATAACTACACATTTAAAAAATAAGGAGGTTGGTAACAATAGTTTCGTTTCCTTGACTCCAGTTGCGACCCACTCCGGAGAATTCCTTTTTAAATCAAATGATGATCATTTTTGGAGAATCTTTTTATTCCTAAAAGACCTTATCTCGTTTGACAAGGCGCTGAACATTGAATACGTCTATGAAGGTGCCAAAGGGTACGGTCAATTCATAAAGGAAATGAATGATTTTCCTGTTGAGAAATTACATGTTGTGATTCCAGACTTTCATCATCTAGGCAAACGATTGGAACAATTGAATTCAGCCAAAGAAAGAGCTAACCTAGAGAGAATATCAAAATGCTCATCCCTATTCGAAGTAGCTGAATTGCAGTATGATAGGCTTAAGGAAATGATTACATCTGTAAATGAAAACCTGTTGCCCATTCGCGTGACGCACAACGACACCAAGTTTAACAACATCTTATTTGATTCAAATGGAAAATCTGCATGTGTTGTAGATCTAGACACTGCGATGCCTGGAATCGTCCATTACGATTTTGGGGATGGCATGAGGACAGGAGCTGTGGAATGTGCTGAAGATGAGAATGATTTCAACAAAATCACCTTAAAAGGCGACAAAATTAAGGCTTACTGTGAAGGTTATTTAAACCCAATCTCTGATCTATTAACCTCAATAGAATTGAAATTCCTGCCATTGGCACCCTCATATATGGCTTTAATTATGTCAGTCAGATTTCTAACCGATTACCTCAACAATGACAACTACTATCGGATTGAGTATCCTGAACAAAATTATATGCGCGCACGGTGCCAATTGAAGTTAAGTGAGCTTTTCTATGAGCAAAGAGA
The DNA here is from genome assembly GCF_963691765.1 of Ekhidna sp. GTDB lineage: Bacteria > Bacteroidota > Bacteroidia > Cytophagales > Cyclobacteriaceae > Ekhidna. Next base: position 427,961 of record NZ_OY829375.1, read on the forward strand.
ATTCATAGAAGATATTATTAGTACTTAATTCTGCTATTAACTACTTACTCCATCAGAGATAAGTTTTGGTAACCAAAGCAGCAATTTTATACTTAGCTTTATTAGGTAAAACCTACCTAGCGCTATGAAAATACATTTCTTAAAGTTGACCGTCCTGATTATTACCTTTTCAAGCTTTGATGCTTCATCACAAGTCAAACTGAAAACCTATGATTTTCCACGACCAGTGGATACTTCTGACAAGGAGATCGAGTTTCAATCAAAAGGTATTTTTGAAGAGCAAGGGATTTATGTGAGAAACGATTTCAATTCAGCCCGAATGAACGGGTTTAAATATGTAGAAGCGAACACCTATGAGGTAAGCATCTCTCCCGAAAATGAGCCAATCAATGATAGCCCGTGGTATGCCTTCAAAATATGGGCTGATGAATCAAAAGAGATTCAAATTAATTTGTCTTACACACTTTACAATCATCGTTATGTCCCCAAGCTTAGCACTGACGGAGAATCATGGGAAAATCTGGATCAATCGAAGGTCAAATACAATAGCGATAGCACTGAAACTTATCTTTCGTTAAGTGTTTCTTCAGATACCTTATGGATAGCTGGTCAGGAAATTCAGGACAGTCGAAGAGTAAGAGATTGGTCGTTGCAGTTGGCGCAGGATAAGCGAGTGAATTTAAAATCTGCAGGCACCAGTGCTAAAGGAAGAGATCTGATGGTATTAGACATTGGTTCATCAAAAAATAAAGAGACAATTGTTTTTTTAAGCAGACAGCATCCGCCCGAAGTGTCAGGGTTTCTAGCGTTAAAATCATTCCTTGACGAGGTTTTAAACAATTCCATTTCGAAGAAATTTCTAAAGAGGTATCGAATTTTAGTTTACCCTCTATTAAATCCTGATGGGGTTGATGAAGGTCATTGGAGACACAGCACAGGCGGCGTTGATCTTAATAGAGATTGGGCTTATTACAATCAGACGGAAGTTCGCCAAGTTGCCGAACACATCGTTAAAGAGAGCAAAGGAAATGTAGTCTTCGGCATGGACTTCCATTCCACATGGTTTGATATTTACTACACCTACAATCCAGATTCAGTATCGTTAAATATGCCAAATCTTACACGAAGCTGGACAGCCAATATTGAGGACAGCATAGGTGAAGGGTTTAAAACTAACGTGAGTGAATCTGGCATTGGTTCGCCAACATCAAGCGGGTGGTTTGCTACTCAGTTCGGCGCTCAAGCTGTAACCTATGAGGTCGGCGATGAAACGCCAAGAATGTTTATTGATAAAAAGGCACGTGTATCTGCGGAAGAACTCATGAAGCTCCTTTTGAAGGAATGACTACTAAACTCATTTTCCTTAATTATTTCCTTTCACTGTGGACTTTCCAAAAGCCATCATCAAGAATACCAGAGATAGTATTTCAACAACTATTCTTCCCCAATGCCAGGTACTCCATGTGATCAACTCTTTGGCTAGATCTGCATCATTAAAATCCATTTCATAGAAGCGGGCGTTTGTTCCTTTGAAGTAAACGTAAAATGATAAAACAAAGAGAATAGCTCATACTGCAGATAAAATCGCATACCTGGATTCTTCGTATTTCTTAGTGGTAAATAAAACAGCTATGGATATGGAAATAAGAGCTGCTACAATAGTCAGAATAGTGTAGAAGCGTCCGATCATTGGACCAAAATCTGCATAGTATTCATAGAATTCAGATGCTGAGAGCGATTGCCAATATGGAACCAGCAAAGCTCCCTCAGCAATCTGAGAACCGATAAAAATGGCAAATACAGCAACACACAGTTGCTTAGCAAAGGAGTTAGTATTGGTAAGTAGGGTCATACTTGCAATTTAGGTAAATGGAAATTTGATTTACTTTCCTACCTTAACGACAGTCAGTCTTTCTGAAACGCCATTTTCATTTTTGAGAAACAAGTGATACATGCCATTTGGCGACTCCTCAATAGACACGCTCTTATTCGATCCGTCAATAGTCCCTTTCGTTACTGATTTTCCTGCGAGATCAAAAATTTCATAGGTGCCTCTAAAATCTTGTTGAAAATCAAGTGTAATAATTCCTTTTGTAGGATTTGGATAAACAATTGGATCAATACCTATTGAAGAAGTAGAAAGTGGTAGTTCTACCAATATACATGCTGTAGTTTTTTCACATTCTTGATTATCGACTATCACTGCGTACTCTCCAGTTTCTGTAGCTTGGAAAATATTAGTTGTAGCTCCATCTATTATAATTCCTTCACATGTAATCCATTGATAAGATGCACCATCAATTTCCGTTGCTGTAAGTGTTTGATCTGTAAGGGACACTTCCAAATCAAAATCAGTGACAAATAGTGACAAATTAACGGTGCTATCGCATCCAACTTGTGAGGTAAATAACTCCGTATATTCACCTGCTGCGGTTAGTGTTTGTGTCCCGAATGCAAATGTTTCATCGGCACATATTGTAATTGCTACATTTTCGTCAAAAACTGCAGCTATACTGAGACTTAAAGTGACAACACTATCACATCCGGCCTGCGAAAGGAATGATTCGGTATACTCCCCAGCATTGGTCAATGTTTGAGATCCAAAGGTGTAGCTATCTCCGGGGCAGATTGAAGCCTCGGTAACTTCATCGAATTCAGGATCAACAGTTAGTGATAATGTGACTGTACTGTCGCATCCTAATTCACTCATAAAAAGTTGTGAGTATTCTCCTTCTAAGGTTAGTGTTTGTGTGCCAAACACAAAACTTTCACCAGCACAAATGGATTCACTAATGCTTTCATTAAATACTGGATTCACAGTAAGGTCCAATACCACTGTGCTGTCACAGCCAAGTTCTGAAGCAAACACTTCAGTAAAAGTTCCTGCGGATGTCAATGTCTGCGTCCCAAACACAAAACTTTCTCCATCACAAATAACAGCTTCTTCTGTTTCATTATAGGTTGGGTCAACATTTAGTGTAAGTACTACCGTGCTATCACAGCCTGCTTGGGACTCAAATAACTCCGTATATTCCCCTGCAACACTCAAAGTCTGAGTGCCAAATATGTAGTCTTCACCACTGCAAATTCTTGCCTCTGCTGTTTCATTGTAAATGGGATCGATGGAAAGCGTTAAAACCACCGTACTATCGCATCCTGATTGGGAGGTAAACACTTCTGTAAACTCACCAGCAGTATTTAATGTCTGTGATCCGAATATGTAATCTTCACCAGGACATATGGAAGCATTGGCGGTTTCGTTGAATAACGGATCAACTGATAGTGTCAGAATAACTGTACTATCACAGCCTGACTGAGATGAAAACAGCTCAGTATACTCACCAGGGGTATTCAGTGTTTGTGTTCCGAAAACATAATCCTCTCCAGCACAAATAGACGCATTAGCGGACTCATTAAAGGTAGGATTCACTGTGAGTGTAAGCACTACTGTGCTGTCACAACCTGATTGAGATGTGAAAAGCTCTGTATACTCGCCAGCTACATTCAACGTCTGAGATCCAAAAACATAATCTTCTCCATTACAAATTACTACCTCAGCAGTTTCATTAAATATTGGATCCACTGAAAGTGTAAGCATAACAGTACTGTCACAGCCAGCTTGAGATGAAAACACTTCAGTATATTCTCCTGCAGTGCTGAGAACTTGACTTCCAAAAACATAGTCTTCTCCGGCACAAATGGCAACTTCAGCGGTTTCATTGAAAATAGGATCAATCGAAAGTGTAAGAACAACGGTACTATCACATCCAGAAATCGAGGTGAATAGCTCTGTATATTCACCAGCTGCACTTAGGGTCTGAGTTCCAAATATGTAGTCCTCTCCTGAACATATGGAAAGACTAGCAGTCTCATTGTATACCGGATCAATGGTGAGGGTGAGTACGACCGTACTATCACCTCCTAATTGATCCGTAAAAGTTTCTGTGTATTCTCCAGCGGTGGTTAACGTTTGTGCTCCAAAAGCGAATTCATCACCATCGCAAATGGATGCCTCTTTTAAAAAGATGCCGTCTGGACGTACGGAACCCGCAATTTGAAATATCATAGCAGCATCTACCCCCAGTGAGCCAAATGTAGTTGGGTATCCTGTTCCTAAGCCATCTGGATCACGTCCTTGAATTTGAGCTCCTACCGTCGGAGTATATAATCCCCAACTCCAAAGTCCGCCTCCATCAAAGACCAGTTGGGTCTGTACAGATATCCAATAATCTCCCTCCCCTAGTTCGGTAGTATTTTCAAGGGCCAAACGGTAATTACCACTCTGACTAGCATTGCTTCCAGTGAAGTCATAAGTTTCAGTTGGCAACACTTCTGATCGAAATACTTGATCACCTATTACACCGGCATTATTTTCATAAATGGTAAATACCGCCTCGGAAAATGCTCCAGTAGTAGAGCCTACCACAGAAACTGTTCGTATGTCCCACACTTCGCCTTCAGGGACAGAAAAGTCATCAGCTATTTCTGCAAACGATCCTCCAAAGTCTGGAAATATTTGTGAGGTGGCATTTAGTTCCAAAACACCAGACTGTTCGTATAAAGAGGCCGGTGCTTCCTCTACTGTAACAACAAAATCATCATCAACCGATTCTCCGTTAGAAGTAGCTCGCACAGTAAGTGTAGCCGTGCCTGTTGTAGCTGCAGTGAATGTTAATGTTAGTTCACCGTCTGTTATATCTGTTGTTACCAATCCGGCATTTGTATTGCCAGCTATTTCATAAACAATTGCATCATCACTGTTATCTTCATCTGTTGCTACACCATCCAGGGGAATCACAAGTGGGGCTCTATTTTCAAATGTGTTGATATCGGCAATCGGATTCTCAAAAACAGGTGGGTCATCAGTAGTAGCTATAGTTAGATCCAACGACCAAAGCGTAGTTCCTACAGAGATCAATAGTGTATTGCCAGCACCGTTTGTTAATGAAACTCCATTGTTACCAACAAGACTGAATAAAAAGAGCGGATCTATTTGAACAATGCTAGTTGCGGCAGTTAAATCCGCGTTTATAATGAATGAGATTGCATCGGTACCATTCTCAATTTTAAAGACATTGATTAAACCAAACTCGTAAGGATTACCGTTAATATCGTCCCCAGCAACCACGCAATACACATCACCATTTTCATCTTCAATGACATCCATAACGTTTGTATTTGAAATAAGCGTTGTAGAAGTTCCATCATCCTCGTTGTATTCCACTAATCCTTGTTGACTCGCTATCAGAAGTGTCCCGCTTTGTCTCACCTGAATGGAAGATATTGTTGATGTTCCAACAAAAATAACATCTGAAATCTGTCCGCTTTCAAGCTTTTTAATATTACCGATCGCATCAGAGAAATAGACAATACTCCCATCATCACTTACAGCTATTTCACTAATTGAGATGGAAGAAGTAAGTGCATCTCCAGTTTCAAATCCAGCTGTTCCATTTCCGGCAATAGTGGTGACATCTCCATTAGATGCAATCCGACGTATTCGATTATTTCCGACATCTGAGATGTATAAATTATTGCTATTGTCGATAGCTATATTTCTGGGCACATTAAACATAGCTACCAATCGATCGCCGTCTAAGTAACCGCCATCAAAACCTGGTGTGTCGGCGCCCGCATATTTTGCATGCGGATTGAATCCATCCGGCTGCCGTATTCTATCGTTAACCGCATCTACCAGGAAGATATTTCCGTTCGGGCTTCTTTCCACATCAGTTATACCCTGCGGAATGGGATCTTCCAATGTAATACCATTTGACTCTGCAAGCGCCCACTCAAGTATTAGGTAAGAACCAGGCAAACCTGAAGAGTACTTGATTGGCTCATCTGCAGCTCCCTGATACTCGAGTATAATCCAGGCAGGTAAATTGGTATTCCCGCTAGCATCAAAAACTGCGCCATCAGGGATGTAAATATGGACCGGTCCATCTATGAAAGGGTAAACATCAAATTGAAGTGTTCGGCTGTCTGGGGATGTAAGGTTTTCAAATCGGGCATTTGCAGAGGCATTGTTAAGCAAATTCTCATATTCCTCATCAATCTCAGTTTTCCCTAAAGTATAAGCAGCTATATCATTAGCAAATTCAACGTTGATTCGGATCGATTCAGTTGAAAATGGATTTGGTCCTAATGCTGTAATTGTTGTGTTAAAATTCTGACTAAATCCAAAGAAGGATGCTACTGTCAGAAACAGTGCGGCGGTAAAGTTTTTCATAGGTGGTGGTTGGTAAGATTATTTTGAAAATTTGATGGTGAATAAATATAATCTTAAAAACCTTATACTTAAGGGTTTAGCATGTTAAATTTTGGTGAGAACTGAATTAATCACCAATTATTAATTCAGTTCATTAAAAATAAGAAGAGATCCAGTCTCACTTATGATAATAGACCTGATAGCTGCTACCAGACATTACAAATTGCTATCGAAACTCATATAATCGTATCTTAACAACTTGATAAGAAAGAATTTAGAATGAAAAAGCATCTACTTCGACTAACACTTCTTTTAGTCTCATTATCTACACTGGCACAAGAGAATAGCCTACTGACACTTGAGCGAATATTTACAAACGGAGAATTCCGAATCACCTACGTACCTCCTCTTGCTTGGTTTGAAGATGGTGAAGCTTATACTTCGCTTGAAAATTCAGCGCAGTTTCCTGGATACAATGATATAGTAAGGAATACTACTTCAACTGGAGAACAAGAAGTGCTTGTTCAAGCAGAGTGGCTCATCCCTGGCGGAAGTAACACCCCGCTTTCAATAGAAAATTATTCATGGTCCAATGATCAAAGTAAACTTTTGATCTATAACAATTCTAAAAGAGTGTGGAGGCTTAATACCAAAGGTGATTATTGGATTTTAGATCTCAAGAGCAAAGCATTAAAAAAACTCGGTGGAGAGATTGCCAAACCTTCAAGCTTGATGTTCGCCAAATTATCACCAGATGCAAGTAAAGTGGCTTATGTCTTCGAACATAATCTCTATTTAGAGTCATTAGATGACGGCTCAATTACACCTCTTACACAAGATGGAAGTGAAAGAATCATAAATGGGACCTTCGACTGGGCATACGAAGAAGAGTTCTTTTGCAGAGACGGATTTTCATGGAGCCCTGATGGCAATCAGATTGCTTTTTGGAGGATTGATGCAAGTGAAATCCGTAATTTTTATATGATCAATAATACGGACTCAGCATATTCCCAACTAATCCCATTGCAATACCCAAAAGCTGGAGAAACACCCTCTGAATGCAAGTTTGGAGTGATTTCGATCGAAAAAGGTGAGACTACATGGATGGATGTACAAGGAGACCCTAGAAATAACTACATCCCACGAATGATTTGGCATCCTAATTCCAAAACAGTATTACTCCAACAACTAAACAGAGCCCAAAATCATAATAAAGTTGTTCAAGCAGATGCGTCTACCGGAGCGACTGAAGTAGTCTACGAAGACAAGGAAACAGCATGGCTGGAAATCGTTGAAGATTTCAACTTTTTAAATGATGGCAAGTCTTTTACCTGGGTAAGCGAGAAGAGCGGTTGGAAATCTGCTTATCAAATTGAAAATGGCACTGAAAAACAAATCACTCCGCAAGGTCAAGATATGCTCAACGTCTCGTTAATTGATGATGAGAACGGATGGCTATATTTTATCGCATCTCCCGACGATCCTACGCAGAAGTACCTTTACCGCACTAAACTAAATGGAAAGGGAAAAGCCACTCGCCTTACCCCAATGGATCAACCGGGAACCCATTCTTATCAGATCTCTCCAAATGGGAAATATGCCAGGCATACGTATTCCAAAGCTGGAACACCACCCATAGTTGACTTGGTAGAATTTCCGAGTCACAAAACCCTAAGGACTTTTACAGATAACAAAGAAGTAAAGGGAAAGGTAGATGCCCTTCAGAAGAATCCAGTTGAATTTTTCTCAGTGACAACTGACGAAGGAGTAGTATTAGATGCTTATATGATCAAACCGATTGGGTTCGATCCGAATAAAAAATACCCGGTTCTATTCTACGTCTATGGTGAGCCATGGAGCCAAACTGTAGTTGACTCGTGGGGAGGGAGTACCTATTTGTGGCACCTTATGCTGTCTCAACAAGGGTACCTAATAATGAGTGTAGATAACAGAGGTACTCCAGCGCCAAAAGGACGAGAATGGCGGAAAAGTGTATACGGACAAATAGGGTACTTATCATCGCAAGATCAAGCAGATGCCCTTAGACTAATTATCGATCAATATGCATTTGTTGATAAAGATAGAGTTGGAATCTGGGGATGGAGCGGTGGAGGTGCTATGACATTAAATATGATGTTTCGATATCCTGAACTTTATCATACAGGTATGTCAGTAGCTCCTGTTACAGATCAGCGACTATATGACAATATCTACCAAGAAAGATACTCGGGTATTCCTTCGGTAATGCCAGAAAGTTATCAGAAAGGATCTCCAATCTATTATGCCAAAAATCTCAAGGGAAATCTACTGTTGGTACATGGAACTGGAGATGATAATGTTCACTATCAGCATAGCGAGCTTCTTATCAATGAATTGATCAAACACAACAAAATCTTCTCGTTTATGGCATACCCAAATCGTTCGCATGGTATTTACGAGGGAGAAAACACCTCGCGCCACGTGCGAGAGATATTGACAAACTATCTAAAGACTAATCTGCCTACCAATGAATAAATTCGTAATATTTTTGGTTCCTGTGTTGCTTCTTTTTGGCTTAGCCAATAGCGGTACAGCTCAGGTTTTCACCAAACAAGACACCTTGCGGGGCGCTATTACACCAGAGCGGGCCTGGTGGGATCTCACCCACTACAATCTTGAAATTAAAATTGATCCTGAGCAGAAAACATTCATAGGAAGTAATATTATATCGTATCAGGTAATCGAACCCAATAATGTGATGCAGATAGATCTTCAAGCGCCATTGAAAATCACAAAAATCGTCCAGGATGGAAACGATCTTCCTTTTCAAAAAAAATGGAAATGCGCATTTTATTCAATTGCCAGTACAACAAGAAATCGGCAGTTCGCAAGAGCTGACGGTATTTTATGAAGGTACTCCACATGTAGCCATCCGACCTCCTTGGAATGGTGGAATTACTTGGTCCGAAGATGAAAACGGGATGCCATTTATCGCCTCGAGTTGTCAAGGAATTGGTGCTAGCATATGGTGGCCCTGTAAGGATCACATGTATGATGAACCCGATAGTATGACAATTAAGGTGACTGTGCCAGAAGATTTAATAGCTGTTGCTAATGGTCGATTAAGAGACACAAATCGCAATAGACAGGCAAAAACAAGATCATATGAATGGTTTGTTTCAAGTCCAATCGCCAACTATACTGTAAATGTGAATGTCGGCGATTATGCTCACTTCGAAGAAACTTATAAAGGTGAAAACGGTGACTTGGACATGGATTACTATGTTTTGAAAGAAAACCTTGAGAAGGCAAAGATCCAGTTTAAGGATGCAAGGAGAACCCTTGAGGCATTAGAGCACTGGTTTGGCCCCTACCCTTTTTATAATGATGGATTCAAGCTTGTCGAGGTCCCCTATCTTGGCATGGAACATCAAAGCTCCGTCACGTATGGGAATGGATATGCAAATGGATACCGTGGCACAGATTTAAGTGGTACTGGCTGGGGATTAAAGTTTGATTTTGTCATTATCCACGAAATGGGTCACGAATGGTTTGCCAACAGCATCACCTATTCTGACATAGCCGATATGTGGATTCACGAGAGCTTTACAAATTATTCCGAAAGTCTATTTCTTGAGTATCATTATGGAATTGACGCTGGCAAGTCTTACGTGCGTGGTACACGGGAACGAATTGCAAATGACAAGCCAATCATTGGTCATTATGGTGTAAATAGAAGAGGCTCCTCAGACATGTACTATAAAGGTGGAAACATCCTAAACATGCTGAGATCTATCATTGGTAATGATGAGAAATGGCGAAACATTCTAAGAGGTTTAAACGAGAAGTACTTTCATAAAGTAGTGCAAACCAATGAAATTGAAACTTATATAAGTGATCAAGCAGGCATAGAACTCTCCAATTTTTTTGATCAGTATCTTCGAGATCATCGCGTCCCGATTTTAGAATACTACTTCAAAGAAGGTAAATTGAATTATCGATGGAGCAATTGTCAAGAAACTTTTGATATGCCGGTTGATGTATCCATCGAAGATCAGGAAATTCGGATTGAACCAACCACAAATTGGAGCTCTATTGCGATAGCTGAAGGTTTGTTGGAGGTAGATGAAAACTATTACATTTCTTCCTTTCAAATCAGATAGGTGTTCGTGAGTGAAATGATCACATATTACTCATCAAGTCAAATACAAGAGTGGCTGACCTTTGATCTTTTGATTCCAGCCCTAAAAAAAGGATTCACCGAGGAATATGTAGTTCCTGAAAGGATGCACCTTAATTTTCAAAACCCTTCGCTTGAAAAAAACACACTATTGTTAATGCCCGCCATTAGTTTGGGCAATGCTGTTGGAGTGAAAGTAGTTACAGTAAATCCGGGTAATAGCGAGAAAGGGCTTCCTGGTGTTCAAGGCATTTATTACCTCTGTGATGCAGCAACTGGAATGCCTCGAGCATTGTTTGATGCCAAAGCAATTACCAATTGGAGAACTGCAGCAACCTCAGTTCTGGCCGCAAGCTTCCTAGCTGTTCCGGATGCAAAAAAATTGCTTGTTATCGGCACTGGGGCATTAGCATCATACTTGATCGATGCATATGCAACAATAGGCTCCATCGACGAATTATACGTTTGGGGCAGGAATCCTGAAAAAGCAAAAGAACTCATCCAACAGAAGAAAAATTTATTTAGAAAGTCTACCCTTGCCTCTAACCTTGAAGATGCCATTAAGGAGGCTGATATTATCAGTTCGGCCACCTTTAGCCAAGAACCATTAATAAAAGGCAAATGGCTAAGAGCCGGACAGCATATAGATCTCGTAGGCTCATTCAGACCAGACATGAGAGAAACGGATGATCAAGTAATGCAAAGATCTAATATCTATGTAGATAGCATCAGTACGGCACCTAAAGAATCTGGAGACCTTACCATTCCGATTGCAAACAAAGTAATCTCGGTCCAGGAGATAAATGGAGATCTTTTTCAGTTATGTAAATCAGAAATAAATGGACGACAGTCTAAAGAAGAAATCACCGTTTTTAAGTCAGTAGGACATGCATTAGAAGATCTTGTGGCTGCGCAATTAATTGTTCAACAGAATAATAAATAGAATATATGTACTCAATTTCCTCCTATAAGATTCCGACGAATTGGCGATCCATTAAAACCATTGATATGCACACTTGTGGTGAACCATTGAGGGTAATTCTGGATGGCTTTCCTTCACTCGAAGGATCCTCAGTACTAGACTATAGACGCTTTATCAAATCAAATTATGACTATCTGAGGACGAGTTTGATGTTCGAACCTCGTGGGCATGCCGATATGTACGGAGTTGTTATTACTCCTAGTACAGTTGCAGATTTTGGAGTGGTTTTCTTACACAATGAAGGATACAGTACGATGTGTGGTCATGCCACACTGGCGATAGCTAAACTAGCTGTAGAAGCTGGATGGGTGGAAAAGATAGAACCACTAACAAAGATAAAAATTGAAGCTCCTTGCGGCATTTTAGATGCTTTTGTAACTGTGAAGAATGGTAAAGCCACGGAGGTGCGATTCCACAATGTACCAAGTTTTGTTGTGGCGCTTGATCAGGAGGTAGAAGTAGAAGGTTTGGGAAATGTGCAATATGATTTAGCCTACGGAGGTGCATATTATGCGTTTGTTGACGCACAATCTCTCGGATTAAAATGCTCTCCGGAAGACTATAGAAGCCTCATTGAAAGTGGCATGGATATCAAACGAGCAGTGATGAAGCAAAAAGAAATTATTCACCCCTTGGAAGAGGATTTGGGCTTCTTATACGGAACCATATTTACAGAAGAATCACCTACAGCACACAGTCGTAACGTTTGCATCTTCGCTGAAGGCGAAGTAGATCGTTCACCTACAGGTTCAGGTGTTTCTGCAAGACTCGCTTTAGAGTATGCACGAAATAAAATTACAATTGGTGAGAAAATAAAAATAGAAAGCATCCTGAGGACAGAATTTCAATGTTCAGTTATAAAAACCATTGATTACGAAGGTATAGATGCGATTGTACCAGAAGTTGAAGGGACTGCCCATGTAACTGGAGTAAATACCTTTCTGATTGATCCGGAAGACCCATTAAAAGATGGATTTATTCTTCGATAAGAATTGCTTTTAACCCCATTTAAGTGAATTGATTGAGATACAGTTTTACCTCCTCTAGCTTATCATCACTTAGTTCGTTCATTATGCGCTTACAGAGTTCTTTTCGTAAAAAAATTTCACCAGAGGACTTTTGTTTCTTTTCAACAAAAGATTCCAAGTTTATACCAGCTAAGTCTGCCCCAGCAACATCTGAAAAGTTAATCTCTATGCCGTTATTCCTTAATTTGACATATGAAACGGTAGTTTCAAGAACATTGCCGCCCGCTAAAGAATGAGTCTCCAAGGTGGCTAGATCCAATGGGAATCCAGCCTTATGGCTTATGATCAAACCATTGACAACCTCTTTTACCGGAGTTTTTCTGATCCTCATAAAAAAGAGCTCCATCAAAGAAATTTGAACACCTGAAAATGTTGCTGTAATCCAGAGGTTAACAGGAATTAGTTTCAGAAGTATGAAAAAAAGAAGTATCGATGCCGCAATGAAAATGATTAATTGTGCTTCCACTATGGTATTAGTTCAGAGTTACTTAGTTGAGGCATGTCAATTTAAAAATAAAAAGACAACCACTGCCCTAAGTTGATCACTCCTAGTAAGATGAAAGCAATGCCGGGTATAACATTTACAATAGTTCTATTTGTAGCGACTGATTGGAATCGACTACCTACTTTAACAATGATTATCAGCAATGTAATCTCACCGAAGAACACACCAAGTATATAGCTCCAATAGTTAATGCCAGCTAAATCAATCAGCCCTTGCAATTGAAGATAAGTAGTAACACCTAACCAAAAAGGCATTGCCAGTGGGTTTAATGCACCGAGTATTACCCCCTTCATAAAACCAACTTTTTGATCGTCTTTGATCTCGACTTCTACGTTTGCTGGCTTGGTCAAAAGAGAAGCGACTCCAAGCACTATTAATACCAGTGCCGCTATTAAATAAAAGTAGTTGGCAATCTCAATTTGCTCTGACAGAAATGTTTGAATCTTAACAGCAAGACCTGCATACATGGTGTCAAGTATTGCAGCTCCAAGCGATAGAAAGATGGCACTTTTCGCTCGCCTTTTGAGCGATAGCTGCATAACAGTAATGTTAATTGTAGCCGGAGGAATGGTACCCAAAAGACTAATTCCAAACGAAATCAGAAAAACTTGAATGATCATAAATTAGGATGCACGTTCGTGATTGCTTTAAAACTAAATGATTCTTAACGATTTAGACAGTTAATTCAATAGGATAACTCACATAAAACAGAAGATTATTCGCATTTTTTAAAAATATTATCATTTGATAAATAAATGCAAAAACCCGTAGTTTTATATAGGCATTTTATCTATATCTTTATAGGTATAAATCACACCATCACTCGCATTATAATGAAGCCTCTAATCGCCACTATTGCTTTATTACTCCTTATTCCTGCTCACTCAAAAGATGCTGCCACTATTAAAGGCATTATCAAAGACCAAGAGACAGGTGAAGCCATTCCATTTGCTCATGTCTTGATTGGAGATATCATCAACGTCTCAAATATCGATGGTGAGTTCATCATCAGTGCTGCAGACTTTGAGGAAGATGGAGCTAAACTTAAAGTATCCTACATGGGGTATGAAAACTACTCCACTCCTCTTTCAGAGATTGAGCCATACCATACGGTTTTACTGAAGCCTTCTGTAACACAATTAATGGATGTGGCAGTATTTTCTGGGCCTTCTATCATGCGAAATGTGTTTGAACGCTTTCATCTAAACTATGAGATGGAAAGGCAACACATGGTTGGTTACTATCAAGAGTCCATGTCCGATTGGGAAAAAACCTATTATGTAGCTGAAGGGATTATGGATATATATACGCCAAGCAATCTGGATAAAAACACATACCCATTGGTAAATCCGCTTAGAACGCGGAAAAAAGTATTTGAAAAAATCGATGTAATCGATGAGGTATTAGGTGGAAATGCAAGTGATATGGCACAATCTTCCATCTGGAGAAAACAGTCATTCCTCAGTATTAAAAACAGAAAAAATTACGACTACTTCTACGCAGGAGCTACCTCTATTGACGGTCAGGATGTGTTGATTATAGAGTTTGAACCAAATGGTAACAAAGGAAATACTACAGGTAAGCTTTTCATTGACGAAGAAACCTTCGCTCTTATCAAAATTGAATATGATCCTATCATTGATAATTATTCATTCTGGGAGTCTGTATCCTGGACAGAAGAGTATAAGCAACAAGATGGGGTCTTTAAATTAGTGAGCGTCAAATTCGAAGGAACAAGTACTAACCATGCCTACAACTACCATGCTCTTTTGGTAATCAACGAATCCAACGTCATCGATGAGATGCCATCCGATATTTCCATGATGAACATCTATGATTCATTCTTTGATATGGCTCAAGAAGATTTCACTGATTCTTTTTGGACTGGTTTCAATTTTATGAAACTGGACAACACGGTCTCAAGACTACTCGATACAGGTTCTAAATTTTAAGTGAGTATTCAGAGCTACTTCTTTTCTAGCTAATAGTTGAATCTCTTTATTCGTATTCGTACCTAAAGGCTGCGCTTAGCATGTCTCCTCTGTATCGTTTCAGCATGACTAGATCTTCGCCTTGATATTCATAAAGTTCACTAGACCTTGTCTTCCAGCCATCTTTTGACTTAACCTTAGATTCTTTGGAAATTAATAACCCTCTAGCATCATAATGATAAATATCCTTCATTCTTGGTCTCGAAGAATGTTCGATCACGTCTCCTCGAATATTGTATTTCCAGTACTCGATTCGATCATCTACATTGAGATAGATACGTTTTTTGTAGACCTTTATATCATCTTCATACTGAGTCTCTTCACGAATACCTTCTTCCTCAGAAACTTTTAATTTAACTCTATTTTTTTCATCAAACTCATAGGTGATAGCTACCTTCTTTCCATCAGGCCCTGTGTATTGAGTAACAAGTCCCTCTGCATTTGTGATAATGCTCGTGGTACGTATGCTCTCTAACAGACTTTGACTTGAATAATAAAATACTGAGTCTGGATATTCGTACTTACTGTAATACTCTCGTTCAATTCCAAACCTTCCAATACCATTAACATATCGCTCTAATTGACGCCCAGCTTCATCATAATAGTAACTCTGTATAACGTTCTCTTTGCAGAAGTAAAACTCTTCTTTGTAGCTTCCATCATCATAGTAATGAATCTTAGAATCTATGCAATCACCTTCATTCTTAACAGACCATTTTATACGTGATCTAACTAAGTTTCCAGGATGTGCAAGTATGCGTAGGCCTTCTTCGTAAGGGCTTACGTCAAAGTCTTTAAGATCAGCATACAGCTCTGGGACCTTTGCAGTTAATATCATGAAGGACCATTTACCATTACTATCGGGCATTGCAAGTGCCCTTTGTTTTGTTTTCCAGCTTATACCCGAAACCTGGGTGATCGAGCTGTAGTAAATAACTACAACTTCCAGCTCCCCAATTTTCATTGGCTTGGCTATTGACAAGATTTTATCAAATCTTACTTTATAGTTTTTTTCTCCTGCCTTTTCGAATTGATTGCTTAATAAATCCTTGAAACCTTCCTCACCTAATTTCTGAACAACAGGTGGATAGGTCAGAGACATTAGTGTATTCACATCTCCCTCATATCCAGCCATAATGTATCGTTTAAATGAAGTCGCCAACTGAGCTTTATCATATTGACAAAAAGCCACTAAGGAAATGATAAGACAAAAAACTGATAGCCCTCGTTTCATTTCTTTTCGTCGTATGATGTTCTGCTAAGTGTATCTGACATCTTTCTAATTAATCCGTCCAACTCATCCGCACTTTCTTTAAGGTATACAATCATTCTATCAGTATCTTCTACACTCGCTTTTTCAGAAATCACTGTTGCTATACCCATAAGATTTGATAATGGCCTCCTTATTTCATGTGACGTGATAAATGCATATTCCTCGAGATCTTTCAGAAGTTTCTCTTTTTCTGCCGTCATCTTTACTTGCTGGGTGATGTCGATTTGGGTGACCCAAAGCATTTTTAAGTGTTTATCTACGATGTCCGATTTGCCAAAATTGAGAAACCATTTCATTTCTCCTTGCCGCGTTTGTTCTAATGTTTGGAAGTTTTCAAAACGGTATCCATTATCAATATACTTGTTCAATAATGCCTCTCTCTCAGGTGATTCATCCCATAAATCTTTCAACTTTTTTCCCACGATATCCTCTGAATTAACAAATCCATACATCCTGGCAAAGGAGTCGTTACATTCGGCTATGAATTGATTTTCTAATAAAAAGTCTATCTGTTTCTTTTTGTCCAAGTCGATGCGCATTGGATTCGTCATTTCAAATCGAGCTACACCCTCGTAGCTATTATGAATAAAATCATGATACTGTTTTTGACTCTCTTTGAGTTGAGCAGAAGCCTCTTCAAGCTCCTTTTGATGTTTTATTAGCTTTTCGGTACGTTCATCGACTAACATTTCAAGATTCTCATTGAGCTCCTTGAATGCATTATTTTTCACCTTGACCTCTTTGTGAGATCGCTCATAAACTGTAATCACATAAGCCACAACTAGATTGAATAAAAACCAGTAATAAACTGGAATCAATCTGATGTATCTATCTTCTGCAATGAGTTGAGAGATTACTGTTTCATCACTGAAATACAGCAAATACTCTTGATGAAATACAATTGTGAAGAAGGTAAGGAAAGTGAATATCGAATAGGTTATTGGTTCCTTACTGGTTGAAAATAAAATTTGGACCAATACCGAGATGAATAAAATTGCTGCATCGTAGTGAAAGTAATAATCGCTAGAAGTTCCCTGAATAAATGGATTGAGGTAAAAAGATAAAAGAAGCCAACTCGTACAGAATAGCACTTTGCTTGCATAAAAATGCCGAGAAGAATTTAGGAAGAAGCATCCAATAGCTACAGCCATCAATATCATTGATGAAAACTGATCGAAGGCTATTTCAGAGGCAGGTTGCAAGAAAATTTCATAGTCCAGTAAATATCCGATTGCCGTTACAACAACAACCGTTATATAAATGATATTAGAAAGAACGATTCGCTCGTTCGTAACTTTATCTTCAAGCGTAGATATACCTCTTTTGAATAACCCTAATGACGGATAAGGTGAACTCATTAAAATTTGGCAGGTAGTGAATACATTAAGTTATTCAAACCATTTTCAAGTACCAAATTGGGTGGATTTAGTTAGACAGACTAAATCCTTCAATAGATAAAATATTTACTTGGCGCAATTACCTCTTAATGAAGTTCTCAGTAAATGCAGGTGACTTTATGATATATCTACCTATTTCCAGATCACTAACATCTATTACAGTAACATTACCCTGAGTTGTGAATTGGGAGTTTTTAGTTAAATCTCGACCTGCCATATCAAGAATCTTTGTATCATAAATACTCACAATTTCATTCACTATTATTTTATCAGTCACTGGGTTAGGGTAAAGGATAAAGTGACTTGATTCATTAACAAAAGACATAATTTCAAATGTCTCACTAGCTCCATCAAAATCAGTTTGCTTGATTCTATAGTATGAGGTTCCACTATACGGATGAGAATCGATGGCTGAGTAAGAAATCTTTTCATTACTATCACCTGAGCCTGGAACAACCAAGAATTCTTCAAAATTGATACCGTCTGGCGATTTGTATAGTGTGAAATAATCGTTGTTGATTTCAACAGCAGTAGCCCATTTAATTTCAGCTATATGCCCGTTTTGACTGACGGAACAATGTAATAATTCAACAGGCAAAGGATCGGAATTAATTACAAAATCAGAACCAGAACCATTATTGATATCTCCATCACTTCCATCCCATCCAATAGATCCATCTACTACAATTGTATTATCCACAGCATCTCCTCCCCCTCCAGTCCGAGAATCCAAACTTCCTCCATCCTCTATAACAACAGACGAGCCAGCACCTAGTATGAGCGATGAAGTGTTTGCTCCAGTATTTCTTATTGCTAACTGTCCTCCATCCTCTATCGTGATCGTAACTGCGCAAGTACTTAAATCAATGTCTGTATTATTAATTGTAATAGTGACACCACTTGGTATTGTAATAGTGACATTGCTTCCACAAAATGGTACTACACCTCCTGACCATGACTGTGTATTCGCAAAAGCATCGAACGTGAGTGGACCATTTATCCCGACATACTGCCCGTAACTTTTTGTTAGTGAGATAATAAGAAGTATTGAAAAACTAGAAACTCGAAGAACTTTTGATAAGTATTGGATGTGCTGCATCTCTTATTTGGTGATAGTGAATTATTCAATGTGTAAGTTCAGATTAATTGGACTACAACTTTCTTTCAATTGTAGACAATCTGTTGACTTACTTGCGTATAAATGTTAGATGCCTTTTCAATGAAATACTTGTATGAGTTAGATTTAAAAAACAATAAGAAAATATGGATTGGTTTATCCCTATCACTATACTTCCAGGTGTTGGAATGCTCGTACTTTCAACAACCAACCAAATGCTGGCTTTAAGTGGCGAAATAGAACGCCTTTTATCTGCTCGAAAAGATGATTATCAACTTCAAATTGTGGAGATGAAAATAATTCAACTAGAACGCTTAACCCAAGCGAGCACATTGCTTTACGTAGCGGCAGCACTTTACGTACTTTCAGGCATTGCCGCTGTATTACTGTCAGCTACAGATTTTGACAAATGGATCTTAATCGTTGATGTAATCGTAACATTCATTGCTCTTGCATTACTCATCACATACAGCTATAAAGCAATAAACATTCGGAAAACTCAGCATCAAAGCAATCTTAAGAAAGTGAATAAGGCCTAAAAGAACAGACATAAAAAAAGTTTATCAATTGATAAACAATATCGAAAGTAATTGGTTAACAATTTAATCCCCCTATATAGTTGATTATTCGACTTCATATAATCGTGCGTCGAATGCTAAGATTTTCATAAATATTATCAAATGATAATATTTATTTATTTACTATATTCATGTTTTAACCAGTAACCTAATGACCCAATTTTTCAACCACCTACTTAGGAAAAATGCGCCCAATTTTTTGTCGAATGAACTAAATAAGCACCTTTTCTTTGCTAAATTTTCTTCAGATGGCTCATTGATCAGTTCCAATGAAAGTTTTACAGATCTACTTCAAGATCGAAAATCAATCACGCATCAAGACGTTGTTTCAAGTGAACAGTTACACCATGAAATATGGGTAGAATTGCTCAAAGGAAATAACTTAACTACCGAGTTAGCAATCAATACTACAGAGGAAACCAATAACCTAATTGCCAATTACATACCAGTTTCTAATGGCCATAACGAAGTGAGCTCCATTGTATTGATTGCCAATAAAAAGGAAAATGAAATAAGAAAAGAAGAACAACTTGCCAAGGCAACAAAAGAAGCAATCGACTTAAATTTCATTTACATAAACTTTACACCTCAAGGCGATATTATAGATGCTAATGACCTTTTTATTAGCTCAATGGGCTATCGTAATCTGCAAGAATTAAAAGGAAAGCACCATTCGATATTTGTTGATAAGTATCATGCTTCATCTTCAGAATACAAAAATTTCTGGCATGAATTAGGGTCAGGAAAGTCTCATAGCGGTGAATTTGCCAGAGTGAAAAAAGACGGTTCCGAAATATGGATAGAAGGTGCCTATACACCTTTAAAAGACCTGAGTGGAAAAGTAATATCCGTTGTGAAGATCGCTAGCGATGTAACCGAAAAGAATCTTGCCGCAATTAGCATCAGAGAATTGCGAGATACAATTGATCTTTCTTTTGGGAGAATCCAATTTGATCCGCAAGGATATATCCAGGCTGTCAATAAGAATTTCCATCAATTAATGGGATATGAAAAAGCGGAGGAAGTCATCGGAAAACACCATTCGATTTTCGCCTCATCTAAAGTTGCTACAAGCCAAGAATACCTAGACTTTTGGGGTAATTTAAAGAAAGGGATCACCCAAAAAGGCGAATTTGAGCGTGTAGCTAAAAATGGAGATTCGGTTTGGATTCAAGCTGCCTACACCCCACTAAAACATGAAGACGGCACTGTGTATTCAGTAATGAAAATTGCGGCTGATATTACTGCAAACAAAAAAGAAGCACTTCAAGCCAAGAAAGACCTCAAAGACGATGTACTCTTGAATTTAAGTGAAATAGCTACTTCTATTGGAGAAATTGCAATTGGAGCTAGAAACCAGGCGGAAAAAATAGATCAAGCTTCTACAAGAGTAGAAAGTGCACTCAATTCTGCAAATAATGTCTCGAATAAAGCACAGCAGATCACAGAAGCTGCAAAACAAGCAACATCTGAAAGTGATGCCGGGCAAAATAACGTTAATGAATTAGCGAATTCTGTAGCCACACTGAATGAGGTGTCAAAGTCTACACAAGAGTCTATGGATAAACTTTCTAATCATGTTAGTGAGATTTCGACAGTGATTAATGTGATAAAAGAAGTATCTAATCAAACCAACCTACTCGCACTGAATGCTTCGATTGAAGCTGCACAAGCGGGTGACTTTGGGAAAGGATTTGCAGTAATTGCTCAAGAAATACGTAAGCTAGCAGAAAGCACGCAGGCATCTACAGCGGAAATAGAAAAGCTAATTGCTACTGTACAAAGCGGTTCACAAGAAGTGGCTAAGTCCTTAAACCAAGTGATGAATTCGGTGAAAGACGGACTGAGTGCCACTGATAACGTCAAAGAAACATTTAAGACTATTGCTAGCTCAACCAACGAGACTTTCGAGTTCTCATATGTGATTTATAGTGACGCAAATCTTCAAACCAATATGATGAATGAAATCGTGCAAGACATTGAAGACACGGTGATAATATCAGAACAATCTGCCTCTGCATCAGAAGAGGTTTCCAATGCGGTACAAAACCTGGAAAACAGAATAAGAAATTTCTAAACTCAACCCTCCCAACGAGTCCCTTCGCAAATTCATGAAACTATTTATTCGACATTTACGATAAATATATTAAATTCGGTTTTGTCGAATAAATAACAATCGTCATGAAAACATCTATTTGGTTTGGAGTTTTACTTCTTTTCACATTTTTAAATAGCCCTGCGCAGGATTCCGGATTGCAGAATGCATCCTTGGAGGAAGTTGGTCTCAATAGAGATTCTATTGAAAATCTTATCCATTTAATAAATACAACGCCGAATAAAGACTTTCGAGGATTAGTAGTCATTAAAGACAACAAGTTGGTGATTGAAGAACACTTCAATTCATATATGTGGAATACCATTCATGATATCAGATCTGCAGGAAAGAGTGTAACCGCTCTTGTGCTAGGAGTTGCATTGAAAGAAGGTCTTTTTGAAAGCTTGGATCAAAGCGTTTACTCACTATTTTCAGAATCAAAAAATCCCAACATAAACCAAGATTACAAGAAAATAAAACTGCGTGATCTGCTTGATATGGCATCCGGACTAGATGCAGACTCTGATAATGGAAGGTCTCCAGGTCAAGCAAGCAATTGGATTTCCCTAACGGATTGGAAAGAATATGTGCTTAATATTCCGTTAAAATCTAAACCTGGTGAAGCTTTTGTATATGCAGATATTCATCCCCTTCTCATTGGTTTGGCTATCGAGGAAGCAACTGGCATGAGTTTAAAGGAATATGCACAAAAAAAACTTTTTGATCCATTAGGGATAAAACAAGTTTACTGGTTTACAAATGCTTCTAACCAAACTGGCGCTGCAGGTAATCTCTATTTGACAACCATTGATTTTGCAAAACTTGGACTGTTAGTAACTAATAATGGAAAATGGAATGACCAACAAATCATAAGCGAAGACTATATCCAAGCCATCATAAATTCAAAAAGACCATTACCTGAAGGATGGCCAGCAGATGGCTATGGTATGTTCTGGTACAAAAAGACCCAAACCTTTGCCGGTAAAGAACTTGACTATCTATATGGATCAGGATACGGGGGTAATCACTTGGTGGTAGTCCCAGATGAGAATATTGTAATTGCTCTTACTTCAAGTGCTTATGGTCAACCTTATCAACATGGAAGATCATTCGCCATCACATCAAAAGTGTTGAACGCGCTCGAAAAATAACAAACCGATGAAAGGAACAAACCTAGGAGAATTAGAAGAGATTGTATTATTAGTAGTAGCTAACCTGTTTGATAATGCCTACGGTATTCTAATCAAGCATGAGATTGAAGAGAAATGCAATCGAACAATCACGATCAGCACGGTGCATAATGTACTTCAAAGACTAAGCGAAAAGGACTACTTAGAATCCCGGTACAGTGATCCATCACCTGAACGCGGCGGCAAAAGAAAACTACTATTTCGGGTGACTAAAGCTGGACAAGCAGCACTAAAAACATCAAGATCCATGCGCGAAGACCTATGGTCAGGTATTCCAAAAGTGGCATTTGAATGAAAGTACAACCACCAAAAATATTGACGTCATTGCTATCCAAATGCTGCAACCCTGCATTGTGGGAATCTATTGAAGGTGACTTAATGGAACTTTTTCTAATGGACTTAGAGAAAAAGGGGAAAAAGAAAGCTCGCATCAATTACTTCATGAACGCACTGGCATTTCTACGATATCACAGACTAAGAAAAAGGCAAAACTCAAAAACTCTCAATAATATGGCACTAATCCAAAACTACCTGAAGGTCTCCTTCAGAGACTTAAAACGTAACAGAACATTCACCGCAATCAACTTATTCGGATTGATAGCAGGAATGACCGTCTCATTGCTCATGTTTCAATACGTTTTATTTGAAACCAGCTTCGATGATTTTAATGAAGACGTCAATCGCATCTACCGTGTAATTAACGATAGACGTCAAAATGGCGAAACTGTGCAATTAGGTCCTATTACCTACCCAACTATTGGACCTACAATGATCAAAGATTTTCCTGAGATTGAATCGTTCACACGTATGACCTACAGTGGGTCTAACTTCATCAGTTTTGATGATGATATCTATAGAACCGGTGATTACCTGATAGCTGATCAAAATTTCCATTCATTCTTTGATTACAAATTCATAGAAGGTGACAGGCAAAACTGTTTGGACGCAGCTTTTAAAATGGTATTGACTGAACGCTTTGCAAAGAAGTTGATTAAGAACGGTGAAGATGTTACTTCGCTTGTAGGTAAGCCCATTTATTTCAACTATCCTACCCCATTTATGATCACGGGAATAATGGAAGATCTGCCGAAAAATTCGCATCTGCAATTTGATTTTATTACCTCATACAAATCATTTGTAGCGATCGTAGGTGAAGGAGCGGATAATAGCTGGGAATGGTCAGATTTCTATCACTACATCAAGCTAAAAGAAGGTGCTAGCATAGAAACTTTAAATTCAAAAATCAACGATTTCGGAAAGCAATACTTTAAGGATGGTGAAGTCTCCGGCGCAGAGGAACACTTCTTCTTACAACCATTGAAAGAGATCCACCTGGACGATACAATGGAATATGAAATCGGATTCGTAACCAACGGCAAGACAGTCTGGATGATGATGTTTATTGCAATTTTCATTATCGGTATTGCATGGATCAACTATATCAATTTGAATACCAGCAGGGCTATTCAACGCGCCAAAGAAGTTGGAATTAGGAAGTTTGTCGGAGCACTCAAAGGTCAGATTATCCGACAATCATTCACTGAAACACTGCTTCTAAATGTGATTGCACTTATTGTGTCCATTGGACTAGCAATACTCTTACAACCAGTATTTAACAGTCTCACTGGATTGGACCTAAGTATCTCGATTATCTTATTTGCCAAGATTTGGGGTATGCCTTTTCCATTATTCTTGATTGGGATTTTCCTGGTTTCTATGGCTCTAGTAGCATTATACCCTGCCCTTTTAGTAACAAGATTTAGCACACAAGATGTACTCAAAGGAAGCTTCAAGTTGAAGGGTGAAATAGCCTGGTTGAGAAAAGGGATGGTGATATTTCAATTTTCGATTGCAGTAATTCTGATTACAGGAACCATAGCCATTGCTAAACAAATAGAATTTATGGTCAATCAAGACCTTGGTGTTGATGTGAATGATACCATGGTGGTATACGGACCGGTAATGACCAATTGGGACAGTACATTTATAAATAAGATCGATCAATTCAAGAAAGATTTGAGTACTTTATCCGGAGTAGAAACCGCAACAATATCGAATAGAGTGCCTGGATCAAACATGGGGAGAATATTCAGGATAACTTCTGAAGCTAACCCTGAGGTAAGCAACCTTACAGCTAACTTCATCAATGTAGACCATGACTTTTCTGAACTGTACAATGTTGAGTTTTTGTCGGGAAGAGATTTTGAACTTACAGATCATCACATTAATGGAAGTGATATAAAAAACTTTGTAATAAATGAATCAGCACTTTCATTATTAAAATTTAAGTCTGCTGAAGAAGCAGTTGGCAAGTCAGTTACTTTTTACGGTAGAGACTGGACGATAATTGGAGTGATTAAAGATTTTCACCAGCAATCTCTTCACCAAAAAATTGAACCTATATTCTTACTCCCATTCTATGATACGGGTAGTTATTTTTCAATTAAGCTGACTTCTACAGTAACGCCAGCTATGGTGGAAGCCATAGAAAAAAGATACGATTCATACTTCCCTGGCAACTACTTTGACTACTATTTCCTGGAAGATGAAATTGGTAGACTGTATGACGAAGATGTTAAAATCAGTCGCGTTTCGAATGTCTTCGCCATACTTTCAATCATAATTGCTGTACTAGGGCTGTATGGTTTGGTGATGATAACCCTCATCAGAAAAACCAAAGAAATAGGCATTAGAAAAGTGCTAGGAGCCAATCTAGGTCAACTATTGGCTCTTTTGAGCAAAGAGTTTCTTTTGCTTGTTATAATCGCTGTTATTGTGGGAGCTCCTGTTAGCTACTATGCGCTTTTAGAATGGAAGGCAGGTTTCGCTTATTCCATAAACATTGGAATTGGTCTGATACTGATTGCTTCATTTCTATTGGTACTTATATCAGTAATAACTATCGGTTTCCAGACAGGAAAGATTTCTAAAAACAATCCGGTTGATTCCCTTAGATGGGAGTAATTATCGTTTTAGATTAAAGTTGGCCTCATAATTGTAATTCTGCTATCATGAAATATTTGATAGCAGTATTATCTCTTTTGTGTTTCAGTTGCCTTCCTGACCGATTGGTTCCATATGATTATTCAATTGAAAAAAATAATCAAGAAGCATATATCGAGTTAGATTCAATTACGATAGCGATTACCAATCTAGAGGTAAAAAACGATCACTCTGTTTTCATGCTTGAAGTAGAAAACTTAAGCAGCCAACCGCTCTTCATCGATATTGAAAAGATCAACAAATACGCAAGTTTATACAGTCACTCCACCAAACCCGACAAAGAAATATTTAGTGAGGTAACAGCTGTAATGACTCCCTCTCAAATCAATCAGTTTTTCAAGGCGAAAAGGAATAAAGCTCAAGCAACAGCTTTCTTTCTATTTCTGGTCGGCGCTGCAGTGAGTACAATGGATGCCGTAAAAGACAATAAGGATAACAGAAAATTCCATTGGACGAATGATGATCAACGTAAATCAGAAAAGCGTGATCTGTTGACTGGAAGTACCCTGATTGCAACAGACATACTTGCGGACGTAGCTTTAACAAATAGTGAAACTGCTGCTACAGAATTGAATTACTTACCAGCTGAATTATTCAAACGGAAGATCATCTACCCAGGCGAAAGATTTAATGGTAAAATTCTCTTCAAACAAGTAGGATTACTTAAGTAATACCACAGAATTACATTTCCTGTTGACGAAAAAAGACTCCATTTCGATTTTAGAAAAGCGACTCCACGAGAGAAGAAATTCTTAATTCAAAACAAGTAAAAATTCAATTATGCAATTAAGTTGCATTTATGTAATTTTGTTGCATGCAAAATCAAGATCGGAACGAGCAGATACTCAAGTCTCACAACTTAAGAATTACGGACTGCAGAAAAGATGTGGTTGACTATTTTTTAGGAGTGAAAAAGGCACTGTCTCAAGGAGACTTAGAGCAAAAGTTCAAGCAATACGATCGAGTGACTTTGTATCGAACACTCAATAGTTTTCTTGATTCAGGTATTCTCCACAAAATACCAAACGCAACCGGAGTAGCTACTTATGGGCTATGTCATGAAACATGTTCTCCCGATCATCATGATCACAACCACATTCATTTTAAATGCAACAGTTGCGGTCAAATAGAGTGCTTGGATGATAAAGAGGTACCAGCCGTTTCTATCCCAAAAGGATATCAAGTTGAGACTGTCAACATGATCGTTGACGGTATTTGTGCAAAGTGCGCTTAAACATGAAAAATATCCTCTTTCTATTACTGGTACTTTGTATCCATCTATCAGTAATCGCCCAGCCTAACCAATGTGATGGGATCGTTTCAGGTGTTGTAATGGATATTGACTCAGGTGAGCCACTGCCTTTCGCAACCGTACAAATTCTCAATACCGCCAATGGCACTACTGCAAATGAAAATGGTGAGTTTAAACTCACTAATATTTGCGATGGTGAAATTGATCTTGAAGTGCGTTTCTTGGGTTATAAAACAATCGTCCATCATCATGATGCTCATCATACGAATCCAACGATTAAAATGGCTGCAAATGAAACTATCCTGGAAAGTGTAGTAGTAGAAGAAATCAAACAAGGAGAAATTCAATCGATTGCCATTCAAAAAAAGGATATAAGTCAATTATCTGCCGTTACTTCCAACATCGGAGAACTAACGAATGAGATTAGCGGTGTGTCTCTTCTTAAAACCGGCACCAACATTTCCAAACCAATACTGCACGGGCTACACTCCAATAGAGTATTAGTTGTCAATAATGGCGTTAGACACGCATATCAGGTTTGGGGCGAAGAGCATGCTCCAGAAATTGACCCTTCCAATGTTGATCAAATTCAAGTCGTAAAAGGAGCTGCCACTGTCAAGTACGGTCCCGATGCCTTGGGAGGAGTTATTCTCTATAACTCTAAGCGGCCTAAGTTTGAAGAAGATCTAAATGGTACCATTGGCTCAGCCTTTCAAACCAATGGTCAATCAATCAACAGTAAGGTGAATCTGGGACAAGGGTTCAAACACTTTGCATGGAATGTTGGTGGTTTTGGTGTTTATCAAGGCGATTTAGAAGCACCGGATTATGTTTTATCAAACACCAGCAAACAAGAATATGGAGGAAATTTCAACACACTATTACATCAGGAAAAATTTGACCTTCAATTATCGGGTAGCTACTTCCAACAGAAAATCGGAATCTTAAGAGGCTCCATTGTAGGAAATCTAAATGATTTACAAAATGCGATAGACAGAGGAGAACCTAATCCTACTTTTCCATCTACCTATGAAATTCAAAATCCGAGGCAAGATACAAGGCATGGTCTTATTAAGTCAGATTTATCTTTATTCCTTGGCCAGCATGTATTCAACGTATCGTATGCTTATCAAGACAATGATCGCAAAGAATTTGATATACGAAGAGGAATATTAAACGAACGACCGGTAATCGACCTTAGGCTTCAATCACACAATTTTGAAACAGAGTGGATACAGCCAGAAAAAGGAAGGTGGAATGGAAGCTCTGGAATCCAATTGTTCACTCACCACAGTGTCAACAAGCCGGGATCTAATCCCATAAATTTTGTCCCAGACTATGATGTACTCAATATAGGTGCGTTCACCGTTCAATCGCTCAACTTCGATAATACCACTTTTGAATTGGGTGCTCGATTTGACTATCAAAAATTGAGTGTTGCTGATACGGTAAGGGAAATCTTCATTTATGATAATGAAGTAGATTATGCAAATGCCACCTTTACACTTGGCTTTAAGAAAAGATTAAATGATAAGCTTACCATATTTTCGAACATTGGATCTGCCTGGCGCCCACCCAATGTAGCCGAGCTTTACTCCTTTGGCTACCACCACTCCAGAATTCAATTTGGATTATGGCGCTACGAGCTTGAGCCTCAAATTGCAACGCCTACCAACAGTGTACTCGATGAAGATGATAGACCTGTACCTACAGAGAAAGGGATTAAATGGGTTGGTGGAATCGAATTAAGGAAGTCAAAAGTCAATGCAGAATTCATATTCTATGCTAATCAAATCAAGAACTATATCTTTCTGAGACCGTACGGTATCACTACCAATATTGCTGGCACATTCCCATACTTCCTATACGATCAAACCGATGCATTCTTCGCAGGAAGTGACTGGGACATTCAGTTCAATCATTCAGATAAGCTGACTTCAGAAATGAAAATATCATATGTGTATGCCATTGGTACTGAAGATCAACAGGCATTAATTGAAGTTCCTCCTCTAAATGTTTACTACATGCTTGATTATAAAAGAGGAAATTGGGGTTACGGATTAAATCTTAGCTATACTGCCAGACAATGGCATGAACCATCAGTTATTGAACCAGGTGATTTTGGCAACAGTGAGGTTGAGATCAACCGCGATGAAATATTCGATTTTATGGCTCCTCCAAACGATTATTTTTTATTGGGTGGCAGCGTCTCATATGGTCATAATAATTGGAAAGCTATTATTAAATCAAACAATATCCTGAACACCTCCTATCGCATTTATACAAACAGGCTTAGATATTTTGCGGATGCCCCAGGAAGAAACGTTTCTGTTGCGTTTCAATACAAATTTTAAAATGCAATACTGTTGCAAATTAAGCATATCTGCAATAGTATTGCATTCCTTCTTACTTACGGGGAGGTGCAAATAATCAGAACTAATAATAACAACATGAAAACGAACAAATCAATATTCTTTCTTATGCTATTGTTGAGCATGAGCGTTATGGTTAGCTGTTCAGATGATGATACAGCCATGAATGATGACGATGATGAAGAAGAAGAAGAAGTAATAAATGAAGTGAATCTGACATTCACTCCTACAGGTGGTGGAGATGCAATCACTGCTACGTGGTTTGACGCAGATGGCGAAGGGACTGGGACTCCTACTATTGATGAAATTGATTTGATAGAAGGTGAGGAATACAGACTAACTATCACTCTTACTAACACACTTGGTGCTACTGACGAGGATGTTACAGCTGAAATACTTGCTGAAGATAATGAACATCAGTTTTTCTTCGGTTTTACAAACAATATTTTCTCAGATCCTGAAGGAAATGGTAACAGAGACAATGCGTCAGATGATTTGAGGTATGATGACATGGACGAAAACGGATTGCCAGTTGGTCTTACTACATTATGGACTGCTGGAGCTCACACAGAATCTGCAGGAGAATTCTCTGTTATACTAAAACACCAACCTGATCTAAAGACTGCTACTTCAGATGCAACAGTAGGAGGAACTGATATTGATATCACCTTCGCGCTTAACATCGAAGAAGATCCGAACGAAGAAGAAGAAGTAATAAGCGAAGTAGTGCTAACATTCACTCCTACAGGTGGCGGAGACGCTATCACAGCTACTTGGTTTGATGCTGATGGCGAAGGAGTTGGTGAACCAACCATCGATGCTATCGAGTTGGATGCGAATACTGAGTATGATCTAACCATCACTTTAGCTAACACATTGGGTGCTGAAGATGAGGATGTGACTGCTGAAATTTTAGAAGAGGATGATGAGCATCAGTTCTTCTTTGCCTTTACTACTGATATCTTCTCTGATCCAACTGGTGATGGCAACATCGACAATGCAGCGGATGAAGTGAACTATAATGACGAAGATGATAATATGCTACCTGTAGGTCTTGATACAAACTGGACTACTGGTGGAGAAACTACATCTACAGGTGAATTCAGAGTTATACTTAAACACCAACCTGGAATCAAAGATGCTGACTCATCTTCAGAAGATGGTGGTACTGACATTGACATCACATTCGACCTCAATATCAGCGGACCAGCTTAAAATATAACGTGTTAATAACTATTCCTTTCTAGTAAATATTAGGTTAAACATACTAGGTTATACTTTAGGTAGTTATTATGCCATCCCGGAAAGCCGGGATGGTTTTTTTATGTCCCTTCTTCAAAAGGTATGGTGTAGACTAAACTGCAATTGATTTTTATTCCAGTTGTTGGTAGACTGACGCATAAATCCAACTTGAGTTCTTAAACCTTCACGAATCACCAAACCAACAGCTGAGTAAAAACGATTCCTGTCAAATACTTCTACTGTCTGTCCATCACCTGTGTCTTGCTGCCCATTTATGAAAAGCTCGTTGTAAAATGATAGGTAGAACGTTCCCTTTACAAACTCCACTTCATTTAATGGAACATTTAAGAATAAATTGTATCGATAGCGCGTTCGAAAATCTTGTCCTTCCACAAAGCGCTGCTCATACCGAAACCTGTGATTTGTATGAAAGCGATTTCCAAATCTTACTGGGAAAAGTGCTTCTTGATAAATCCTACTTTCAGAAGTAGTTGAATTATCATCCCCTGGGGTCCCAGTAGTAATGTTACCATAACCCAGAGTGAACTTAATGTTCGCATCTTCTGGCTTATAGGTAATTCCACCCCTTAGCAGTAGTTGTTCAAGATCACCAGCAACATTCCAATTTCGATATTGCACATCTCCTTGCACACCCCATGGACCATCGTTAAAGGTTGTGTTGAAAAAGTACATATACCAACCACCGAGTTCATCTTCATCCACTTGAG
Source organism: Ekhidna sp. (assembly GCF_963691765.1). Lineage (GTDB taxonomy): Bacteria > Bacteroidota > Bacteroidia > Cytophagales > Cyclobacteriaceae > Ekhidna. The sequence continues at coordinate 459,084 of NZ_OY829375.1, forward strand.
CATGAGATAAGTTGGGAGAAAGAAAAGCAAAAACTATTAACGTGAGGAGTATAACTCTATTAATCATAAAATGAATTTTAAAATCTTGAAAGGGATACAACCGCAAAAAAAACGAATTAGTTTTTAGTAGACTGATTTATTGGGATTCTTACTACAAACTCAGTCCCAGAGCCCTCTTCTGAAGTAAAGGAAATCTGTCCATTTATCTCCTTAAGAATGTCTTTTACAATGAATAGTCCTAATCCAGCACCCTCGCTAATGTTACTTCCACGATAAAACATATCGTAGATTTTGGCTTGGATATCTTTCCTGATACCAACTCCATCATCGCTTATTTTCAGTATTAACTCGGAATCCACCACATCTGCCGCTACGATGGTATGGCCATCTTCTTTGCCAAATGAAAGTGAATTAGCAATGAGGTTTTTAAGTACAATATTGAGTCTGGAATGATCTACTGTCACTCCATTGTAGTGACTTATCTTTTGCTGAATTTGAATACGTTTTTCTTCCGTTTTCTCGCGCAACACATCGTTGCATATCTCTTCTATTAATTCATTCAGGTTTACATGTTCGGCTTTTACCGGGAATTTTCTGTTATGATCATAATCAGCAATTTCGCTAATTATGTGATCCAGTCGTTTGGCATTTTTTTTAACCTGGTCCATCATGTTCACCTCATCCCTACTTTCAAAATCTAAAGACATCAATCCAAGGATATTTACTACAGGGGATCTGATATCGTGAGAAACTCGATAAATAAATTGGTCAAGGTCTTTTTTGAGTCGAGCTATCCTGGTTTCAAGTTTGGTACGCTCACTTATAGGCTCTAATATTCCAATTCCAAATTCTCCTTGAAAGGTGCTTGCATGCAGCTTCAACCAAGTAACATCTCCATTCTTTTTTATGAATCGTTTATCTAATTCAAACGTATTGATGTCTCCTGAAAAAATCTTCTCGGTCATCTGTCGATCCATCTCAAAATCATCAGGATGAGTCACCTCTTGTATAGATTTTCCTACGAGATCATCTTTAGATTCATACCCGAGCAATTCAGCGAAATTCTGATTTACATCTAAATAAATACCCTTTTGACTAATAAGACTTATCCCTTGGGGGCTTACACGGAAGGCCTCCATGTAGATGGCAGCATCAAGATTTTGACTATTCTCACTCATTTGGTTAGGTAGATGGCATTCTTAATTTCTTAAGAAAAATTCAAAGAAGAAAATATTTTTCGATTAAACCATTGTTCTTAAAAACTGTCAAAAGGGGAAATAGTCAAATTATGAAACGAATTTATATACTGATTTTTCTTTCCATTTTGATGGCAGCACCGATGTTTCAACCACAGGCAGAAGCACAAAACACAAAAAAGGAAAGAGTAGTGAAACGCCGTAAGGCAAAAAGAAAAGTAAGGAGAACCGCACGTAGAAGAGTTCGCAGAAGAGCTCATGTTAGATACGCATCATTGTCGAGATATGGTGCAAATGTAACTGTAGTCCCAAAAGGATCTGTGATAGTTCGCTGATCAAATGTAGTCTACCATTATCATAAGGGGATTTTCTATCGACCGACAGGAAATAAGTTTGTAGTAGTAAGACCTGTAAGAGGTGTTAGAATCAAATCTATACCTGCAAACCATGTGAAAGTAGTTGTTCCTAGAGGCGCTTACTACTATTACTACGGTACCTACTACATAAAATCCGGTGATGAATACGAAGTTGCAGAGGCTCCCACCGGTGCTCTAGTAGATGGCATCCCCGAAGGTTATGATGTGGAAGAAATAGATGGCACTGAATACTATGTATGGAACGATAATTACTATCAAGAAGTAGAGACCGATGAATTTGAATCAGGCGTCGGTTACGAACTAGTAGAGATGGGTTGATTGTTATGCGGGACGGAGCCTTTCCCCGCTTCGTTCCGCCAATCTGCTAAAAAGCTTCGCCAATAAAGAAGTAGTATCCCAAGCCATCTTCCGAAAAAGCCACATCGAAGCGAGTGAAGATGTCTTTACTCTTAAAAATCAAAAATCTCACCCCAGTTCCTCCAGCAACTTTCAGCTTACTAAAATCTAAATTTGGTACGCCATCGCTGACTGTACCTACACCTACAAAGGCAGCTGCACCCCAGCGTTCGCTAAATGGAAAGGGCAAAAACCGATATTCAGTTTGAGCAGCCAGAAGTGTATTATCCCTATATCGTCCTAAATAATATCCTCTCATCAAAGACTCCCCTCCCATCAACGAAAGCTGCGAGAAAGGTGCAGTACCACGTACATCTGAGAAAAAGAGTTGAGATGCTAAAACCTGAGATTTAGTAGTTGGTAAATAATATCTTGCATCAAAGAAGTAAGACGTGAATTCAAAGTCGCTGCCCCAACTGTCATCATATCTTAAGAATCCCATTTCACCAAAAAATCCTTCTCTTACATTGAGCACATTATGACGATCGTCGTATACTAACCCTAGACCCAGACCTATATTTGTTAACTTCCTAATTCCAGGTGGCTCGTTAAAAGGTTCAGTTGCAATTCTATTGAACTTAACACTGGAAAGTCGATGAAAATCTGTTTCAAAACCTAAATACAAACTTCCCTTGACCCTCCGCAGTATCCGCTCCCTAATACTGATACTTCCCGCATCAATTTGGGCAAGTTCTTCTCCATCGATATCTATCCCAGTACCAAAATAGAGCAATGGAAACTGCTGCAGTCTAATTCTTCCCAAGAAAAACCATAGGCTTTTATCACTATAAATTGCATGATCCATCCAAAGACCATATTGCTTCTCAAGAGTTATGAATGAAAAGCCAGTGATCTCGCTTAGCCTATTGGTGATGTCTTTATTGGCATAATAAACATATACTGCACTCACACCAAACTCCCATTGTGTTTCAGGGGCAAAGGCAATTGTAGGATAAGCAATAAACTTAGGCTGCTCAATTGAAGTAGTATCATTAAATACTGAATTCCATACTCGTTTTACCAATCCATCATTTTGTGCTTGGGCAGCCGAACTCAGGCTTATAAGAAAAATCGTAAAAAAGCTATTCTGCAAACACTTCATAATGCTGTACTCGCTCTTCAAACTCAAGTAAAAACGACTCATCTTCCGGGTAATATTTGGCCTTGCTAAAATCATCTCCTGCAAAGTTTTTAATCACCTCCATATTTTCCCAGTAAGTAATGAGTTTAAAGTGCGCTATGTCGCCTTCAATCATTCTTAAAAAACTCAGTTTCACAAATCCTATTGTATTCCTGTAGTCTGGAATGGCCCTTGCTTGCATAAACTGGGTATATGCTTCATAATCTTTAACACTCGTTCTTCCATGCCATATCCTTGCAATCATTTCAATTCATTTAAGATTAAAATCTTTATAAACTTGGCCATTTCCTTATAATCCAACCAAAGCAAATAATAGTATTTTCCGCCGCTTAACTCTGCGATCTCCTTTAATGAAGCATCATCGAAAGTGTCTTCAATGTATCTGGTATTACCAAAAAAATCTGTCCCGTATGGTGCGGGACCAGTAGTACCTACTCCTACCACATAGAGCTTTATGCCATGTTCTTTAGCTCGCATCGCGGCAGTATGTGCAGTTACATTACCGCTTGTTGCATCTCCATCTGTGATAAGAACAATGCCCTTTTTGCCTGAAATATCTTTAATGTCATCCACCGCTTGCCAGATAGCATTTCCGATAGATGTGCCACGATATTTTCTATGATATAAAAGACTATCTACTGCAGTATTCTCATTAATCTTTATTGGCTGACCAGATACCAAATAAAACGAATTGGAATTTTTCTCGAGTAGTGTATTTGCCAGTTCACTTGCTGCTGCAAATCGATTGGGGACATAATCTTGAATCTCCATTGATTCAGAATTATCCAATAAAACAACAAAATTACTTTCGCGCTCTGCTACATTTCGTTCTTGCTCTTCACCTTGAATGCTGAATTCAATGGGCAAATTGATCCCATAGGACCTATTTAGCTTTGGAGAATAAGTACTTATGCTAAAAAAATCACTAAGATCAACTCTTCCTTTCTTCTTATGAAATACTTCAGTTTTGAACCTTTTGATATTTCTATAATTTCCATTGCTGAATAATGAATCTTCAAAAGCCATCATCGTCGTTTTCGAATACATATATTCATTATCTATAGTCTTTGGTAGAAATGGATAGAGGTTGCCGAATCCTAAAAGCTCGTATTCAACGATGGAAGTTTCACCAGTATTAGATTTTAAGTCTGCAGAAAGGACTTCTAACTTAAAGTCACCAATTAAGTCTGCGTCTTGAGAATTATCTACATCGATTTTGAGCTCTTGACTATTAAGAGTAAGGATGCTTGAGTCAGGAAACGTGAGCATCTCCAATCCTTGAGGCGAGATTGCTAGACTAGAATCTGGACAAATTGCATATTCTAATATCTTATACTCCGTATAGTTTTCGTCGTTATAAGTTATTTCAACTCCCTCAACATTTGTGATTGTACTATTCCCATAAAAAGTAACAGTATTCTGAATGGTCTTATTCAAATCCATTATCTGACTTGCGAGATTATAAAATCTCATCGAGACTCGATTAGATTCATTCACCATCACAGATACAGTAACAACAGTATAGTCACCTTTCATCACCTTATCGCTAGATGAATAAACGTGTAGAAAAGCGTCCGCTATTTGACCGGAAACCGAAGTAAATACAAGAAAAAGAAGAAGAAATAGTGAGTGTTTCATTGAAGTTCAAACATAACAAAACGTAAAGCATTAAATAGCCAATTGTATACTCTTTGAATAATTCTAAATCATTAACTGGATCTAACCGTATACAGACTTTAATGTCTTCATCCGACCCAAATTCTGTATATCATTTTCTGGTCACCCAAGAATTGCAAGAATGGCAATCTGCCATGCGTAAAAGTCCTACTTTCTGGAATCGGACAACGAAATCAGTTCAGAAAAAAGTTAATAACATAATCCCCGAAAAAGTACACAACGCGATTACTAAGGCAATCAAGGAAATAACGCGTGCAGTAATTTTTGGATCAGGATTTACTACTCGGTCAAGAAAAGAAATAGGCCCACTAGAAGAGATAGAGACCAAGGTGAAAGAGCGAATTAACTTCTACTCTTCCTCAGCAGCTGTAGAGGGAGCCGCTACGGGATTTGGCGGTTTTTTACTCAGTCTAGCTGATTTCCCTCTGTGGTTGACTCTTAAAATGAAAATGCTATTCGAAATAGCTTCGAGATATGGATATGACACCAAGGACTATAAAGAGCGGTTGTACATCTTACACATCTTTCAACTTACTTTTTCAAGCCAACAAAGAAGAAATGAGATTTTTGAAAAAATGGAAAGTTGGGAGTTGATAAAAGAACAACTCCCCGATGATTTTAACACCTTTGACTGGCGTACTTTTCAGCTTGAATATCGAGATTATATCGATCTGGCCAAACTGCTGCAATTGATACCTGGAGTAGGTGCCATCGCAGGTGCTCTGGTCAATCACAAACTCACAAATAAGTTAGGTAAGGCTGCCATGAATGCGTACCGAATGCGAAGGGAAGACTTCAAGAAATTTAGAGTCTTAGAATTAAAGGAAGAACCCGTACCTATTTACCATTTGCCCGAAAAATTATAACCTGAAGCTGCATATCAACTAAATGTCTACAAAAACTCAAAAATTGAGCTAGAGAGAAAAATAATTTTGAGCCATTATTTATTCATGAATTATGGTCAAAATGAAAATAACATTTTTTGTAGCTGCAATTTGCTTCGCTTTTTTGGTCGATGGACAAAGTTTTTCTTCCAGTGACAAAGTTGTATTTGCTGAGCAGAGTTCGGGGACAGTATTAGATGTCAATGCGGACTTAGGTGACGGAACAGATACAAACATTGCCTATTCACTACCAGGTGGCGACGATTCATCATTGTTTAGCATTGATGAAAACACTGGGGTAATTACTTTCAATACGAAACCAAATTTCGATGATCCTGATGATTTGGATAACAACAGCATCTATGAAATAGAGGTACAAGCATCCATGGGTGGCACAAACGCTTCTCAAAACATCACAATCATCGTTTCTCCAGTTGTCAATGTATTGAAAGAAGCACAACAGATTGGTTCAACATTTGAAGGAACTGGAACCGCGGATTTACGAACCACGTCGGCTTTTAGCGCGGACGGTAGTACCATTGCAATTGGTGCTTATGGTGCAGCCAGTTTCTTTGGAGAAGTTACAGTTTATAAAAAGAATGATGGCAGTTGGGTACAAGTAGGTTCTGCACTAACTGGCAGAGAATTCAACGATTCATTCGGAATAGCAGTTGACCTTAATTATGACGGAACCCACTTAATAGTTGGTTCTAGTAAAGGAGCAAATCAATATGGTAGCATAAGAATCTTCGAACTAATTGCTGACACTTGGACACAGATTGGAGCTGATATTGAAGGAAACAACCTTTTTGATGAATTTGGAGCTTCAGTCAGCATATCTGCTGATGGCTCAATCGTCGCAGCAGGTGCTCATCAGAATGGAAATAGTGGTGATAATGCTTATGTGGAAATCTATGAAAATGTAGGAGGCTCATGGACGCAAGTTGGAGATCTTATAGCTTCAGAAAATCAAGGAGATTATTTTGGAAACTCGATCAGTTTAAATGCAGACGGATCTACTATAGCCATTGGAGCTCCATTGAAGAGAGTGAATGGAACTCCTTTCGGAGAGGCTCACATTTATCACTATACTAATGGGGCATGGACACAATTGGGAAATGCCATCGAAGGAACTGCGGTTTCGGATTTAGGATTTTCAGTAAGTATAAATGCTGCTGGAAATATCGTTGCAATAGGTTCTCCTGGAGAGAACAATCTCAATGGTGCAGTGAGAATATTATCCTATGACAATGGCGAGTGGAACCAACTAGGAACTTCAATTAGTGGCACCAGAAGCAGAGTGTTTGGCTACTCAGTAAGTTTAAGTGGTGATGGATCAACAATTGGAATTGGTGAGTTAGTCGATCCTCGTTCGCCATCAGGCAACGGAAGCGCTTACATTTATCAATTTGAATCGGGTCAATGGAATCAACTCGGCAACAGAATTGATGGAGATAATGATGGAGATAATTTTGGCGCTCATGTATCTCTAAGTGAAGATGGATCAACTTTGGGCGTCGGAGCTATCTTCCTTTCAGGTGATCCCAAAGGCTATGTCAAAGCATACAATCTTCTTGACATCCCTCCTGTATTCAGTACCCTTGCAAACCAAAATTTTAATGAAAACAAAACTGGTACTATTATAAATATTAATGCAACTGACGAAGGAGGAAATGCAGATGAAGGAATTACTTATTCAATCTCAGGAGGTGCGGATAAGAGTTTCTTCGAGATTAATGAGAATTCAGGAAGACTATTTGTTAATGAAGCATTTGATTTTGAATCGCCTCAAGATGCGAATACAGACAACGTATACAAAGTAAAAGTAACTGCGAATGACGGTGCAGTATCTACAGACCTTGTTCTTCAGATAACAATAAATGATGTAAATGAAAGTCCATATTTTACTTCCAGCACTGCAATCGTAATAGACGAAAATTCAACTTCGGTTGGAGAAGTTGTTGCCGCTGATGATGATGCAGGATCGTCTGTCTCTCTTTCTCTAGGGAATTCAAAAGATGAAAGCTACTTCACCTTGATAAATGGAGACCTTAGCTTTAGTAGCGCACCGGATCATGAATCACCAGATGATGAAGATGCTGATAACGTATACGAAATTGATGTTATTGCTACAGATGGCTCATTAAACACCACTCAAGCTATTTCTGTGACTGTACTTGATCTCAATGACAATTCTCCAGTATTTATTACTGGCTCATCTTTTGATTTTGACGAAAATAGTACAGATGTAATTGCTGTTGAAGCTACTGATGCTGATGCTACAAGTACAATCACATATACATTGAGAAGCTCAGACGATAGAAGTCTATTCTCTATTAATGGAGACGAAATTTCATTCAAGGAAACACCAAACTTTGAAAGTCCGAGTGATTCAGATGGAGATAATAATTATGAGGTAACGGTAGAAGCGTCTGATGGTGTATTTGCCGTTAATCATAGTTTCACTATTACATTAAAAGATATCAATGAAGCTCCCTCAATAACTTCCTCCAATGAGGTTAATGTTGATGAAAATATTGAAATCAGTATTCTTACTCTAACTGCATTTGATGAAGATGAAGGCTCCTCAATAATCTTTTCATTAGGTACCGAGAATGATGAATCTTCATTTTCTATCACTGGAAATGAGTTGAGTTTTTCCTCAGAACCCGATGCTGAAAATCCAACCGATTCAGATTCAAACAATGAATACCATGTTAACATTATTGCTAGCGATGGAGAACTTGAAACATCACAGTTGGTAACTGTTACTGTAAATGATCTTAATGATAACTCTCCAGTATTTATTACTGCCGTTGATGTAGAAGAGAATTCTACTGATGTCATGAATGTTGTTGCAGATGATCCAGATATATCTTCGACCATATCAGTTCAGTTAGGCACCGAAAAAGATGCTGGCTTATTCGAGCTGACTCAAGAAAATTCATTGAAATTCAAACAAGCTCCAGATTTTGAAAATCCATTAGATGAGAATGAAGATAATATTTATGAATTGGAGCTGTTCGTTACAGATGGTTTGTTTGAAACAATACAAAATGTTCAGGTTACTATAATTGATGTAAATGAGGTGGTTTTGAGTGCTTCAGACCCAATAGCATCTGTGTCTGTATATCCTAATCCTGTAGCAGATGAGCTTCACATATCTAGTGATATACACCCAATAACCTGGAGAATTATCAACTTGTCTGGTCAAGTTATCATTGCTGATGAAGAAGCAAAGAATGAAACTTCAATCAATGTAAGTGACATTACTGCAGGTAGCTATTTCATTCAACTAGACAATGGCGAAGAACAATCACATCGACGAATCATCATCAAACACTAGTTACAATATACTTTGATTCGCATTCCAATTGTTTGGAATGATCTTAAACGGCCCTCGGGCCGTTTTTTTTATTAAATCTTAGAAAAGAATCTATCATTTGGATTTGTATATGCAATTCGATTCCAAAGTAAGTAATCTTGAATACAATGTTTAGTGGATTTTTTTTACTAATTTGTTATAGAAGTCTCTATGGAAAAGCACCGCCAAAATAGCTTTGAAAGGGGCATAATTAAGGTTGTCAGCCTTATTGGGGTTGTTAGATTTATTATTGCCTTATTTGTGAACAAACCTTCAGTACATGGTTATGCAGACTTGTACTTGGATATCAGCTCACTTATTGTATTTCTTATAGGCTTTCTCTTAATTCAGTTCAAATCGAAAAGAAGATGGCTTGTTTCGTTATTCTTTATTCCTTTAATGATTTTGTTATGGTTAAGTTTTTATTTTCATAACGGTCTAACTAGCTCAACTGAAGTTAATGCATTTGCCATCGTTGTTGTTTTAAGCCTGACTATGCAAAGGCGACTTCCTATTTTATTTGTTGGAATATTCATTATTGGAGTGTTCGTTACTCTTTCGATCGTTGAGCCCAAAAATATTGAATACCTAGACCCATCAGATTATTATACCACTACGTTCACTCTTCTTTTCATCTCATTGGCAATCATATGGATGACATTTCATGCGAAAAATGTATTTACTGCGAGTAGAAATAAATTAAAAGATATCAATCAAAAACTTGTGGTTCAAAGTGAAGAAATAAAACAAAAAAATAAACAACTAAGAGAGCAAAATGAAAAATTGAATCAGCTAAAATCGGAGCTTGAAAAAAAAGTATTGGAAAGGACTAAAAAGTTAAACGAGCAAAAATCATCAATTGAAGAGTACTTACAGCTTACGATGATTGAGTTAATAAAACCTTATGAAAAAACTATATCAACTATTCAGAAATTGGAGAACCCCAATGAAGATTATTTGATAAAATTGATAATTGAGTCAGGCGAAAAACTCGAAATCGAAATCAACAATTTAAAAACCAGATTAATTGAGTCTCATGAATAATTTATTCAGATCAAATGAACTGGAAGAACGTTTTTTTATCATCGTTTTGGCGTGCTCTTTCCCCTATTATATATTCAATCTTCTCATAATATTTGTATTTGCTGCAGCGGATCCTGAATTGGTTACTATCTACTGCTCATTGATGCTGATAAGCATATTATTACTTTACATAGCATCAAAAAGAAAATCAAATACCATTCTTATTAATGTCTTTGTAATTGCAATTTTAACAGCGTTCATCTACTACATGCCAAAGGCTGCCGGACCTTCTGGAGGTCTCGGCTATGCATTGCAAAACATCATTGTTCTACTTATTCTTCTTACCAAAGGATATATGCGATACTTTATCGCAATTTCGTTGAGTGCCATTTGTTTAATATTGTTTACAGACGTCCTCACCTTCCATGGATATATAAACTACAAACAACTAATAATAGATTATGTTGTTAATCTGATTTTTATAGCAGTCTTTATGGTGTTTTTTAAATTCAACTTTGATAACGATCAAGACAAACTCTTAAAGAAAAATTTAGAACTAGAAAACATGTATTACAAGTTATCTCTACAAGTGAAAGAGCTAGAAGATACTAATGAAGAAATTCAGGCTATTAGGGACAACCTCCAGCAAAAAATTACGGAAAGAACAGAAAAACTTGAAAAAGAAAATGAGAAGTTATTAGAGTATTCATTTATAAATGCTCATCTCGTCAGGGCTCCAATCGCCAATATCTTGGGACTTACTCAATTAGAATACTCAAATCCTCGAATAAAAGAAATTAAAAAAAGTGTTCAAGAGATGGACGAAATTGTACGAAGAATAGCCAAAGTACTGAATTAATTTTTTTTTTCTGAAATCATTTATCCGGAGAACCACAAAATCTCAACCTATTGATTTAGTGTGAGTTATATATTTACGCTGCAAAAATCAACTTATTTCAAAAGCGGAAGCAACCATATTTGAAAAAAGGGCGTTCGGGCTAAAAAGAGGAAATAAGTGATTCAAAGAACACTTGAAAAATAAAGTCAACATATTAATTAAAGACTGCCAAAAGCAGAAACAAGGCAGTGAAAAGGCTTTATATGAGCATTTTTTCTCTTATGGAATGAGTGTGAGTTTGAGATATACAGCTACTTATGAAGAAGCTGTAGAAGTTTTGAATGACAGCTATATGAAAGTTTTTAAAACGATTAAAAACTTTAAGAATGACACTTTCAAGGGGTGGTTTAGGAGGATTATTATTAATACCGCAATGGACCACTACAGAAAGATGAAGAAGTATGATTTTTTGGAAGGGTATGATGCTGGAAATGCAGAAGCAATCCATGCAGAAGAGCTAATAACCGCCCAGTTATCTTATGAAGATTTACTTGGTTTGGTTAATCAGCTTACTCCTTCTTACAGGACCGTTTTCAATCTCTATGCAATAGACGGATATAAGCATGAGGAGATTGCAAAGACTCTCGGTATTTCAGTTGGTGCTTCAAAGTCGAACCTTTCAAGGGCAAGACAAATGTTGAAGAATTTGTTAAAAAAAACGTTAGACTATGAGTTCTCGGAAGCTATCGGATAAGGAATTCGATCGGTATGCTCGAAACATACTGAAGAAACCAGAAGGCATCGTTTTTGATGAATCTGCTTGGGTAGCCATGGAGAAGCAGCTTGCCCAAAATGGGGCTTCGTCTACTTCTGCTAGTCTAAGATGGCTAATACCGGCTGTTTTGCTTCTGATGACTAGCTTGGGCTACCTTGGATATCAAAAGGTCTTTGATACAAATAAGAATTCCTCAGTATTGGTTTCAAATGAAAATAGCACTGCGAAAATTATACCTAACCATGAGAGCAATAGTGACAATGCATCAAACCAATTGACTGAGTCAACTGCCACTTCTAATTCTAATGTAGTTTCTGAAAATGAATCAACAGTGAGTAATGAAAATTCAAGGCCAACAGAAAACATTGATAGCAAATCAAATCAAGTAAAGCATGTTAATAATTCTGTTGATAGGGAAGCTTCTCTTGACAATGTTGAAAAAGGAATTGCCAAGGAAAGTAGCGCAATAACCAAGTCAAGTGGTTCAGAAGAACTCACTACACCTGTAATTGAAAATAGCAGTTCTAATGAAGGTAAACTACCCACAGAAGGTATGGGTCAAAATGAAGAATCAAATGCTCAAGTTACAAATCCAACCAATTCCAATACAGAAAGCCATATCGCGACGGATAAAAATGAAGAGTCTGAAAATGGAGAAATTGTAGATGGAGATAATTATGAAGATGAGGCTATCGGTTCGGGATTCGAAATAATCGAAATTGAATATAAGTACCCCATTTTAACTTTAGCTAATGTGCAGCATCAGACACCCGAGCCATTACCCCCAGACCATGATAATAATGCACAATTACTCAGTGATTCACACGAACGAGAAATAATTCAAACTCCATTTAACCGATGGAGTTTAGGAGTTGTTATAGCTCCTGATTTTACTACTGTCGGTCAATTAAATGAGTTTACAAGACCTGGCATAGATATAGGAATAACTGTAGAGTATTTTATCCTAAAAAGATTAAGCATAACAACAGGAGCAATCTTAACAAGAAAGCTTTATAACACCACAGACATTGAAGAGTATACCGTACCTGCAGGATTTTGGAATGGGAATGATGGGCCAAGTGAAATTGCCGCAAACTGTAAAGTCATAGATATTCCTATCAATCTTAGGTATCGAATAAGAGAAGGTGAAAGAACCTCGTTTTTCCTAAGTGCTGGGATGAGTAGTTATTTGATGTTAACCGAAAGGTATGATTATGACTATAACCTTGGATACAGAGCAAGCTTAGGAAGTCGACCAGGTGGATGGGAAGTAGCAAACGAAAACAACCACTTCTTCGGAGTTTACAATTTATCCGCAGGTATCAACCGAAAAATTTCTAAAAACATGTCTATTGAAGCAGAGCCATTCTTGAAAAATACACTCGGAGGAGTTGGATGGGGACAGGTTAGACTTAGTAGTACAGGCATGCTTCTGCATCTTAAATACAACTTAAAATGATATAAATAATTGGTTTCTACTTAGCACTCTTTCCGGGGATCTCGGATATAGTGTACCAGAATAGCCTTTTTAATTGGTTATTAAAGATTCAACTTAGGTTGGTGATTGGTAGTTAACGAGGGACTCTAGGGTCCCTTTTTTTATTTAGCACTAAGTATCGACCTGACCAATTTCAGATCTGACTTACTATTGACATTTAATAGCTCATTTTCTGTCTCTGCATTTATAAGTTTTGTCTTCGCTCTATGAAGAAAGTTTCTAGGATACAATGTATTTCCAGTGACGTAAAGCTCCTTTAACTTTCGCAATCCTTTGGGCTCCCAAATTGCTACTAGCGGTTCGGGAAAATTATCTCTAACATTAAGAAATGCAGTTGCAGGTGCTTCCTTATCGCGTTGAGAGATCAATCTGCTAAGCGTTTTAGAATTAATAAGCGGAAGGTCTACTGCCAATACTAACCATGCTTTAGAAGGTTGAAATTCATGTGCACTCAAAATTCCGTTTAAAGGTCCTTTTACATCAAAAAGATCTACAATTATTTGATTTGTAAACGTTGATTTAGGCTCCTTATTTAAGGATATATAACATTGCCTAACAAGTGGATTTAACAGGTCAAACAAATGCTCTCCTTGAGGTTTTTCATGATATTGGATAGATGACTTATCCATTCCCATCCTGACACTATTCCCTCCCATTAAAATCAATCCGTTTAAATCATCTTGCATCGATCTAAATTAGCCATTAGACAAAGAGATTCCTATCTTTAACTACATGTCTGATCAGCATCATTTAAGAATAACAAACCCTCCCAAAGTATCTGTAGGACCTAAGTCCGTCACTAATGCTAGCAGGATGATATTCAATGCAATGCCTCCTTGGAAAGCATTGAAGTTGTTAAAGAAGTTGAATCAGAAAAATGGAATAGACTGCCCGGGCTGTGCTTGGCCAGATCCTGAAAAAAGATCAAAAATTGGTGAATTCTGTGAAAATGGGGTGAAAGCTATCGCAGAGGAAGCCCAGCATAAGTTAGCAGGAGAGGCATTTTTCAAACAACATACGATCGAGTCACTTCGCAAAAAAAGTGACTACTGGTTAGGACAACAAGGTAGACTTGCTCAACCAATGATCAAAAAAGAAGGAAGTCCTCGTTATGAACCTATTGATTGGGGTAACGCATTTGAGATCATAGGCACTAACCTTAAATCATTAAATCATCCAGACGAAGCTGTTTTCTATACATCTGGCAGAACCAGTAATGAAGCTGCATTTTTATATCAACTCTTTGTAAGAAAACTCGGCACAAACAATCTACCAGATTGCTCGAATATGTGCCATGAGTCTAGTGGTGTAGGTCTAACCGAGACTTTAGGCATTGGAAAAGGCTCCGTCCAATTGCAAGATTTTGAGCATGCAGAAATCATTCTAATATTTGGTCAGAATCCAGGCACTAATCACCCGCGCATGCTGAGTTCTTTAGAAAAGGCCAAAAAGAATGGTGCTAAGATCATTGTCATCAACCCATTGAAAGAAGTAGCACTGCTAAAATTTAAAAACCCGCAGAAAATCAGCGGTTGGATCAACAAAGGAACTGACATAGCTGATCTCTACCTCCAGATCAAAATAAATCAAGATGTAGCATTGTTAAAAGCATGGCTAAAGCTGCTTCTACAGACCCCAAATTCATTAGATGATAAGTTCATTACAGATAAAACTTCAGGATTTGAAGAGCTCAAAAAAGATCTCGAAAAGTATTCACTCGATGATTTAATTAAACAAACAGGGCTATCAAAAGAAGATATCCTTCTTTCTGCGCATTGGCTGTCAGCGAAAAACAAGATCATTGCTTGCTGGGCTATGGGGCTTACGCAACATGTTAACGCTGTAGATAACATCCGAGAGATTGTAAACCTTCTTCTCCTCAAAGGTAGCATTGGCAAAAAAGGAGCAGGAACTTGTCCTGTACGCGGACATAGTAATGTACAGGGAGATAGAACGATGGGTATTTGGGAACGTCCTACAAAAGCATGGACGGATAAACTAAAAGAGGTATTCAAATTTGATCCGCCTGAGTCACCGGGCTATAATGTGGTTGAAACTATTGAAGCAATGAATAAAGAAAAGGTACGCTTTTTCATGGCTCTAGGCGGAAATTTTCTTCCAGCTGCACCTGACACACACTATACAGAGCAAGGATTCAAAAAATGTGAATTGACTGTTCATGTAAGTACCAAGTTGAACAGAACACATTTAGCTCCGGGTAAGGTCTCTTTGATTTTACCTTGTCTCGGAAGAACAGATAAACACATTCAAAATGGTCAAGAACAGGTAGTTACAGTAGAAAACTCAATGGGTGTGGTTCATGGATCACATGGAAGCCTAACTCCTCCTTCTCCTCATCTTAGAAGCGAACCAGAGATAATAGCATCCATTGCTTCACAAACTCTGGGAGATGACGATATCCAATGGACAGAATTAATCAATGATTATGACAAGATCCGAGATTTAATAGCCAAAGCAATAAAGGGATTCGAGGACTATAATGAGCGGTTGAAAAAAGACAATGGCTTTGATCTACCCAATGGTGCACGAATTGGTGCATTCAATACACCCTCTAAAAAGGCCGTATTCACCGTCAATCAATTGGCCGAAAAAATTCCTGCAGGGCATTCATATATCATGATGACAATAAGAAGTCATGACCAATTTAATACGACTGTATATGGAATGGATGATAGGTACAGAGGAGTGTTTGGAGGTCGAAACGTTGTATTCATGAATGCTGAAGACATGAATAAGGAAGGGATATCTGAGGGAGATCAAGTAGCACTTCACAATCATTACAAGGTGGAGAGAAAAGTAGAAGGATTTAGTGTTGTCCCTTATGATATTCCAAGAGGCTGTGTTGCCACTTACTTTCCAGAAGCTAACCCACTTGTTCCGTTAGATCTGCATGCACGACGAAGCCACACTCCTGCTTCAAAGTCCGTTGGAGTGAACATTAAGAAAAGTCAAAGCAATTAAAACTGCTTAAGAAAAGTCACTTTCCCAATGAATTGCTGTTCTGTAAATGGATTTTCTAATCCATCAATCTGAGTATCATTAAATACCAAATAGATGAAAGACAGCGGCATATATTCCCATTGTGCTCTAATATTCCATCTCCCTCGATCATCGAATGTATTGTACTGGTAAAAAGCAGACAATTGCACTCTGGGATTTAATGCAAATCGTGAACCAACAGTTGTCAAATGGGTTTCTAGATCTTCCTGATTTTCCCCTAGATTATTCAGGTCATTAAATTCATAATCTACGGTCAAAGCCGCTTGAGGGATTGGTGCGATTCGTAAACCGCCTACAATCGTCGTTCTTCTACCATCATAGAATGAACCCCAATTTATACTTCCAGACAATGATAATTTGGCAGATCTATCTGTATAAAAATTGATTTGCTGTCTGGTATAATAATAATCATCCTGAGCTATTGAAATACCTAGCGGTGTAAAATCAAAGTTGATATTTTGCCAGGTAGGAAATATTGCATACTGAAGGAAGCTGCCATCAGTAAAAAAGACGTAGACAGGAAAGATATAAAGGTTGCCTTGCTGAAACTTCCCTGGATCATTAAAATCATGATTATAGCTAACAAACACGCCTGGATCTGCTCTTCTAATCCAAGGAATATTTTTGGGACGCCAGATATAATAACCTCCAGGATTGTGGGCAATAACATTCTTTTGAAAAACGAATCCCATGTCAGGGGTGTATTCTTCTGAAACAAAATCTATTGACCAACCCCAGTAGTATTTATTATCATCAGCTCGTATTGAAAAACGTCCTGCCAAACCTAAAGTATCTCCAGAATTGTCTCTAGATCCAGACACCATATATGAAACGCTTAATTCATCTTTAGGCCTAATGAAACCATCCAATGTCAGTGTTGTATTGTGACTCTGTTGGACACCCAACTCATTTGATTTTTCATCTAAACGATGAGTTACCATCAAACCAACATTATTTTCATTGCCATAGTTTTGAAGATACCTTCCTACCATGAAGCTTGCAGCTGGTGAGTTTTGCGTCTCTGCCTGATGTATATAAAGACCTGCAATGGCACGTTGCTCATTTCTCATAGTGTATCTTCCTCCAGCATTTATTCTCGCTGGTTCAGCGTTGAAATCACCTTGCAATCCAATCCTTCTACTAAAAAATGGTACGACAGATCTATTGTTTGAACCTGCCCAAATTCCGGAGTTCTCCAAGAAAAATTGTCGCCTCTCAGGGAAGAAAATATTAAAGCGCTCAAGATTGTTTACGGCACGATCTACATCAGCCTGAGCAAAGTCAGTATTGAAGGTTAGATCCAAGACAGATCGAGGATTAATCGCCCATTTTACATCTCCTCCCAATTTTACATCTCCATCAGAAGAATCAATTTCACCATCTTTAATATTATCGTATTGATAAAGTAAATATGGTTCGATACGAATATTCGCGCTAGGCTCAGGAAGCTCTAACCCCTCTAATTTTCCTGCATATGTCATCCGATACGGAGAAAAGGATTGTGGAATCGCCGGAAACACTGTTTGTTCAAAGTCTCTTCGAGCCATACGCGCAAGTGTAATCCCCCAGGTCGGTTTTTCTCCAGAATCAACTTCTTCATAGCGAATTGATTTAAACGGAATCGCAAATTCTGCAAAGTATCCTGAATCTGTGCGATGGGTCCGGACAGACCATAATGCATTCCAATCGGAATCTCTATTAGTATCATTAAATGCCTGCAAATCACTTTGATTTCCGTGAGGAGTTGTTTGAAAGGACACACAGTACTGTTTCAGATTTTGTGGATCCAATTGAACCATAAATGCATCATTATTCCATTGGCTAAAATCCCGTCTTAGATCCTGCACTCTTACTCCTTTTCTTCCCAAAGAATCTTTACAAAATGCTCCGATATATAAGTTCTTTTCATCATAGAGTAATTTGACTTGGGTGTCATATAAATAGTTACCCCCTTGCCTTGGTTCCATCCTGAAAAATTCAGTAACTGGTTCAGCGGAAAGCCATGAAGATTCATCGAGTTTTCCGTCTATTTTAATTTCAGTGTTTGCCTTTTTAGCAGTGACTGTTGGAACCTGATCTGGAGGTGGAAAATTCCCATCCTCCTGGGCATAAATCCTCAATCTAACAGCAAGTAAGAGAAATAGTAGAAATGTTCGCATTAGCGCTGATTAGTCGAGTTTATTATGAAGGTAATGCAAACAATGCAACATTATTGCACTATTTACATAAACGGCTTATACACCTAAATTTCGTTATTTATAATGCAACAATGATGCATTTATGTTGATAAAAAACTATTTTTAAAGCTTATCTCATATGATTATTAAGCAACAAAAGATTTTAGAAAATGATAACTAAAGAACAAGTTTTAGATGCTCAAAAAAATTGGGGAGACGGTGTTGTGAAAATCGGCTCGTTAAAAGACAATCGGCCAGAATGTGAAGCATTTGCCAATGAATTCCTTGACGCCAGATATTCTTTCGAAGCAGGTGTGGTTTTGTTCAAACCAACTAAGTGTGCCATCGAGCAGTTTAGGCCAACCAAATTAAAAGCATTGTCTTATTTCATAGCTGGTGATGACCGTGCTTGTGAAGAAGATAAAGGATTTGCCATCCAGCCATGGACGAAAGTGAGATTTGAGAATACAGATTTTATTCTCGAAAATGACCGAGCAATTGCTATGGGTAATTATTACTTCACTGATTTAGACGGTAACGAAGCTAAAGTTGAGTACACCTTCGGATATAAATTAATGAATGGAGTATTGAAAATTGATTTACATCATTCATCATTCCCTTATAACCCATAAAAGAACACATGAGGAGGCATCTGTATTTTGTTTGCCCTACCGATGGTCTTGAAGGGGTTATCGAAAGTACATTCAAACAAGAAAGCTACTTTCTAACTTCGCTGGGCAATTCTTTAATGCTCAACTCAGAAGAAATATCTGAAGTAAGTGAGCTAATATTGACTAAAGACATCCAAGATATTTCATTTATTATGTCTGATGACAACAAAGTGTTCTTGGAGGCTATGGAAAATAGGTCAATTAAAGAATTGTCCAGTCTAAGTTCATTTTATCACCAAGTTAGACAGAGTAAGAATATTTCCCAATTAACGTGGCAGACAGAAAATCTTCACTTAATTGTATTATCCCATCATCTCAATGATAAAATAAAACGGCTTAAACATGCTTTGAATATTTTACCGGTAGATATTAAAGTCGCAGGCAAAATCTATAATCGACAAGAAGAGTCATTCAACTCGACGTATCCAGAGTTGATCTGCAAGAATTTTGTGAGCTTGAATTAACGGTTTATCAAATCAAAGATTAACTATAGCATGAGTGAACATTTATAATTGCTCACTCAGTTTGTTCAAATCGTCCAGGCTAAAAGGTTGCCCATTAAAAATTCTAGGATAGTATAGTTCCTTCATATTTCTATGATATGTATAAACTTCTTTAACAAAATCTAAATGACTTTGTCTGTCAGTCTCAGACAATCGTGAAATACGTTCATGGACCATAGCTGCTGGTGCTAGCCATTCCCATCGGTTCAATATTGTATTTCTGCTAGATACCTGCTCTTCGTACTTGCTTTTCATAATATTGGCTTCCTTATCCATTAAAGTAAATCCAGCATAATACCACTTATAAAAATCAATCGTATCTCCATCATCATATTGTGGGTAGTCAATGTAAAATTTATCCAACACATAAGATTTTGGAGAATCCCATACTTGTCCATTCAATGTTCTAAGCTCATGAATCATCTCCGATCGATTTGGCAATGGTTCTCTGGAAAGGACAAAAAGATTAAGAAGCGCTGGCGTTATCAGAGTAAAAAACAGCCAAACACCTAAACCCACTATTGCATTGAAGGCAGAAGTTCTTTTAAGAACTATGATCACTACCATAGTAACGGCCCACAAAAAACAGTAACCAAATGAAATTAAGATCCAATTCAGAAATAGCTTACTATTTTCTAGTATTGGGATGCTCTGCAAAAGGAAACCCAGGATCAATAGAATCAACACTAAAGACCAAATAATAAGCAATCTTAGCACTCCCTTGCACACCAATATTTTAAGCAGTGGTGTCGACTGAGACTGAAGTAATGAAAGTGTACCCCCCTCTTTTTCGCCGGCATAAAGATTGTAAAACATTGCTACCACCAAGAGCGGAAACAGGAATATAATAACATATGATAGATCAAAGTTTCCTGTTAGCAATTTCATGGGATTGGCAAGCTCCCCCGTATTCACTTGCCTTGCTAAATCGGTGACATTAAAACCGTAGTAAACAGGAAAAAGATCTCTTTGCCCTAAGCATAATCCAGCAGCAGCAGGTGCATCATTACTTACGTAATAAGTAAAATGTTTATTCCATCCAAAACCAGTAGGAGAAACAGCCTTTTCATATTTATCCTTATTTTCCAAAATTGAGGTATCGAGTTTAGCCCAGTGCAGAAGGCTATCGAATTGCTGTCTTTCATAATTCTGAACTTCTTCAATCCTATTTTTTTGAAGATCAATTTCAAACTTCCCAAAGTACACTCCATAGATGCCTGCCCCGAGGACAATAGTTGATAAGATTTTAAGAGTATTACTTCTCCATAGATTTTTCCACTCAAAAGAAAATATGTGCAATAGCATCTTCATAGCTGAGATATTTTTGGTGCTTTAATAATGGAAATAACGACTAACCCAACCAACCAAAAAATGAGTGCAGTAATACTCCTCCAATTTGTAGATGCAATATGACCAGGACTTGGCATTTGATATTTAAACGGCTCAACGCTTGACCACATTTCGTTACCCACATTGTAATCTCCATATGCTACTCCAGGCTTATGATTTAATTCCATATCCTTATTCATTTTTTTGACAAAACCTCTACGGTAATTTTCAGCAGCTCTGGCAAATGCGACGTGATGCTGAAAATCAGTTCCAGCGAAGGCCATTGAAAGGTTCCTCACGGCAATAAAAGGATTAATAAATCCTGTCCATTCAGAAAATCGATTTTGAAGTTTAAAAATGTCTTCTACTCGAGAAAATTCAGAATCATATACTTGATCTGTATATTCTTCTCCAGCCTGCATGGCAATCCCGCTCCAATTCACAGGAAGCTCTTCTATAGTTTCTACACCATATTGACCTAAGACCTGTTCTTTTAGGGAAGCTAAGCGAGTATCAGAGGGATTATGTCCATCAATTCCATTTTTTACCTTCTCCTCGATTGTACTTTTAAACTCAAATTGAGAAGGAGTTGGATAAACCTTATCCGCCAAGTTAGCAGTTGCTTTAGGTAGAATAATGCACGAAAGAATCCAAACTCCTAATAAACTAATCAACGATGTTCCTGAGTTTTTAGAGAATGCTGAAACCACAACGCATAGTATTACAAAGACAAGGAAGTAAACTGAATAGCTTATGGAAAGCAAAATAAATTTAGTTGCTACTCCACCATCCAATTGACTTGATTGCTCATTCAATAAAAAATACGCCAGGAAGATCATGGGTAGATAAATAAGAAGTATCATAAGGTAAGTACTTAATACCTTCCCCATAAAAAGTGATCTCATTGATATTCCTTGCGCATGTAATAATTTGAGTGTTCCTTCTTCTCGCTCCTTACTAAATATGTTAAACGTGAGAAAAATAATGAGTAATGGAAGTAATATCTGCAATATCAAAGCTGCAGTCATCTCACCAAATCGTGTCATTACATTACTATCCTGAGCTGCACTGAAAAGAATTTCATTCTGTTTATGAGCCTCAAGAAAAACAGATATACCTGTGTAATTATCCAAGCCTATATCTAAAAAACTAAGAACTGGTTTTGGTTTGAATGCAAATTGCCCATAATGAGCAGCACTATGAGGATGTTTTTCTCCTTGATTTACCCACTTATCATACATAGAGGCTTGCGCCTTTTCTCTTTCAAGTTGAATTTGTCTTTGACCTTCTTTACCAACAAGAATAGCCGTTAACATTAGAACAATTAAAATGCCCCCTGACACTTGCAATCGAATATCTCGAAGAGAACATAAAATCTCTTTCTTAACTAATAATCTCTGCATGATCTTCTATTTTCATCGTCTCCAAATACAATTGTTCTAACTCTGGAAGAGATATTTCATCACTTTTTAATGAATGAACCAATTGACCAGCTTTCATAATACCAATGTGAGTACCACTCTCCTTTGCGCGAAAAAGGTCATGTGTTGCCATTAATATGGAAACATTTTTCTTACTCATATCTTCGAGCAATAAGGCAAAATCATTACTTGCCTTAGGATCCAATCCAGATGTGGGTTCATCAAGCAACAAGTTTTCAGCTTGTTTTGCCCTAGCTATAGCTATTCCCACCTTTTGCCTCATTCCTTTAGAATATTTACCTACTCTCTTTGATATTGCGCCAGATTGTAAGCCAGATTCTTTAAGTAGATTTTCAGCTTCTTCTTTTGTTGGAGACTTTCCAGCTAATCCCGAAAAAAAAGTCAAGTTCTCAAGCCCAGTAAGGTTTTCGTACAGATTCAAGTTCTCAGGTATATATGCAAGATGCATTTTTGATTCCCTAGAATTTAAACTTACATCTAAACCATTAACGATAGCTTGACCAGAACTCGGTTGAATAAAACCCATAAAGAGATTTATTGTGGTAGTTTTCCCAGCCCCATTCGCGCCTAAAAGACAATAAATTTCTCCTGGTGAAACTTTAAGATTAAGATCGATTAGGGCATCGTGTTCGTCATATTTCTTAGAAAGATTGATAGATTCTAGCATAGTTCAACTTGAGTTTAAACCAAGGTAAAAACTATCTGCAACATTGTTGCATTAATTTTACACCAACGGCAATTGTTAGCTAGACCCAGATTAAGCTTTGAATTTTGATATCTAATCATAATAATTGATACCATTTGAAAGTATACTTACTTCATCAATCTAAAGATCGGGTATCGAAGATATTCTGGCTCTCTATGCTCAGACCTTTGATAGATGAAATCTAGTTGACGATAGGCACTACCAGCCAAACTTGGATCTAAGGCTTTAGACTCTTCAAGTTCGCGCTTGATTTCCGGATTTTCTTCAAGAATTTTCAAGGCATGGTCTTCAAATACATATGAGGAAAAGTGCTCTTTCTGCTGAAGAATTGCATCAAAGAAATTCCAGGCAAAAAATGAATCAGGAGCCTCAGGTTCAAGAGTCTCTACAATGTACCTATTGCGCCATTGATTTACCGGAACCAGCACATCGCCTTTTCTGAATTCAATCTCAACCTGCTTCGAAGAGACTTTGACATCATAATGTCTATAATGCCCTTCATATGGGTTGCTTACTGTCTTATAATCATCAATCATATATGCCTCAACCTTTATGGTACTGTCCGATTCAAGTTGAAGCATCTCTATTTGATTAAGAGCTAACCTAGATATGACAGCTCTCCATTGTTGTGGTATGATATAATACTTAGGAGCCTCAACTACTTTATTCGCAATGTAATCATCTCTGAACGGCACCTCCTTTTCAAATGGCTGATCCCTATCATATTTCAAACGCACTAGCCCCGAAATCTCACTCTCGACATAAGTAGGTTCATATCCACTAAACAACAATGAAGTGAATTGACTCGTATCTACAGCCCACGAAATCTCGTAGTCTTTTTGAGTAGATATACTGGCCTTCGTCTCTTCTCTAACCCTGATTAATTCTTCACCATTTTGATTTAAAAAATCAAGCATCGTTTGCATGAGCGAATAAGTAGATTCTACCCTTTTTTGATAGGATTTGAGCATATGTGTTTCACTCATAAATCCTATGGTGTGGAATAAAGCTGCATAGCCAGTAGAATATCGAGGTAAGTCCAAAAATTGATTCCAGCCTTTATCAGGAGTCTGTCCCCAAGCATTCACATAAGGTATTGCCTCAAATCCTCTTTTGCTCATCCCTTCGTAAGAAAATGGCAGGAACACTTCATCGATGTAGTTTTCCAACTCGCCTCCCATCTTATCTTTTTGAGAATTGACAAGGGTTATTATGTGCTGATAATCGGCACCATTGCTTACGTGAGTATCTAAAAATAAATCTGGGTCATATAGATGAAAGATCTCCTGAAAAGATTGCGAATTGCGTGTGTCTGATTTGATAAAATCGCGATTCAAATCATAGTGTCGAGCGTTGCCACGAAATCCATATTCAACAGGACCGTTTTGATTGACACGAGTCGTAGAATTCCTATTCAAAACTCCTCCTATATTATAAAATGGGATAATTGCAATTACCACCTTTTCGAGGACCTCTCGGTTTTTTCGCTTATTATCCATTAGATCTCTCGCAAACATTTGGCTCGCACTAATACCATCAGTCTCTCCAGGATGAATGGCATTGTTGATTAACCAGATAGCCTTGCCAGTTTCTTGCAAATCTTTTGGTGTCTTCTCCGTCCCCGAATTAATCAGAACGACATGAAGCGGAATACCAATATCCGTTTGACCATGCTCAAGGATAGACACCTCATCATACATTTGATCTAACTTTCGATAGAAAGTCATTGCCTCTTCGTATGTCGCCGACTCGGTGTAGTTAGATTGCTCATATCTAGTAACTAATTGAGCATTACTAGCAGTTACTATATAGAAAGCGAGAAATATGAATAGTATGGTCCTCATTGAAATGATTTCAATTCAATGATAAAGAAACGACCCATCAATGTTTCCACTATTATGATGAAAGGTATTAGTCCATTGACTATCGCTAACATCAAGTCAATTCATAATCCAATTTATCCTGTAATAGCATCCAGAAAAATGGTGGCGGCGATGCCAAACCCAGCTCCAGAAACGAACAAATTCCACTTGAAATGCTCTCCTTTTATGACCGAAGTATAGATCCATAAAAGAATAGTAAATAGTAATACAATGAATAATTGTCCTACTTCAATCCCAATGTTGAATAAAAACAATGGCATAATAATGCTATCACCAAATAGCATAAACTTAAAATTACTTGCAAAGGCAAGGCCATGTATTAATCCAAAAACAAGCGCAATGGCATATTTAATCTTCGTGTCAGAAAACTTACCTTCTTTCTCATAATTCATGACGTTTGCAATGGCTGTGATCATGATTGTAAATGGAATGAGGGTATCAATTAGTTTGGAATTAGCAGGAATTACATCAAGTGCACTTAGAATAAGCGTCCCACTGTGACCTATTGTAAAAGCAGTAATAATTACTAAAATCTGCTTCCATTGTGAGAGTTTAAATGCTGCGCATAGTGTCATTACAAAAAGTAGGTGATCATATGCTTTTATATCAACAATATGTTCCCATCCATTTATAAAAAATGAGTCTAGATTATTCATTGTAAGTTAGGTTAAAATTGATAGTTGACTTGGTAATTATAGAAGTTTGCCTCATGGTAACCTTCCTCCAAAAACGGAGGAATTCGAATCGTCATTTTATTAGATTGTAATGGTCCGAAATCATTAAAAAAAAGCTGATTCTCGATAAGTAATGCATCACCTTTATTAATGACAACATTGTCCGCTTGAAATTTTAAACTCAGGACATTATTTGCAATGTAAGCCTTAGAGGATTTGTAGTTTAAAATCAGCTTTCTACCGCTAATTAAAATCCGATAAAATTCATCAAAGTAGTATTCAATCTCCGCAATATCATCCTTGGATAAATTGGAAGCATCTAACTTTTCTCTATTTATAGTTTTTTGAAAATCATCAATAAACACCCTGCATTCAATTGCAACACTGCTCTTTTTTGAATCATATTCTATAAGAGATGTAGTCAACTTCAATGGATGATCAAATGAAGTTGATATAAGAAATACTATTAATAACAATAGTGAACTTTGAATTTTATGTTTCATAATAGATTCTAATTAAACTGGGATTAAATGCTTATTGAACATTTTCTCAAACACTTCTTTTTTAAGCCCTCTACCTATGAAAACAAGCTTACCTTCACGATTATCCTCATCTTCCCAAGGTGTCCCGTCCGTGGCAATGAATGAGCTTCTTGCTGATTGAAGAATGACTCTATTAGGATAATTTGGTATTGCTATAAATCCCTTCACCCGATATACTTGATCTCGATACAGATGAACGATTCTATTAAGGTCTAACTGCAAATTATTGAGATCTAGTGCTTGCGGAAATGTTAAAGTAAATGTGGTGATCTTGTGATCATTGTTGGATGTATCTTTATGATCATGGGAATGATCTCGAAAGTGTTTATTTGCAATAGTCTCCACAGATTGTGGCTTAGCAGTACCTATTTCCATTATTTCCGACACTGGAAAATTGCCGTTGACGCCAGAAAAAATTTGAGCTTGAGGATTAATACCAGACAGCAACCTTAATACTTCACTGTGTTTTTCATCTGACACAGTATCAACCTTGTTTATCAACAAAACATCGGCAACTGAAATCTGTCTAAGCGCTTCCTCAGCTTCATTCAACCAATCTTCAACATTACTAGAATCGACGAGACATATTACTTGTTGTAATGAAAATGCGTGTTCAACTAATTCATTTTCCAGAAATACTTGAATAATGGAACTGGGGTCTGCTATGCCGGTTGTTTCAATAACCATTCGATCATAGCTCTCTCTTTGTTTGTACGCTTCTTGCAAGATATCAAGAAGGCCATCTGCTAATGAACAACAGAGGCAACCTGCAGTCAACTCAACAATTTCTTCTACACCATCCATTACTAAAGCGCCATCTACATTGGTAGCGCCACATTCATTCTCTATCACAAAAATTCGATCAGGCAGACGTTCTTTTATGAAATGGTTTAGAAAGGTGGTTTTACCAGCTCCTAAAAATCCTGTGATGATATGGACCGGTTTTGCTTTCATACATCAATTCTCAGTATGATTCTTTTGCCAGCCACACTTTTTATTTCAGGTGATCTATGAACGATCCCAGGGATTTTTTGAAACTTATTGGGGATTTCACCTTTCAAAATTCCTACTTCAAATGGCTCCATCCGTTGAATTTTTTCTGGATCCTTAACAATCAAGTCGTTAGTCTTGCCCAACCCTCTCCTATTGGTTGCTTTTTCTGGAAGCCACTCCGTGCCCATTCCATAGTAGGTAGTAAATAATCGTAACGTATATCCATCAGTATGAAACTTGGCACATGAATTATTGTCTATCATCTTAAGATGAATAGTACCCGATTTACAACCAGATAGTGATAAAAAATCGGATGCCAGTCTGCGTACATCTTCCCAAAAGAGTTCCAATGCATTTATGTTAGGATCGGCCCATTCCGATCTAACTCTTTCAATACAATCATCCAGTTCAAGTAAATTGTAATTGAATTGGATAGGTTTAATTTCTGATTCCAGGAGTCGACCGAGATAACTAGAAATCGCCATATCAACTGGTCGTCTCCAACAGTATAGATTCACGTCATCATCGTTGATAACATTTCTATCTTCCCAGGAACTACTGACAACCTGCTTTGGATATCTGGCTCTTATAAATGGAAATGAAAACAGATTCATATTGGCCAGTCATCCTGAAAACCACTTCCTGACTGCATTCCAACAATTTCTAAATCCGTCAATAGACACTTGTCAAGATCAGCAGTAATTTTTTCCTTGTCCATATCTTGTCCAATAAAGACCAGCTCATTCATTCGATCTCCCCATTGCTTATCCCATTTTGCTTGAATTGCTTCCTGATTTTCCAGGTAAGCTTCACTCATTGCACGTTGTTTCATTGGAACACTCGCCCACCATCGTCCATAAACTTCTGCCTTCAATGATCCTCCAGCTTGACTCCAAAGTACTGCCTTATCTTGGCGTGAGGCTATCCAAAAAATACCTTTGCTTCGAATAATACTTGTAGGGAAATCTTGACTTACGTATTCCAAAAATCTCTGCGGATGAAATGGCCTCGCATTTTGATAAACAAACGATCCAATTCCATACTCTTCGGTTTCAGGATTATGGGAAATTCCTTTTTGAGCCAATTCAAGTTCTTTTTGCCAACCAGCTGACTGCTCAGCTATTTCATAATCAAAGAGACCTGTATTTAGAATTTCTCTAGGATTGATCTTACTGTGTGTTGTTCGAATAATCTTAGCAGTTGGATTCAGCTTATTGAGCGTTCTTTCTAACAAGCCTAATTGATCATCTGTCACCAAGTCAGACTTGTTTAGTATGATCACATTCGCAAACTCAACTTGATCGGTAAGTAAATTCACGATAGACCGGTCATCTTCCTGATCGTCGGTCATCTCTCGATCTAGAATGGTATCTGCAGTACCAAAATCTTTGAAGAAATTAAAAGCATCTACCACCGTAACCATGGTATCGAGTGTGCTAAATTGTGTAAGATCATATAGCTCATCACCAGTTGCGAATGAAAAGGTTTGAGCGACAGGAATGGGTTCTGAAATCCCCGTACTTTCAATTAGGAGATAATCAAACTTATTCATCTTAGCCAGTTTCTCAACCTCTATCATTAAGTCTTCGCGTAGCGTACAACAAATGCATCCGTTGCTCATCTCCACTAACTTCTCGTCGGTTCTAGAAAGCTTAGCTCCATCTGCGATCAACTTTTCATCAATATTGACTTCACTCATGTCATTAACAATCACGGCCACTTTCAAGCCCTCACGATTATTTAATACATGATTTAGTAAAGTCGTTTTACCTGCTCCCAAAAAGCCACTGAGTACAGTAACAGGAAGCTTCCGCTTTTTCTTTAATAAGTTCATTATTTAGTCTCAGTAAGTGTATTCAATATTCTTTGAGCTCGAGCATCCAAGTTCATCGCCCTCCTTTGTAAATCTTGCTGAATTTCAAGAACCATTGCTGGTGTAAGATCAGGTGAAGAACCATGATCGTGATCATGATCATGTCCATGGTGGTCGTGATCATCATGCCCTGGGACCTCAACGATTGATTCCTGCCATGTACCCCAATCAGTGAGTAACACTTCAACTGAATCTTTAATAGCAGAAAGCTGAGGCTCTTCTAAAGCTTCTGCACGATCACTTATTTGTTGAATTTTTTCGCTTACTTGTTGTCCAACATCAAGCGCACTTTCGTGTAATTCTTTACTCTTTTCTATTAGTTCTCCGTTCTTTGAATTGGAGCATCCAAATACAACAACTGCAAATACAAGTATTAATAATCTCATAGTTGAATAATCTTAGCGTCTTCTAATATGAATACCAGATGTTCATAGTCATCTTTATTGAGCCTGAGTGTCCCTTGAACTGTAAGCATTTCGTCCGTTCGGAAGGGTCGCTGCCTTGAGTTAAACACGACCTCAGCAACAGACTCTTGACCAACTCCTCCGCCACAGAAAAAACAAGATGCATAAGGTAGTTTAGAAATAATGATACGCTCACCTTCCAATTCTAGCGGCAAATAGTGTCCAGTAAGTGTTATTGTAGATCCTTCAAGTTGTTTTACTTTATTACTAAATGTTGGAATCTCAACTTCAGCACCTAATTCTTCAGCCCATTGCCAATTGAATTTTGTATCGGCAAAAACTTCCCATCCAGATATCTGAATCGGTAATACAAGAATTAGACTAATGAGTATATGCATAGCGTTTCCATTTTAAATTTTGGACATGCGTATAGATCAAGACCATCGCTCCAGAGATTGAGAGGCCTAACGAAATCCACTCATTAGATACCAACTCGCCATTTACGATCAGTAGAAATCCGGCTATGAATAAAACTGGAATGAAGTGCTGCTTGTGACGAAGATATCCCCCTCCAAAAGCTACTAAGCCAATAACTAAAGAAAGGCCAATAATTAATCCTTCTATCCATTCCTGATCAATAATCCGCAAGATCGACTCGAATCCAAAAATCAAGAAAAGGGGGATACACAAACAATGAATGGCACACACCATAGACGTACACATTCCTAACATATCTAAAATAGCAGTATTCTTCTTGTTCATTGATGAAAGACTCAATTGCGATTAACAGTAAATCAAACTGGATTTTACAAATGCAATATTATTGCATTTAGGTTCTAATTGCAATGATGTTGCAGCTAAAGTTGCTGGTAAGAACACTCAATTGGACCATGATAATTTATTGGTCTATTCACCAATAAATGAAATAGAAAAGATTGAATCAAAGCAATAGGAGTGCCTTAATGTAAAAATGTTATACTGAGATAAAAGGTACAGAACAGTAGCCTTTTTGTGAGCTTTAACCTGCGAAGAGGGTGATAGCAAGTATTGTCAAATACACTACCAACAAGATTCTTTTAGCCTTCATTATTTCCGTTCGTTTAGTCCCTTAGAGACTATTAACGAATTTCCGTACCAATGTTTCATTTTTTAAGAACAAAATGATTGTTGGCTAGATAAATACCGAAGAAAATACGATAGACTAAGAATTATCAATAACTGTACTGAATGAAACAGGCGCTGAACTACTGCTATTGTGCAGTATGATTTCATACCCGTGATTACCATTGAAGGCAGGAGACCATGAATTTTGATTTAATTGATAGTAGCTATCAGGATCCTTGGTTCCATTTTTAACTGAATAAGCTCCTAAGGTTCTAACCGGATAATAGCAAATGACTCGTAATTTTTCGTTTCTACCTACTATGATCTTTATCTCTTCGTCGCTTTCCAATTGGTGGTATTTAATTTTCATGCTGTGAGTGTTTTCTTAATGAGTTTAAAGCTGCGCTACTTAAGCGATAATATCAATACCCGAATTGGTTAATGTGAGTACCCTATTTTGGGTAATTGATTCCGCTAAGTATTAATTACATAAACGCGTTAGCAAATACTTTGTTTTCATTAAAACAATCCACCTTGTATTTCCTCTAATTCTGGATAATATTTTCTTTCTTGAATCTCTGGCACATTGCCCTTGTAGATTCGATTGAGTTTTTTATTGGACTTAATAGGCTGGCAAGGATAATAATCCAAAAGTCCATCAGGTAATGGACGAATAAGTTCCTTTGCCTCCTCAGGCGTCCCATGAAGCCAAACCTCATCATCTTTAGGATCCACAATGAAGATCATCCGAGAGTCTGGTGAATATGCCGGCTCATTGTGAATCCAAGCCATCTCCTTATTAGCAGGTCCAGTTACTAATGTTACAGTATCGATAGGTATATCATCATTCGGATCAGTAAATGTCTGCCACAATCCACCTACTAGAAAAGGCTCACCACTCTTCAACTGCACATAATGCGGGTAAGCAACTCCATCTTTCTTGTGGTGATCAAAGAAACCATCGAGCATCACCAAACAGCGACGCTCTACTGCAGCTTCTCGATAGATACTTCGATCTGTAAAAATCTTATCGTCACGAGCATTTAGTGTATTCATCGGCCTACCATTGATTTGCGGGGCATAGACAAATGGTACATACGCCCAATGATGAAGCTGAACTTTATCAGGCTGAGTGTTGGTAATCACCGGCAAATCTGGCTCTTCAAACCCATTGAGATGATACATTTCAGGAAACTTCATCTTTACCTGCTCCCAGGTACCTGCATCGCCGTAGCGTTTTGCATAATGTTGAGCTCTTTTGGTCATGGTGGCAGCATCGTAGCACATATTCTTGGTGGATTTAAGTGGTAGACTAAAGATAATCGCTAATTCATCACATCATCAATTCCTGACGAATCTCTGGGAACTTCTTGAAAAATTCTTTAGCATCCGTATCGGTCTTAAATGTAGTACGATACTCTCCAAGCTCATGCTTAATATGCAACTCCATAAATGCATACATGTGCCCTTTAGTAAGGTCTTTTAGCAAAGCCTCCTCAATGCTGTAGTCCTGATCAAACAGATACTTCAATTGTTTATACTCTAATGGAAATAGTGTCTGACGCTCCGCATACAATGTTTCTACTCTTTTGATCCACTCATCTCTGTGAATTCCTTGACTTTTTCTATCTACAATCATTTTACTAATATTTTTAGTAAAATTAAATTCAATGAACTGGATTTAAAAGTTAGAAGTAATGGAAATAAGGTTTTTATCGAAAATTAATATTGCTACTTCGAAGGATTGTAGTAAGTGGCAGCTTCGAAATCGGAAACATTCATTGCTATAGGAGAAACTTCAGGTAACAGTTTTTGAAGGCAATGCACGATTGATTCAGATAAAGCGGCTTTTTGCTCGGTACTTCTCCCTTGCATGATGTAAGCAAAGACATGCACAAATGGGTGATTCATCTTCCCTCCAACAGTAGACTTTTCGAATCGTTCGATTCTTACCTTGATATCGTCTTCTTTGAACAGTCCACTTGCAAAAGCAGTCTCATGCACAGCCATCAAAATTTCATCTTCTTGTTCTGGCGTAATGGTCTCTTGTGTGGTATATAGTAGAAAGTGCGGCATAGTGAGTCAAATTGTAATTAAAAATAAGTTGATCAGATATTAGAACGTGGGAGTAAATATCAAGAGTTCTAATTTCAATTAATTGAAGTATTAAAAAATCTTATTAAATAGTCTAAGAAAGTAATTACCAATTGAATAATAAATCCATATTATGACAGCCCAGAGTAATGCAAATAAGGGTGTAAAAAAATTAGTCATTATGAAGCCGATAAATCCATAATATTCGCTATCGTTAAAATTAAATGGAATAATACCGAATAGCACAAATAGACTACCTAGGAAAAAAAATGGGGCCATGCAGAAAAACATATTCCAAAATAATGTCCCGAACAATTTTTCAGGTCTGGATTCAAATTGCTTCAGATATTTCATCTACTAATATTTCTATTTAACTTTTATGAACTAAGCACTTGAATTATGGCGTTTACAAATCCATCAAAATCAAAATCTCCATTATAAGTTACTCCTAAGCGTACGACCACCAAATCTTGAGAGGGTATGATAAAGACGCGCTGACCATGAAATCCTCCCATATAATACGTGTCTTGTGGCAATTCAGGATGGGTAGCCTGTAACCAGAATTGTGCGCCATATCGACCTTGCGCCTCAGGATCTTTAGGAGCTTCCTGAACAAACGAAACCCATGATTCTGGTAATATCTGCTCACCTGCCCAGTTTCCATTATTTAAATAAAGCTGCCCAACACGAGCCCAATCCCTGGCAGTAGCCCATCCAAAAGATGAGCCAACAAAATGTCCAGAAGCATCAGGTTCTATAATGAATGAATAGGCACCAATCCGATCAAATAATTCTTGATTGAGATAATCCAAATATTCATCTTGACTTAAAAAATATTGCCTCATCAAATGCATCAAAAGGTTGGTGGTTCCAGAAGAATAGTACCATTTTTCACCTGGATTAGCTTCTAACGGCTTATCTACCGTCGCAACTCCCATTGTATCGCTAATCCACAACATGATATTTGCGTCAGAGTATGATCCGTATTCTTCTTCAAATTTCAATCCGCTACTCATCTGTAGTAAGTCTCGATAAGTAATAGATTCTTTATCAGTACCCTTCCATTCATCTATTGGTGCCGGTGCTTCCAAGTTTAACAAACTATCGCGTATCAAAAGACCAGCCATTGTGCTTGTCAAGCTCTTTGTCATACTCCAGCCCAGCAAGCGACTATCTTTTGTATATCCCTCTGCATACTGCTCTCCAATAAGTTGGCCCTTGTATAAAACCACCACTCCTCTTGTATTGATGGTATTCTCTGGATCGTTTTCGTATGCAGAAGCAATTATTTCATTTATCTCTCTCGATTGATCTTCACTAATCACTTGTACAGTATTCATATTCTCAAACCAATTTTGAAGGCTATCCAATGGATTGAGAGATCGCTGAAAGGTTTCTGTCACAAGATCTTCTTCCGATATCTCATTGAGTAACACACATCCTAGACCCTCTCGATAAATGGCCTTTCTGGGCACAAGACCCCACATATTAGATGTTGCAGATTTGTTTTCATAGTCTACGGTAGTATTGGTCATTGCAATGAAGGAAAAGCCCAAGTCAATGCTTTTAACAACATCTTCATCCATACCTGCTACAAAAACACATGAGCATAGATTCTTGGCAGCATAGCCATTAACTACTTGAAAGTTCGGTTTCAGATAGGCGTAATATGCGATTATAATCGCAGCAAGAAACACCAAGAAGATGATAGATAATCGTTTCATTTATCAAACTTACTCCCATTTTTTCTCATTGTATTCTAGAAATAAAAATCGTTCAAAAACGGCTAACTCACTTATTAAAACAATGATTTTTGATTAAAAACCAATATCCATACAATGAAGAGAATTAAATCATTTTTCAATTCTGGCATTCATTTTGAATTATCTCAGTCTAAAAGGTCAATATGTTTCACTAAAACAAACCGCTTATGAAAAGGCTATATATTCTCTTAATTACAGTAGCAATAGGACTATCAGGATGCTACTACGATGGCACACGCGGACCAAGAGGTTATGACGGTAGGGATGGGTTAGATGGAATCGATGGTGTGGATGGTGAAGAAAGTTACGTTTTCGAATATGAATTCAGCTTTACTGCACCTGACTATAGCGTGATCTTAAATCTTCCAAATGATTTCAACATGTTGGATTCAGATGTTGCACTGGTCTACTTTCTATGGGAAGTAACAAACGATGGAGTGGAAGTTTGGAGAGCCTTACCGCAAACGCTTTACTTCAGTGATGGAGTACTTAAATACAATTATGACTTCACCAAGTTTGATGTAAGCGTATTCCTTGACGGTACTGTCAACTTCGATGGACTAGGAGCAAATACAACAGACAATTGGATCGCTCGAGTGGTAGTGGTTCCAGGTCAGTTTGCTGGACGAATCGACTACTCAGATTATAATGCTGTAAAAGATTTCTTTGAATTTTCTGAATCAAAATTGGCAACGAAAAATTACCAAACTAGACCAAACCAATAGGCGATACTGTATTGGGGGATGAACGAGTTTTTCATCCCCTACATAACAATTATTCAACGTTAGCGTTGGATTTTTTATGAATCGCTTAAAAGAATTTTTCTGGCAATGTGCTGGAGCAAACAAAGAAATCCTTAATAATTGTCCTTCCGAATCAAGTAAATATGTAGGAATTGGTGCTACTATTTTCTTCACTGGTGTGTTTGCATCACTTGCCGGAGGGTATGCCAACTACACCATATTCGATAGCTATTGGGCTGCTGCATTCTTTGGAATCATCTGGGGCCTCATGATTTTTAATCTTGACAGATTCATTGTGTCAAGTATGCGGAAAAACGGCGATTCAAGACAAGAATGGTTAAGCGCATTGCCCCGATTAATACTTGCCGTCATTATCTCTGTGGTAATAGCAAAACCGCTTGAATTAAAAATCTTTGAAAAAGAAGTAGAGGCAGAAATTTCATTGATGATTCAAGAAGACCTGGCCACCCAAGAAATGACTGTGAAGCAACGATTCAGTGAAACTAGAACCAGACTCAACAATGAAATTCAGTCTCTGAAGAATGAAATCAATGAAAAAGAAGCTAAAAGAGATGAATTACGAAAAATAGCACAAGAAGAAGCTGATGGTACTGGTGGAACGAAACAACGCAGTGCCGGCCCAATTTACAGAATCAAAAAAGCAGATGCAGATCGTGTAGAAGCTGAATTGAATGATCTCGTTGCTCTAAATGGACAGCAAATAAATGAAAGAGAAGCTTCCCTCACAGAACTAGAAACTCAGGAAAAAGAAGCGCTTAATGAAATGCAAGAAAGCGAACTTACTGGTCTTGCATCACGAATTGAAGCATTGGACCGACTAACCCATAAGAGTAATGCCATATGGGCAGCTCATTGGTTTATCATGTTATTATTCCTGGCCGTAGAAACTGCGCCCGTCTTCGTTAAGCTCATTTCGCAAAGAGGACCATACGATTTTGTTCTTAAGAAAGAAGAGTATGGAGTTGAGGCAGCATATTATGAGGATCTAGCTAAGGTTAATTCTGTTATCAAAAAACGTTCGGCTAGACTTACCGATGATGAAATTGATTATGTTCAGAATCGACTAGGATTGAGTCTCGAGAAGACATAACCTATTACTTATATTTTTTTCTAATCATCTGTATCTCCTTTTGAAGAAGTATCAGTGCCTTCCGCTTTCCTTCGGTAAAGTCTATCTCCCACTGCAGATTCCAGTCTGATTCGTTCTTTTCATAATCAACATTTCGAGGTGGCGGAGGTAAACTTGCATCTGTTTGCTTATCTGTAAGTAGAAATGGAAATCTTATACTGCGTGACAATCCACAGTCACTTATGTCGATTGGCCCATCTTCCCTGTCGTGATTTGTATAAACCAACCACATTTTATCTTCTATTCGAGGGTATTGGCTGCAGCTGTTATAGTATTTGCCAATTATAACACTATCGCTATAGTTGCCTTTGAGTATCTCCAGAACTTTTAAGTTATATGTCCCCTCTTCATCACCTGGCCCTAATGGTTCCGCGAGAAATATTAGGTTATGATCAGCAAAAGACTCCATTTGTTCCGTTTTCAAATCCCGAATAAAGCTACAAGTACATGAAAATGCGTACGCTGAATGAAACGTAACGAATAAAAAGAGTATATGTCTCATATTGCTAAATAAGCAAATTTCATTCCGTACAAATGGTCTTAAAACCTACTCTGCCAGAATTTCAAGTAATGATCTTCATATCGATATGGATTATTCTCTTTTACCAAGGCATTATATTCTCTGGCAATTCGAATGATATCATCTTCCTCATTTCTATACCCAATGATTCGATCTTTGATTTTGCTGGCAAGGTTAGGGTAGTCACTAACTAGCTTAGCAGCTTTTTTTTCAAACTTCCCTAGATAGAAAGCATCGTCTAGTTGACTCTCTTTGTAAATAGCGAAAGCGGATGAGATATTATCCCTGGTAATGGGAGAAGTATAATACTCACGATATATGCTAATCGGACCTTCTTCATAAACAATCATAAAGTCACCTTCTATGGCATTGCCAACCATGGGATTTTTAAATAAATATCCATCAAATACGATGTAAGCGATATTCTCCTTTTCATAGCGTTGAAATTTCATGTCTTCAAGTGCTTCTTTCTTATTGATAAGTGCAGACAAGCCGCTATATGACCATTCAATTTCGAGTGCACTTTTATCATCATATATCAACAGGACAGGATATGACGTGTAGTAGGTATAGCTTTCATCTATCTCCCAAAATGTTTCATCATTGATATCTGTAGCTTTTTCTAAGTATGGCCTTTCTGTAAAAAAGTCATTCCATTTATCAGATTCAAGAAGACCTTGTCCTGAAATTGAAAAAAATGATACCAGTGTAGCAATGAAAAAATAGAGACGTTTCATCTTAGTGGGTTTCGTCGTTAGATGCTTTCACAATAAAAATCTTGCACTTAACATAAACCTTGTTGAATTTAACGGTCAGAAATTCAAAAAAGAAAAAAGCTTTTTTATTTTGCAAATATGATTCACCGATACCTCTTTCTTGTAGCATTCATTTTTCTATTTTCATGCTCATCAGACTTTGATAATGAATGGAAAAAAGATCCATACGAGGGTACTCACTTCAATAAACTTGTTGTAGTAGGACTATCACATGATATTAACAATCGGATATTTTACGAAGAAGAAGGAGTCACCGAACTAGAAAAGGCCGGATTTCATGCAATAAGAGGCCTTGAAATTTTCCCTCAAGAAGTAACGGAATTAACTGACAATCAAGATACGGTCACTAATTTGATCGTTGAAAATAAAGTTGATGCAGTACTGATTGTTAAAATTCTTCATGAGAATGACCATACTTACATGATGCCGGAAGATCACAAAAAATTCAAGGTGTACTATGGACGTTGGGGAAGAAGCAAGAGTTTGCATCACCCTAGTATGTACTACGATAAGCCAGATAAGTATTTTATGGTCGCCACATTATATGACCTAAAAGAAAAACATCGTGAAAACGAAGAGACAGTAATATGGAGATCATCCAGTATTATCTATAACCCATCTGAGAATATGGAATTTAAGAAGGAGTTTATTGATAATGTGGTTGAGCACATTACTGATCAACACTTAATAGAATGATTTAAGCGGCTGGGAGCGAAACCACAAATGTCGCTCCTTTAGAAGCATCTCTATCATACCATACCTTCCCTCCTATTTGCTCTGTGTAGCGTTTCACTAACGAAAGCCCTAATCCAGACGAACTTTCCTCCCCAGTAGGTCTTGCACTTAGTTTGGCAAACTTGCCAAACAATTGATCCTCCTCTTCTCGCATGATGCCTGGGCCCTCATCCATCACCTTCACAATAACATTTTGTGTTTCATTGGCAATATCCACATCAACCTTTTGAGATTTGGAAGAAAACTTCAGCGCGTTGGATAGCAGGTTTTCCAATATCAACTTTAAATACATGTGATCAACATATACGTTGGCTTCAACCCCAGAAACATTTACTTCTATTTCTTTTTGTCTAGCCTGTTCAGAAAGTGAATTCACCGCTTCATTCACAACTTCCTTGATTTTTAGTCTTTCTGGCTTCAACCTCAATGCCCCGTCCTCCATTGTTGCCATATCAAGTACATTGTTTACTAAACCCTGAGCTTGTGATGATACCTTTTCAATCATCGCTATGAATTTCTTCTGCTGATCGATCTCTCTTTCCTCTTTTAGAATATTGGAAATGGTCGTAATGTTTGCTAGCGGATTTTTTAAATCATGAGCTAGAATTCGAATAATATGATCCTTGTCATCAATCAACTTTTCCAATTTTTTTGATTGCTCAGCAATGGTCTCTTTCTGGTTTTCTAATACAGCATTTTGCTCTTGCAAATTCTTAAGTGCATTGGTTTGCACTGACTCAAAAACTGCTGATATCACTAGAATAATAAGTAGTAGACCAGGTAAAATAGATACATACCACTCTGATCTCATATCTACATTGTATTGAGTAGGAAGAACTTCCCCTTTTAACTCTAGCCAACCAAACCACAGCATAAAAAGAAACGAGACCACTCCCCATGCAATGCCATAGTTTCGATTGACAACAAGAAGTGCCAACACCGGTGTAGATATTATCCAGGGATATATTGCAGACCATACACCTCCAGAATAATAGGTCAATACAATTACCGCTATCGATCCTATCAGAACATACAGGTTGGAAATAAGTAATAAGGGTAGCCTAGTCTTTACAAGCAGAGCCAAGATCACGAATCCTACTACATTAAAGATCATTAAATAAACCCCTAAATCGTATTCAAATAAAACACTGAACCAGATATAGGAATTTGAAAATAAACTAGTGAGTAGGCATGCTCTTACAAAAAGTCTTGCTTTTCTAAGCTTGAGCGAATCCTCATGATATGAAGGGTTAATGAAAAAATCTACAAATCCAGCTACGTTCATAATGATAGTATTTAATCCAGTAGTTAATGTGCGATTGTAAAGGCAATAAATGCACTTACCAATATCCACACACCTTCAAGTATTCCAAGATAGACAGTTTTACTAAGCGAATGTCTCTCCGAATATTGCACTAATACAGGTAGAGACAGGGAAATCAACGCTTCACATACAATCACATAAAGAGGTGCATTAAAGACCATCTTTACGTTTTGATGATACCACCACCAACCTGCGTCTTTAGCCAAATGCTCATATAAAGGAATATACATTCCTCCGGCTATACAAAGGATGATTGATGCCAGAACTACCCCTTTCTTCCTAGTTACCAAAACGCCTACAAAACTTAGCTGCAAAATCACATTAGACCATGCAAATGGCATGTACATTGGAGAGCTCCAAACCATTAGCTCATTCCCCGGGTATACCAGACTATCGATAGTACTTACTAAATAATGATCTGTTACCAATTCAAGAATCCCAGCAATAGTTCCAAAAACTAACAGTCGTTGAATTAATGGGTTTCGATATTTAAGAGCGTAAACCCAATAAAAAACATAAAGACCATAAGTGATAATACTTGCTGATATTGGTCCGCTCTCTAAAATAGAAGAGCCTAAAGACCATGCGATTAAGACTCCGGATGAAGCCAAAATAACAAGCGTGGTTTTCTTGTCTAATCCGGGTATTTGGTTGGTTTCCATGTTCGGCATTTGGTTAATTATCTATTCTTGTCTGTACTGCTAGTCTTTTCCCAAGAATTGCCGGTGAACTGATGGCATTATCCCACTCCTCAACAATCCTCCAGTCTTTTTGAAGAGACGGAGGAATAAAAAACTGAACATTCTTACCATCATTAAAATGATGAATAATACCTTCCAACAGTTTCTTATTAAAATAAGATGATATTTTTTGAACAAACTTGTGCTCTTCAAGACCACTTAGCTTGCCAACGATAAATTTTGTGATACCAAGCAAGATGCGATCCTTGAGATTACCCCTGTTGGTAATTCCTATGCAACTGGATAGATCCTTTTTTGATGAGGCTGAAAAGTCTTGAAGGAAATAATCAATAAAGTAAGAAGGAACCTCGTTTAATGCGTTACCTGGTGTCAGGTAGTTCATAAACTGAATACATGCTGCAGTAAGTGCTTTACCTGCTTCAGATTCTGAAGATTGATGTTCTAGGATTTTTGTAGCCAGCTCAAAACCTTCATCGTACGTATCTGGAAGTAATTTCTCATCTATGCCCATCAAATATCCAACAACTTTCCAACAGTGCATATAACTATCTTCCTCCTCCTGTGATAGGTTAATATCTAGCCTTTTTAATCCCGAAAGGATGACTGGGCCAAAGGACATTAGTGTGCCAGCCAAATCTTCTTGATTGATTGGTTCACCATACGTATTTACATCAAATGGTGACTTACTTTTCTCTTTCAAAAAGAACCTGATTGAAGCATGAATTAATCGAACTTTCTGAAGTGTCACAACACCTTTCCCATTTGCAGAAAGTCCGCCCTCAGAAAGAACATTGACTACCATTTGAGCTGTCTCCATTAGCCTTCTGGCCAAAGGATCTACATCATCATTATGAACCAGTAATCTTCCTGTTTCATAAAGCACTTGAGCTCCATTAGCACACGTATAGCATAAAGGAAGTGAGCTGACGTTGAGAAGCATAAAGATTTCAGGACCATATAGTGAAAATAACTTTTCACCTGCTTTTATCTTTTTGGAATCAGTCCATTCAGGCAATGAGCGTGTAGCTTCTATATATTCATCCAGAACAGTAGAGAGTTGATCACCCAATGATTGAAACATACCTTTTTGAAAAGATGTGTTTCTGAAGAGCATCATCATCACCTCATTTACATTCTTTTCATCACCTGAGGAAATAATTTTATTTACTGTAGTATCAGCTATAGGATCTGTCTGCTTCCTGAATGCGTCAAGCAAATCCTCAGTGATCGCCTCGATGGCAAATGAGTGATTCATTCCGTTAGGTTTGGTAGGTTAAGAGATGTAATGTAACACCTTTCCCCGATTGATCGGAAATGATTGATTAAGAAATTTAGGAGAGTATTTTAAGCTATCTAAATAGCGCTAATCACCTCTTTCAGACCTTGATATGTCCAAGGCTTATCGACGAATCGATCAATCAAGTTTTGCTCTATTGCTTCGCTTACTTCACCTTCTGCTGCATACCCTGAGATCATTACTTTTTTAGGTGCAGCCGTTGTATTCATTTCTTCCAGTTCACGAAGAAATTCTACTCCAGACATAATCGGCATTCTTTGATCTGTGAATACGTATTCTACGTCGTGGCTTTTTAAATATTCAAGTGCTTCTTCCGGATAAGTAGTTGTAAAGACTTCAAAATCTTTTTTGAACATCTCCTTGAATAAAAGGAGGTTGATTTCTTCATCATCTAGGTAAATTACTGCCGGTCTGTTTTCGCTCATTCTCATTCCCTTATGTCTTGCTCTGGTTGATGTTTCAAATTTAATTCAATAATGAATTAGTACGAAGGGGGTGATAAAACGATTTCGACGAATCATGATCTACTACTCAGCAAAAGATCCTTCAGGTTCTGATATGACCATGGTTTGCTCACAAAGCTATCGATCAACTTCGTTTCAAGGGCCTCATCCACTTCACCTTCCTGGGTAAACCCAGAAATAATAACCTTCATAGAATCATCAGATACTCCAAGTTCTTTAAGCTCTTTGAGGTATTCAACACCTGTCATTACAGGCATGAGCTGATCTGTTAATATGTAATCCAATGCATGTGACTTCACATAGGCTATGGCATCATTTGGAGATGTGGTAGTGAAAATATCAAAATCCTTTTTGAACATTTCTCTAAAAAGAATCAAGTTGATCTCTTCGTCATCTAAGTAAATAAGTGATGGTTTTGTTTCACTCATGTTAGCTCGCTATAGGTAGTTTAATAATAAATTCTGTTCCTTCATTCAAGTGGGAATTAACTGCAATAGTTCCTCCATGTCGCTCTATAATCCCATATGTAATTGAAAGTCCCAGGCCGGTTCCTGCACCCACTTTTTTTGTAGTAAAAAATGGATCAAATATCTTCTGCATATCAGATTCA
Organism: Ekhidna sp.; assembly: GCF_963691765.1. Classification (GTDB taxonomy): domain Bacteria; phylum Bacteroidota; class Bacteroidia; order Cytophagales; family Cyclobacteriaceae; genus Ekhidna. The sequence goes on from NZ_OY829375.1 coordinate 501,752, forward strand.
GACATTCCTATGCCATTGTCTGATATTTTTACTTCTGCTCGTTTGCCGTCAAAAGATGTTTCGATATCTATTTTTCCATCTCTCCCTTTAGGTGCTACAGCATCGATCGAATTACTGATGATGTTAAGAAAAGCTTGACTTAGCTGCCCTTTATAACCATCAATCTCCATGTGCTGTTCTGATAAGTTCTTGTTGATGCTAATGGCGTCTTTATGCCTACTATTTAGTAGTAGTAAGGCGACATCCATATCGGCATGCAAATCAATCTTCGTTTTCTGTTCAGTTTCTGATCTTGAGAAAGTTCTCAATCCTTTCACTATCTCAGTAGTTCGTTCTGCTCCTACTTTTATACTATTGATCATCTGATCAATAATTCCCTGTGCTTCATCATAGCCGACCTCTTCTCGCTCCTTTACCAACTTCTCTATGGCCTGCTTCATATTCTTATCATCCTTCTTGATTTCGGTGACGTGTGATATTACAGGACGAATTTCTGTGAATTTGTCGCTAAGGACATGGATACCTGAGTAAACAAAGTTTATCGCGTTATTAATTTCATGAGCAATTCCTGCAGTCAACGTACCAAGAGATGCCATTTTTTCGGATTGCACTAGTTGTGATTGAGTGTCTTGTAGTTCTGCTAAAAGGCTAGCAAGGTCTTCTTTTTGCTCCGCAAGCTTTTTAGCCGCTTTGTTCCGTGCTCGATATGCAGTAAAAATTAAAAAGGAGAATCCAACAAGTACTACCAGGAATAATATTAGAAACACTAATGCACTTTGTTGGGAATTAACCACATTGGACATTTCATCCAACCGCTCTTCCCTCTTTGCAATTTCCTCATTCTGCTCTGCTATTTGTTTTGATTGCTTAGACAGAATTCTATTCCCCTCTTCCATGTTTTCTTTTTGCTCATCAATTTCTTCACCCAATACTTGCAGCTCGTTCTCTCGCTCATCCAGGGTTGTTGTAAGGTCTATCAACCGCTTTTCTGATTCAGCAAACTCCTCGCGAAGACTGTCTAAAATACCAGTCTGTTTATCTATCTGATCTTGTTTTGCTTGGATTTCATTATCTCTTGCTTCGATGATTTGGCCTTGCCCTCGAACAAGTCTCCTAGCCACCGCTACATTCAAATTCAGTGAATCAAATTGAATTTTCAATTCTTCTGCGCGAAGCTCCATGGCTCTTACTGAATCTCGAACTTGCTTGAAAATTTTAGCAACGTCTACTTCTGAGCCTCCCAGCGCATTCATTCCAGCTTTTAACGTCAACCCTTGATTAGTTACATTGGCTCGATTTAATTCAAATGTCAATTCTCCAGAATCTTTATCCAGAAAATTGATCATCACATCTCGTTGCTTATTATACCTATCGGTGATGAGTAAGACATTCTTTCCACCTATCCTATCTAATAAGGTGGGGATCGTGACATTGTATTGATTGGTAACGAAGATTGCATCTACGTCCTCCGGTATTAATACATAGCCAGTAAAACTGACCACAGTATTTCTCCCTGCCAAAGTTTTATTTTGACTTGTGGATCTGAATTCTTGCTTCAAGTCATTATCTGTGGTAATAACATGAATCTTGAATGGGGTATCCTTTTGAGGCCATTCAATATTTTCTATAAACGAATACGTCATAGACACCATCTCCTTCTGTCGATCAGATTGAGCTTCGGCATATTGACATAACAAAATCGTTATGAGGAAAAATATTATTCTTTCTCTGTAATTCATTCTAAGACTGGTGACTGCACGAAAGATAGCTATTTTCAATGGGTTCGTACAAGCAATTAGATAAGTGGTAGCGCTGGCTAGACGAACAACGTATTTATCAGGAAGTATATTTTACTAAAAATATTAGTAATTTTAAATCCTGATGAATTCTTTCATTTTACACTTGGATTTAGACACCTTTTTTGTGTCTGTAGAACGGTTACGAGACCGTCAATTGAAGGGGAAACCCATTTTAATTGGTGGTTCGAGTGATCGTGGGGTTGTCGCAGCGTGTAGCTATGAAGCTAGAAAATTTGGTGTTCACTCAGCCATGCCAATGCGCTTAGCAATGCAGCTATGTCCCGAAGCCATCATTATAAAAGGCAGCCATGCTGATTACACTAAGTTTTCGATGGAGGTCTCTGAAATCATTAAAGAACGAGTCCCAGTTTTTGAAAAAACGTCAATTGATGAGTTTTATGCTGATTTGACTGGAATGGATCGATTCTTTGGTTGCTACAAAATGGCTTCCGAGTTAAGGGATAAAGTAATTCAAGAGACACATCTTCCAATTTCCTTCGGACTATCTATAAATAAAACAGTATCTAAAGTTGCTACCGGTGAAGCTAAGCCCAACAATAAGATTTGGGTTCAATCAGGTACTGAAAAATCCTTCCTCGCACCACTCTCAGTGAAGAAAATCCCAATGATAGGTAGTAAAACACAGCAAACCTTAAGAGGATTAGGAGTTCGTAAAGTTCACACCTTGCAAGAGATGCCAAAAGATATGTTGATGCAAATCTTCGGAAAGAATGGAGTAGCAATGTGGGAAAAAGCAAATGGAATCGACCATTCTCCAGTGATACCATACTCTGAACGTAAATCCATTTCTACAGAACAGACTTTCAATAAAGACACCACGGATATTACTCGCTTAAAGAATATCATCTTAGCCATGACTGAGCATCTGGCCTATCAACTACGACAAGAAAGTAAACTAACTGCATGCGTTGCAGTCAAGGTTCGTTATTCAGATTTCAACACATATACACAGCAAATTCGAATCCCATACACATCAGCTGATCACATTCTTATACCTAGAGTAATTGAACTATTTGAAAAGCTCTATGACAGAAGGCTTTTAGTAAGACTGGTGGGAGTACGTTTCAGTAGTCTGGTACATGGAAACTATCAAATCAATTTATTTGAAGATTCTGGTGAGATCATCAATCTGTATCAAGAGATGGATTGGCTTAGACAAAAGCATGGTGATCGTTCCATTGTCAGAGCAAAGGCTTTAGGAGTAAACGCAATTCGTACATTCAACCCATTCAAGGGAGATACAAGAATTTCAAAAACGAAATAACATGTATCTCAATACGCACACATATTATAGCTTCAAGTATGGTACGCTATCCGAAGAAGAGCTACTAACTACTGCGCAAGCATGTGGTATAACCGAAATGGCACTGACAGACATCAATTCTACTGCCGGGAGTCTGAATTTTGTTCGTTTAGCAACAAAGTTCGATATCCGCCCCATTCTAGGCATAGATTTCCGAAACGGTGCTCAACAAAAGTTTATAGGAATTGCAAAAAGCAATGAAGGGTTTCAAGAACTAAATCGCTATCTCTCAAAGCACCTTCATGAAAAAGAAGATTTTCCAGATCGCGCACCACAGTTTGATCATTCATTCGTCATCTATCCATTTCAATTATCATTTGATTTTAAACTCCGAGAAAACGAATTCTTAGGAATACGTCCAAGAGATATCATCAAGTTGCCAATGACTAAATGGAAAAAGTCTATTAGCAAGCTTGTGATTTTACAGACAGCATCATTCAAAGGTGGTGATGACAATAAGATTCACTTCAACATGCATCGATTACTGAGAAGTATCGATAAAAACCTACTTCTAAGCAGGCTCCCAAAGGAAGAAGAAGGTGATCCAAGAGACATAATGGAACCAGTAGGAAAGCTTTTCGAAGCCTACAAAGACTATCCTGAAATCATTGTGAATACAAAGAAGCTATTGGAGCAATGTGCAATCGAATTCAAGTTTAATGATCCCATTAAGCATCAAAATTTAAAAGTATATGCTAATTCAGAAAATGAAGACATTCAATTAATTACCGATCTCTGTCATAAAGGGTTGCCTTACAGATATGGAGATAATCCCGATCAAAAAATCTTAGATCGATTAGATATGGAACTTGAGATGATTAAGTCGAAAGGGTTCGTTTCCTATTTTCTCATCAATTGGGATATCCTGGAGTATGCCCGGTCGCAAGGGTACTATCACGTTGGTAGAGGAAGTGGAGCGAACAGCGTGGTAGCGTATCTATTGCGAATCACGGATGTAGATCCAATCGAGTTAGACCTTTATTTTGAGCGATTCATAAACCTATTCAGACAAAACCCTCCTGACTTTGATATTGATTTCTCATGGAGAGATAGAGACGATATCACACGATACATTTTTGAGCGATTTGGCACCAAAGGCCAAGTTTCACTTTTAGCGACTTACAGTACATTTCAGCATCGCGCAATCATTCGCGAATTGGGTAAAGTATTTGGTCTCCCTCCTCATGAAATTGAAAAACTAGGACAAGCTGATGAAAAAGAGTTGGATCATATCGGTCAACTTATCCTCAGATATGGTGCTCGCCTCACAAATTTCCCCAGTCACCTCAGTATTCACGCCGGTGGTATTCTTATTGCCGACAAGCCTATACACTATTTTACCGCAACCTCACTTCCTCCAAAAGGGTATCCTGTCACACATTTCGACATGATCATCGCTGAAGATGTAGGACTATTCAAATTTGACATACTCAGTCAAAGAGGATTGGGGAAAATTCGGGATACACTGGATGTAATTAAGCGCAATTGCCCTAATGACCCTGAGGTAGACATTCATAATTTCAAGTCTTTTAAAGACGACCCCAATCTGAATAATAAACTACAAAATGCAGATGCTATTGGCTGTTTCTATATAGAATCTCCCGCCATGCGCATGCTGATGAAAAAACTTCAGGTAAATGAATATTTAGGGCTTGTTGCTGCTAGCTCCATTATCCGACCAGGAGTTGCTAAGTCTGGTATGATGCGTGAATATATTTTGCGATATCGCCACCCTGAACGTAGAAAAGATGCCCATCCCATCTTACAAGACATTATGCCAGACACATATGGAGTGATGGTTTACCAGGAAGATGTAATTAAAGTGGCTCACTTATTTGCTAAACTGGATCTAGGAGAAGCTGATATGCTGAGAAGGGGAATGTCTGGGAAATATCGATCACGAAACGAATTTTTGAAAGTACGAGATAAGTTTTTTCAAAACTGTAAGGATATGGGGCATACATTTGAGCTCTCTTCAGACATTTGGCGCCAGATTGAAAGTTTCGCAGGATATGCCTTCGCAAAAGGTCATTCTGCATCTTATGCCGTAGAAAGCTACCAGGCACTATACCTCAAGACATACTATCCTCTGGAGTACATGGTAGCAGTAATAAACAATGGAGGTGGATTTTATCGCACCGAATTTTACGTGCATGAAGCTCGTATGAGTGGCGCTGAAATCGAAGCTCCTTGTGTCAACCATAGCGAAGGGCTAACAGTGATTTATGGAAAAACAATCTATCTAGGATTCGGGATGGTCAAAGACCTAAATCATTCCACAATTGACATGATAGTAACAGAGCGGTTCAGAAATGGAGAATTTTTTGACTTGAATGATTTCATCGATCGCTTAGAAATTTCATTAGAACAGATCAAACTACTTATACGTGTAGGAGCACTACGTGCTTTTGGCTCAAAAAAAGATATTCTATGGCAAGTACACTTTTCCATGGGAGCCGGTGTCAGTCGAGCTAAAAATGGGTTATTTAAAGTTCCTATTAAACAATGGTCTTTACCTCCCCTTCACTATGACAAGCGCGAAGATGCGCTGGATGAAATGGATTTACTGGGCTTTCCACTATGTAATCCTTTTGAATTGATCGCGACGGATTTTCAGGGAGTACTTTCCAAAAATCTCCCAAATCATCTACACCAAAAAGTCCAAATGATGGGATACTTAGTGACCATTAAAAACACAGGAACATCAAACGGTAAGCGTATGTGTTTTGGAACTTTCATAGATAAGGAAGGTGCTTTCATTGACACCGTACACTTCCCACCTTCTGTGGCCAAATATCCATTCCGTGGCAAAGGCATCTATAAATTAACTGGAAAAGTCGTTGAAGAATTCGACTTCTACAGCCTTGAGGTAGATAAAATGGAGAAAGTAAACTTTGTGAATCTTGAAGATGAATCTAAAGAGATGATCCGAGCCGTATCCAGATAGATCATAAAGGTGATACTAAATCGATACCTTCATTTTTGAATTTGTCTTGAATATTAGCATGCAATTCTGAATAAGTATTGGGCATCATTTCTGGTGAATCCGTATATGCATTCAACTGATATGAAACATGTCTTTCATTAAGGCTTGTCTGCAAAACAAATGGTTCTTTACTCACATTAACGCCATCAGTAGCAACAGCGGCCTCGATTAATAACTCATGTACCTTCGTCCATGGAACTTCATACCCAATAGTAACGGAAGTATTTAGTATCAAGCCAAGCGCTTTACTACTACTTGTGTAATTAATCGTATGGCCTGTCAATATTGATGAATTGGGTACAGTTATATCCTCATTTTTGATAGTTCTTACTCTTGTAACTAGCAGTGTCTTTTCAACAACTACGCCTGCTACTTCTCCAATTTTAACATGATCACCGATGCGAAATGGTCGCATATAGGTTATTACCAGACCAGCCACACCATTGGCGACAGCTGAAGTCGAACCAAAAGCAACCATTAATGCTAGAAATATTGAAACTCCTTTAAAAATATCCGATTCTGAACCTGGGAGATAAGGATAAACGACAACAAGCATAAATGAATAGACTAGTACCTTACCCAACCTGTATGTAGGTATTGCCCAATCTGAATAAAAGCCAGGCAATTTAAGTGTACCACTCTCCACTTCTGAGGCGATAAACCTCATAAATTTCACTAAGTATACGGTAATCAGATATATAACCGCAATCGTGAATAAGTTGGGTAAGTAATTCCAAAACCCATACCAGGCATTTTGCGCAGGGCTAAGTATCCAGTCAATCAAATTCTGAGCCCATCCCCTGGTAAAAGGGAATAAACCAAATATCAGAGGCAATGAAAGATAAAATACCAAGGCATAAATCGCCCATTTCAAAATGGACATAATGCGGACTGCAATGTCCAAATGAAGAGATGGAGTCAAAATTTCAAAATTCCTGATTTTGAAGCCAGTAAAGTACTTACTCTTATTAACTACCATCCAACCTTGGATGCCATTAACTAAACGCCTTAAAAAATGTAGTACTAGCACTACACCACCCAGAATTAGAAAAACAAGCCCAATCCTTGCTGCCACATTTTCAATATTGCTTTTATTCCGTGACTCTTGAATAAACTCAGAGATTTTTTCCTTGTATGCGCGTGCTAATGATCTCTTTGTTTCTCCTTGCATCCAAAGAGCATCCCAATCAGAAACACTTGTCAATATTAAATTTCTATACATCACATCGAGGGTACCATCATGCTCTTCCAAATGCAGGGAATCAGGAAAAAACAAATCGTCTCGAATCAAGATTTCTATCTTCTCAGTAACATTTAAAGCTCTTTGCCTGGATTGAATTGGGCCTAAACCTGTATAAATAGTAAACAAAGAATCTTGTAGAGGATTTACCACGTGCCCTCTATTGCCAGCACTTAACTCCAGTATCTCTAGTTTTTGTAGTCTATTTCGAATAGAGTCTTTCTCCTCTACCGCATTTATTTGTTCTTGCAGTGATGGGGCATTACCAGCTTGAATAGCTTGTAGTAACTGAATTTGATTGATCAAGTCATTCATTGCAAGCGAGTCTTCTTCCCGCTGTTTACTACTTTCACTCAATAGCCTTTCATATGTTTCTAATTGCTGATTCATACTATTAAGCGTTAGCGCTACAGAATCAACATCTAGACTATCCTGCCCAATTGAGAATTGAATAGTTAATAATGTTAAAATGGTGAAGAATAATTTATGCATGGTATTCTTTACTAGCCGGTTATGTCTCGAGGTTATATTGAAATTAACAAAAGTGACATAAAAAAAGGGCTCTACGAGCCCTTTTTAAATTCTTTATGCAATCTGGAATTATCCAATCTCTACCAATTCAATATCAAATACAAGGTCTTTACCTGCTAATTCATGATTAGCATCTACGGTAATTACCTGATCCGTAACAGCGGTAACGCTCACATAAGTTTGGTGCCCAAGATCATTCGTTGCTACCAGTTTTTGGCCAACTTCTGGATTCATATCTTCCGGTAATTGATCTTTTGGTACTTCTTGAATTAATTCTTCTCTTCTTTCACCATATGCCTCAGCTGAAGGGATAGTCACTGTTTTCTTCTCTTTCAGTTCCATCCCATTCACTGCTTCATCAAAGCCTTTAATCATTTGTCCACCTCCTACTGTAAACTCAAGTGGATCACGTCCTTCAGAAGAATCAAACACTTCTCCAGAAGTCAGTTTACCAGTATAATGCACTTTTACCTTGTCGTTAGCTTTAGCTTTCATTTTTTCTTTTCTTGTAAATAATGCTGCAAAGGTAAGTAATTAAATAAGGGATGTTTTTTTATTAATAATTTATATGTAACTACATTAAATGTATTTACGTATATTTAAAATATTAATACTGAAAGGATAATAAAATGCAAAAAGTAATTCACAAATCAGAGACTAGAGGCACAGCCAACTTCGGGTGGTTGGACAGCAAACATACCTTCAGCTTTGGTCAATATTTTAATCCTGATCGAGTAAGGTTTGGAATGCTGAGAGTGCTCAATGATGATGTAGTTATTGGAGGAGCTGGTTTTCCCACACACCCCCATAGTAACATGGAAATTGTATCTATCCCATTGAATGGATCATTAGCACATAGAGATAGTACTGGTACAGAAAAAGTGATTCAGATGGGCGAAGTACAGATAATGAGTGCAGGTAGTGGTATCACTCATTCGGAGTACAATGCCAGCAAAACAGATGAAGTAAATTTTCTTCAAATATGGGTACTTCCTAAAGAAGAGAATATTACTCCTAGATATGATCAGAAGCTCTTTGATGCAAAAGACCGAAAGAATAAATTCCAAACTGTGGTTTCTCCAAAAGAAGACAACTCTCTTTGGATAAATCAAGACGCCTGGTTTTCTCTAGCAGATATTGACGCAAATACATCAATATCTTATAAAGTAAATCAAAGCGGAAATGGTGTCTATATCTTTTTGATTGATGGAGAGCTAGAGATTGATGGCACACTGCTAAATAAAAGAGACGCAGCAGCAGTCACGGATACAGAAGTGTTAGATTTTAAAGCTAAGAATGGCTCTAAAGTATTATTAATTGAAGTACCAATGAATTAAGCCATGGAAGAATATAAAATACCTTCGAAAACAAGTATTGGACATGTTCATCTGAAAGTCTCCAACATTCAAAAGTCACTTGATTTTTATTGTGGACTATTAGGGTTCGAGTTGATGACAACATATGGCGAAGATGCTGCCTTCATTTCAGCAGGTGGCTATCATCATCACATTGGTCTTAATACCTGGATGAGCAAAGATGGAAATCCTCCATCAAGGGATAATACAGGACTATTTCATGTAGCGATACTCTTGCCATCAAGAGAGGATCTTGCAATTTTAGTAAATCGTTTAAGGGAAGCTAAATATCCAATCTTGGGGGCATCTGATCATGGAGTATCAGAAGCTATCTATTTAAACGATCCAGATGAAAATGGCATTGAACTATATGTCGATAGACCTAGAGCTGAGTGGCCAATGATGGAAGATGGAAGTTTGAATATGTATACGAGGCCATTAGATATGCAAGATCTATTAAAGAATGTTAATTAATTAATCATCTTTTATCAATAATCGTATTTGAATTAAGAATTAAAGCATTCGGGAAAACAAACCCTTTTGCTTTAATTCGTTTAATCACTTAATCTCACTACACTTAACTATTCAAATGCTTATCAAAAAAAGGATTCTAACTCTTGCAATACTGACTTTTATCCAATTTCCAAATTTATATGCTCAAATACCTACGTTAAATCCATTCTTTTTCGGAGATAGCTCCAAGGAATCAAAGGTCACTCCATCTAACCTTACCTCTATCGGTAAGTACTATTCTGACACCAACTGGAATGCAGGTAATTTATTCCTAAATAATGGTGATTCTCTAGTTGCATATTACATGAGATATGATTTAGTCAGAAATCATGTAGAAATAATCATTGACACAAAAATTAAAGCAATTAATGGGAGCTTCATCGATAGCCTAGAATGGTTTAGCATTGGAAGACTAAGACCTGAAAAATATTTAAATAAGAAAATTACCTCACTCAGAAATGAAGCTGACATTTCTGGATTTACTGAAATCTTATGTGATGGAAAAATAAAGCTCTACAAGTGTAAAATGGTATTTGCACCAAGGCAGGCCACTTCCCCTACTTTGGTAAATGATACTGATAGTGAAGTCCAGGTATTAGAAAAGTATTATTACGAAAAAAGCGGAGAGCTTTTTGAAATAGCAAACAGCAAAAAAAGGAATCTGAATTTCTTAGACACAAAAGGCTTAGACGGTTTTATAAAACAAGAAAATTTGAAGTTTAGCAATGAACGAGACTTAATCGAAATTGCTGAATTTGTTAATAGTAAATAATAAAAAAGGGTGATCTAAGATCACCCTTTTCAATTTTAATTAGATTAACTCTTACTGATTCTCAGCAAACGGAGTAGGAAATTCACTTAATCGTGCATCTCCAGTTCTATCTAACGGCAAATCACTAAGTCTGCTATATCTTCTTAAGTCAATCCAACGATGTCCTTCACCAAATAATGAATATCTCCTCTGCGTGAGCATTTCATCTTCAACTTCAGAATCGTTAGCAGGATTGGCTGTAGATCCACCGAGTCCAGCTGCACCTCTTATAATGTCCAATACTCGAATAGCTTCTGCATTGTCCGTTCCAATGTTTGCTTCAGCATAAATTAGAAGCAACTCCTCATTTCTAATTATTGGCACAGGAGATGTATTTGAAGCATACATTGTAACTTGTCTATCTCCACTTAAACCATCAAATGTTACAGTAATTGGTCCTTCATCCGGATCATCTTCAGGATCGAAAAGACTTGTTTTTGCAGCTACTCTAGTGTCACCAGCTTCAGCATCAGCTTCGAAAGAAGGGTGCGCCATATAGCGTTGCTGATTAGGAACATAGAAAAGTGGATTTGCAATATCATTTCCAGTTAAACCAAAAACGTGAGCAGGTCCTGCATCTAAACTTCCAGTTTCATCCATAAATGAATCTGCAAGAAGGGTTAGTGCGCCAGCTTTATCATCTTGATAGATAGCAGTTCTTGCAGCAATTGCCCTATTGAATTGAGAAAATGCTGATGGTGTTCCAAATCCATTGCTAACCGCAAAATCAAACGAGTCTTCTCCTGCAGCAAATTCACTAGCTGCATTCTGTAACTCATCATTTGCATCATCCAGCATATCACGAATTGCTGTTAATGCAGCGTCATAACCCACAAAAGCTCCTAAGTTATTTGGATCTGCTACATCAATTCTAATTCCATTTGAGAATTGACGATTGGCAACCATCAATAGAGCATATGCTTTATAAGTTCTTGCATAACCTCTATAACCATCTAACGCTTCATTGCTTAGTGCGGTACCAGAGTTGTCAACAGCGGTAATCAAAAGGTTCGCTGACTGAACAATTTTATACCATGCTGAATAAGCTCTAGTAGTTAAGAACCCATTATTATCCAATGGGCCAATTAAGATTTCACCAGTGTATCTTGGGTCTACCTGAGTAAGGTCATTGTACTCTCTACCTAAAATACTAACAGTCTGATAATGGAATCCCATATCATTTCTCATCACCGCCTCTAAACCGGTTGTTAATAATCTCAAATCCTGCTGAGAAGCACCTTCCTCAAAACTTGAAACAGTAGGTGCATTCGGATTAGGTACTTCATCCAATGAACACGCAGAAAGCGCTATTAGGACAAATACAAATGCTATTTTATTATATATCGATTTCATAATTATATGTCCTTTCAATTAAAATTTGATATCTAAATGGAAGTTGATAAACTTACTCGCTGCGTAAGGAGTTACCTCTACTGTATTTGCAAGTACGTTGTTACCGAAGTTAGAAGCTTCAGGATCATAGCTATTGTAGTCAAAGATGTTAATTAAGTTTCTTCCAGAAACTCCTACTTTAACTTGCTGCAACTGAGGAATTAGATCACTCGGAATAGTGTAGAATAATCCAATTTCACGAAGTCTCATATAACCAGCATCTTCAATCACTGGATCTGGATTTGCAAATGCCTGACTAGCTCTATAGGCTCCATTTGTTAGTGTACCACTTGGATCTAAACCAGTATCATCATAATCCCAAGTTGTTCCTGCTAAATCATAAAGTAGAGTTGTCAAGTTGATTGCATCTCCACCTTTTTTCCAGTGCCATAGGAATGTCAAATCAAAGTTTTTATAGCTAATAGAGTTGAACCATGACATTTGAAAGTCTGGCTCTGCATTTCCATAAACAGCAAAACCATCACCATCAGGGTCACAATTATCACAATCTGCAGCTATATAAGTACCTACTATTTGTGTAGCACTTTCGCCTTCTTTGATAAGGTATGTACCTAATGAAGCTGCAAATCCACCAGTAGTAAATGCAGGCACATCAAGCTTAGTTACTTTAGACTTGTTCTTCCACCATCTTAAAGTTGAATTCCAAGTTACATTGTCATTCTGAACAACAGTCGCATTTAACCCGATCTCAACTCCTTTATTTTCTAGTTCTGCACCATTTACTACACGATTTGTAAATCCTGAAGAAGGCTCATTCTGTGCTTGAAGCAATACGTCTTTAATTTTCTTGTTGTAGTAATTAACAGTCAAACCAATTCGATTATCCAACAAACCAATGTCCGCACCAATTTCTAATTCTGTCTGTCTTTCCGGCTCAACATCCACATCTCCAAGCAAGTTTCCAGGAGACACACCAGCGTTTCCATTGATAAACTGCGGATTAGTCAAAATAAACCTTTGATTAAACTGAGAGAATCTTCCAGATTCACCATATGCAACTCTTGGTTTGAAATTATTTAAAACAGGTACATTCCAAAAATCGAACTCGTGAAGGTTAATAGCTAAACTAGCTTTTGGATAGTAATAAAGCTTATTAGCATCTCCATTGTTAGTTGATTTATCACCTCTAACTCCAACTGTTGCGATGATCTTATCCTGATAATTAGCCTCCTCTTGAACAAAGAAACCTTGATCTTCTTGAGGTGTGATTATCTGTTGAACACCAACATTTGCCGACTGGCCCAGATTAGTTTGTGAACCATTCAAACCAGTAGCAGTCGTAATCACAGTATTCTTATCGAAATTCTGTAAGAATGAACCAACTTGAGTTGTTAGGCTTAGTCCATTATCCATAAAATATGAGTGAACTAAAGAAGCTGTCATATTATAGTTGGTATTAATGGTAGACCCTGAAATTGCCGCACCGCCAAGTGAAGTAGTTGGTCTAAAGTACGAAAGGGTTCCAGGGAAAGTACTGGTGGTCCTTAGTGTATATTGATCAATACCCCCTTGTAAAACAAGTTTAAGTTGGTTATCATCTTTAGTAAGAATCTTAACATTAGTTGTGATACCACCAATGTATCTATTTACTTCCTCACGGTTAGTAGTTACAGCAATAGTTTCTAGCACGTTAGATCCTGCTGGACCAGCTGGATAAACTCCATTAACTGGTGTTAGATCTTGCCATGGATACGTAAATGCTAATGCATAACCAACAGTTCTGTTTTGGTTACCATTGTTAAAGAATCCTTTATCTGTTGTTGAGTTGATATAATTGTTAGTAACATAAATATCAATCCAGTCATTGAATTTATGACCGACATTTAAACGAACAGATTCTTTAGCATAACCCGTATTCTCAACTAATCCAGGCTCATCTTTAACAGTTAGTCCAAAGAAAAAATCAGTCTTCTGATCACCACCTGAAACAGATAATCTAGAAGTCCTTGATACTCTTACATGATCAAAAACAGCTGCCTCATAATCTCTGAATTCACCATTATTAAATGCTGTAACAGCAGCTGGACCTCCAATTGCTGAAACTTCAGATTCGTCCCAATCTCTTAAACCTAGTAATCGTGTTGGAGATCTTAGACCAATGGTTTGAGAGAAACCAACTTGAGCTTTTCCGCTCTTACCTCTCTTAGTTGTAATTATAACCACACCTCCTGCCGCTCGCGAACCATAAATAGCTGCCGCAGATGCACCTTTTAAGATCTCGAGAGATTCGATATCCTCTGGATCTATATCAGCAATTCTGTTCGTAGCATCATCTTGGTTAGTCGATGGATTTCCTCCACCCGCTGCTTCAGAAACAATATTGTTGCCTAGTGATGTTGTGGAGTTATCGATGTAAACACCATCAATGATAAATAGTGGTTGCTGGTCTCCAAAAATTGAAGTTACACCACGCAATCTCATTGAAATACCACCACCTGGTGCCCCTGAATTAGCTCTAATATCAGCACCTAAAAATTTACCGGAAAGTGAACCATCTAATGTTGATTGATTAGTAATTCCAGTAAGATTCTTGGATGAAATAGAAGCCACAGAGTTTGCCAGATTAGATCTTTTAACAGAGGTCGCAAGTCCTGTTACAACCACTTCGTCAAGATTAGTCACATCAGTCTGCATTGAAACATCACCTGCGTCTGAAGCAGCAATCTCAATGCTCGTGTAACCAATAGATGTGAATACAAGTGTTGAGCCCGAAGGTACAGACAACTCATATTCTCCATTAATCCCTGTAATAGTTCCGTTTGTAGTCCCTTTAACTAATACAGTAACTCCCGGTAATCCTTCGCCATTTGCAGCGTCGGAACCGTTCCACTGACCCGAATATCTTGGGCCATCAAGAAACTAATGGGAACCATTAAGGCAAGCACCATTAGTTTTCTTTTTAAGTAGTTTTTCATCATAGTAGAGTTTTTAACTTAAAAAATTTAACAATACGATAAAACTCTCGAAATAATCGATAAATAGCAAAAATCCACCAATGAAAATAGTTGCATAAGCAACTTTCAGTTGTAAAGAAAAATGAACTCAGAATATTATTCTGTATAGAGTTATTTACCCTTCCGTCTTCAAGATAATCTTTCCTTTAACTGTTCGATCTTCAATGCTTCGCAAGGCATCTCCTGCGGCATACAAAGGGTATACATGATCAATTTGAGGTTTAAACTCCCCAGATGAAAGCCATTTAAGTAACTGTTGGATGTTATTTCTATTCTCCTCTGGGAATTTTCTAAAGAAATTTCCCCAAAAAACTCCTGTTATAGAAGCGCTTTTCAAAAGAGGAAGATTCCATGGTATTGCCGGGACTCCACCTGAGGCAAAACCTATAACGAGGTGTCTTCCCATTGGTGCTATGGCTCTAAATGCTTGCTCCGAATAGTTACCACCTACTGCATCAAAAATAACATCGGCTCCTTTGCCTTCTGTCAATTCTTTTATGCTCGATTTTAAATTTTCTGGAGTGTATTTATGAACAATATCAGCTCCTAGATTTTTGCAGAATGATAGCTTTTCATCAGTAGATGCACAAGCAATAATTTTTGCACCCATTATTTTTCCTAATTGAATGGCAGCAGTTCCCACTCCCCCAGATGCACCCAAAATCACAAGATTTTCCTCTGGTGACAATTGTGCCCTATCACGAAGTGCGTGTATGACAGTTCCATGAGTCAATAGAATAGCAGAGGCATCTTCAAAACTGACATCATCTGGAAGCTTGTGAGTATTGAAGGCAAAGGCATTTGCTTCTTCGGCAAATCCCCCAGCTGTGGTTCCAGCAACAACTCTATCACCCACTTTAAATCCCGTAACTCCAGGCCCAACCTCTATTATTGATCCTGCCACCTCTCCTCCTGGCGAAAAAGGGAGTTCCGGTTGGAATTGATACTTGCCTCGAATGATCAGTGTGTCTGGAAAGTTTACTCCAGCATACGCTACCTTGATACGAACGAATCCAGGTCCAGGAGATTCAATCTCATAATCTCTGTAAACAAGGGATTCCGGACCTCCTAGCTTTTCTACTAATACTGCTTTCATAATAGTTCAAGTACGTTTTCAGGTGGCCTTCCAATCACCGCTTTATCTCCCTCAATTACGATCGGGCGCTCTATTAATTTAGGATAAGCAATCATTGCCTCAATCCATTGATCATCAGACAGACTTTTACCCTTGAAATTATTTTTAAATTCTGCTTCTCCCTTGCGAATAAGCTCCTCAGGGCTAATTCCAAGCAATGCAATCACATTTTTTAGCTCTGCTTTTGTTGGTGGTTCTTTCAAATATTCTTTTATGATAAAATCACCTCCATTTTCTTCAATGAGTGCAAGTGTTTGTCTACTCTTCGTACATCTAGGGTTGTGGTATATCGTCATCATCTATTTAGTACCTCCTTATTTATTGACATTGTGACTAGCATATGTGGGACATCTACCACTTCTGCAATTTTGAGATCACCAGCTAGCGAACATAACATATAGGCGTCATTGCTGCTTAACCCATGCTCTTTAACCAAATATGCTATCATGTAGCGAGTCGCTTTTTTGGCCGCCTCATCAATGGTCGTCCCATAGGCTGTAACGGCATAAACATCATCATTCTCGTATTGCGGTTCTTGAATGCTTGATCCTTTTAACAAATTAATCTCAACTAAGAATTTCATTGGCGCCTCAATAGCTGTTCCACACACTTCTCCCAAACCCTGAGCTGCATGAGCATCGCCTATCGAAAATAACGCACCCTCAACAAAAACAGGTAGGTAAACAGTCGTGCCTTCCACTATGTTGGGATCATCCATATTTCCACCATTTGCCCTAGGAGGAATAGTTGACAATAATGAATCGGTGTTAGGCGCAACGCCAAGTACTCCAGGGAAAGGCTTCAATGGAATATTGATTCCATCTGCAAATCGAACATTATTCTTTCCTGAGAGCTCAAAAGTTTTCAAATAAGGCTCCGTAAACTCATCAGCCAGAAAACCAAAACCTGGTAAAATTGCTGTCCAACCCCATTCTCCTATCTCTATTTTATGTAAGGTTACTGCGATTACATCTCCTGGCTGAGCATCATTAATATAGATGGGCCCGGTGAGCGGGTGAATTGGATCAAAACTTAAACTCATCAAATCGGAAGTATCTGAGTCTAGTGTAAGTTGCCCATCAGTGGCTTCTTGTGTGCTTATTTCAACAACATCGCCAGAATTAATTTTTAAGACTGGCTCTATGGATTTACTCCATTTGTTATGCGTTTGGCTGGATGATAAAACGTGATTTGCTTCCGGGATAATTTTCGTCTCTACTTCATTTTGAACCTCTCCTGCAGTGGTGCATCCATAGATAACCACTAAAATGCAGATATACTTCTTCATATGTTTTATGGTTGGTTTCAGCGTGTATAAGTTTTATACTTACTAACTTATTAAAAAATCTAACCTCATGAGAATCATTTATCTACTTCTCTTTTTGAGTATGGCTATAGTAGTGCCTGCCCAGAGAAAGAAAAAAACAAACGAAGTACCACCACCGACTTCAGCTAAGGAACGCTGGGCAGGATATGAAAGAAGATTAAATCTTGAAAACAGCTCATTAGTCAAGAATGTGCCATTTAGAAATGTTGGTCCTACAGTGATGAGTGGTCGTGTTGTCGATCTAGAAGTAGATCCTGATGATCCAACCCATTTTTATGTTGCATATGCTTCTGGATCTTTGTGGGAAACTACAAATAATGGCACTTCCTTCAATCCAATTTTTGACAATCAAATAGTAATGACAATCGGAGATATTGCTGTTGATTGGGATAATTCAATCATATATGTAGGTTCAGGTGAAAATAATTCAAGTCGATCCTCGTACTCCGGTTTTGGTGTTTTCAAATCAAATAATAACGGAGCAAACTGGGAAAATATAGGCTTAACTGAGACTCACCATATTGGAAGAATCTTAATCCATCCAGAAGACCCAAATACCCTTTGGGTAGGTGCTCTTGGTCATTTGTATTCAGAAAATGCTGAACGCGGAATATTTAAAACTAGCGACGGCGGTAAAACCTGGACAAAGACATTATTCATAAATGATAGAACCGGCATTGTTGAAATGGCAATCCAGCCTAACAATCCAGATTTATTGATTGCCGCAGCGTGGGAAAAGGATAGAAAAGCCTGGAACTTTGTGGAAGCCGGACCTGGTACGGCTATATATAGATCTGAAGATGGTGGTGATAGTTGGAACGAAATAGCAGATAATTCTGGATTCCCTGACACAGATGGTACCGGCAGAATCGGTTTGGCTTTCGCACCTTCTTCGCCAAATACAGCCTATGCCATACTTGACAATCAAGATCGGAGAGATAAAGATGAAGATGACAAAAATCAAGGCATAACCAAGGACCAGCTGAGAACAATGAATAGCCAACAGTTCTTAGCTCTTGAAAATAAAGACATTAATGAGTTTTTAGATAACAATGGGTTTCCTGGATCTTACAATGCTGTCGATATCAAAAGAGACATTGAGACAGGTAAAGTGAAACCTCTAGACCTGGTTATATTCACAGAAGATGCAAACTCTCTTTTATTTGACACACCAGTAAAAGGAGGAGAAATGTATCGATCTGATGATGCCGGAAAGACTTGGAAAAAAACACATGAGGATTATATAGAAAGTATGATTTTCTCCTATGGTTACTACTTTGGTCAAGTTCGAGTAGATGCGCAAAATCCTGATGTTGTATACACGATGGGAGTTCCAATTGTAAGATCAGAAGATGGAGGTAAAACCTTTAAAAGTATCAATGAAGATAATGTACATGTTGACCATCATGCACTTTGGGTAAATCCAGATAACCCTAAGCACTTAATTCTTGGCAACGATGGTGGTGTTTACATAAGCTATGATACTGGTGAGACTTGGACCAATTGTAATTCACCTTCAGTTGGTCAATTCTATTCTATTGCGATAGACATGTCCCAGCCATATAATGTATACGGTGGACTACAAGATAACGGTGTTTGGAAAGGACCAAGTACATATGAATATTCAAGAAGTTGGTATCAGGAAGGAAAGTATCCGTATGAGAGATTGATGGGTGGAGACGGAATGCAAGTTGCAGTAGACACGCGTGATAACACTACCATTTATACTGGTTATCAATTTGGCAATTACTTCAGAATAAATACAGAGACTGGAGAGAGAAAATACATTACACCAAGACATACATTAGGAGATGCTCCTTACAGATGGAATTGGGAAGCCCCTATCGCCCTTTCATCTCACAATCAAGACGTGGTTTACTTTGGGAGCAATCGCTTTCATAGATCTATGGATCAAGGAAATAGCTTTGAAACACTAAGCGATGATTTGACAAATGGGGGTAAAAAAGGCGATGTTAGTTATGGCACATTGACTACCATATCTGAATCTCCTTCTCAATTTGGGTTGATATATGTTGGTAGTGATGACGGTTTAATACACAGATCTAATGATGTTGGTAATAGTTGGACAAAAATCACTAATGGCTTACCAAAAGACTTTTGGGTGAGTACAGTTGTAGCTTCTGAACACAAAGAAGGACGTGTTTATGCTTCATTGAACGGATATAGATGGGATAATTTCAAACCGTTGGTATATAAAAGCGACGACTATGGCAATAGCTGGAAAAGCATCTCCGCAAATCTTCCAAATGAACCAATAAATGTTGTTAAAGAAGATCCTGTCAATGAAAATATCATTTATATAGGAACAGATCATGGAGTTTATGTATCGCTTGATGCGGGTAAAAGCTATCAGGCCTTTAGCAAGGGATTACCTAATACACCGGTACACGATTTAATTATACATCCACGTGAAAACGAAATTGTATTAGGAACTCATGGACGTGGAATTTACATAGGCGATGTTTCATTAATTCAAAAAATGACTAGTGAAATTTTAGCTAAAAACCTGCACGCATTTCCAATAGAAGAAAAAGCATTCAGTTCTCGCTGGGGCAGCAAGACCTGGGAGTGGGGAGAAGAAATTTCGGGAGAAATAGTTGTTAACTTTTACGACAAATTGGGTGGAAAAGGAAAAATTGAGATTTTTTACGGAGATGATGTTGTATCTTCGACAGACATTTCTTCAGAAAAAGGCCTAAACATCATTAATATGAGTTTAGTTACCAATGAGTCATTCAAAGACTTACTCGAAGGAGACGAGAAAGAGACATATAAAGCTTCAGAAAATGGTGACTTTCACCTTGTTGCTGGAGAATATACTGTTAGAATAACAGTGGGTGATACTAACGTAGAAACACCACTAACTATTAAGAAACCTAGGGAAAGACCAGGTAGAAAGGAATAGGATTAAAATGCTAATGGTACAAGAACCACCTCAAAAAGAGGTGGTTTTTTTATTTCCTTTAGTAAAATGTAAGCAAATACTTACGTTTTATTTATATATTTGTAAGCAAACACTTACACTTTATATGAGTGGACGAAGAGATGTATTTCAAGCAATTGCAGATCCTACCAGAAGAGAAATAATCAACATTCTTTCAGAAGAACCGATGAATCTTAACTCACTTGCAGATCAATTCGAGATTAGTAGGCCCGCAATATCTCAGCAAATTAAAGTGCTGGAAGAATGTGGGTTAGTGGTCGTCTCGAAACAGGGTCGAGAAAGATATTGTCAAATTCAGCCAGCTTCACTTATTCCTGCTTTCATGTGGATTGATCAATATCGAAAGCTATGGGAGGAAAGAATCGACTCATTTGAAGATTACTTAATGGAATTAAAATCAAAGAAAAAAAATGGAGAATAATATTGAAAACCGAACCATCACCATCAAGCGAACTTTTGACGCTCCAATTGAATTGGTCTGGAAAGCCTGGACAGAAGCTGAACACATTGTTAAGTGGTGGGGACCTAAGGGAATGAGTACCAAAATAGTAGCTCATGAATTTAAAATAGGTGGGAAATGGAAGTACATAATGAGAATGCCCGATGGCGCCGACTTTATCGCCGAGGGTGAATATCAGCACATTGATCCACCTAACAAACTCAAAACAAATGCTAATTTTCTTCCTATGACGGAAGGAGTAACATTAGAGGTTTTATTGGTAGCAAACGAAAATAAAACTGAGTTCACGTTTAACGTAATTCATCCAACAGAAGAGTACAAATTACAACAAGAAAAAATGGGGTTTCAAAACGGATGGGGATCTGTGTTTGATCGACTCGCTGAGCTACTTACTAAATCGGAATTATAATAAAGAATTAGCTTCAAATATCGATATCAAAGAAAGTTGAGCATCATTGGCAATTGGATTTTAAGAATTAGCTACCCATTTTTCCAATCTCCAAAAATCCAATTTCCTGGTGCTGATTCATCATCAGACATAAAAAAGTCTTCAAAAGCTTTCACAAGTTCACCACCGCTTATTCTTCCATCACCATTGATATCAAGCTTATCAAATGCCTTTTTAGCAACAGACATATAAAGCCCATAAGCTTTGAACATATCAAGGTATTCTTGCTCATCAATATATCCATCACCGTCTTGATCAAATAACGAAAATAGATACGTTGAAGATTGATTGACATAATCATTCGGCCTGGCTAGAACAACCTCATCAAAAAACCTCAACCATTCCTTTATTGAAAGTTCAGCTTCCTCCTTATTGATATCTCTAAGAATTTGAACAAAAAGCCCATGCGCCTTCAATTTTAACATCAATCGTTCGCGCGCATTTTGACTATATCCAATAATGTCGCTCATGGTTTCTCCTACGAGCTCAAAGTCATCTTTTTCAAGAATTCCATTTCCATTATTGTCTAAGACATTGAAAAAATGCTGAATTTTTCGTTTTTGCAGTTCAGTCATAGACGGGGGATTTGGGATGAAAGTTAACATGAGATTTAACCGAACCCACTAAAATTTCGACAAAAGAAGTTTTACCTTAGGTTGACGATCTAAAAATCATGATGCAACAAAATCAATCTTTATGATAAATAAGGTCATAATTTTCATGCTAACATTCGTTACTCTTACCGGTTGCAAACAGTCAAAAACTAACATGGAGGATTTTCAGAAAGAAATTATAGAAAGCTACATTTCGTCATATAATTCATTCGATGTTGATGGCATGTTGAAAAATCTTAATGAGAATATTGTTTTTGAAAACATTTCAAATGGTGTGGTGGAAATGAAACTTGAAGGCATCAATGCCTTTAAAGATCAAGCAATAGCCGCTACTAAATACTTCCAAGAAAGGGAGCAAAAAATCACCTCATGGGAATTCAGTGAAATGGTAGTTTCCGTACAAATTGACTATCAAGGCATTCTTGCTATTGAACTTCCCAATGGAATGAAACCAGGAGCACATTAAAACTAAAAGGGAAATCATCATTTACCTTCCTGAAAAAGACAATCGTTAAGATTGTAGATGAAAGCTAAGAACGAATTAATTCTTCTATTCCAATTGCATAGCCTTCAAGGCCCATTCCATTAATAGATCCAATACATACATCTTTGACATAACTAACCTGTCTAAATTCCTCGCGCTCAGCTAGATTAGAGATATGAACTTCAAAAACAGGAGAATTGATACCAGATATTGCATCTCTTAGTGCAATACTTGTATGGGTATACGCTCCCGGATTGAAAACTATTCCATCAAAGCTAAATCCTACCTCATGAAGCTTGT
Organism: Ekhidna sp.; assembly: GCF_963691765.1. Taxonomy (GTDB): domain Bacteria; phylum Bacteroidota; class Bacteroidia; order Cytophagales; family Cyclobacteriaceae; genus Ekhidna. The sequence goes on from NZ_OY829375.1 coordinate 524,411, forward strand.
CGATTAGTTCGCCTTCATGATTTGATTGATAGTAGGACAATTCACAAGTATTAAATCGTTGAACCAATTCATTGAAATAGTCTTCAAATGATTGACTACCATAAATCTCTGGCTCTCTTTTGCCAAGAAGATTTAAGTTGGGGCCGTTGAGGATAAGTATTCGCATTTGAATGTATCTGCGCTAATTTAGAAGCTTAAAATTTAATATCACTTGTCCTGGACATCCTACAGCAAACAATTTAAAAATTACCTCAAGCTAGAGCGATCTTTAGCACGTAATTCTGTTGATGCATATTTGGCGGATATCTCCAAGCTTCAGCAATTTTTTGAAATCAAAGAACGAGATGTATCTCCTTCCAAGGTCGTCCAACAAGATCTCATAGATTTTCTTGAATTCATCAATGAACTAGGAATGTCGGCTTACACCCAAGCTAGAATGGTCTCTGGACTCAAGGCTTTTTTTAAGTTTTTGGTATACGAAGAGATTATTTCAAAAGATCCTTCTGAATTGCTAGAAGCACCTAAGTTGGGTAGGAAACTGCCCGACACATTAGATCTTCCAGAGATTGAAGAAATCCTCGGTGCAATTGATATGTCGACACCAGAAGGCACACGGAACAGAGCAATGCTGGAAACTTTATACAGCTCAGGACTCAGAGTTTCTGAGTTAATAAATTTGAAGATTAGCAATATCCATGAAGATATTGGTTTTTTAAGAATCATTGGAAAAGGGAGTAAAGAACGCCTAGTGCCAATTGGAAGGTCTGCTTTAAAGCATATCAAAATTTTCAGAGACGAGGTAAGAACTCATATTGATGTCAAAGCTGGGTTTGATGATCACCTATTTTTAACCAAACGAGGTAAAGCGATAAGCCGAGTAATGGTATTTATGGTAATAAAAGACCTGGCCTCGAAAATTGGTCTAAAGAAAAATATTAGTCCCCACACATTTCGTCATAGTTTTGCAACACATTTGATCGAAGGAGGTGCGGACTTACGGGCAGTGCAGGAAATGTTGGGACATGAATCAATCACCACAACAGAGATTTACACGCACCTAGATCGAGACTATTTGAAGCAGATAATAACTCAATATCATCCACGTAGCTGATGTACAAACTTCTAAAACCTATCCTTTTCCAATTTTCGCCCGAAAAGGCTCATAAAATCACAACTAAACTTCTTCATCTAGTTCTTTTATTACCTTTTGGTAAGACCATAATCAGATCCCTTTTTCAATTGGAGGATGAAAAGTTAGCTAAGGAGGTTTTTGGCATTAAATTCAAAAACCCTGTTGGTCTTGCCGCAGGATTTGATAAGAATGCTGAGCTAATAGATGATTTTTCAAACCTTGGATTTGGCTTTATAGAAATTGGTACACTTACCCCCAAAGGCCAACCAGGCAATCCAAAACCAAGATTATTTCGACTCCCCAGTGATGAGGCCTTGATCAATAGAATGGGTTTTAATAACGATGGTGTTGATGACGCTGTAGAGCGACTTAAACACCGAAAGTCCAACATCATTGTAGGTGGGAATATTGGAAAAAATAAAGTAACTCCAAACGAAAACGCACTCGAAGACTATCTGATTTGTTTTGAGAAATTATTCGATCATGTAGACTATTTTGTCGTGAATGTGAGTTCACCAAATACACCAGGACTGCGTGAATTGCAGGAGAAAGAGCCACTTAAGAAGCTTCTTAAAGCGCTACAAGACGAAAACGGAAATAAAAAAACACCTAAACCAATATTACTTAAGATTGCGCCAGACCTAACCGATTCGCAACTTGACGACATCATTGCAATAACCAATGAATTGAATTTAGATGGATTGATTGTTTCCAATACAACAATCGATCGCTCAAACTTGACAACAGCTGATAAGAAGGTGTCTAATATTGGCGCTGGCGGTTTAAGTGGGAAACCAGTTTTCAACAAATCGAATAATGTGCTTAGGTATATAAGAAAGCACCTTAAAAACGTTCCAATAATTGCAGTTGGAGGAATTCATTCTGCGCAAGACGCGATTGCAAAATTAGATTCAGGTGCCGATCTCGTTCAGATATATACCGGATTGGTATATGAAGGACCTGCTTTAATAAAGCAGATCAACAAGGAACTACTTAAGCATGTTTGATCCAGCTAAAAACTCCATTACTTTTGGAAGTATAACCTATGGCACAAAACACGTATAAGAAGAAGTCAGAAAAGAAGGAGAAATCAAGCCTTAAATTCAATTTCATTACAGATAGAAAATTCCATTTATTCATTGGATTCTCATTGCTGTCAATCTCAATATTTCTAGGAGTTTCATTTATCTCATATTTAAGTACCGGACAGGCAGATCAAAGTGTTGTTGAAGCCTACACTCACACGGACATAAAAGAATCTGGAGCAGAAGTGCAAAATGTATTTGGACTCTTCGGAGCAATTGTCGCACACTACTTCATCTTCTTGTGGTTTGGAGTTGCGGCATTACTCATCCCTCCATTTCTATTCATAGTAGCCTATAAGATTATATGGTTTCGTGCCCTACTTCCAATTACAAAGTCGTTCAACTTTGTTGTCTTCTATTTGATTTGGATCAGTATGGGAATGGGATACTTTCTCCTCTCTCAGGAAGAAACCTCGATGTGGGGTTTTTTAAGTGGCGGCATTGGATATGAGCTTTCAATGGTTGCGCAGAGTTTAATGGGCTGGGGAGCAATTCTATTTATGGTATTCCTCTTTGTCGTGTTTAATATGTTCTTTTTTGACATCACACGCATGCCAGTATTTAGCGGCATCGTCCCTTCGTTCGAGAATTTGACTAATCAAATCAAATCGTTGATTCCAGAGAAAAAACCTAAGCAAGCTAAGTCTGCGGACATTTCATCTGTTTTAGATCAGATTAAAAAAGAAGTTGAGGATGAAGATGCAAATAAAGATGAGTCGGAAACTTGGGTAGTAAAGAAAATACCTTCAAATCCTGAATCTAAAAAGGAAAAATCCGATCCAGAATTCACTATAGACCTCCCAGAATTCAAAGAAGATCCTCCCCTTCCGAAAGAAGTTGAAGAGAAGGTCTTTGCCAAAAAAGAAGAAACACCCGCACCAGAGCCAGAGCCAGAAAGTAGCTTAGAGGAAGAAACTCAAAAGCCTAAGAACGAGGAATTTGAGGATATGTCTTTCGAAGTTGAGCAAAAAGAATTCGAAGAAGAAGTAAAAGAGGAATCTGTAAACTATGATCCTACTTTGGATCTCCCTAAGTATAAATTCCCTACACCTTCCCTACTCATCGAGTATCCTGAAAAAGATGTTACTGTTTCTAAAGATGAGCTAGAACAAAATAAGGATCGAATAATTGAGACACTTGTGAATTTCAAAATTGGAATCTCAAGTATTAAAGCTACTATTGGACCGACTGTTACCTTATATGAAATTGTTCCTGAGGCGGGCGTCAAGATTTCAAAGATTAAAAACCTAGAGGATGACATTGCACTAAGCCTAGCAGCTTTAGGTATACGAATTATTGCGCCTATACCCGGAAAGGGCACAATAGGTATTGAAGTTCCAAATAAAAACCGTGAAATGGTTGATGCAAGATCTGTTGTATCAACAGGGAAGTTCATGGATAGCAAAATGGACTTACCTGTAGTGCTAGGTAAAACCATTTCCAACGAAGTGTTTGTAACAGACCTTGCTAAGATGCCCCACTTGTTGATGGCAGGAGCTACTGGTCAAGGAAAGTCAGTAGGATTAAACATCATGCTGACCTCATTGCTCTACAAAAAACATCCTTCACAATTGAAGCTAGTTCTTGTTGATCCCAAGAAAGTAGAGTTAACACTGTTCAATAAAGTAGAAAAGCACTTTTTAGCTAAACTACCTGATAGTGAAGAGGCAATCATTACAGATACTTCTAAAGTGGTGAATACATTGAATTCCCTCTGTATAGAGATGGATAATCGATATGATTTATTGAAAAGTGCTGCTTGCAGAAACTTAAAGGAATACAACCAGAAGTTTACTGAGCGTAAACTAAACCCTAATAAAGGCCATCGTTTTCTTCCCTATATCGTGCTTGTAATAGATGAATTAGCCGATCTAATGATGACTGCTGGCAAAGAAGTTGAAACGCCAATTGCAAGACTTGCTCAATTGGCTAGAGCCATTGGTATTCACTTAATAGTTGCCACTCAAAGGCCATCTGTAAATGTGATTACGGGTATAATAAAAGCCAATTTCCCAGCTAGACTGTCATTTAGAGTGACATCTAAAATTGATTCAAGAACAATTTTAGATGCAGGTGGTGCGGATCAATTAATAGGTATGGGAGATATGCTTCTATCTATGGGATCTGACATGACACGTTTACAATGTGCCTTTGTAGATACCCCAGAGGTAGAACGCATTTGTGAATTCATTGGAGATCAAAGAGGATATGATGATGCATATCTTTTACCCGAATATGTTGGTGAGGGCGAGACCGGAATTGGAGAAGTTGATTTATCCGACCGAGATGCCTTGTTTGCTGATGCTGCTAGACTTATTGTAATGCACCAGCAAGGTTCTACATCATTAATCCAAAGGAAAATGAAGTTAGGTTATAATAGAGCGGGGAGATTAATAGATCAACTTGAAGCCGCAGGAATCGTTGGTCCTTTTGAGGGTAGTAAGGCTAGAGAAGTACTAATACCTGACGAACATAGTTTGGAACAATTATTGTCTGAGATCGAAATAAAATATTAAAAACTCATGAAAAAGCTAATCATCGCTACATTATCACTTTTCATCGTTCTACAAGCGAATGCCCAGTATGATCCTGCTGCCTTGGCTGTGTTAGATGCAATGAGTAATAATTACAAGGATATTGAGGCTTTTACTGCTTCATTTTCACAGAAATTGACCAATGAAAGTGCAGGCTTAGACGAAACCATATCTGGAGACATTGCAGTGAAAGGCGATAAGTTCGTCTTGGAAGTTGTTGGCCAGAAAATCTTCAACGATGGCAAAGATGTTTACACGTATAATGAGGAAATCAATGAAGTAACCATCAGTCCTTATGATCCTGAAGAGTCAGAAATCACGCTCAGCAATGTCTACGATCTATATAAGGAAGGATTTAAGTACATACTTACAGAAACAACTGCTTCAGGCGATCGAATCATTGATCTTGACCCTGAAAGTAGAGATAAAAGCTATTTTAAGATAAGAATGACTATAAATCCAAAGGATGAATTGAAATCATTTACTGTGTTTGAGCGTACCGGAAACAAATATGTTTATTCAATAAATACATTTACTCCAACGCAATTAAATGACAACCACTTCACTTTTGATACGTCTAAATACCCAGAAGTTGAGGTAATAGACTTTAGATAATCTTGATTATCAATAAATAACATACCTTTGCCTCGCTCAGAAACAAGTTTGGGCACTTTTTAATTATTATTTTTTTTAATGAACATTTTTGTAGCTAAGCTTAACTATGCAACTTCAGAAGACGCATTAAGACAAGCATTTGAAGAATTCGGAACAGTTGATTCCGCAAAAGTTATCATGGACAGAGAAACTCAAAGATCAAAAGGCTTTGGTTTCGTAGAGATGCCAAACGATGACGAAGCTAATCAGGCTATTTCTAGCCTAAACGAGACTGAATTAGATGGTAGAACCATCGTTGTAAAAGTAGCAAACCCAAGAGGGTAAGCTTATACAAGCAGATTCTAAGTTTTAATATTATATACTAGCTCGTGTGGAAACTTTTCCACACGAGCATTGTTTTATATAATTGTTAAGTACACATAAAATTTTATTGATTTGGCAAGACCCGCAACTACTCCCGTTAAACTTAAGGACGGATATTATATAGAGCTCCGACATAAAGGTGAAAGAAAAGGAATTAAACTTAGAAGTGAGACAATTCCAGAATTACACCAGTCTATCAAGAAATACGAAAAGCTTTACGACATTCACTTTTATGGTGAAGTGAAAAAAGGAAAAGTCGTAAACGACAAGCTTCCAGAGCTTAAATAACACTCGATCTTATTGTCGAATTCAGAATCCCCAATAGCGGGATAGGGATAATTGTGCCTATATATTTTCCTTATTTTAGCCAAAAACTCTACTGTTGAGTATGAAACGTCTACAGCTTTTCGAAAATATTAGAGAGAAAGAATCTTTTCTGTGTGTGGGATTAGATACTGATATCAAGAAAATTCCTGAATATCTACTTTCATCAGAAGATCCAATATTCGAATTCAATAAGCAGATCATAGATGCTACCCATAGGTATGCAGTAGCCTACAAACCAAACACCGCATTTTACGAAGCACAAGGATCAAAAGGTTGGGAATCACTGCAAAAAACACTTGAATACATTCCTGAGAATATTTTCACCATTGCAGATGCGAAACGTGCTGATATTGGAAATACATCATCTATGTATGCACGAGCATTTTTCGAAAACATGAACTTCGATTCGGTTACCGTGGCGCCGTATATGGGTTCAGATTCCGTAAAGCCTTTTTTAGATTTTGAAAACAAATGGGTCATCCTTCTAGCAGCCACTAGTAATCCGGGAGGAGCTGATTTTCAAAACTTATTTCTCGAAAATAATAAGAGACTTTACGAACAAGTGATTGAATTGAGTTCTACATGGGGCAGTTCCGAAAATTTAATGTATGTAGTGGGGGCAACAAGACCTGAGGCACTTGCAGATATTCGCAAACTCGTACCTAATCATTTCTTACTCATTCCTGGCGTTGGTGCACAAGGCGGGGATCTAAATGCAGTTTGTGAACATGGAATGAATAATCAATGTGGTTTGTTAGTCAATTCTTCCAGAGGAATTATTTATTCTGACAGCTCGAAAGACTTTGCGTCATCAGCAGGTATACAAGCTAAAAAAATGCAGCAGAAAATGGCTGAGCAACTTCAGAGGATTTAATCCTCAACATATCTTGGGCGATTAATCATCGCCATGGACGAGAAGTTTCTTCATTATATCTGGAAATATCAAAAGTTTAAGACATCAAATCTTAAACTCACCAATAAGCAAACTTTAAAGGTATTTTTCCAAGGAAATCACAATTTCGATTCCGGCCCTGATTTCGAAGAGGGCAGGATTAAAATCAATGATATTGAATGGGCAGGACAAATTGAAATCCATATCAATTCATCTGATTGGCTAAAACATGGGCATCAATACGACCCAGCATATGAAAGTGTTATCCTTCATGTAGTCTGGAATCATGATGCAGATATTTTGATTCATGGTGCTCCTTTGCCAGTACTAGAACTAAAAAACAAGATCAATTACGAGCTTTTAACTAAGTACGAAAGGCATATATATTCCAAGGACCAAATCCTTTGTTCCAATCAAATATCTTCTATTCCTAATTTAAAAATTAAAGGAATGCTAGATCGCGTCATGGTGGAGAGACTTCACTTAAGAGCGACCCAAATACTTGCACAATTGAAAAACACTGCCAATGATTGGGAGCAAATAACGTATCAATCCATCGCTACAACTTTTGGATTTTCTACCAATAAAGAATCCTTTATAAAACTTACAGAAATCCTCCCCTACTCAAACCTCAAAAAGACCCTTTCTAATCAACTTGCAGTAGAAGCATTAATTTTTGGTCAGTCAGGATTTTTGCATGAAGCAAAAGATAAGTATCAGGAAGAGTTGAAGTTTGAATTTGAATTTTACTCAATGAAGTATCAGCTTAGAGACCCAATGTCTACAACTAATTGGAAGTATGGTAAGCTAAGACCTTCAAATTTCCCGACTGTTAGGCTAGCTCAATTAGCTTCACTTCTTCACCTCCAACCACAACTTTTTGACTTCCTAATCAAAACTGAATCTATCGTTGAAATAAATAAAAAGCTCAAAATCAGTGTTAGTTGTTACTGGCAAACGCATTACGACTTTGGTAAAGTGAGAAAAAGGCCGTTTCAAAAGTTAGGGAAAGCATCTTTAAATGCAATCATTGTCAATTCTGTAATCCCATTATTGGCAGCATATGCTAAATATGTGGGTGAACAGAAATACATGGATAAAGCCATTGCCTTACTTGAAGCACTCCCTTTTGAGGACAACAGAATCACCAAACAATGGAAAGCGCTAGGCTTAGAATTTAGCACTGCATTTGATTCTCAAGCACTTATTCATCTTTATAAAAACTATTGCCTCAAACGAAGGTGTCTTCATTGTAACTTTGGCGTAGAAATTCTAAATAGGTGATTTTCTGGATAATTCATATAGCTGTAATAGGAGTACTATCCTACACTGTTCAAGCGCGAATGAAAAGTAGTTTTCATCCCCTCCTTTTTTGGATTGGACTCATAATTAAACTTTTTAGCGGAATCCTGCTGGGGTATTTATATTTTGAATATTATGGTCAAGGTGATACAATACATTTATTCGAACTTGCTAAATCTTACAGCTTAGAGAGTATTCAAAATCAGCCACGTGAAAGATTCTTTGTATGGATTATAAGTCCAATTGTATGGCTTACGGGTGGATCTTATTGGATTACATCTATATGGTTGTCGTTCTTAGGTTTTCTTGCTTGTTGGTATGCCACTACAAGTCTATCTGAGATCTTCCCTGAGATTAAACTGCCAATAGCTACATGCCTCTTATTAGTACCAAGTGTAGTTTTTTGGTCTTCAGGTATATTGAAAGATACTGTGAGTTTTAGCGCTTTAGTTTTAAGTATTGTACTGGTAGTTAAATTGTATCGCAATCAAAGGCTCCTATTCATAGATTTAATCCTCTTAATTTTTTCCTTGATACTGCTCTTTAAAATCAAGCATTACTTACTAATCACGGTTTTAATCTTTAGCTCCATTTTAATTTTTTCCATTCTACTTAGGAAGATAAAAACTAGACTAAAGTGGCCGCTTGCAATTACTGTATTAGCTATAATTCTAATCTCGACACAGTTTATTCATCCCTATTTAAGAGTAGATAGAATTGCCCAAACGATTTATGAGAACAATGAGGCTATAGCTTCACAAACTAGCCCGGAAAATAGGATTATAGTATTGGAGAATGAATCATTCATGTCTCTCATAAACAAAGTACCAATTTCAATTTATACTGGTCTACTCCGGCCAAGTATATTAGACAGTACCTCATCACTGGGCTGGGTACATAGAATAGAAAATTTCATTCTTACTGTGCTCATATTTTTATCTCTAATGCTGATAATTAAGGAGAAGCATGAGTTTGATCTACCACTCTTATTTTCTTCAATTTTTTGTATTGTCCTCTTAGGAACTTTACTTCCTCTCACTTCTCCAAATTTTGGCACTTTAGTACGCTATAAAAATGCCTATTTCCCTTTTATACTTCTAATAAGTAGCATTCTTCCATATCGCTACCTTTCTTCTAATTAGGATTAATTATCGCTATTTTTGCGGCCTCAACTTCAAAAAAACATGGAAAAACCAGTAATAATTTTCGGTTCCACTGGATTAGCTAAAGCAGCGCTAGAAATATTCAACTCTAACAACATTGTAGTATACGGATTTCTAGATGATGATGAGATGACGCACAATACAGAAATTAACTCAGTATCTGTATTAGGCGCAACAGATGATCACGGATTCACCAAACTGATTGGTCAGAAATGCGAAGCATTCGTTGCTACCGATGATAATTCCTTACGAAAGGAATATGTCGAGTATTTGATGGAAACGAGAAAGGTAATGCCCATGAATGCTCTTCATGAATCTGCATCTATTTCTGACTCATTTAGCATTGGTCACGGCAACTTTATTAATGCTGGCGCGATTCTATCAAATGATTCAAAAATGGGTAATCACAATGTCATAAATTCCAAGGTTGTAATTGAACAAGAAACTGAGTTAGGCGATTTAGTCCAAATTGGTGCAGGATCCATCATCAATACCAAAGTTAAAATTGAAGATGAGGTGTTTATCGGCTCTGGTGTTACCGTTGTAGCTGGAGTAACTATTGGCAAGGGGGCAAGAATTGGAGCAGGCTCTGTGGTCGTGGGTGATATAAAAGCAGGTCAAACCGTATTTGGAAATCCAGCTGTCGAGGTTAAGTAAATTGTATTTTTGATAGGATTAGTTAGATCAGCTAAATTGTAGGTATTAACCTATACCTAATCAAAATGAAAATCGCTTCAATCGCTGCATATCTTTATGTAATTCTTTTTTTTATCGGAACGCCAAATGCTGTGTCTCAGGATGCAAAAACAAAGCTTTTGGTGACTGTAATTGATGGATCTGGAAGCAATGTTTCAGAGGCCGACATCATCATCTATTCATCTGAAGAAGATTATTTAAATAGAGAAAATAGATTGATAAAGGGAAAAACAGATAAAAAGGGACGTTTTCAATTTAAAGGTCTTCAAGCCGGCTCTTACTATTTAGAAGTTAAAAAGGATAGCAAGAATAACAATAACGAAAATCCTGAAACAGGCTTATTATCTCCCAATAAAGTCAATAGGGTAATTGTTGTAATCAAATAATTGACTTTATGTTTTCCAATTTTGACGTTTCTTTCCAAAGAAGCTAATTTTGCAATATTAACACCCTGCTGAAACAGGGCTCGGTTATTATGGAAAAACACTACGTATTACTCTATTACTGTTATAGTAAGATCGAAAACCCTGAAGAGTTTAGGGAAGAACATCACAAATTTTGCTTAGGCCTTAATCTTAGAGGTCGTATCATCGTTGCATCAGAAGGGCTGAATGGGACCGTTTCGGGATCTCAAGAAGCCTGCGAAAAATACATGGAAGTTGTTACCAGTGATCCAAGATTTTCACATACGGAATTCAAAGTCGATGTAAATGATGAGCCCGCATTCGAGAAAATGCATGTAAGAGTGAAACCTGAAATTGTTCATAGCTCACTTATTAAAATAGATCCAACTAAGAAAACTGGAGGATATGTTGAACCAGAAGAATTTAGGCAAATCCTAAAAGAAGATGATGAGGATACAATAATTCTAGATGTTCGGTCTAATTACGAACATATGATAGGAAAATTCAAAAATGCCTTAACTCTGGATATTGACAATTTTCGAGACTTTCCAGAAAAAATTGAAGAACTAAAAAAATACAAAGACAAAAAGATTGTAACGTATTGCACAGGTGGAATAAAATGCGAAAAAGCAAGTGCATACCTTCTTGAACAAGGATTCGAAAATGTACATCAGCTTCATGGTGGGATTATTAAGTACGGTCTTGAGGCTGAGGGAGAAGATTTCGAAGGAAAATGTTATGTCTTTGACAATAGGATTGTAAAAGAGGTTAATTCTGTCAATCCTTCCGTAATAGCAAAATGCTACATTACTGGTGAGCCTTCAGATCGGATGGTAAATTGTGCAAATCCGCATTGCAATAAGCATATTCCTATGAGCGACAAGGGTGCAGAAGTGTATAAAGGGTCCTGCTCAGAGGAATGCATGAACAATCCTGACACACGACTGTATGATGGTTCTGGGTCCTATCAGAAAAAAATGAACGGATATAATCCATACAAAGGGCTGAAAAGGAAAAAAGATCAAGTTTCCTAGTTACCTTTAGGAAGCTTTAGATCCAAACCATCCATGCCTCACAAATTTTCTGAGACAGATCTTATTCTAAATCCAGACGGAAGTGTCTATCATTTGAGTCTTAGACCAAAAGATATTTCGGATAAAATAATTGTCGTTGGTGATCCTGGAAGGGTACACAGAGTATCTCGTCATTTTGATTCAGTAGAGTTTGAGATGAACAAAAGAGAATTCATCACTCACACAGGGAAATACAAGGGTAAAAGACTGACAGTCATCAGCTCAGGAATGGGTACCGACAATGTCGAAATACTCATGACGGAACTTGATGCATTATTTAATATTGATCTTGTTCACCGCGAACCAAAGGCTAGAAGAAAAAAACTTCAAATAATACGAATCGGAACTTCTGGTACAATCAGAGATGATATTAAAGTTGGCAGTCATCTATCTACAGAATATGCCATTGGCTTAGATACCATCTTACAATTTTATGAATACAAGCATCGAGGCGTCGAAAAGAGAATAATTAAGAAACTGCGTGAAGAACTTGATCTACATTATACTCCATATTGTTTCAAAGGATCTACTGGACTGTTAGATAAATTTAGAGATTGCACCATCGTTGGAAATACAGTTACTTGTCCAGGATTTTATGCACCTCAAGGCAGAGAAATTCGAATCCCAATTCGCTACAAGAATATTATTGATAAAATGCAGTATTTCCACGAAGAAGATGTGTGGCTTACCAATCTTGAAATGGAAACTGCCGGCTATTATGCTTTTGCCAAACTTCTGGGCCACGAAATGCTTAGTCTCAATGCCATCATGGCCAATCGTATTAAAGGTCAATTTGTCAAAGATCCCAACAAGGTCATAGACAGTCTTATCAAAAAAGTACTTGATCGGATATAGATATTTATTGGTGAGTTTGAAGAGCTAGAATTGTTATCTGCAACATGATTCAACCGAATACTTATGCATTGGAATTCCATTAAAAATCAAACCTAAATCACTTTCACTAGCTTCAGTTCATATTGTACTATCAATCTCAGGACCTTGATCTTTGACTTTAATTCTGGCCTGGATAACTATTAGTTACTATTCTTTCAAGATCGCGATGCTCAATCCTGTGAAAAGTCTAAGAAGTGAATAGTCTATGGTTTAAATAGGGCTCCAATAGCTTTATTGATGGCAGCAGCAGCATCATTCATATGATCTCTAGCCTCTCCCCACTTTTCACTTGAATCAGATGCCTTATTTTTCAATTCATCCTCAAGTTTGTCCTTCTGGATTTTCAGTTTTTGAATCTGATGCTCCATATCCTCAGAAACCTTCGCTCCTGCTTTTTTAGTTTCAGCTACCAGATGATCGATTTTCTGACCTAACTCGGCCATAACGTCTTCTACATTTCGCTTCTCTTTCATAAGAAATAGGTTGATTATGAAATTTAATACTTCAGTTTGAAAGAAAAGCATCGACGGACTATTTCTTTCCGTACCATCTCGCTATTACTTCTTCAGCTTTCTTATTTTGAGGAGTCCACTCTGTACCTTTCCATCTATCATTTCGGGAAGTAAAATGCCACTTCCACAAAAATCCACCAGCAAACCAGCGCTCTTGCATTAGCGCTCGATAGGTAGCTTCGTATGCATCTGCTTGCAATTGCTCATTAACATATTCAGGCGATTTATTGAGTTCCCAATGCTTACCAGCAGCCCCATTAGCACTTTGAAAACCGTATTCAGTAAATAAAATAGGTTTGCTCCATTGGCTGGAAAACGATGATAGTTTATCCTTGACGGGCTTCCAACCCTCTTCAATAGCTGCAATAGAGGGATGATCTCCTTCCACAAGAGGGAAGTATGCATCAATTCCGATGTAGTCTACTGCATTCCACCAGGATATATTTTCATAGTTGTCCCAATTAGAAGCATAGGTAATCTTCCCTGAGTATACTTCTCTTATTTCTTTAATTAAACCTCTCCAATATTCTGGTCGCTCCTTAGCCGGAGTACGATATTCTGTCCCAATACAAAGTAATTCTACACTCAATGAATCGGCCACTTTTGCATAGTTCATTATATACTTAGAAAAGTCTTTCTCCCATTTTCGCCATTCATCTTCTGTAGAAAGATCAAAATCTCCAGTCCATCCCTCTCCCATTACCCAAACATGAGGCTTTAGCATCACCTTAAGATTATGCGACTTTGCATATTGAATCAGCTTGCATGATCCATCTTTTCGCTCCCCCCACCATTGTCCATTATGATCAAACGAAACGTTTGGCTGCCCCTTTCTCGAGAATCCGTAAGGGATCACTGCTACCCATTCTGCGTTAATTCTTTTCACACTACCCATATCATCTTCAGAAATGGCTCTAGGTGGATTTACAAGGCTTACCCCATAGATAAGCTCGTCTTTACCCGATGGTAAAATGACCATTGCTGCTACTCCGAACGCCAGAAATATTAATATGATGGACAGTCGCATGTTTGAAAGATACGATAGGATGGTTTGAATATTGTAGAAGGTATAAACGTTTTCAAAATCTGATATCGTTTAAAAACTACTTTGACTTGCTTCTTCTTTAATTCTCTCTGCTTCTTCTTTTCCCAAATACCTATCTATTAGATAATGGCCAAGGTAAATAAGTGGAGTAAGTGATATAGCTACGATAAACTTATATATATAGTTGAGAGAACCGACAGAAATCACCTGCGAAAACTCCCACCGGCTATTTGCAGGTGCCAGTACATAAAAAGCAATTGCAAGGACTACAAAACTGTCAATCAACTGAGAGATTAAAGTTGAACCTGTAGCCCGAAGCCATATCATCTTCTCACCCGTAATCTTCCTAAGACGCTGGAATACGATAACATCTAAAATCTGTCCAATTAGAAATGCGATAATTGATCCTATGATAATGCCTAATCCCTGAGTATATATTTTATTGAAGGCAAAATCTACATTAAAGGGTTTTCCTTCCAGATCAACATTATTTACTTCAAGCCAAAAAGCTGCAGGACTAAGCTTGGTGACAAGCCAAATCATTAAGAATGCATACATGATGCAGCCTACTGCAATGAAGCTAATTTTTCTAACGCCCGCTTTTCCAAAATACTCATTAATAATATCTGTCGTAATAAAAACGACAGGCCATATCATGACACCAGCTGTTAGATTAAAATCAAGGATGTATCCAAAAATATCAAGATTGGCTGGCTCCCATCCGAATGTTTCTTCGAGCGAAAATATTTTAACACCTATCAATTCAGCAAGAATTGCATTCGTCAGAAAAATAGCACCCAGGATGATGAATAGATTTTGTTTCTTATTTCCCATCGACAACGAATTTGGTTCCTTCAATTGCTAATTCTGAATTATCAAATACTTCTTTCGCTTCATTAATAATGGGATCCAATTCCTTGTACCTCGCTGAAAAATGTCCAAGAATAAGCTTACCAACTTCAGCGTCTTTTGCAAACTGCGCTGCTTGCTCAGCTGTCGTATGGTAGGTCTGTATGGCTCTCTCTTTCATATCATTCGCAAAAGTAGCTTCATGATATAAGAGATCTACTCCACGAATTGTTTCTACAAGTTCCGCTCTTAACCGTGTATCAGAAAAATAAGCATAGCTGTAGCTAGGATTAGGGTCTAGGGTGATAAGCTTATTTTCATATTTGATCGATCCATCAGCGTTCTTAATATCTTCTCCATCTTTCAGTCGCATGATGTCCAAATTGGTGAGATCGACATCAGGAAGAACTTTTCTATTAATTCTTCGCTTTTTCGGCTTCTCTCTAAACAGGTAACCTGAACATGGCACTCGGTGGTCCATGGGTAGGGTTATTACAGTAAACTTTGGATGGTCCATTATCAATTCAGATTCTCCTGGAGTGAATTCTATGAACTGAATATGAAAATTCAAGGACGTTTCTGAATGCCGTAATTGAAGCTGTAATATCTCTTTTAAACCGGGTGGGCCTACTAACAGCAACTCTTTTTTTCTGCCAAAAAGATGCATAGTTGACAACAAGCCAATCAAGCCAAAGTAATGATCTCCATGAAGGTGAGAGATGAAAATATGGTCGATTCGTGAGAGTTTGACCTTATGCCTTTTCATCAGCAACTGCGTACCCTCTCCACAGTCTATTAAGAAATGCTGATCTTGTAGTTTAAATATTTGCGCAGTATGATGCCTGCGATGCGCAAACGCAGCAGAATTAGATCCTAGTATTAATAGTTCAAGGCTCAAATTTTATTCTGCTGAGCCTTGACCTCTATTGATTTCTGTCATCAATACAACATCTGCAGCTTCTTCTTGACCTGCAACAATTGTCATCA
The DNA here is from genome assembly GCF_963691765.1 of Ekhidna sp. Classification (GTDB taxonomy): domain Bacteria; phylum Bacteroidota; class Bacteroidia; order Cytophagales; family Cyclobacteriaceae; genus Ekhidna. The sequence continues at coordinate 540,284 of NZ_OY829375.1, forward strand.
CTTTATCAAGCTGACTGATTGAAATCAACTTCATAACGTGATCGGTCACATTATAGAGTACAAACGCCCCATTATCTCCAAAAGAACGATTACCAACAAGAAGAGCACTTAGACCGCTAGAATCTACATATTTAACTCCTGCCATATCTACGATCAAACTTTTCACACCGTCTTGAGCTAAGTTCATGAATTCTGATTTTAGTTCGGGTGAGATAGTAGAATCAACTTTTTCTTCGTTGATTTTGGCCATTGAATAGTTCTCGTATTTGTCTACTGTAAATTCCATAATTCTTTATTCTACAATTTGTGCTATTTCCTCTTTTATTCGGGCTAATTTATTTGAGTATTCGTCCTTAACAAACTTTTCGCCCGAGATGTTCTCATAAAGTTCAATGTAACGATCAGAAATCATCTGAATTCGTTCCTCTGGAATTTCAGGGATTTGCTGTCCTTCCTTCCCTTGAAAACCTTCAGATATTAACCATTGCCTTACAAACTCCTTTGAAAGCTGCTTTTGTGGTTGATTGTTATCCAACAAATCTTGATAAGGTTCTTGATAAAAATACCGAGAAGAATCTGGAGTATGTACTTCATCGATTAAATAAATTTCATCATTGAACTTCCCAAATTCATATTTAGTATCCACGAGTATTAAGCCTCTCTCAGCTGCTATTTTCGTTCCCCTCTCAAAAAGCTTACGTGTATAATCTTCTAGTACTAAATAATCCGATTCAGATACTATTTCTTGCCTAAGTATCTCTTCGCGAGATATATCTTCGTCATGCCCTTCATCGGCTTTCGTTGTTGGTGTGATTATCGGCGAAGGAAATTTTTCATTTTCCTTCATGCCCTCAGGCATAGGAACTCCACACAGTACCCTCTTACCATCTCGATATTCTCTCCATGCATGGCCAGTTAGATATCCTCGGATGACCATCTCTACTTTAAATGGAACACATCTTTTCCCAAATGTCACATTTGGATGAGGTGAACTCTCAACCCAATTAGGAACTATATCGCTAGTTGCATCTAAAAACTTAGCTGCTAGCTGGTTTAAAACTTGACCTTTATACGGTATTGGTTTAGGTAAAACAACATCAAATGCTGATATTCTATCTGTGGCTATCATAGCCAGTTTTTCACCAAACTCATATACTTCGCGAACCTTTCCGGTGTATTTTCCGGTTTGTCCTTTAAATTGATATTCTGTTGAAATGATGCCTTGTGACATAGACAGCAAATATAGCTTGATGAACACGATTGCATGAACACTAGCGTAATGAAAAAAATTATCCTCCTCTCTCTAATCATATCAGCTTGCGAGTTTAGAATCGAAGATTCGGAAGCTCAGGAAACACTCGATTCTATTGACATCCAATTTGGTGACTTAAATGTTGACGATAGAAATATGCACTATGCATATATGGATCAAAACAAAGACACTTTGATTGCCTTCGTACATGGCTCTCCAGGGTCATGGAGTGCATTTATTGACTTCTTTAATGCAGATTCATTGCTCAATAGATTTGACATGTTGTCAATTGATCGAGCTGGGTTCGGAAATTCTGGTTTTGGAATTGCTGAACCATCTATGCAAGTTCAAGCATTTCAGATAAATGAAGTTTTGAATCAGTTTCCAAGTAAGAAGAAAATTTTAATCGGTCATTCATTAGGAGGGCCTGTGGTATCCCGAATGGCAATGGACTTTCCCGATCAGTACATAGGTATGATATTAGTAGCTCCTTCCATAGACCCAGAAATGGAAAAAGATGAATGGTATAGAAAGGCAATTAATACTAAAGTAGGAGCATTATTTACTCCAAAAGAATTTGAGGTTAGCAATGATGAGATAATGCCTCTAAAGAAAGAATTGGAAGATATGTTGCCTCTTTGGGAGCAAATAAAAATACCAACTATCGTCATCCAAGGTACGGATGATTCGTTGGTACCAAAAGAGAATGCAGACTTTGCAGAGAAAATGCTTCCCGATACATTATTGACGGTGAGCCTATTGGATGGAGCCAATCATTTTATCCCATGGTCACATCCTAAGGAAATAATTAAGGCCATTCAAGACTTATCGAATGGCCAGGGTTATTATCCATAGCTTAGACGCTAAGCGTCTTTTTCATAAAGGTTTCACATTTTTCTCTGCTGCCTATATATAGGATACTAAAGCCTTTCTTTACCATCCAATCACCTGTTTGTGATTTTGTCAACCTTATCCGGTCTTTATCATTTTTTTTGCCTAGTAGTCTAAAAAAATTCATAGCTGTATGATTTAAAATTGAATCTTTCAAATAATAAACATGAATATAATAATATTTTATTATAAATAATCATATTTAATCTAATAATATTTCAATTTTTAAACTGTAAAGACAAATAAAAAGGCAATACCTGGTGAGATGCATTGCCTTCTGTGAGTTATCCTATCGCTGGATTATAGTGCATGACTCATATAAGTCTCGCATTTGTCTTTAGGTCCAATGTATAATACAGTAGATCCTTTTCGTACTACCCATTCCCCGCTGGCTTCTTTTTTTAATTTAAGCTGGTTTTCATCTGTTGATTTTCCGAGTAGAGTTTTTACAAATTTCATTTCGCGTTATAGATTATGGTCGTTTTATACTTTGATGAGAACAAATTTAACTATTCTAAGTCAATAATTAAAATAATTAAATAAGTTCTTATAATAATGCAATTTATAAATTGATAAAACTATTTTAATCGATAAAAACGTACGTTTAGTCCAATTGAAGAATTATCAAATGATGTAAGTACTTACCATTTAATGAGGGACGATGCCCAAGTAAAGCCACTACCGAATGCTGCAAGACATACCAGATCGCCTTTTTTAATCTTACCTTCTTGCCATGCTTCACTCATAGCTATTGGAATTGATGCTGCTGTAGTATTGCCATATCTCATGATATTATTGTATACCTGATCATCAGACAACTTCATCTTTGCTTGCACATATTGACTGATTCGAAGGTTCGCTTGATGCGGTACAAGCAAGCTTATATCTTCTGGCTTTTTATTATTGGTTGCCAGTGCCTCACCAATAACTTCCATAAACCTTGTTACTGCATGCTTGAAAACGAAATTTCCATTCATATAAGGATAGTAACTGGAATCTTCTGGATCTCCGTCAGCAATAATCTCAGGCACCCATCTTCCAGTATTTGGGCCAATAAGTGCTAATTCTTCAGCATGTTTACCTTCTGAATGAAGATGTGTAGACAAAATTCCTCTATCTGGATCTTCACTGCGAGATACAACTGCTGCACCAGCGCCATCACCAAAAATTACTGTAACTCCTCGCCCCCTATCCGACTTCTCTAAACCACCAGAGTGGTTTTCAGCACCAATGACTAAAATATTCTTATACATCCCAGTCTTAACAAACTGATCAGCTATAGATAGACTGTAAACAAAGCCTGAGCATTGATTTCTGACATCCAGTGCGCCTATCTCTTTTATTCCTAGCTGCTCCTGAACCATCACACCAGGCCCCGGGAAATAATAATCCGGACTAAGGGTCGCAAAAATGATAAAGTCAATATCATCAGGAGTCAAGCCAGCGTTTGATATCGCCATACGAGCAGCCTTGGTGCCCATAGTAGATGGACTATCTCCTGTTTTCGGATCAATCCACCTGCGTTCCTTGATACCTGTTCGTTCAGTAATCCATTCATCACTAGTGTCCATTAACTTGGACAGATCTTCATTGGTCACAACATTATCGGGTACATAATGTCCAAGACCTGTAATACTTGATGTATACATGCTGTTTATTTTATAGATCTAATATACTAGAAGAGAAATAAATTATGACAATCCGAGGGTCTTAGACTTGATGTAAGTCATTTTACCTAGAATTAGTTACCATCATCATTGAGGTAAAAGTCCTTCAGATATGTGGTGTTTGCTCCCCCAGTTGAGTGTATTTCAAAATCATTGAGATTTAATGTTTTGCCATCCATCTTTACTTCTACCTTGTACACATCGTCTGCATTAATGATCATTTCATACTGACCTTCTTCATCTAGTGGAGAGAAAAAATACATATCAGTATACTCTACCGGTCGAAAGAAAATTCTAGCATCCGTAACCGGCTTTCCTTCTGGTTCTTCTAGCAAGCGGCCTTTTATTTTAACCGTATGAATTTCCCAGAAAAAGAAAATATCATAATCACCGATTGTGTGTAACCTGTTGGATGTGAAATATCCAGACATCTGATCATTATTAAGCTTAAAATGAAGCTCATCATCTGGTGAGTTTACAGGGAACCCCATGTTGACAGGTTCCGACCAAGTCAGTGTTGTTGTATCAAACTCTGATTTAAAAATATCATATCCACCCATTGTCTCATGTCCATCTGAAGCAAAGTATAGTGTTTTTTCATCCGGACTTAGGTATGGACTATCCTCGTTATACTCGCTATTGATTGTGGTAGCAAAAAGAGCCGGCTTGCTCCAGTCGCCAGTCACAGGATTTCGTATGGACTGAAAGAGATCCAAGTTTGGTTCTTTTTTAGTTCCAACGTCTTTGGCAAAGATGATTCGGTCTTCGTGCTCATTGATAAAGAAATGAGAACTTAGATGCGTTGACGATATTTTACTATCAAACTCACGCGGAACAGACCATCCGGTTTTGCTATCAGTAGGTTCACTATAAAAAAGATCGCCCCCCTTATCAGTCCTAAATTGAAAGAGTCGACCGTCTTCAGCAACCACTTCAATATTTGAATTATCTCTTGAAAATACCCCTACATTGTATATTACTTCAGGGTCAGACCATGATCGACTTCCTTCATGTCTTGTATGATAGATTTGAAATTGATCTGGATTCGAATCATCTCTATTTGATAGAAACAGCAATTCCTCATTCTCTGAAAAATAAACTGGACTAAGTTCTGCGTACTTCGTATTCAATCCCTTTTCTAATAAATGAATTTCATAGTAGTTGGGATTATCCATAAATTTTTTAGCGGCGGTTGCCCAGCTAATCCATCTACGAGCTTCGCTTAATATTTCATCACTTTTTCTGGCTGGGAGCTGGATAAATTTTTTCAAGGATTCAATAGCCTCTTCAAATTCATATTCCTTCATTTGAATTCTACCTTTCCAGTAATAATAGAATTTATCTACTTCAGCCATTTCTGCCTCATATTCATTAAATGGCTCCATATTCTCATATTGAGTAATGGATAAAAGCTTACAGATTTCAATTTTATACATAACATCCTCATATCCAGAATCAAGTTCTTGAATAGCTAAATATTGAGGCAATGCTTCAGCGAACTTCTCCTCATAAAATGTTTCCTCTGCCTCGCTGTATAATTTGTATGATCTCTGCGCTTGTATTCCAGTAAAAACCATTGGTAGCAGAATGGTGAATAACAAACGAATTCCTTTTAACATATAACTGCTTTCTAATTCTTGTACAAGTTTAATTAATTAACCCTAAACCTCTATAAATAAATAAGTTATTGATTAAAATAACCAATTCGAATTCCAGCTGCAATAAATAATCCTGAAAAATCACTTGATGCAACCCTGGTCAAATCCAGCTCATTCATTTTTTGATAGCCTGCTGAGAGTGAAGGTCTTATGTATCTCATTTTTGCCAACTCCCCCGCAAGACTAAATTTCACTAGACTAAATTCATCTCGTAAAAAATTTTGACCGTCTTCTTGATTTCTCCAAACCATATCACCTCTATAATATCCTACTTTAGCGATTATACTCATCCAGTTCTTTTCATTCAATTGATATCCTAAATCAATACCGCCATATCTATACTTCAATTCAAAAGTGTTTGGGAAAATTACAAATGACTCAACTGAACCTTGAAAATCATTTCGACTAAACCCTAACATCCAACGTTCATACTGAATTCCAACACCTAAAACACTAAAAATGTTGTGATTTGGTGTACTTGCTTCCCAACTAATACCACCAGTCAAATATGCACCTAGAAAATGTGTTGGAGGTTCTATATTTATGGTATCAATAGCTACACTGTCCAATTCTTGTGCCGTAGCAAAGCCGAACCCAAAGCATAATATCCAACATATTTTTTTCATATTTATTAATCTTATGTGCTAAAATTAACAACAAGATGCAACCCCTCTTCCCTTTCCTAGTCTTTACATCGAACTAACCTAAAAATTGGAAGCAAACACTATAAATATTCATGCTGATCTGATAGCTAGGTGTAGAAATGAAGATCGTTCTGCACAGTTTGAGATTTACAAACTGTACAATAAGGCGATGTTTAATACTGCGCTGAGGATAACCGGAGATGAAAATGAAGCCGAGGATGTATTGCAGGATGCATTTGTAAGCGCATTTCAAAATCTTAAAAGTTATCGTGAAGATGCATCATTTGGAGCCTGGTTAAAGAGAATCGTGATAAACAAAGCGCTAAATCAAGTTCAAAGGATAAAAAAAGACTTGATGCTGGCGCTGGACATGAAAGAAGAGGTCAGCGAATATGAACCTGAAAAAACTGAACCGAATTATTCAATTGAGCAGGTTCAGCGAGCAATGAATGAATTGCCATCAGGATTTAGAACGGTACTATCTCTTTATTTATTTGAAGGATACGACCACAAAGAAATTAGCGAAATACTGGGCATAACAGAGTCAACTTCAAAGTCTCAGTATAAAAGAGCGAAAGACAAATTGAAAATGATTGTAAAACAGGAGGTGAATTATGGGTGATCAACTTGAAAATTTTATCATGGCCAACAGAGAAGGATTTGACAATGCTTCTCCAAGTGAAAATACCTGGAAGGGTATTGACCAAAGGCTAGGTGATAAGCAAAGCATTTGGCCTACCGTATGGAAAGTAGCTGCTATGATATTTATGGTATCTACTATTTATCTGATGATTGACAAGCGTCAATCAGACGAACTAGATGGACCGATGCTTAGTGATGAATTTACACAAGCTGAAGATTACTATGTGAGTTTAATTGCACAACGTAAGCAAGCTATCCAAGAACAACTTACCCCTGAACAACATGAACAATTTTTGGTAGAAATCGACCAACTCGATTCCATGTATTTAGAATTAAAGAAAACCTACCAATCCAATGCTTCCAATGACCGTGTGATGGATGCGATGATCAGCAACCTGCAGCTGAGACTTGATATCCTAAACAAACAACTGGACATTTTACAAAACATCAAAAACCAAAACAATGAAAAAGACATATCTATTGAAATATAAAGCAGCAGCACTTTGCATTCTACTTGCCTTCTATGCAGCAGCAGGTAATCAAGAAGAGAAGAAAAAGTATGTTGAAAAAAACTATAGCGTTAGTGCTACCACCAAACTAAGAGTGAACAACAAGTTTGGAAAAGTAGAGATCAACTCTTGGGAAAAAAATGAGTTTGACATCAAGGTAGAAATAATTGGCAAAGGTAGAAATGAAGAAAGAGCTCAAAGAATTCTAGACGCTATTGAGATTGATATTACCGAGGGGTCTAGTGAAATTGTTTTTGAAACAGAAATCTCTAGTACTAAAAACAAAAACCAAGAAGGATTTGAGATCAACTATACGATCTACATGCCAGATACTAACCCGCTAGATATTAAGAATAGCTTCGGAGATGTAACAATGGGCGATCGCAAGAACGAGTTAGATATTATCGTTTCCTATGGTTCAATGCGAGTAGGTGACGTTTCTGGCGAAGCACAGATCAAACTATCATTCGGCAGTGGTAGTATTGGAAGTATCAACGATGGAGAGGCCACAATCAAGTACAGTAAGTTTGATATTGATGGCGCATCTAAATTAGAAATGACTCAAGGTTTTTCGGAAATAGAAATTGGAGAAGTGACCGATTTGGAAATCGAGAGTAAATATGGAAGTGTAGAGATAGAAAAAGCACAAACTGTAGATGCTGATGCACACTTCTCAGGGTTTGAGATTGAAGAACTCACTGGTAGCCTCGAACTCGACTGTAGCTATTTAGGTAATTTCAAAATTGACAAGCTAGCCAAGTCTTTTACCCTTGTAGATATTGACGGTAAGTTCGGCTCATATGAAATTGGGCTCGAAGAAGGAATGAACGCAGACATCAATGCCGAGTTTTCATTTGCTGATTTAAAATACTCCTCAGATGTTGATGCTACATTTAATTATCGTGTGAAAGAATCAAATAAAAGCACATACAAAGGGAGAATAGGTCAGGGAGATTCGAACAAAATGATTCGTATTGATTCAAATTACGGCAGCCTTAGGTTAAAAATGGACTAAGAGCTACTCTCTTTAATACCGAAAGACATGCTCATTTACCGAGCATGTCTTTTTATTTTCTAGTCAATTCAATTCTTGGTAGATTTCTCATCTAAATATTTACACCCTATGAGAAGTATACTCACCATTATTATTCTAAGTTTAGCGATTTCAGTCAGTGCTCAGGATCGAATGATCTCAGCAAATGAAACAACCTCAACTAAACATCAAGTAACAATAAAAGGAAATGCAGTTTCTTACACTGCTACCACTGGCACACAACCTGTGTGGAATACAGAAGGAAAGGCAATTGCTGCAGTCCATTTCACTTATTACGAACGCTCTGACATAAAAAATCGAGCAGCAAGGCCACTTGTAATTTCTTTTAATGGAGGACCTGGATCTGCTTCAGTTTGGATGCATCTCGCATACACTGGCCCAAAAATTCTTAAAGTTGATGATGAAGGATTTCCTATTCAACCCTATGGAGTGAAGGATAATCCAAATTCCATACTAGATGTAGCTGATATTGTTTTTGTAAATCCTGTAAACACTGGATATTCTCGAATTATTGACACTGAAAATACAAGTAGGGAATTCTTTTTCGGCGTGAATGAAGACATCTCATATTTAGCTGAATGGATAAATACGTTTGTGACTAGAATGAACCGTTGGGAATCTCCAAAGTATCTGATTGGTGAGAGTTACGGTACTACCAGAGTTTCTGGTTTAGCATTGGAGCTTCAAAACCGACAGTGGATGTACCTCAATGGAGTAATCCTTGTTTCTCCTACTGAACTTGGTATCCATAGTGGAACAGGTAGAAGAGATGGACCTCTGGGTGCAGCATTGCGTGTACCATACTTTGCTGCAGCTGCCTGGTATCATGAGAAACTTCCGTCAGATCTTCAAAGCAAAGACTTATTAGAGGTTCTGGAGGAGGTTGAGAACTATTCAGTACAAAAGTTAATGCCTACACTTGTTAAGGGTGGTTTTGTTAGCGATGAAGAAAAAAATGAGGCTGCCAAAATGATGGCTAGGTACTCTGGAATATCTGAAAAAGTGATTTTGCAATACAATTTGGATGTTCCAACTTCATTCTTCTGGAAAGAACTATTAAGAGATGAAGGTTTCACAGTTGGTCGTCTCGATTCCAGATATAAAGGGATCGACCGTACTGATGGTGGTGAAAGACCTGACTTTAACTCGGAGTTGACAAGCTGGCTTCATGCATTCACCCCAGCAATAAATTATTACTATAAAAATGTATTAAAATACGAAACAGACATTAAGTACAATATGTTTGGACCCGTTCATCCATGGAATAGAGATGGAAACAATACAGGAGAAAATTTACGTCAAGCTATGGCACAAAATCCTTATCTGCATGCCATGATCCAAAGTGGTTATTATGATGGAGCCACCAAATACTTTGATGCTAAGTATACAATGTGGCAAATAGACCCTAGCGGTAAGATGCAAGATCGACTTTCATTTAAAGGCTATCGAAGTGGTCATATGATGTACCTGCGAAATGAGGATTTAATTAGCAGCAATGATCATTTGCGAGAGTTTATTAAGAAAACATTGCCTGGAAATAAACCTGCTAAATACTGATATTTACAACCAAAATCCTCTAAATAAGGTTTATCTGCTAAATGAATGAGCGAATACTTCTACTTTGTTTAGTCGTCCTCTATAGAAGTTTGTGCTTTGGTCAAACATCCACAAACGTAAGATCTGTTAGCATCAACCAAGATGACAACTATGATGGGTATGAATTGATAGAAATTGATAGCAATCAAGTATTTGTTTTAGCGGAACATTGGCATAATATCAAATCAGTACCGCAAGCCACACTTAAAGTGCTCAAGTACTTGTATAATAAGGGCAATGTAAGAATACTGGCAATAGAGCAAGGTGAAAGTGCCGCTATCATGATCAATGATTATCTGCAATCTGGAGATACCACAATTCTTCGGCAGATAGCTAGAAATACGATGTTCTGGGGTAAAGAAAACTGGACATTTTTTGAAGACTTACGTGCCTTTAATCTCAGTCTTCCAGAAGATGATCGAGTCTTCGTGAAGAGTATCGATATAGAATACAAAATGGAATCTGCCATCTTCGTAATCAATCAATTGATTGGCGATAAAGTAATCCCACCTTCATTACAAGGCACAGTCGGCATTTTCAAACAATTATTTGACGAGACTAAAGTTCACCGGGAATCATACCAAGGTATATCTGTAATGTACTATTACAACCGAGAGGTTGTTGAAAGCTTGATTTTAAAGACCATCAATGAAATTGATAGAAACAGTGAAGCATATACTGATTTCTTTGGTGATGATTTTGTGCAATTTGCAACTATGATTCTAGAGATGGATGATGGCCTCACATTTGACTATACTAACCCCAACAATAATTATAAATTCAGAGACCGATTGATCTATAAGAAGTTTATCTCTTTAACAGAGGAATATCCTGAATATGGAATTTTATGTGTCATAGGTATGCGACATGCGACAAAAGGTTCTTCCATTTCCAAGTTGGATAAATTGCCTTTTTCGCCCTTACAAAATCAAGTGGTGATTATTAAAACCTCAGCTCTTTTCAACAAATTGATTATCTCTAGCGACCTAAGAAAGGTGAATTTCAATTACCCTCAGCAACTTAAAGTGAATGAAGCCACATTGATCAAACATAGTTCTGATGACTCTTCCCTTAAATCAAGCAAAGACTTTGACTACACACTATTTATAAATAGTTCCGGTGAGTTAACTCCTTTTGATAATGTTTATAGAGAAGATCGTTAGACTGCCGCTCTTCTTAGTCGATCATTTATAGCCTTTCCTAAACCTTCCTTTGGAAGGTATTCTGCTAATATTACTTTCAGATGTGGCTGATCCATTTTACGCAGTGCAGAAAAAATATTCCTTGCTGCCTCATCTAGATCCTTTGACTCTGAAAGGATGGCCATATTTCGCTTTGGCACATCAAATGATCTATTGAATGAGATAATACCTGTAGTTTCTGGATTTAACTTGGATAAGTTTTCCAGAATATCACCAACAATCATTTTTCTTCCAGGAGAATAATGTGATTTTAACATCCCAGGTGCAGCTGGATTTGAACTCATGTTAACGTTAAGTTTTACTTCTCCAATTGCATTTTCAATTTCTTCTATGCGTGCACCTCCCAACCTATAAACCACTGTTTGATCATCCTCAAAACCTACAATAGTAGATTCAAGCCCTACATGACATTCACCACCATCAAGGATATAGGGTATCTTTTCTCCTAGTTGATTTTGAACATGGATCGCTGAAGTTGGCGATACATATCCAAAAGGATTTGCGCTTGGAGCAGCAAGTGGGAAGTCAAGATGAGACAATAGATCAATCGTTAGCGGGTGATTAGGTATTCGAACTGCAATGCGATCCAAACCTGAAGTCAATAAGTCAGGAACGTGATTTTTCTTTTTTAAGAGAAGAGTCAAAGGCCCTGGCCAGAATCTATCTGCTAAGTGTCGTGCTTTTTCTGGCAAGTCATCCACTAAGTCCTCGACCTTAGAAATCGAATCTACATGAGCGATGAGTGGATCAAACTTTGGACGATTTTTAACCGAATAAATTTCAAGGATTGCCTTTTCATCTAGCGCATTTCCAGCTAAGCCATATACAGTTTCAGTAGGAATTGCCACAACCTGAGAGTTAGTAAGCAATTCCACAGCTCCATTGATATCGGTTCCTACTTCTGCCATCTCTATTTAAAACGCAAAGATGATGAACCTTTCGAATTTGTCATGGGATCATGAAATACTTATTTTAGTTCAAAAACGGAGCTATGAATAAAAAAACAAAAACTAACCTACGAATTGTATCCATTGTAGTCACCATTTTAGATGTACTCATGGTACTAGAAATTATGCCTAATTTCTTTATTTACAATTTCTGGGTAATGATTATTGCGTATTTCTTGCTAGTACTTAGTATTCGCTAACGACGTAAAATAAGTCTCCCGGACTTGCTTTCACCATTATAATTAATGCGATATAGATATATGCCATTTGCAAGTTCGGTTCCGGATGCGTTCTCACCATTCCAGGTAACAGAATTTATGCCCTGAAATTGAGGGCCCCAAAGAATGGTATTTATAAGCCCTCCATTGGTGGCCAAAATATCTACTCTTACTTCCCCATCCTCAGGTATTGAATACCTTATCTGTGTGCTTTCTAAGAAAGGATTTGGAAATGCATCTAGAACCTGAAATGGATCATTTTCTTCAAGAAGTGATATTTCTTTGAAATCATCAATACTAGTAGTAAATATTCCATTTCCGTGCGTAGCGATTGCGAGGTTTCCATCGCTAGGTCGATAGTCCATCATAGTAATGATTGCACTGCCAATATTAGATGTAGACTCTTGCATCCAGAAGATGTCTCCATCAGTAGATTCCGTAGAAAACAAACCAATGCTTGTTCCTACGAGAATCAAATTACCGGAATTAAGTGGTACAATTTCAGCCCACCTAATGCTTGGACCATCTCCAGTACCATCTTCATTTTCTTCCAAACTCCCACTTATATTTTTAAAAGTTATTCCAGCATCAGTACTTTCAAAAATTGACTGGACATTGTAATTAGAAAATACTACAACAAGATGGTCACTATCTTCCGGATTTGTCGCTATACTACTTACAAATGCATTCTCAGGGAACATATTTGAGGTTATCTCATCAACTTCAAACATCGCTTGATCATCAGCATTATTTAATCTGAATACTTGTCCCAGCGAAGTCCCATAGTAAACTTTGTTACCCTGATATGCAGCTTCTACAGCGCTCACAAGACCATTTTCGATTGGATTTACATTTACCCGTTCCCATCCTATATCAGTTGGAGTCTGAGAGCCACCAGGAATCTGCGAGATATTTGGATGGAAATATAAATGATTACCTCCAGCACAAAACATCCTATTTTCATTGGTAGGATCAATTACAAAGGGATTTATAAAAAGATAAATTGAACTTGATGAGGCAACTAATCCAGCTGGGTCGACTCTCGCAAAAGAAGTAAGATCAAAATCCTCATCCAATGTCAACCTAAGCGTTTGTCCTCGCTGAAAGGATGCAAACCATAGCGTATTGTCTTTGGTTAGCGCAGGGTAGCCTCCGTCCCCTCCTATTATTCCACTCCATAGGCTATTTCCATTAACCGAAAAATCCGTACCATTATCCTGCATTCCTCCAATCAAAATTTGTTGATCCGGATCTTTTGATTGCGCTACCGTATAAAATTGTGATGTTACAAAACCATTGTTACTAGTCTCCCAAAAAACTGAATCTGCGATGATATTGTCACTTCTAATTAATCCACCATCACTTGCAGAATATGCTATTTGAGGATTACTAGGTAAAAAAAGTAAATCGTGTTGATCTGGATGATGTCCGAGATAAACACTACTACCACCTTCCGGATTGTAACCTCCTATCCAATCTATATTATCAAATGTTCGAAAAGCATCCGTTGAACGATACAAATTCGTACCACCAACAAACACTGTATTTTCATCATTCGGATGTACACGAAGCATCATATTGAATGATCCTTGCGTATCAAGATCCCCGAGCGTACCACCAAAATCCGGCACAACTCTAGGGTCTGGATCAAACCCATTGATTCTATCAGGACTGGTAAGTTGAGAAAGTCTATGTTCTAAAATGAAAATAGGACTAGAATCAACCATGAAATAGGCAACATCTGGGTTTGAAGGGCTAATACCTACCACCGTTCTTCTGTATTGAGAATCATCTGTCAAGGGTGTAATTTCAGTCCAGCTGGCTCCGTTTGTAGAATAATAAAATCCAGCCTCAGGTGATATTTCATCAGTACCTGTTAAGGAAGATAGTGTAGCATAAAAAATATTATTGCTGGATCTCTCTAATGAAGTGTAAAATGAAGCATTAGAATCGTTTAGATCTACCGTCTCATCAAGGTTGAATAGCTCCTGACCGATTTCTAATTGCCAGGATTCACCACCATCTAATGAACGAAGTATTCCTCCATAAGCTGCGATCAATACCTCTTCTTCTGTCAGATTAGATGGGTTAGTTTCTATATCCCAGATGTACTGAAACTGACTATTAAAGGTCTGTGGATTACTTTGAGTAGATGCTAGTTGTTCCCATGTTTCTCCATTGTCTGTGGATTTAAACACTCCGTCACCTCGGAACGGTGCTGCACCTCCTCTTGCACTATTGCCTACTATTTCACCTGTGCCATGGTACCAAGTATTCTCTCTCCCCGGCCTTATATCTTGTACGATACACGTTACACTGTTTCGATTGAGAGGGTTTGACTTTCTTTCCCACGTTGATCCACCATCGGTGCTTTTCCAAACTCCGCCCGATACACCACCCGCAAGTATGATGTTTTCATCCCGAATGTCAAATGCAACTGCCCTCGTTCTTCCCCCTACATTTCGTGGACCTATAGATTCTATCTCAAGATTTTGTGAACGAGCTCCTGAGACGTTTTGAAGAAGCTTGTTACTAAATATCAATTCTGCTCTACGTATCCCGGCTGGAATTTGACCGGTTGAAGGATCTGCTGTCAACATTTGCAGATATTCACTTCGTCCCATTAAGTCTTCCCGACCTTCTATTTCTGAAGGAACATCAGCAATAACCAATAAATATGTGGGTAGATTTTTATTTAATGAATCGGCTGAAAGAAGTACAGTTGCTAATATGAAAAGTACTTTCCTCAACTTTAGTCGATGACGGTATTTACTTTATTAATTCTACCTTCTTCCAATTCACCAGTTTTTACACCTGCAGCATTATTATTCTTATCCTCAAACTTAGCTTCTACAAAGTAGGCCATTGGTTTAACCTCTTTAAAGGTCACCCTTCCTTTTTTATCAGTTTTAAGCGTTGCTACAGCATTCTCGCTAGCTAGATAATCTTTTTCAGTCTCATAAATGGAAACAGTAGCACCTTCTACAAAATTGCCAAGGCCATCAATCACTGTTATCCTAAGTTTAGTAGGTAATAATTGTGCTTGTGTTGATTCTATAGAAGCAGTTCCTGCAACTAATAGAGCTATAAGGGTAATAATTCTCATTCTATTATTTCTTAATTGACAATATGTATTCGGCCAAGTTTTCAAAACTTTCAGCCTCTTTATATTTTCTATCCGGATAAGAGTTGGCAATGAGCTTTATACGAGTAGGCTCATCATTTTCTTCAATGTATTCAATTTGAACATTTCCATACTTCTGATCTATTGGCTCTATGAAACCTCTCTTAGGCTTTAAATAGTGCATTTCTTTCAACTCCACTACATCCCCTTTTTCTTGCATGGTATGTCTA
Organism: Ekhidna sp.; assembly: GCF_963691765.1. Taxonomy (GTDB): domain Bacteria; phylum Bacteroidota; class Bacteroidia; order Cytophagales; family Cyclobacteriaceae; genus Ekhidna. The sequence goes on from NZ_OY829375.1 coordinate 555,918, forward strand.
CTAACCACTGAGTTATACCCCAATAATTTCACTTGATCTGCCAAATAATCAAACAAATATCTAAAGTGATTCTTCCCATATTTTGCTTCATAGCTTATGGCAAAACCGTTGCTATATGTTGACTCAAGAATATGAATATGTGGATCCTTGTCTACCCCTTTCTTTTGCCAGAAATAAGACTGCCACAAATCATTAAGATAGTCTGCACACAAGTCAGAAGTTTTCCAAGCATTGAATCGATCTAAAAAGGACTGACTCCTTTGAATAATTTCGTTTACGAGCACTCTGGTAGACGTACTTCCTGGCTTACCAAAAAGCTTATTGTATATGTAATCGAAGTAGCTCATTATCTAATAAGTGTAACAGCGCCGTATTGTTCAATAGTTCCTAAATCAGGAGCTAGAGAACTAGAAAACTTCATTATGTATGTGTATGTTCCCTGTGGAAGAAGCGAGCCTTTATAAATACCGTCCCACTGAAAATCTTGAACATTGGAAGTGTAAACCAGTTCTCCCCAGCGAGTATATATCAAAATTAGAAACTCATCCACATAGTCATTTGGATAAACAAAAAATTGATCATTCACCCCATTACCATCTGGTGTAAATGCATTCGGGGCGACGATTGTTGGTCTACAATCCTCAACCACCTCTACTCGATCTGTCGTACAAGTGAATCCATTGAAAAGCGTTACCTCATAGGTTCCGGCAACAGAAACATTCAATACTTGATCTGTAGAGATAATGGCATCATCAGGAAGTAATCGCCATTCATACGTATTAAAAATTCCAGGATCTAAATCAACAGTTGGATTAACAGGATCTCCAGTACAGAAACTGGCTCTAGTAGGAAGCAATAAATCCTCTTCATTGATAGGAACCACTGCAATATCTAGTGCATCTGTAGCGGTACACAGCCCTGTTTCATTAGTAGCTACAACCGTATATCTTCCCGATTCCGAAACTGTTAAAATTGAATCTGTATCAGCCAACACAGTGCCATTTCCATCTGTCCATTGATAGGTTACCGAAGGATTGAAATAGTTTGTAGTAGCGATAGCAAATACATTTCCAGTATCACAATCAGGCTCTAAAGTCATTGTAACAGTAAATTCTGGTTGAATTTCAACGCTCACATCCCCTGAAGTGACTTCACATCCTGTCAATTGATCTGAAACAGTCACATTGTAAACACCAGTAGTAGTCACTGTTCTTTGCATAGCAGCACCTCCATCATTCCAACTATAAAGGTATGTTCCGCTTCCACCAGTAACATTAGCAACGAGAGTGACTTGACCTTCACAGGCATCTCCGTTGACAACCACATCAACAGTTGGGTTGACATTGAAATTAACAACGATATCTTCAGTGCGCGGACAGAAACCTACTCCTTGATCGGCAGTAACTCGATATGTTCCAGCCTGATTTACGGTAATTGAGGTACCGGTAAAACCTCCAACAATTCCCGGCCCTGACCAAGTATAGGTGGCTGCACCTCCAGTACCATCCATTATCTCAACCGTCCCTTGACTTCCGCATATTTCTTGAATGGCGTCAAAAGTGAAATTAGGTTCTGGATCTGGTGTTATGATAATCTGCTCACCTTCTACGCACCCTGGTGCGTTATTATCTGTCACTTGAACGAAGAAGGTTCCCGTGTTCAGTCCTGAAATCACCAAAGGGTCGATATTATCTGTTCCATTGGCAACCACACTTCCGGTAGCATCTTGAACTTCATAGGTATAGTTTGCTGGCAAAGAGCTCAATTGTAAGTCAACTGTACCATCACAATTTCCGCCTACATTGCTAACTGCAAAATTGAAAGTGCCTGGATCCTCCACTTGCACTACTTCAAAATGAGTACAGCTAGTCACAAGGTTTGTAACAACTAAGTTATAATTACCGGGAGGTAAATTACCGGGAGGTGCTCCGGTAGGGATTGAGACAGTTCCTGGTCCATCAAAGTTGAATGGGCCAGCGGTACTTGGTCCAGAAATTTCATAGGAATAACTCCCTGCCACATTGAAGGTGATATCAATGGACCCGTCATCATTTCCACATCCAGATGTGGTATTAGCAGATACCGTGACATCAGGTGCTTCTTGAACAGTTACTTGAAGGGTATCCCTCCCAATACATCCAAAAGAGTTTGTCACCTCAACTGTATATTCAAAAACGCCTGCAGTTGTGGTGTCAATATCAAATGTTCGATTCGTTCCAAGAACTACCCCATCAATGGCCCACGCGTATGTGGAATTGACAACCAAAGCATCAAGCGTGACGGATGGGTCGTTTTGGCAAATTATTCTATCAGGGCCTAAGTCTATTGTTGGCCTTGCATCAGCTAAAAGCACTTGTAATGTATCTGAAGAACACCCAGTAACTGTATTAATTATTGCAACGTCAATTACGGCAGGGCCATCCACAGTGATTTCTCGAGTCGTTTCTCCCGTGCTCCAGAAGTAATTGAAATCAGGATTATCTACTGGCCATGCTGTTAATACAATAGGCTGATCACATAATGCTGTGTCAGCAGGTACTGTTGGGCTTTCTGGAATGTTGTTGATGGTGATTGTCTGCATTAAGGTAGTATCAACATCACATCGATTACTAAGAACTAGTTGCACGGTATATGTACCTGGATTAGCATATAAGTGTGTCGTATCTTGTGCTGCGGCCGAACTTCCATCTCCAAAAATCCATAAATAATTCTCTATTTGATTGTTTGGATCTCTGCCTGTAGCTGAAAAAGAAGTAAGCTGACCAGCGCAAGCTAAATCAATTGTTATGCTCGGCTCTGCGCTTGGAGGAGTTTGTTGCTGTGCGAAGTTTGGCAGCCCTAACCTACTTGTTCTACCAGACAGATCGAATCCACCAGCATCAAAACTTGACATGGCATCATCTCCATCAGGATTGCTTATGGTACCTATAGTTCCTGAATTATCCACTGCCATGTAGATCACTCCATCTGGACCTGTCTGAAGCGCTCCGTAGTTTGGACCCTGTGGATATCCATCAAATTTTGTTGCTGAAATATCAGCTACCGGGTCTGCTGAATTCAAACTATCCAGATCATATTGAATCAACTTAGAGGCTCCAGAAGAAGTTGTTAAATACAGACGCGCAGTTCCAGTGGAAAATTCCAGACCATACAAGTCTGTTTCACCGGTATCAATAAGTCTAGGATTTGTTATTTCCCCTTGATCAAAATCGAAGATTTCAACCTCGCCAGTCCCTGGAATATTTACGGCAACTTGACTTAGGTTGGGAGAAATTTTCATATATCCAGTTGCACTTAGTTCGTTCATGAAGTCATGTATCTCTCCACTTGGTGAGAAAATACCTCCACTCAATCCATCGGGACTGGTACGAAAAGCTTGGAAAGTGTTGTTTCCAAATTGATGTGCCAAAACAAGGTCATTGCCCGTAAACCCAGAACCTGTTATCCGTTCAGTACTGTTATCCATCAACATTACATTTTTGACAATAACTGCACCTCGCGAGGTATCTTCTTTCATATCTACAATGGAATACCTAAGCGCATATTCATCATCTCCGTAGACCTGTTCAGTAGTGAATATGTAAAACATTGTTTGATCATCACCATATGGCATGATTAGCGAGTTTTGGGCTGAAGCTGTTTCTCCCCCTATTAAATCACCATTGATCATTTCATCATGCTCCCTATTCCAAACGGTAACTCCATTTGTATAGAATAATAAATCACCATTCACATCAGATATGGTGGCACATCCTTCTGGTGCGTCTTGGTTATTGCCATCTAAAATCGCAATTGGTCCGTTGGTAAACTCGATTCCTGCCTGTTCGCCAAAGTACCATTGGTTTGATGTTTGATTTGCAACGCCATATTCTGTTACTTCAATATCATCGAAACCTGTACATCCTGACGCACTCGTAACTTCCACCCAATATGTACCGGCAGTATCAATTTCAATGGTTTGTGTGCTTTCGCCAGTATTCCAAACATAAGAATTGCCATCACCCGCATCCAAGGTCAGAATTTCATCAACGCAGATAGTTGTATCATTTCCGAGATTGACCATCAGGTTATTCGCAAGGATTTCTACTGGTTGACTTATTGTTTGCGTTATGCCGTTGACTTCAGCAGTAAGACTTACAGTGTAGCCACCTTCCATTTGGTATTCATAATTTGGAATCCAGTTGTTAGAACCTCCACCATCTCCAAAGTCCCAGATTAAGTTGTTTGGCACTGGCTCAACGACAGGAAAAAACTTAGTGTCATTAGTTAAACAGCTGTCTATCCATGTGAAATTCAATGTGTCAAATGTGAAATTGTAACCAGGGGTAAATTCTGGAAACTGACGGGAATCAAAATTTTCAGGGAAGACTATCGCCTGGTATTGAACAGAATCAGCAATACTATCTGCTTGATTTATCCTTCCAAGGTTAAAATCGGCCCCATTAGTCTCTTGATACAAATGGTAAATCCTATTATCTGGTGCTCTTTTCAATCCAAAGCTTCTAAATATTTCAGTTGGCAAAATTGGATTTACTGCCAAAGTGGTGTCATTGAAGTCTATCTGATAAAGCTGCCCTGTGGTACCACTACTTCCAAATCTTGATAAATATAGTTTTGAGCCATCACCAGACCATTCAACATCAAATACTGATTCGCCTTGATCATCACTAAAGCCTGTTCCTATCAGTGTCGTATCCAGGGCCAATGTTCCACTTAATGCATCGAAATCCATTAGCCAGATATTTCTATTGCTGAGTCTTGGCGCCATTACAAGCTGGGCTGAGTCAGCATTGAAAGCAAAATGTGCAGCTTCAAATCCTGGCGTTGTTCCTCCGGTAAAATCATAATTAGTTGTGGCTCCAACACCTCCTGCATCTATTTGAGTAACCTGAATTTCAAATGTGGTTCGATCTTGAGAGATAAGCCAGAAAAGCTCTCCATCCCCTGCTGGCACTATGATCATACCTTCAGCTGGGTTTGTAAGTCCTGTTGACACATCCATCATTCCTGTGACTACATCACCATAAGGAAATTGTGCTGTACCATTACCAGCTATGGTTGCATCCAGAATGGTGTAAAGTATTTCATTAACTCCCCCAGAACCAGAATTTGTAAATAGGTAGTACTGACCTGCATTGTCTGTGACAGGGCATGTTACAACTGGGACATTTATCGAAGAAATGCCAGCCAACCCAGCACCATTAGGTAAAATGGTATGAGAAGCATCGTAAACGTTTATTCCATCAGTATAAAAAAGAAGATTACCAGTGAATTGATCGGTAATGGTTACCGCTCCAGATGCACCAAAAGGAGTAGCTTGATCTGTCTGCAAAGACACGTCTCGCCCATTCCTATCGAAAACAAGATTTTCTGAAGAGTTTCCAAAGTACCATCTGGTTTCAGTAACATTCTGAGACCATAAAGAAGTAGACATCAGAAAGAACAGGACAAGGGATAACAACCTGCCTGCTACAGAAGCATAGGGGATATGATTCATAAAAATGTCCTTATTCATACACAACACTTTGTAAAAATACGGTTAACCCGAAAATTTCGAGTCTTAATCGCTGATAATGTACTAACTCTTGCTTCACGATGTCTCAATATTTGCTTTCTATACCCAACATCTTAAAATTTCAACGTCATACTCATCGTTACATTACTTGTGTATGTCAACAAAACTTAAGTTGATTTGTATTAATTGTATAATTTGCTCAACGATTTCGAATTTAACATTTGCATGATTAGGAAGGCATTTTTCTTCATTGTAGTTATTACTACCCTACTTCAAGAAAACACCTTGCAAGCGCAAGACCCTCAGTTTTCGCAGTATTATGCTGCGCCACTGTACCTAAACCCTGCTTTGGTTGGCATCAATCAAAAAGGTAGAATGGGCATTAACTACCGTACGCAATGGCCCAATTTAGATGCGAATTTTGAAACGTTTTCTGCATATTTCGATTATCACTTTGAAGACTATCAAAGTAGTGCAGGGATAATTTTCACAACGGATAAGGCCGGATCGGCAGGACTAAAATCCACTACAATTGGACTTCAGTATGCTTATCAACTTCAGATAAACTACAAGTGGACCTTTCGACCAGGTGTCGAGATGGCATATACTTTTCAAGATTTAAACTTTGACAAATTAATTTTTGGTGATCAGCTCAACGCTACAGGGAATACGGGCAATCCTACCAATGAAGTGTTTAATTCAGGTTTAAATGCTCGATTCTTTGATCTTTCTTTTGGCGGATTGCTTTATAATCCTAATCTATGGATAGGTGCATCCATGCATCATGTCTTAGAACCTAATCAGAGCCTTTCTGGAGCAGAAGCGCCATTACCAAGAAGGGTTTCGATACATGGCGGTTATAGAATTCCATTGAATCCAGGTACAACTAAGACTGGAATTGGTGAGCGAAGTATTACACCGAGCTTCAACTATAGAACGCAAGGAGATCTGGATCAATTAGATCTTGGTGCCTATTTCACTATTGATCCAATCTTGGTGGGATTATGGTATAGAGGCCTTCCAATTAAAAATACAGACGGTGTGGTCAACAATGAATCCCTCATATTTATGCTAGGCATGCAGACTAACAGAGCTACATTCGGTTACAGTTTTGATTACACACTTTCTGATTTAGGAATTGGAACAGGCGGGGCTCATGAAATTAGCATTGCGTATTCATTCAGTCTTGGAGATCCATTAAAGCCTGCAGCTCATGTAAGAAGGCTCAGATGCCCTATTCCATTTATTTTCTAGTCTACTAATTTTGTATCATGACTGAAGAAACCATTTTCACCATTTTACTGGTGATCATTACTTTTGATTTTGCACTTGAGAGAATTCTAAGCTTCCTGAATAGAAAAAGTGCTAAGAAGCCCATTCCTCAAGAACTTGAAGGCACATATAATCAGGAAAAGTATGCTAAATCTCAGGCTTACAATGAAGAGGTATCAAGGTTTGGCAACTTCTCAGCTACGTTTAGTTTTGTGCTTTTAGTCTTAGCGATATACAATGGGTGGTTTGGGGCTCTCGACCATTGGATTCGAACGTTTTCGCCTTTCAGCCTCGTTTCTCCATTGATTTTCTTCGGTATTTTATATGTGATATCTGATGTTATCAATACACCTTTTTCGATTTTCAGAAATTTCGTGATTGAAGCTAAATATGGTTTCAACAAAATGACAGTGAAAACCTATATCCTTGATAAAATCAAAGGATATATTTTAACTGCCATTATAGGAGGACTATTGTTAGCTGTCCTTATTTACTTCGTAAATGCAATTGGAAGTGATTTTTGGTATTACTTCTGGGCGGTAATGACTGCATTTGTGCTTTTTGCCAATCTATTTTACACGTCTCTAATCCTTCCTCTCTTCAACAAGCTCAAGCCTTTAGAAGAAGGAGAACTTAAGTCATCGATTCAAGCCTACTGCGATAAGGTTAAATTTCCATTGAAGAATATATTCATCATGGATGGGTCTAAGAGATCAAGCAAAGGCAATGCTTTTTTCAGTGGACTGGGTAAAAGAAAGAAAGTAGTGCTTTTTGACACGCTGGTTGAGAAACATTCTATTCAGGAATTAACGGCGGTTTTTGCACATGAAGTTGGCCATTATAAAAAGAAGCATATCATTTTCTCCACCATATTTAGCATTGGGCTAATGGGTTTCATGTTATTCTTATTTTCTAAAATGGCTTACAACGCAGAGTTAAGTTGGGCAATGGGCGGTCAAACATCTGCTTTGCATCTCAACCTCCTTGCATTCGGAATTTTGTATTCTCCAATATCTATTGCTTTAGGAATTATTGGAAACATCATGTCTCGTAAGAATGAATTCGAAGCAGATGCTTATGCTAAGGAAACATATGATGCCACTCCTTTGATCACTGGATTAAAAAAGATGAGTTCTGATCATTTATCAAACTTGACTCCACATCCTGCATTTGTATTTGTTCATTATTCTCACCCTCCATTAAAGGAGCGAGTGCGAGCGCTGGAAGGTTAATCCTCCTCAATAGGATCAAAGAAGTCGATCTCCGCTCTAAATGGGAAATTCATAAGATATCCATGCGCCTCCTGTATCGTCATTTGATCATGGATGATTCTATGTAAGGTTTCTGTGATCGGGCATCTCACTTTATAGGAATCAGCAAGCTGCTTCACAATATTGATGGTCTTAACTCCTTCAGCTACCTCATCCATTGATTCTATAATCTCATCAAGAGTTTCTCCTTTAGCCAAACGATAGCCTACAGTGAAATTTCTACTAAGATTAGAGGTACACGTTGCTATTAAGTCTCCTACTCCAGCCAATCCAAGAAACGCCTGAGCATTTCCTCCTAATGCTTTTCCTATATATACCATTTCAACAAGGCCTCGGCTGATAAATAGAGATTTAGCATTTTCTCCTAAGTCCATTCCAGCTATGGTACCGGCGCCAACAGCAATGATATTTTTTAATACACCGCAAAGCTCAATGCCTATCAAGTCTCTACTTCCATAGATCATGAACCGGTCATTTTTCAATAGACTTTGCCCCATTTTAACAACTTCATCGAAGTGAGAGGCAACCACCGTAGCTGCTGGTTTTCTTTGATCCAACTCTCTTGCAAGATTTGGTCCTGCCAAACATCCGACTCTTAGTACTGAGGTTTCTTCCTTAATAACCTCCGAAATGGTCTTGACATGCTCTCGTGTTAGCGGATTGTTGGAATTAATTTTCTGTTTGTTAGGGACAAATAGGTCAAATCCTTTTGTACCATGGATCAAGACGTGATAAGGACGTAAATGAGGCGCTAACTTGATGATCATTTCCCTGAAATTGGCTGAAGGCACCATAGGAAAAATTACTTCACACTTTTGAGGGACTTCTTCAAGTTTGTTTGTTACTTCAATATTTTCATGAAGTTTTTGTCCAGAGCTAATACGTTCTTTTGCAATGCGTTTGGTCTTTTCTGGATCTCTTATATAAAGAATGACTTTCGAGTTATTCTCCGCGAGGATATTGGCTATGGCAGTACCAAAGCTTCCAGCTCCAATTACTCCAACTACCTCATCAGATATACTTTTCGAGTCCATAGCCATTCATTCGGTTATGATAATAAAATAATGTGTTCGTATCCTGGACAATTATTTTGTTGCCTTTCTTTATTAATGGTCGCTGATCATGATAAAGACCTACATTTTGCAAACCATGTTCGATCGCATTTGTTGCACGTTCTTTCATATGATCGGCCATATCAACCTCTCCCTTCTTGTGAATCTTATCTAGGCGGTTACGTACTTTTTTGAATTTTTCCTTAAACTCCTCATAGTCAAGTACTAGATCTTCATCTGGAAGTCGTAGCACATTATATAAGTCCAATTTAGGATTTTTTCGCTCAAGCATCTTAAAGGCTGTAAAAGCTACAAGGTGGCTAGCGAAGACCCGATTGTACTTATGGTATTCTTCAATGATACGTTTTGAAAGGACTCTCACATATTCTTTTTCACGTTGCGCGTCGAATGTGATTTTTTTATCTCTAAGGAAGTAGTCCTTTACGTTGATCGGGTTCCCATTCTTATCAAAGCTATTCCCATCACTATCAACATAATTACCAAGTATATCTGTGCCTCGACCAATATTTACTGAGATATCAGATCCCTTGGTGAAAAATTTGAACATGAAAGTTCCGAGCTTGTACGATGTTGAAAACTCATCAGCCTCCACATAATATCTTTCGCGCCCTGTTCTTTTCAAATGATCGCGAATAAGTGAAGGAGCCTCCAAAGTAAAATGGTAGTTGATAACTACAGGAACAATAAACACCTTACGTACCTCCTCACCCTCCTTTGCATTAAGGTAAAGTTCTCTCTGCGCCTCTATGGCTGTACCTAGCAAACCCATCCGCAAGGAAGTCTCTAGCTGTCCCGATCTGGAACGTGTCCCTCCTGGAAAAAACAGTGAATGACACCCTTTCTTAATGGCATTTCTGGAATACGTCTTTAAAGTCTCCAGGTATATTGGGTTCTTTTTTCTTCTATCAACTTTATAAGCACCCAGACTATTCATGAAGTAGGCTAATATCTTGATATTGAATAGATTCAATCCCGCACCATAGATAAATGGTGGCAACCCTAAATGATGAATAGCCCAACCTATTAAAATGGAATCCAGATTACTAAAGTGGGTAGGAACCATTACGACAGTTCCTTTTTTCGCGAGTGTTCTAATATGTTCAGTTTCGCCAATTACGTGGACTTTATCATCTAAATCTAGCTGGCGACTAAATAATGATAATAAGCCTTTAACTCTAGCCGCATTTAGAAGTCGAGCAAATCCGAAAGTGATGAAGCTTTGTGCAAATCGATAGGCTGATTTTTTGAAATTACCAGCAATTTCTTGTGAATAGCGATTGATTATCTCTACCAGAAGTTCCTTCTCTAAGTCTTTGGCTTGGCTTCGGTCATCTGGATTGATGTCCAATAGGCGTGATTGAATATTTTTCCAATAAACTTTTTCATCAGGAGGATCCACTCTCCAAGGGTTTGCTTTCATACGAAGCTTCTCCCTATGGATGGTCATCTCTATCTCTTCTCTTAGTGAGCCATTCTTAGAATCAATTAGGTGATCGTACGTCTCACTGGTCACTTCGTCAATAAATTCCTTTCGCCCTTTGGAGAGTTTTACTATCGGCCAATCGCTCTTATTTGGAATAATTTCCGAATACCTTACTTTCTTTCTGCGCATTTACCTGTTTTAGAAATTGGCGGAAAGATAATTCTAAGTGTTAACATCTGTATAATTGCATCCGGAATGACACTGAAATTAAAAGACATCCAAGCACCAGTAGCCCTTGAAATGGAGGAGTTCGAAAAGAAATTTCGACAATCCATGAAAAGTAAGGTGATGCTACTAGATAAAATAACCGGATACATCGTTCGCCGAAAAGGCAAGCAGATGCGTCCATTGTTTGTTTTTCTTAGTGCTGGTGCCACGGGCAAGATCACTGAAGCTACATACAGAGGAGCTTCCCTAATCGAGCTTCTCCATACAGCTACTTTAGTACACGATGACATAGTTGACGATTCAAATACTCGACGTGGGTTTTTCTCGATTAATGCATTATGGAAAAATAAAATTGCTGTTCTAGTTGGGGATTTTTTGTTAGCACGAGGAATGTTGCTTTCAATGGAACATAATGATATTGATCTTCTCAAGATTACAACAGAGCCTGTAAAGGAAATGAGTGAAGGAGAATTGTTGCAAATAGCAAAATCCAAAACACTCGATATCACTGAGGAAGTCTACTACAAGGTGATTTACCAAAAAACAGCCAGCCTCATTAAGTCATGTTGTAAAGTTGGAGCTTGTGCCGGAGGGGCAGATGAAGAGACCATTCAAAAGATGGGCGAATTTGGACGCGCTGTTGGGATGGCCTTTCAAATTAAAGATGATCTTTTCGACTATGGAACTTTCGAAATTGGAAAGCCCCGGGGTATTGATATCAAAGAAAAGAAGCTTACCCTTCCTCTAATATATGCACTCAATAATGCTTCAAGGTCGGAAAAAAGAAGGGTTAAAAAGCAGGTCAAACTAGCTAGTAAAAAGCCAAAAATGGTAAATGAGGTGATAAAATTTGTTAAAGCTTCTGGAGGGATTGATTATGCAATTTCAGTAATGGAAGACTATCATCAACAAGCTAAGGACATACTTAAGACACTTCCAGAATCAAATTTTAGAACTTCCTTAGAAGACCTCGTTCAGTTTACCATTGAGCGAACAAAATAGCTACCTCATAAAGACACTTCGAATCCCTTCGATGATTAATATTACTAGTAGGAGAATCATCACGGCAGCGGCGGCTCCTGCGACTTCTGGCGTGTCTACCTGTTTTTCCGTGATGCCATAAGTTGCCCAAGCAACAACACCCCCGAAAATAGGATCACGATATCGAATGATCATCACAGTACCTACAGCACCGGCCAGTGCCAGCTCAACGAATACCCAAACTGTTTTTGTCATTATCCAATTTTCCATTCCTATGACTGTTTGCTCAACGCTGATGTTGGCAAGAGTGGCCACGGTAATCCAGCCTAGGTATAAGCTAAAAGGAATCTTAACAAAAAGGTGATCTCTAAAGCCCTGCAGTTTTCCAGGTAGAATGTGCCGATAGATTCCAATTAAGGAAGTCAATATAACTGCCATTAGAACTAAGGAGAAGGTGATAAGCTCATAATGCCAACAAACTATCCAAAAGGCATTTGCAGCACAGTTTAAAACAAAATGACGATTGATTCTATCAAAATTCGTTCGATACTTATTTTTCGGCAAAATCTGATATATCGCATATATGATCAGGAACGAGTATATCAATCCCCAAATAGAAAACGTAAAGCCTGCTGGAGTAAATAATGATGGGTAGGATGCGGAAACTTCTCCGGTAGTTCTCCCTCCCATGGGTAGAAAATTGGCTAGAAAATTTACTATGAGCACTACGCTCAGTGATAGGATCGGAATAATTCGATTCATAAAACAAATTTAGATATGAACTGGTTGATGATGTCTTTGTTCAAAATCTTCAATTTACATCAAGCCTTCTTATGTTTGCGGTTCTTAATTAGACACGAGTATGAAAACCATCCAAGATTATAATTTCAAAGGAAAGAAAGCCCTGATAAGAGTTGATTTCAATGTCCCGTTAAATGCAGACCTAGAAGTCACTGATGAAACCAGAATTAATGCTGCGATTCCAACATTAAAGAAGATTTTGAATGATGGTGGTGCATGCATCCTCATGTCTCATCTTGGGCGTCCAAAAAGTGGTCCGGAGGATAAGTTTTCGTTGCGTCATATTATAAAGAACCTCAGCAACAAACTGGGAGTTGAAGTCAAGTTTGGTGGAGATTGTATTGGTGAATCTGCGAAAGAACTGTCTCGTCAACTAGGAGATGGCGAAGTTCTTCTTCTTGACAATGTTCGCTTTTACAAGGAGGAGACTGCCGGTGATGAAGCATTCGCAAAAGAGTTAGCTTCTCATGGTGATATCTACGTAAATGATGCGTTTGGAACAGCACACAGGGCACATGCATCTACTACTGTAGTTGCTAGATTCTTTGATGAAAAGTGCTGTGGTAATGTCATGCAAGCTGAGTTGGAAAACGCACAAAAGGTGTTGGAAAAAGCAGAAAAGCCTTTCACAGCAATCATGGGTGGAGCTAAGATCTCTGATAAAATTATGATTATTGAGCAGCTATTGGATAAAGTCGATCATTTGATTATTGGAGGTGGGATGAGCTATACATTCTTCAAAGCAATGGGCGGTCAAATTGGAAACTCACTTGTAGAAGAGGATAAACTTGAGCTTGCTAAAGAATTGATAAGTAAGGCCAAAGAAAAAGGTGTTGATCTCCAGTTACCTAAGGATTCCATTGTTGCAGATGATTTTAATAACGATGCGAATACACAAACATCAGACAACTATGCAATACCTGATGGCTGGATGGGGCTCGATGTAGGAGCTGAGTCTAGAGTAGTATTTTCTGAAATAATTGAGAAGTCCAAAACGGTTCTTTGGAACGGCCCTATGGGTGTTTTCGAAATGAGCAATTTCGCAGAAGGTACAAATACCATCGCTCAGGCTGTTGTAAAAAGTACTGAAAATGGCGGGTTCTCTTTAATTGGTGGTGGTGATTCCGCAGCAGCAGTAAACAATCTCGGGTATGGTGACAAAGTATCTTATGTATCTACTGGCGGTGGAGCGTTACTTGAGTATATGGAAGGGAAAGTATTGCCAGGAGTTGCCGCACTAGAGGATTAAGTGAGAGAAAATTTCGTTTCATTCTCAACAACTTTTTGATCTTCAATCAAGATACGTAGCGCTTCCATGATCTGATCTTCTGTATAGTCAGACATCAAGGCTCTTAACTCTGAAATATTGCGTGGCGCTTCAAGTACCTCTACTACTTGGTCTACTGGTATTTCACTTGATTTAAGAAGTTTCTTTCGTTCGAGATCATTATCGCAAATGCCACACGTCAGTGTTGTTTCTTCGTCAAAGTACTTTTGAAATACCTGTGTGCGACAGCCATCTGTACCCATATATTGAATTACTGCCTCCGCTTTTTCTTTTGCCAGTTTCTTTCTCCACTCTATTTGTTTATTATCGATAGGAAGTTTTTCGGAATCGAGGCGAGGTGTAAGAAATGTGATTGTAGCAGAATCCAAAGCGGGCTGATAATCAATGACTTCATTGTCGTTCAAAAATTTCAACCATTGCCTTACCTGGACTTTATCACTTTTAAGCAATGAGCCAATGTCTTTTTCTTTGATTTTCGCATACCCAGCAAACACCTCTCCACCATAAAGTCTTAGTAGCGTCTTTATCAAAGAATCTAATTTAGGATTGGCGATTTGAAATTTGTAAGTCTCGCCTTTATCCAGCAAAAACGTAATTTTTGATTGCTCATAAAATCCCTCCGTCATCTGAATAAGTCCTTCATCGCTAAGCTTCTTTAAAGCAGCATATGTTTCAACTATCGGGAGGTTATAAGTATTCACAAATTGTTCATAATTGAAAGGAAAACTTGAAAATGCATGACTACCTATTGCCATCTTAAAGTAATTAGCAAGCGCTTGATAGGTCCGCTTAATTTCTTCTAATGTCACGATCGATCTATCCGCACGCTCCTTTAGCTCGTCAACATCTTGCGGATGATAGAGCGATACTGCATATGCTTTTTTTTCATCTCGACCCGCGCGCCCAGCCTCCTGATAATACGCTTCCAATGAGTCTGGCAAATCCAAATGAATAACCGTTCTTACATCCGACTTGTCTATTCCCATTCCAAAAGCATTGGTAGCTACCATGACTCGGATTTGACTGTTAATCCAGGCGGATTGTTTATCAGCTCTGTCTTTTCCAGAAAGTCCGGCATGATAATAATCGGCGGAAATGTTATTTCTACGAAGAAATTCTGCCACTTCCCTCGTTCGCTTACGACTTCTTACATATATGACTGAAGTACCTGGAACATTACCGAGGATCTCAAGCAGCTTCCCTTGTTTATTTTCAATCTTGAATGCAGAATATGAAAGGTTGGCTCTGGCAAAGCTTTTCTGAAAGACCTGAACGTCTTTCATCTCCAACTTCTTCGCAATATCTTCTTTCACTTCCTTAGTAGCAGTAGCTGTTAAGGCCATCACTCGCTCAATACCTAGTTCATTTTTAAACGCAGCTATTTCAAGGTATGGTGGCCTAAAATCGTAACCCCACTGAGAAATACAATGTGCTTCATCAATAGCTAGCAAGTTGATATTCATCTGCTTAGCCCGCTCAATGAAGATTTCCGTTTTCAGTCTTTCTGGCGAGACGTAGAGAAATTTAAATCCGCCATAGATACAATTGTCCAGCGTAATATCAATTTCTCTTTTGCTCATTCCAGAGTAGACTGCTGCTGCTTTAATTCCACGCCTTTGCAACTGATCTACCTGATCTCTCATGAGTGAAATCAATGGAGAAATGACAATACAAATACCTTCCAATGCAACAGCTGGAACCTGAAAGCAAATTGACTTTCCTCCGCCGGTAGGAAGCAAAGCAAGCGTGTCATTCCCATCTAGCACAGATCGGATAATATCCTCTTGCATCGGACGAAAAGAATTGTAACCCCAGTATTGGTTTAGTATGTCAATTGGATTCACAAAACGAAGTTACGCCTACTAACCCAATAGCCAATAGGTTATTTAACCATCACAGCCCACATTGTCTTGACATTCATTTTTTCCATTTCTTTCAGTTGCTCTTTTGTCAACCCTTCCATCCAATCTTGTTTTTTAAACTTTGAAATTAGTGTCCCATTTGTCCCAATTACTGCTACCCATGAATTCGGCTGATCAGTACTTAGAATTATTCCAGCTGGCGAATCAATGTGAGCAAATCCTTGACCGAAAATTCCACGAATCTGCGCGAAAACATGTCCGCGTTGGGTGGTGACAAAACCACCATCAGTCCAATGTTTCATTACAGTAACAGTATCAGCATTTTTAGATCCAGGCCATTTACTCACAAGTTCCCATCCTACCCGAACTGGGTTGCCATTATTTACTAACTCTAAAAGCTGTTCAAGGCTTCCACTAATTCGATTACCATCTTTATCTGCTTCATAGATTATTTGATATTGATTCGCTAAATCAGAATTCTGACCGTACAAAAGTGAAGTGATAGTCAGAGTCATTAGAAATATGAATGTTCTTTTCATGTTTTTCTTATTAAAACTGACAGTTGACTCCATGAAACAAAAGTTATTTCAACCAACAACCATATAATTCAACCAACGACATACGGTCATTATGCCAATTAATGATGAATCAATTGTATTTTAGGTATTGATGAATCCGGCGAAAAAACGTTTTCTGAAGCATCTTATGGTATGGCTAATAATATGGTTCGTAGAATCATTACTCTTTAGCTGGGGTCGTGACTTGCATTTTTACCTAATTAAGAATATTGCTATTGTTTCTCTACAGGCCATTGTTGTTTACGTCAACTGGAGTGTACTATCTCGAATAAAGTGGGACAAACCAATCCACCTAATCAACTATGCAGTTTTTATCGTAATCTTGGTATATCTCATTTTTGCCATTTCATTTCAAACGATCGATTTTTCTTTCTCGCTTTTCTTTCCTGAGATTAGAAAAATTGGCGGTAGCGAATCTTGGTGGCCAACTGGCTTCTGGAGGATTTTATCCGGTTCAGCACCTTATTCAATTGCACTTTTAGTAAGCACAATTTTTCAGTTGGTTGTAAGCAAGCGCAATTCTTCGGAGCTAGAGATGGATATTGCTGAGAATCCTGGAAGCAATGGAATATTGACATTAAAAGATGGAAAAACTATTCATCGAATAAAGAAAACAGACATTCTTTTCGTCGAAGGCCTCAAAGAATATGTGAATTGGCATACAGGTGAACAGCAAATCATCACGCTTCATTCTCTCCGCAAGATTGAAGATTTGCTCAAGGAGGAAGGTTTTTTGCGAATTCATAAGTCATTTATTGTAAACACCTCCCATATAAATACGATCAAATACAACTGGATTGAAGTCCCTGGCAAAAGACTGCCTATTGGTAGAAGCTATAGAACTATTGTTTCCAAATATTTTCATACAGATATTTAATTAATGATAATTAATTATTGTTTTTCAATAATTTATTATATAATTGCATAAATTACTTATCTATGAAAAACAAATATATACATCTAGCAAAGCTGATAACTCGATTGCTCCTTCTTGGAGTTATTCTGTTGGCAGGTATTATCATATTGCTCTTAATCCTTTGGAATATTGATGTGAGTTTCTTTGAGAACATTCGAGTTTTAAATGACGGAAGCATATTTAAATTCACCACAAAACCCAACGCCCAGGGAATGCCTTTGAGTGAATACAGCAACTTTCTCTTTTATTTCACTTGTATTCGTGCACTTACTGTCACTGTTGTCATTTACCTCATTCTTCAAACGGTTCTCAAAATTCTCGGATCAATAGACAGTTTAGAAACATTTAGAAAGGATAATGTGACGTCTTTTCAAAAAATGGGTAAGCTGTTTATTGCATGGTTTTTACTAGCAATTCCCACGATCAGAATCATTGATGGAGATCTTTCATTGAGCGTCGGTTTCTATTTGATGTACATCGTATGGGCCTTGATATGCTTTGTGCTCGCTGAGATATTCTCTGAAGGCAATAAGTTGATGGAAGACAACAAATTAACTATTTAGACTATGGCTATTATCGTAAATCTAGATGTCATGATGGCCAAGCGAAAGATTCGCTCCAAGGACCTAGCGAATCAATTGGGTATTACTGAAGCTAATCTTTCCATACTAAAAACAGGAAAAGCCAAAGCCATGCGCTTTTCAACACTCGAAGCTCTATGCGAGGCTCTTGAATGTCAACCTGGTGATTTGTTGGAGTACGCACGTGAATAGGAAAAGTAACAGATGTAACCTGAAGTCCGAACTAGAAGTCTAACACTTATTTAATACTAAATGACAAAAAAGTCCATAAGCGCATTTATAGACCTAACCATATTTCTTTCAACAATGTTTCTTGTGAGAGAAGTGTATTTTGATAGCCTTGGTTTCTGGGGGAATGCATTATTTAAATCTCTATCAACAGTTGGAATAGCTACCCTTCTACTTTACGTTAGAAAACAATCATGGAAAGATATAGGGCTAACTAAGCCTAATAACATTGGTAGATTTTTGGTGATAATTGCTGTTACCCTAACAAGCACCATTCTATTGATAATGGTCTTTCAAATATTCATTGCAGACTTAGTCCCTAGTCATGGCGAGACTGCTGCATCAGTAAATGCGAGCAAGGCTGAAAAGTCAATAGCAATGATACTTTTCATAGTTACTGCAGTCTGGGTTGAGTCTTTTCTCGAGGAATTGCAGGATAGAGGCTTTTCCTTAAATAGACTAGAAGCGCTAATAGGATATAAACCTGTTGCTACAATATTTGCTGTGCTTATGCAAGCTGCGATTTTCGGCTTTAGACACAGCTACGACTTTTCTGAGCGCTCCATTACAACAGGACTCATTGGTCTTGGTTTTGGAATAGTATATGTATTGTCTGGACGTAATTTATGGCCATTGATAATCGCTCATATTATCCTTAATAGCATGTCAATATTTGAAAAGCTGTAGTACTCTACTACTTAAATTCTATCACCAAATCATCCTGTTCAACTAGCTCACCAGCTTTAAGATGGATCTTACTTACAGTACCTTCTACCGAAGAAGAAACTGTGGTTTCCATCTTCATTGCTTCAATTACAAATAGCACATCGTCTTTATTAACCTTATCTCCCTCCTTCACTTTGACTTCAGCAATCTTTCCTTGAAGTGGTGATCCAATTTCAGAATCACCTTCTGCCTTACGATTGGTTTTTTGCTGAACTGCAATACTCTTATCTCTTATTGAAATTCTACGAATTTGACCATTTAGACGGAAAGCAGCTATTCGATAACCGAGATCATCAGGTTCTGTTAATCCAACTAGTTCAATGATGATGTTTTTCCCTTTACCAATCTCCACCATTATTTCATCACCTTGCTTCATTCCATAGAAAAAGACTGGTGTTGGAAGATGGCTAACCTCATCGTATTGCTCAATATGATCGTGGTATTCCTTGAAAACTTTAGGATAAAGCTTGTACGATAGAAAATCTTCAAAATCTCTTAACGGGAATTCTTTTTGAAACTCAGCAAACTCTTTATCAAAGTCTACCGGATCCATATTATCATTAGCTCTACCAACATGCGGCTTTTGATTCTTTAAAATGAGCTTACTTATCTCTGTTGGAAATCCTCCATGAGGTTGACCCAAATCACCTTTAAAGAATCCTATTACAGACTCTGGAAATGAAAGCGATTCTCCCTTCTCAAAAATGTCTTCTGCTGATAAATCATTGGCAGTCATAAACATTGCCATATCGCCAACCACCTTTGAGGATGGTGTCACTTTTACAATATCACCAAAGAGATCGTTGACAATTGCGTAGTTTTTCTTGATGGTCTCGAATTTGTGTTCAAGGCCTAAAGCGATTGCCTGCGGCCTTAAATTCGAATATTGTCCACCTGGGATTTCATGATCATATACTTCCGCAGTACCTGCTTTCAAACCGGATTCAAATGGATAATAATATTCTCTAATGTCTTCAAAATATGTGGAATGCGCATTTAATGAATCCAGGTTCATTTCCCTGCCTCTCTCATGATGTTCAAGAGAAGCTACCAAAGAATTAAAATTTGGTTGAGACGTTAATCCGGACATCGATGCAAGTGACACATCGACAATATCAACACCGGCCTCTATGGCCTTCAAATACATTGCTGATTGAATCGAGCTGGTATCATGCGTATGAAGGTGAATTGGCAGGTCTACTGCTTTCTTAAGTTCTGAAATTAGAGTCACCGCACTGTATGGCTTTAATAGGCCAGCCATATCCTTAATAGCTAGCAAATGCGCACCCTCATCCTCCAACTGCCTTGCCATGTCCAAGTAATATTGGAGTGTATATTTCTTCTGAGCGTCATCTTTAATTTCTCCAGTATAACAAATACATGCCTCTGCAAGCGATTCGGTTCTTTCACGGACAGCTCGAATACTTACTTTCATATTCTCAACCCAATTCAGCGAATCGAAAATCCTAAAAATATCCATGCCATTCTCAGCTGACTTCTCGATGAATTTTTCAATGAGATTATCTGGATATGCTGTATAGCCAACAGCATTGGAACCTCTCAATAGCATTTGAAAAAGAATGTTAGGCACCGCTTCCCTGAGAAGTTGAAGTCGCTTCCACGGGCTTTCTTTCAGGAAACGCATACTTACATCAAAGGTCGCTCCTCCCCACATTTCCAAAGAGAAAACTTCAGGATTTTGCTGCGCATAACTTCTTGCAACTTTTAGCATATCCTCTGTCCTAAATCTGGTTGCCAACAAAGATTGATGGGCGTCTCTAAAAGTAGTGTCTGTAAAATGAATTTTCGATTCATCTTTTAGACTCTTAACAAATTTTTCACGACCCAATTCCTTTAAAAGATCTTTCGATCCTTTTGGTATCTCACCTTGCTTAACTAATGATGGCGGCTGAGGAACCCTGAATTTCCGATTTGGATCGTATGACTTTACATCGGGATTGCCATTAACAGAAACTTCACCGATATAAGTGAGCGTTTTTGTGCCTCTATCGAAACTCTTTTGAATTTTAAATACCTCTGGATGATTATCAATGAATCCTACAGTAGCTCTGCCTTCAAAAAAATCGGGAGAATAAATTACATTTTCGAGGAATCCAATATTCGTCTTTACACCTCTAATCCTAAATTCTCTTAATGCTCGATGAAGCCTTTGCGCTGCTCCTTTTAACGTTCTACCCTTGGCGGTAACTTTCACGAGAAGTGAATCGAAAAATGGAGATATTTTAACTCCATTGTAAACATTTCCTGCATCAAGACGAATACCAAAGCCACCAGCACTTCTATAGGCTATGATTGTTCCATAATCTGGTTTAAATCCATTTTCAGGATCCTCTGTCGTTACTCTACACTGGATAGCATAGCCTTTTGTGACAATATCGTCTTGACTTTTAATGTAAATCTGAGGATGCTCTAGTTGGCAACCAGCAGCAATTAATATTTGAGTTCTAACTATATCAATCCCTGTTACCTCTTCAGTGATCGTATGCTCTACCTGCACACGCGGATTTACTTCAATGAAGTAGATGTTTTCATCTGGATCCACCAGAAATTCTACCGTACCCGCATTATTATAATTTACTTGCTTAGCAATGCTAAGTGCATACTCATACAGTTTTTCTCTGGTCTCATCCTTTAGACCGAAGCTTGGTGCTACTTCCACCACTTTCTGAAACCTGCGCTGCACAGAACAATCACGCTCATGGAGATGAACAATATTTCCGTGATTATCCGCTAGAATCTGTACTTCTATATGCTTTGGACTCTCTACATACTTCTCTAAGAAGATGGTATCATCACCAAAGGCTTTACCAGCCTCAGATTTTGCTTCATTGTAAGATTTTATAAGTTCTTTTTCATCCCGAACTACCCGCATTCCGCGTCCCCCACCACCGGCTGAAGCTTTAATAATTACAGGATACGTAATTCGTTGAGCCTCCTTCTTTGCAATTTCTTCACTATCTAGTACTTCCTGATTATCTTCTATTACAGGTACGCTTGCCGCACGAGCTACTTTTTTAGCCATTACCTTATCGCCTAGCTGAGCCATTACTTCAGGCTGAGGACCAATAAACGTGATTCCCTCCTCTCTACATCGTGTAGCGAATGTTACATTCTCTGAAAGAAAACCGTAACCTGGATGTATTGCTTCGACATCATTTTCTTTCGCTACAGCAATGATTTCTTCAATATCTAAATACGGCTTTAATGGATCATCATTGGCACCAATTTGATAGGCTTCATCTGCTTTATATCTATGAAGGGAATAGCGATCTTCATGTGTATATACTGCAACCGATTGTATGTGTAATTCAGAGATAGCTCTTAATACCCGAATGGCAATTTCACCTCGGTTTGCTACCATGATTTTCTTGAAGAACTTTTGATTTTCCATAAGTGAATGAAATTAATAAAAAGCTGAGTGAATCAATTTATATAAATAACATTAAGCCTTCATTTTTATCAATTTGATAATAAAACCCCTTGTTTATTGAAAATAATTCAAAGGTTATAGATTCAACTAGCATTTAAGGAATTAACATTTATCATTTTATGTAGTCAACTACATAATTTTATATAAATTAGTGTAGTCAACTACATATATAATGCAATACGACTTTGTAAATGAACTTGGATATCTCGGCTTAGCTGTTCGCCTAAAACGACTAAGTGAAGCTATGGTGCATAGTGGCCGTCAGATGTATAAAACTTTAGGGAAAGACATAGAACCGAATTGGTTTTTGATATTCAAACTCCTAAAGAAATATGACCAGCTATCAGTAACAGAAATGGCTTCTAAGCTTCATTTCTCTCATCCATCAGTCATAACTATGGCTACTAAGATGGAAAAGGCTGGATACCTGAATGCTTCGGCAGATAAAAATGATTCTAGAAAGAAGAATTACACGCTCTCGCAAAAAGCATTGGACAATTTACCAGGATTTGAAGCCATATGGGATGCTGGAATAGAAGGAACTAAAAAGCTCTTTGGAGAAGGCAGCACCTTCATGGATCAATTAGAATCGCTTGAGATCCTGTACAGTCAAAAAGATTTTAAAACCCGAACCATAAACGAATTAAGTAATGAGTAACTCACTAGATTTTGCTCCAGAACACTTCAAGGAATTGTTAAGTGCAACCTCTGATTTGGTCTTAAGGCAACATGAAAACTTAGAGGAAAAGAAGGCCTATCACTATTATCCTCAAAAAGAAGTAGAAAAGTGGTTTGAAGAACCCCTACCAGAACATGGAATGAAGCCAGAAGAACTCCTGAAGCTGGTGAAAGAAAAAGTAATGGATACTGCCACCAATAATTTGGGGCCATACATGTATGCTTATGTAATGGCTGGAGGCACTCAATTGTCCATCATTGCAGAGCAACTTACAGCTACGATAAATCAGAATGTTGGAAAATGGCACCTTGCTCCTGCAATTAATGAAATCGAACGACGAGTCATCCAATGGGGTGGAGAAATCACCGGTTTTGACTCAAATGCTGCAGGTGTCTTAGTCAGCGGTGGTTCCGCTGCCAATCTAGCTGGTCTTGCTGTGGCAAGAAACATATTCTTTGAGAAAGAAGAAGTACGCAAAAAAGGTTTGTTTGGAATGCAGCCCTTTACAGTTTATGCATCGTCGGAAGTCCATGGATGTGTAGATAAAAGTGTAGAGGAGCTTGGTATTGGAAGCGATCAACTACGAAAAGTTGCTGTGAATGAGGACTACACGATCAACTTGGAAGCCTTAAAACAGCAAATTGAAGAAGATATAGCTAATGGAATGAAGCCATTCTGTCTTATTGGAAATGCAGGAACAGTAAATACAGGAGCGATTGATGATTTGGATGCCCTCGCTTTGATTGCTGAAGAATACAACATGTGGTATCACATTGACGGAGCTTACGGAGGTCTGCTTGGCACATTAGAATCTTTAAAAGAGAAATATAGTGGCATAGAGAAAGCAGATTCTATGGCTGTAGACTTCCATAAGTGGCTTTATCAAACATTTGAGGGAGGCTGTCTGCTGGTGAAAGATTGGGATAAGCTAAGAAGATCATATTTCAAGGTAGCTTCATATTTGGACGCCAAGCTGGAAGAAGCAGGGAGAGTAAACTTCAACGAACACTATTTTCAACTTTCTCGAAATGCTAAAGCACTAAAGATTTGGATGAGTCTAAAAGGTTATGGAATAAAAGCCATAAAGGAGATGATTCAGAAAGATATCGACCTTGCAAAATACCTATCGAATAGAATGGAGGAAAGTGATGACTTTGAACTCATCGCAGAATCTGATCTAGCCATTTCTTGCTTTAGATATACTGGAAACTGTAGTACCGAAGAAGAAATTGATAGTATAAACAGAAAACTCATCCCAGCTCTTGAGCAAGATGGCCGCGTATTTATTACGTCCACAACCATTAAGAATAAGTTTGTGATACGTGCTTGTTTGATCAACCATCGCATGCACGAGGGAACAGTTGATTACTTAGTAAATGTAATAAGAGAAGTAGCAGAACGCCTATAATCTGTAAACCCAAGATTAGGATAGAATCCGCGCATCGAAGATTGATGCGCGAATTAGTCTATTTTCTATCTGTTACCTTTTTTCTTGAGTCTATCTAGTCTTTCTTGTGCTTTTAACAACTCCATTTCCGCTTTTCTTATTTCTTCTTGAGGGTCACTCCCATTTGGATTTGGAGGTGTAGGAGGAGTTGGAGGAACAGGTTCACATGGTGCATGTTTCTGTACTATTTCCTTAAGGTCATCACCCAAGTCATCTATTTCTGAATAAAAATCAAGGGATGATAATTCTCTATCAAGTGAAAGTCTCAATGTAGTAGCAGTTAATCTGCATTTAAAGTAGGATTTACCATTTACCTCCTCTTTCCATTCTAAAGCTGATCCGGTAGTCTGATAGTTTTTTCCCAGTTGCTTGACTAGCAAATCTTCAATTTCTTCATACTTATCAGCATTAAATCTGGCGTCAAACTTATAGCTATCATCAGATCTGGTAATACTTGATTCAGAGCTCACCCCATTTGAAGATGAAGTACGAGAAGTCTCCCGGCTTTTGCTTTGTGCATCTACACCGGTGAAGATCAAAAGAATAAATAATGATAATAATGTTGGTCTCATGTCTTTTTCATTTTTGTTTAGACCAAATGTAGAAGTCCGGTCAATCAAAAAAGTAAATTTTAAGGACGTTAACCTGACTTTAACTTAGCGCAGCCCGCGCGTTAACTTACACGAAATTCTAATCCAACTCCGCGAATGCTTTCAAGGGTTATCTTAGGATCATCTCTGAAGTATTTCCTCAACCTGCTTATAAAGACATCCATACTTCTTCCAGTGAAAAAATCACTACTACTCCATACTGCATTGAGTATTTCTTCTCTTTTTAACACTACATTCTGATGTGACACAAGAAATGAAATAAGTTCCACCTCCTTTTTAGTCAACTTTTGCTCCTTACCATCCAAGGATAGAATAAGTCTTTTAGGATGTAAGGTGTAGTTGCCAATTGGTATTGTTTCAGAATCCTCAATAGCTAAGCTTGATTCTGTTTTACTATTCCTTTTTATAATGTTACTCATCCTCAGGACAAGCTCATCTGCTTCAAAAGGCTTTTCAATGTAATCGTCAGCCCCAAGCTTAAGTCCTTTTATTTTATCCTCTTTAAGAGTTCTAGCTGTAAGGAAGATAAATGGAACATCTGGATCTATCTCGATCATTTGCTCAGCTAGTGTAAACCCGTCAAGACGAGGCATCATCACATCCAGAACACATAGTTCAAATTTGCTTTTATTAAATGTTTCTAATGCTTCTACACCATCCCTCACTGACGTTACAGTAAAATCAAATACTTCCATATATTGGCTTAGAACATTGCGCAAATCGTCATCATCCTCAGCAAGTAATACGCGTTTTTTCATTCGTCTTTATTGTAAAGGCAACACAATTGTAAACAAGCTACCCTGCCCAGTTTTACTTTCAACAGAAATGGAGCCATGGTGTGCTTTAACAATCTGGCTTGCATAGTACAACCCAAGGCCTAGCCCCTTTACATCATGTGTATCATCTTTGGTTATTCGATAAAATTTTTCGAACAAATGTTTTTGATCTTTCTCTGACATCCCTACACCATTATCTCCTATCGAAATAATGAGTTTGTCATTGACTTCTGCACTGAATTTCAACTTGATTTCGTCATGATTGTACTTGACTGCATTTTCTAAAATATTAGTGATAGAAGTAGAAATATAAAATCGATCCATCAGAACAATGGCACTAGAAACTTCAAGGTGACGACTCAAAGAAACTTCTTGATCCTTCACTGTCAATTCAAAATCATCTAGAAGGGATGTTAAAAATTCCTCAACTCCAACCTGCTCTTGATCAAGTTGTATTTCATTGTAACTTATGGATTTATCGAGAACTTGATCCAATACCTTCTTCAACTTTAGGTTTTGTCTTTCAATAATAGAAATTACGCCAAAGGCTTTTTCATCATTACTCACTTCGGTTTTCAACATATTGGAAGCTATTGAAAGCGCTGTCAATGGTGTCTTAAATTCGTGAGAGATATTGTTTATGAAATCTGTTTTGATATCAGCTATCTTTTTCTGAAGAATTAAATTCCTTATTGAATAAAAGAGGAGTCCGATTACAAAAAGAAATATGCTTGCAGACAAAATAAGTAGCCCTTTCATTTGAAGTAACACCTGCTTTTCCCACCCTTCAATATTCATAATGGTCTCGGTTTCAAAATTTAAGCGTATCACCTCGATCACTTGTCTACCATCTACCACTTTGCTAGAAGAACATTCAGAAAATGATGTCGATTCACCTAATTGATACTCTTCTCCTTGAAAGGAATCTCCAAGAATAAATGTCTTTGTATTATTCTTTCTTGAATAAATGGTGTCATTAGTCAAAGAATCCTGAATGACTATTGACCGAACTCGCTTTTGAAACTTCAGAGAAGTAGGGACACCTAATTTTTCTAGATCAGCTGAAACAACGTTTTTAAATATCGGATCTAATTGATTGGTTTTAGCTTCAAACTGTATCAAGACTTCTTCTCTCGGAATCTCTAACCGAATGTATGCTGTAGTAATGTCTACGATATGGTCTCGCCATAAAGAACGTAAAGAGTCTACTTGAGTAAAGGAATCATCAATAGTAGAAACCAAATCTTTAGTGTTGCTAAGGAATGCCTCTTTTTTTAGTTCATATGTATTACGAATTAGGTACATCTGAACCAAAGAAAGAGCTATAAGCCCGCTAACAGAGGCGATTATAAGCCATGTGATCTTGCTCTTCATACAGCCTCAAACCTATTATGAAATAGCTTGAATCATCCGCTAAAAAAAGTCATTAACCTAAAATTAACTTAGGTTATTTCGAGAGGTAGAAATGACTACCTACGTTCATTGATGGTATTTAAGGCCGTCTGTAACTCTCGCTTTAGCTTTACTTGCGCTTCTCTAGCCTTGTCCTTATGAGCATCAAACTCGGCTATCAATTCATCATGATCCTTTTTAACGCGAGAAGTAACACGATTGCTCCTTGCAAACATCAAATAAGCGATAACACCAAAAGCTGCAAGTACTGCTATTATCAGCCACACCATCAGGTGGTATCCCACTTTAGAAAAAGATATGCCCACAAAATTTATCGAATCGTTCTGGTTAAGGCTGGAATCCAAATTTGATTGCAGATTTAAGATGTCAGCTTCAAGTTTTTTAATAAACGCTTCTTGGTCTTGCCTTTTTATCTGTAAATCATTGATTACACCTTTGTTTAGCTTGAGTGTGTCGGATACTTCCATCCAAAAATCATCAATGGTTGTCCGAGGTATCACCTTGTATTGCTCATACGTTTCTGTTGATTCAATGATGCCATCGTATTTCTCTTGAAGAGAATTTTGAGCAACTGATGAAAAATTCATTAGTAATACAATTGACAAAATCAAGGTTGATGATTGAGATTTCATGTGGTCAAGCTTCTTAATTGAGGGTATATATCAAATAGAACGCGAATTAACTTCTTTTCGGTAAAAGAGACCAAAAAGAAGCAGTTCTATTTCAAATCAAAACAAAAAATGCCGATCAAAATCGGCAATTAATTAAGTTTTATAGTTGGTTGAGGTTACTCTACAACCTCAACAACTAAATTATGATTCGTATAAATACAGATATCTGCAGCAATAGTAAGACCTTCTCTGACCATTTCCTCTGCTGTAAGGTTAGATGCATGCTTTTTTAGTGCTAAGGCTGCTGACCTTGCATACATACTTCCAGATCCAATAGAGGCTATATCATTATCAGGCTCTAAGACATCTCCTGTACCCGAAACCACCAAAACTTCATTCTTATCAGCAACAATCATCATTGCTTCGAGCTTTCTTAAATACCTATCTGTTCGCCAATCCTTGGCAAGCTCTACAGCTGCACGTTTCAAGTTTCCCGAATAGGAACTCAATTTTTCGTCAAATCGATCCAGTAGTGTGAAAGCATCGGCTGTTGATCCAGCAAAACCAGTCACAATTTTCCCATCGCCTAGCTTCCTAATTTTCTTTACATTCGATTTTGCTACAGTATTACCAAGTGTAGCTTGACCATCCGCTCCAATAGCTACTTTGCCATTATGCTTAATCGCAAGGACGGTTGTAGATTTTATCTTTTCCATTCTAGTCTAATTTGTAATATGATCATTTAGAGCGGGTGAAGACTTAAAACCACCATATCTCAAAACAAGTTCAAGTCTATAAAACTAAAAAGGTCTACCATCATGGGTAGACCTATTCATATAAGTTCTCTTTAGATTAAAATTCTAACTGGATCTTCCATCAACTCTTTGAAGGTTTTCAAAAATGCTGATCCTACTGCTCCGTCTACAGCTCTATGGTCACAAGAAAGTGTTACTTTCATCACATTTCCAGGCTTCATTTCACCATTCTTTACCACCACAGTCTCCTTTATTCCACCAACAGCCATGATACATGCATCAGGTGGATTGATGATTGCAGTAAACTCTTCTATTCCAAACATCCCCAAATTGGATATTGTGAATGTATTTCCTGAGAACTCCTCAGGTTGTAACTTCTTGTCTTTTGCTTTTTGAGCCAACTCTCGCACTTCCGCAGAGATGTGAGAAAGTGACTTATTATCTGCAAACCTCACTACCGGAACAATTAATCCATCAGGAATGGCCACTGCTATACCCATATGGATATGAGAATGCTTCACCATATGATCTCCCATCCAGCTTACATTTACATCTGGATGCTGGCGCAATGCTGCTGATGCAGCTTTAACCACCATATCATTGAAACTAATCTTCACTGGAGCTACTTCATTCATGGATTTTCTTGCCTCTATGGCCTTATCCATATTGATCTCCATAGTCAAATAGAAGTGCGGAGCAGCAAATTTGCTATCGCTTAAGCGCTTAGCAATCACTTTTCTCATTTGCGAAAGCTCTACTTTCTCTGAACGCTCTTCACCAACAACTTGAGGAATACTAACCGAAGGTTGAGCTGTTGCAGTAGATGTTGCTTGTGGTTGAGCTGAAGGAGTAAATTCTTCAACATCTTTCTTAACGATCCTTCCATCAGTACCAGATCCATTTACCTGTGCCAGATCTATGCCTTTTTCTGAAGCTATTTTCTTAGCCAGTGGCGAAGCCTTGATTCTACCATTACTTGAAGCAGTTGTACTAGCAACAGGAGCAGCAGCAACAGGGGTAGCAGCAGGAGCTGCTGACGCTGTACTAACTGGTGCTTCTTCTTTCACTTCCTCAACTGGTGCTGACGAACTTCCTTGTTCTTCAGCTTTCAGAAGTGACTCATAATCAGCACCTGCTTCACCTATGATTGCAATTATACCATCAACAGGAACCCCATTTCCTTCCGAAACCGCAGTATAAAGAAGAGTACCATCTTCATATGCTTCCAATTCCATGGTAGCCTTATCAGTCTCTACTTCAGCTAGTATATCACCAGATTCTACCGTATCTCCTTTCTTCTTAAGCCAAGACGCTATCACGCCCTCTTCCATGGTGTCGCTCATCTTTGGCATCCGTATAATTGAAGCGTTGATGTTACTTGTATCTATTGCCTCACTAGACGAAGCCTGAGGTTTTTCAGCTTCAGACGTTGCCTCTACGGTAGACTGCCCATTACTCGTTTCCTCTAACAAATGCTTAAAATCTTCTCCCTTTTCTCCTATCACGGCAAGCACACCATCTACTGGAACCGATTCTTTTTCATTTACTCCTATATGCAAAAGCACCCCATCTTGATACGACTCCAGTTCCATAGTTGCTTTGTCGGTTTCCACTTCAGCCAACACATCACCAGAACTCACTTCTTCTCCCTCTTTTTTCAACCATGAAGCGATCACACCTTCTTCCATGGTGTCGCTCATTTTGGGCATTCTTATTACTTCAGCCATTTGATCATCATTAATTCTTAAGTCAAAATTAACCCATCCAACAAATAAAAAATTGGTTTTCGCACAAAATGAAAATTGAGTAACCGTGAACTCGTGTTAAATTGCCAAAAATGTTGGATAGATATACCATAACACTAAAACCCGATGAGTTGGCTCTTGTTTTAGGAGCAGAAGTTCCAGAAGCTTATGAACCTCAATTCAATGCGGCACCAACGAAACTCTTGCCTTTAATTACGAGCGTCGATTCGGATAAAATTTCTTTCTTCAATTGGGGCCTCATGGCCATGTGGTCTAATAACAAAGCCATGAGTCCAAAGTTCTTCAACCTCCCTATGGATTCTGTGATGAATAAGGCTAGTTACCGAAAGAAATTGGCAACTCATAGGTGTGTCATCCCAATGGATGGATTCTATCTATGGAAAAAAGTCGCAAAAAAGCAGCAAGTACCACATTATTTCTTTTACCCAGATAAGAAGGTTTTTTCAGTGGCTGGACTATGGGAAGAAGGTGAGGATGGAAAGCATTCATTTATTATGATAACTCGCCCTGCAAATAATCAAATAGTTGATTTTCAGGATGATATGCCTGCCACGCTCGATGCATCATCAACAAGAAGGTGGCTTGAATCCGACAGCGAGGAAGAATTAAATGAACTATTGAATAAGGAAAACAAGGAAGAATTTATTTCGCACACTGTAGCACCTAAAATTAGGGATATCGATGGGAATGATGTTTCATTCATGAACCCTGCTCCTCCCTCAGATCAGCACGGAAACTATACGTTGTTTACTTGATGCGAATCAGACTACCCATTCTTCTTCTCTTCATCACTTGTGCGTGCCACATTACGAATGAAGTAAGTCCCGATCAAGAAGTATGGGAATATGCACTACCGGATACGGAAGGACTTTCAAGAGAAACTCTTTTGGGAGTCAATGACTTAATACAACTCAATCAATTTCTTGAAATCAATGGATTAGTCATTATCAAAAATGATAAACTGGTCTTTGAAAATTACTATCAACGAGTAGTAGATTCAGTAGGGGTAGTGACCAGAGATCCAACTTTAAGAAAAAGAGAAATTGTTGTAGACATCGGAACCGCAGGGTTAATTTCTGCTCTTTCTGCAATTGGTGTAGCGGAAGATAAAAGGTTACTGTCAATCAATGATCCTATAGAACAATACCTACCTTCATATTCAGAAATATTTGAAGATAATCCAGAAAAATCGGAGATAACAATTGCCCACTTATTAAGCCATAGAGCAGGTCTATCCTGGGATGAAGGCATCCGACCATTTAGCCTAGAAAATGATCTTAATCAAATGAAATTAGCAAATGACTGGGTTAGATATGTTTTAGAAAAACCTCAAACAGCACCTGCTGGGTTGCAATATCGATTCAATTCTGGAACAGGGATGATTCTTGCAAAAATTGTCGAAAATGTTTCGAATCAAGA
This sequence comes from Ekhidna sp., assembly GCF_963691765.1. Taxonomy (GTDB): domain Bacteria; phylum Bacteroidota; class Bacteroidia; order Cytophagales; family Cyclobacteriaceae; genus Ekhidna. The sequence goes on from NZ_OY829375.1 coordinate 587,589, forward strand.
TTTTGAAACGTTTTTAAAGGAAAATATTCTAGACGCGCTAACAATTTCCTCAATGGAAATCGAATCAGATCCCCAAGGCAACTATAATGGAGGGGATGGAATCACACTTACGCTACTTGATTGGACTAAGCTCGGTTACCTCTATCTTAACGAAGGCACATGGAACGGTCGTAGGATACTTGATCCAAACTTTGTAATTGAGGCATCTTCTGTTCAAAATGAAATTTCAGAGTCATTCTCTCAGGGATATATTTGGCAACGCTTCGGAGACAATTTTTCTTTCGCATTTGGAACCCCTCATGATGAAATTTATTTTGTTAGAGGTGGTTTAGGGCAGCTTTTGTGCGTAATGCCTGAAGAAAACATGATTGTTTCTATCTTCGCGGAGAACTTCTTTTTTGGGTTATCTAATCCATCATTAAGCTTGTTCGCAGAAATAACTAATTCGTTTCAATAAATTAAATGAGCTCAGACAATGACCTTTTGCTTTTCCAGCAAGTGAAAAGTAATGACTTCTCTTCTTATGAGGTCATTTTTAAGCGCTATTTCAAAGAATTGCATCGATTCGCATTCACGTATGTGAGAGATTCAACCATTGCTGAAGAAATGGCACAAGAGGTATTTCTCTATATATGGGAAAAAAGGAGCAACATTGAAATTCAAACCACTCTTAAAACTTATCTGTATTCAGCAGTAAAGAACAAGTGTCTTAATTATATCAAGTTGGAGTTGCCCAAGCAGCAATCTATGGCGGATGTAAGTGAGGTGATGCTTAGTGTAAGCATGCCTAAAAAGGATGAAGGAGAGAATGAAAAGCTGAAGAAGTATATAAAATCTGCAGTGGACGCTCTACCCAAGAAGTGTAGACAAATTTTTATTCTCAGCAGGAATGCAGGAATGACGTATGAAGAAATAGCGGAAGAGTTGGATATTTCGAAAAAAACAGTCGAAAATCAGATGGGAATAGCATTAAAAAAACTAAGAGAATCGCTTGAAAACGTATACAAGCACTACAAGGAAAACATGAATTAAAAAAAAGTGAAAAAAATTAGGGGTAGTGCCCAATAACATTGACTGTTAAATAAGTATGGCGAAAGACCTGGAAGTATATAACCACCTTAACAACCAAGAGCAGCCTTCAGATAGCGAAGACGGCTTTGTTGAGTTTCTATTTCAGCATACAAATTTGGATGCACCAGAAGTAGACGAAAATGCAGCTTGGGAGAGGTTAAATCAAAAGATCCAAAATCCTAATAAAGGATTTGCATGGATGAAAATTGCTGCATCTGTAGCAATACTTGCTATACTATCAATCACAGTATACCTATACAATCCAGCTCCATCTGAAATTTATGTCGCTTCAGCTGATCAAAAAGTACGTGTTGAATTTCCTGATGGATCGATTGGAGTATTGAATGAAAATTCATCTTTTACTTATCCAGAAAAATTTGGTGATGCTAGGAATGTAGCATTCAAAGGAGAGGCATACTTCGATATTAAGAAAAGCCAGAAGCCATTCATTATTGATGTTAATGGTGTAGATGTGAAAGTTCTTGGAACAGCATTCAATCTTATAACTACAGAAAATGAAGTTAAGCTTTATGTAGACAGAGGATTGGTCGCTTTTGAAAAAGAAGGACAACAAACAAAAGTTCCTGCAGGGAATGAAGCTATTTTCAATAGAGAAACTGCAGCAGTTACGTTTAGCGAAAGGCCATCAGAAAACATCATGAGTTGGAGAAATGGCATTTTCAATTTCAATAACACTCCGCTAAGTACGGCGCTAGACCAGCTTGGTGAATACTACAACGTAGATTTTGAGTTATCGAATGATAAACTTCAAAACTGTAGACTTACAGTTACTTTCGAAAAACAATCACTAAGCACTGTTTTAAAGACCATTAGCACTGCTTTAGATGTTAAAACCTCAAGAAAGAACGATACTGTAAAAATTTCAGGCAAAGGCTGTTAATTCCAGCATACACCTTTCATTATTTTTGCGGGTGTGTTTGTCACCCGTTTTTCTACCACACGATTATTAGCATGCATCTTTCTCATTTGCTGCATGGGATTGAGCTCTTTACAGGCTCAACAAGACCCACTTGATCAAAAATTAAGTTTTTGGGGAGAGATTACCTTATTCGATGCATTAGATTCACTCAGAACACAAGGGCTTAATATCGCATATAGTGCTGATAAACTCACAAATCAGGCGTTAGACATAGACAGGGGTACTACCCCACGAAAATTTCTCGACTATCTTAAAGAGAACCTGATTGCAGATATTACTTTTTCGGGTAGTCAAATAATACTTTCACCACACATTCCTCAGAACTATACCGTCCATGGCGTTTTAAAAAACGTTGAGTCAGGAGAACATATAATTGGAGCCACTGTTCAAGTCGCAGGAACCAATCTTGGCACAACAACAAATGGATATGGTTACTATTCAATCACATTAAGAGAAGGAACATATAATTTAGAATACTCTCATATTGGCTACCGTGGTACTACAACAGAAATTTCTTTATACCGCACTACCTATTTGGATGTATCGATTGCACCAAAAATTACAGAGTTAAAAGAGGTTGAAGTTCTGTCCTTGTCAGATGATGTAAATCTATCAGAAACAATCCCATCCATTAATCGGATAACCATCTCTGAAGCAGATGGTCAAATTCCATACTTTCTCGGAGAGGTCGATGTAATTCAGAATGCACTATTAAAACCAGGTATAAGGGCTATAGGAGAAGATGCCAGCGGTATTCACGTACGTGGTGGAGGTGTTGACCAAAACCTTACATTGCTAGACGAAGCAACCATCTATAATCCAAATCATTTTTATGGCCTTATTTCAGTATTCAATCCTGAAGCTGTCAACAATGTACGAATTATGAAAGGCTACATCCCTCCTTCTTATGGAGGTCGAACATCATCAGTCATTGAGGTGAGACAAAAGGAAGGTAATGCCAATAAAACCAGTGTATCGGGAGGTATCGGAATTTTATCTGCGCGAGCACTGCTAGAAGGGCCTATACATGAAGGAAAAAGTTCATATCTAATCTCAGCAAGACAAAGCTTATTAAACCTCTCTATTGATGATTTTGCAAGCACATCGGTTCAAAGAAACAGGATAAGATTTCAGGACTTGAATCTCAAACTAAACTTCAAATACAGTCAGGCAAGTAGGTATTATTTATCAGGATACATAGGGAACGACAGAAACATTGCCGGATTGAATTCTACAAGAAATTGGGGTAATAGAATGCTAAACTTTAGATGGAATTACCTATTTACACCTCGACTATTTTCAAATATTTCTGCATTTGTCTCAGAATACAATTACAAAATCGAGAGTACTGAAGAGCCAGGTGCATTTATAGGCAGATCTAAGATTGCTGATTACAGTTTGAAGACGAGTTTTACGTATGTACTCAATCCTAACAATGAACTTACCTTTGGGTGGAGCGCGGTTTATCACAGACTTCTTCCCGGATCAAGAGAACCACTAGACCAAAATGCAAGCAGCACCAACAGCGTACAATTAGAAAACGAACAAGGACTTGAATCCGCCGCATATTTTAGTCAGGAGACTCGCAAAGACAATCTCACCTTAAATTATGGACTCCGATTAAGCAGTCTTCATACGTTAGGATCAGGAACTGTGTTTGACTATCAAGAAGGTCTCCCTTTTGCAGACTCTACAATCATTGATACACTAAGATTCGACAATCTTGAAGTTATAGACAAGAAGTACATCCTAGAGCCAAGGATTGCTATTAATTGGAGAGTGAACAACAAGACTGCTGTAAAGGCAGCTTTTTCAAGAACTGCCCAATACCTGCATTTAATATCTAATACAATTTCTCCTGAACCAACCGACATTTGGAAACTCAGTGACAGGTATATCCCCCCAACAACGACCAATCAATATACGTTGGGATTGTACAAAAATCTTAAAGACAATACTTGGGAACTATCATCGGAAATATACTTTAAAGACATCAGCAACAACATTCAATACCGAAATGGCGCTGATTTGGTCTTCAATGAGAATATAGAAACAGAATTGATCCTTAGTCAAGCCAGGGCCTATGGTTTGGAATTATTTGCGAGGAAAAAAACGGGTCGTCTCAAAGGATGGATTAGTTATACACTCTCAAGAGCCGAAAGCAGGATTCCTGAAAATAATAGCGAACGATTTGTACTTGAAAATCATGATAAGACGCATGATTTTGCTACTTCTTGGAACATGCAGATTTCTCGAAGATGGAGCGCTTCTACAAACTTCGTTTTTAATACTGGAATACCAGTCACCCTTCCTACCGACAAATACGTTTTTGAAAACAATCTGGTACCACATTTTGAGTTTAGAAATAATGCAAGACTTCCAAATTATCATCGATTGGACCTATCCGTCAAATGGGATGGTAGAGAAGTGAAAAAGAAAGGAAAAACAAGGAAAAACAAGGATTATTGGATTTTCACTATCTACAACGTTTATGCGCGGCAAAATGCATATTCATATTTTTTTAGAGAATCTCCGATTGATCCGGGTACGGCACAAGTTGTAAAATATTCGATTTTCGGAACGATTATTCCTGCAATCACTTACAACTTCAAATTTTAAATGAAGAAGCTATTAATCATATCGTTCATTGTATTGATGGCTTGCGAAAAAGTTGTTGTAGTAGACCTGCCTTCTCCGCAAAACTTGGTTGTAATACAAGGTTGGCTAACCGACTCATTAGGAAACCAACGGATCCGGTTGACGCGTTCGAATGGCTTTGCTGATAATAATGAAGTACTTCCTATAGATGATGCTGAAGTAATCATTCAGTCTAGGATAGGTGAAGTTTTCACCTACAGCTACGCCAATGATGGCTACTATCATGCTGATACAGAGTATCGCGGGACACCCGGAATTGAATACAGGTTACGCATTATTGTAGACGATCAAGAAATCCAATCATTATGGGATATAATGCCAATACCTACTTCAGTAGGGAATTTGCAAATTGATTCTTTTGAAGAAAATGATCCCAATGATTCTGATCAGCAGATCACTGTGTTTTATCCTAAAATCACAACTAGAGATCCTATTGGAGAGGAGAATTATTATCGCTGGGTATTTTATAAGAACCAGGAAATTTTTAATTCCCCTGAACCTATTACCGTCCAAAGTGATCGGCTATTTGATGGTAATTTGATTCCAAACAATTTTCAAATTTTCGGATATGATTCCAATGATGAAATGACGGTCGAACTTCAAACTATATCCTTTAGCTCTCATAGCTATCTATCCCTCCTTAAATCCCAAATTACTACGCTTGGCACTTCATCTGGAACTACTCCAGCAATTGTAGAAGGCAACCTGTTTTATGTAGATGATGAATCTGAACAAGTGCTTGGATATTTTGGGGCAGTTTCTAGCAGTGTTGCAACAGTTATTGTTCCATAATCCAGTTATTTTTTAGGGGTTTTTAAGTTGAATTATGACGTAGAAATATGAAAAAGAAAATTACCCTAATTGTAGCTTCGTTAGCAATAGCCATTCTTGGAATTAAGGTTTCAAGGAAAATGAGAAAGGCTTGATTTAATTAAGCTTGTGAGAAACTTTATAGGTCATGAAATTCATGACCTTTTTTATTTAAAAACACATTGGGGATAAAAAGCAAACGGAGCGCCCTCACCAAAGCAACTCCGTTCTAATTCAACCAGCTATGGATTGTCTTTGAATTTCTTTATGACTCAAGGTTAGCTAAGATTTTTATAACAAAAGTCCCTCATTCGTTCATCTCTGGGAAATATTAGATAAACGTCACTTTCCTCACGATTAAGGAATTTTGGATTGAAATATTCTTAGAAGAGCGCCAAAATGATGCGTTTCAGGAAGTTTCGGATAGTATTCTTCTATGATAATTTATCTGACCGAGATGATAATTAAGGTGTCCATGAAGGTGGATAAGAAAGTATCCGACAGACATCGGATAACCAAATGGTGAAAGAGGATAACTCGACTGAAATGATTGCTCGTCAGCATTGGATAAGTACTCAACTACCACTTGCTTAGTTTTATCTACGCCTGACTTTATTTCATCCAACGATATGGTACCATCAAACTCAAAGTCACGCTTGCGTTCATAACCTGAATTCAAAAGAATTGCCCCAACAAAATGTTGAAGATTACCGCACAAGTGCATAAATAAATTTCCAGCAGAATTATTGATTCCATCAACCTTAACCCAGAGTAATTCCTCATTGGAATACGCTTCAAGCTCTGCTGATAGTCGGTCCATATCTCTTTCGTACAATTTCTTTAATTCTGAGGCCTGCATTATTCTTCAAATTCAAATTTTATCGTATATAAATCTGCAATTTTCTCTTTGAAACTAGAAATTATATCCTTCTTAATCGAAGCTTCAAGTATACATTCCAACTGATAGTCACGTCTTATTACTTCGATCTCAAAGTCTGTCATAAGTCGTTCTACAACACTCATGTCATCGTAAGTAAATCGAATTAATAGGCGTTTAGTTTCATAGATAGCTTTCTTAGTACTTTTATTTAAAGCTGCTTCTGTTGCTGTTTTATATGCATTAATTAATCCGCCAACACCCAGCTTAGTTCCTCCGAAATATCGAATAACAACTACAAGAACATTGGTCAAATCATTTGACTTAATCTGACCTAGGATCGGATCACCAGCAGAATGAGCTGGTTCACCATCATCGTTGGCTCGCCATGACTGATCATCCAAACCAATAACCCAGGCAAAGCAGTGATGCCGTGCATCATAGTATTTTTTCCTTAATTCATCTTGCAAATCCTTTACTTCCTGTTCTGAAATCACAGGATAAGCAAAAGCAAGAAATTTACTTCCTTTTTCCTTGTAAAGCCCCTCCACAGGCGAATCGATAGTGTAATAGGTACTCAAAGCTTAGATAATAGCTCTTTAGCCTCAGATTCTACTTGTTCAGTTTCTGCAAACTTCAAAGAAAGAATAAGTAAGTCTTTAGCCTCCTCTTTTTCTTCCTTATTTGCTAGGACACGCCCTAAACCTAAATATCCAAAGCTCTTGAAGTACTCGCCGTGATCAGGAATTTCATCTCCATACTCAAGGCCTAGTCGATAGGCATATTCCGCCTTATCTTGATTTTTAACAATAACCTCTTCGAAGTACCCTAAAAAAACATAGCCAGCTAGTTTATAGTAAGGACTTTCATGCTTTATCAGTGAATAAATAATGTCAATCGGTACGTCTTCAAAATCCTCAGGGTTTGCCAAAGATTCTAAATACTTTGCTTTAGCATAAAAGTTATTTGGATACAACTCACATAATTCTGAAAGGTACTGCTGTGCTATCTTAGGATTAAATTCATACCTAAGATAGATGTAACTCAAATAAACATGCGCTTCTACCCTTGTTAGAAATGAAGCAGTACGAGCTTTTTCTAATTGACTCAATCCTAACTCCATATCACCTCCTCGAAAGAACCATAGGAGCGGTTTATAAATGGGATGTCGTTCCGGATATTTTTCTCTGAAATAGTTATATAAGCCAGTAGTGAGTAAGAACTCAGGATGCTCGTCTACAATTTCAAATCCTTTTTTCATTAACCCATAAGCCCTATTGGCCTCTCCCACAGCCTTCATTGTATGATTTTGATCAGCATAATATTCAGCCAACAATCCATATGCAGCCATTGCAAAAAAGATCATCTCTGGGTCTTCTAAACTAGAATCTGCCTCCTTAGCTAGGAGTATTGCAGAATCTAATTGTACTTCCATCTTTACAAAGAGGTCTTCAGAAATTGTTGGAATATTGGCCCAAAGAATAGTCATTGCTCTCATCAGAGGTATCACTGGGTGCTGCGGAAGGTGTGTCTCGGCTTTTGCTATATAAAACTCAGCAGAGTCTGGCGTAGCATTATATATATGATCGGTTCCCTTCTTAACCAAGTCTTGAATATATCCAGCCTCAAAAACCTGAGCAGGCAGGTTTAATACAGCAAAAATGAACGCAGTGGTGAATATTCTCTTCAAAGTGAAATTTTTAAGATTTTATTGCAAAAATCTAAGATGCAAGATAACGTCCGATCTGAGCATTGGAAAATGAGATGAGTTTTAATTTTGCATTCCATGGCTACAGTTAAACATTTCTCTACAGAAAATATTGAAGGCAACCTGCCTTTAGCATACTTTCAAAAAGAATATTTTCAGACCCAAGCTTACTCTCAGTTTGTCGCATATTCAAATGAGGACTTCTTTATCCCCTTTGATATAACTCAAGAAAATGCAATTAGTATACCAATGAGTCCCTTTGGGTCTTTTATTCATCGAAACGGAGATGAAAATAATTTTGAAGCCTTTATCGAGTCTATTTCTAAGGAACTGAATAAAAAAAAGGTTGGTAGCATGATCATTCATCATCCCTCAAATATTTATTCATCCATGGTCCAGGAAGATTGGATTAAAAACGCATCTTTTAGTGAGGTTTATCAAGACATTAACCAGCATATTGAATTAAAGCCTGAGTGGGAAAGTACCATTCACAATATGCAAAAAAGAAAGTTGGAAACGCTTCGAAATGAAGGATTTGAGTTTCGATTGATGGGGAAAGATGAATTTGAAGTGGCGCATCAATTTTTATCGATATGCAGGCAAGCACAAGGACTTCAAATCAACATTGCTTGGGATAAACTCAAAACTTTAACAGAAAAATTACCAGATTCATACGACTGCTTCGGAGTCTTCAGAGGAGACCGGATTTCTGCACTGTGCATTTGCGTTAAAGTTAACAGAGATGTAGCCTACTATTACTTGCCAGCAACTAGTCCAATGTTTAGAGATAAGAGCCCCATGGTTTTGTTGATTTCTGGCATGGTAGATCATTATTTAAAAGAAGGATTCAAGAAATTTGATTTAGGAGTGTCCTCATATCAAGGCTCTCCTCAAGAGACACTAAGAATGTTTAAAAATAGAATGGGAGCTACTGAAACTCTTAAGACAACATTTGTCAAAGAGTTGTAATTAATTTTTCAAGTGAGTTAATCCAAACCTCAGATGAAAATCGTTCTGATTCTTTCCTGATTTGATCAGGATCAAATTGATTTAATGAATCGATCATCTGTTGAATCTTTTGTGCAAGATCTTCTGTGTCCATCTCTGCTAAATAGCCAATAGCCGTATTTATAATCTCTTGAGGTCCTCCACATTTTGTTGCCACAACAGGTTTACCACACGCCATCGCTTCTAAAATCACATTGCCGAAGGTTTCATAACTACTTGGTAGAATCAGGAATTTAGAATTTTGAATAAACCTTCTTACATCAGTTCTATTGGATTCCCCATAAAAATTTACTCTGCTAGATAGATTCAATGCTTCCACTTTATTTATCAACTTCTTTTCAAGCGAACCCTTACCAACAATCTTAAGATTAAGGTCTGGCACTAAAACCAAAGCATCAATTAATCTCTCAAACCCTTTTTCATCCTCCAACCTTCCGATGGCAACCGCATAATCACCCTTCGAGGTTTTATCAATCCTAAAAAAATCTCGATCTACTGGATTGTACAATGTTGATGATTGGGCAACCCATTTATTGATCTCAACTTGATGAAATTTACTTGTAACTGTAATGAGGTTAGACCTTGAAATTGCGGAGAGCACTTTAGTTCTCATTTGGCCTAGTTCAGAAAGCATGTTTTCAAACATCTTACCGCCTAGACGAATGTGAAGATGTGTTGGGATATTATACTTCTCGGATAAATAGTCAGCTATTAAAACTCCAGGATAGCAAGCTTGTACCATGATCAGATCTGGCTTCCCATTTTCAAGAGCAAAAGCCTGGTAGTTAAGCTCATTACTTCTAATTATCTCTTGAATGTTTCCCCTTTTAAATTTCTTTGTCCAACTGAGTGCAGGTTGATAATATTCCTTAAAACCATTTGCATTTACAACTTTAGCTACGTCGCTGCCATGGTCGGCTATTTTTTTAATGTTATGTAAATGATCTTTTACCCAAATCAACTTAGACTCATCTCCTTGCCCCCACGTACTTACGCCGATTTTCCAAGACGGTCGCTCCTTTGCCATCATGGCAATTTGTTCCTTCACAAAAATGCCATATGAAGGATTTGATCCCGAAGGATACCACGATGGAACGATAAAAAGATTCATTCCCCCGAATTTAATTGGTAAAAATGTTCTGAGATGTGAAATTACCAGAATGAATCAATTACCATTGGTTTCGGTCATCTGTATTTGTCACAATCATCTCTCTTTTCTAAGGGAATCGATTCAATCTGTTTTGAATCAAACCTATCCCGAAATAGAGATTATAATTGTTGATGATGGAAGTACGGATGGAAGCAAAGAAATGATTAAGGCACTGGTCAAGGATAAACCCATTCATTTCATTGATAATCCTTCTCCTTTAGGTAATTGCGCAGCCTTCAATAAGGGGTTCTCTGCTTCTCATGGAAAATTCATTATTGATCTTGCTACTGATGATTACCTAGATCCAGAACGCGTATTGAAGGGAATCAACACCTTCCTCAATTCAGATGCTGGAGTCACTTTCAGTGATGTAATGAATATTGATGAAAATGGTGTTGAATTAGGCACTCATTATCTTAGAGATTCAGACCTTCAGCTGATTGAGCATGTGCCTGAGGGTGATATTTACATCGATTTGATCCAAAGCTATTTTATATCACCCCCGGGAATGATGATAAAGAGAGAAGTACTTGAAGAGTTGAATGGCTATGACGAATCGCTTAGCTATGAAGATTTTGATTTTTGGATTCGCTCATCGAGAAACTGGCACTATGCATTTACTAATGAAGTATTAGTAACTAAAAGAAAAGTAAGTGGATCATTATCTGAACAGCAGTTTAAGTATTTGTCTAAGCATCAAATATGCACCCTACGCGTATGTCAGAAAATAAAAGAGCTAAATCGTACCAAAAAGGAAGATTTAGCTCTCAGAAAAAGATGTTTTTACGAAATCAAACAATGCTTAAAACAAGGTAATATTCATTTGATCCCTCGATTTCTAAAATTGATTTAGTCGCTAGGTTGTTCACTTAAAAATCGCAGTGCTGCCAGCAGGACACTATCATTTTTACTATTGAAATCCTCAAGTGAATTTTTCACTTCAATATCTACTGGAGTACCTACTCCTTCATAATTTTTCATATCTGTAGAATAGTAACGCTGATTACTTAATGTTACTTTCCAACGATTAGGAAGCCTTCTTCCAAACAAATCAGAATATGATCCATTAGACGGTTCACCAATTAGTGTTGCATTCGGTAAAGATCCCATCATTAGTGCAAGGACATCTGCTGCACTGAAAGTTTGATCATTTGTGAGTAATACCACCGGCTTTAAAAAGGGAGATTCACCCTTCGGAGTGATATATTTTTCTTTGATGGTTCCAAATACTTTTTTCTTCCTCGTTTGCTTTTTAAAGCCAACCATCTTTTCACTTACGAACCTACCTGCTACTTTTTGAGAAAAAGCATCATCACCACCCATGTTGAATCTTACATCAATAATGATAGATTCAATACCTTCAAAGTAATTGAATATTTCGTCAAGCTGTTCATCCACAGTTGAGTTAGCCATATTAGATAGTTTACTAAATGATCTAAAGAACCTTAGATAGCCCGTCTTATCATTCCGCGAATAACTAAATAAAGTATCTTCTCTAAAGCTTGGCCCTATCTTTTTAATCTGATCAAACCCATGTTTGTAAAGCGTGCTACTATTCATAGCTTCAATATATGGTCGCTTTCTCCCTTCCAGCTGCGCAGTATATCCAAGACGCTAGAATGCCTATCAGCGCTAAAAGCGGTATCGATATTGGAAGCAATTAGGTTCACATGCGCATCACCTAGTGGCTTAAGCATATTAGTTAGAACAATGAAAAGCTCTTTATCAGTGGTTGTACTAGTTACTTGTGGCCTAAATTCATCATAGGTTTTATCCCAGTCAATATTCTTTTCCTCAAAAGAAGCATAACTATCATTGAATAAATTCCAGCAAGCCTCAAACGTTTCAACCGGTTTATTAGGCTGAGATGACGCAATATTTACAACAAGAAAACCTAGGCAAATCGTGAATGCCTTAAGAAATAGGCTATTCATATTTTAATGTTTTAGCAGGGTCAAGCTTGGCGACTTTAGCTGTCTGATAGCCCACAGTGAATAATGAAAATACAAGTACCACTATCAAAGAGAGCACTAAAAGCATCCATGGAAAATCAATTCTATATGCGTAATTATCTAGCCATCCATTCATTAGAAAATAAATCAGCGGGAATCCTGCTAAGGATGCTATGCCAACAAGAGTTATGAAGTCTTTAAAGAATAAGATTATTATTTGATTCTCTGTTGCGCCTAGTACTTTTCGAACACCAATTTCTTTAGATTTTTGGATAGACATAAATGATGCTAATCCATAGAGTCCCAGAATCGCAATGAACACAGCTAGAATGGCGAAAGTCATAAAAGTGTCTCCGAAACTTCTATCTTGATCATAAAGAGCAGCAAAACGCTCATCTATAAATGCATAGTTGAAAGGTGCATCAGCATAAAATGACTCCCATGTACTTCTTACATGGTCAAGGCCATCCTGATAGTTATTTGCACTCAGTTCAATCACTAGATCGTCTGCTTCAAACCATGGAAAATAAAGACTTGGCTCAACCTGTTCTTTCAGTGTGGTACGATTAAAGTCTTTTACAATTCCTACCAGGGTATATCGTCGATTGGTCTCTTTAGTTCCAAAGTACAATTTCTTACCTATCGCAGATTCATAATCTGCCACATTCATCTTTCTCATAAATGCCTCATTAGCCATAATAGCTACAGAGTCTGATTTTCTACTCTCGCTAAAGTTTCTTCCCGCGATTAACTCCATGTCTACTGCATCCAAAAATCCTTCATCGTTGTACTGGATATAAGTTGTACCTTCTGTCGGCTCTATATCATCCGTGAATCTGACTACTGTCGTAGTAGAATTAATATCAGCTAATTCTCCACCTGGCAAATTTGAAGCTCCCCCTACTGATTCAATGGCAGAGTGATTTGCGAGTGCTTTCTTGAAAGCAATGAGTTTGTTTTGATCTGCATCATATTCCTCTTGAGACTCTGCATCAGACTCGGGCACTGTGACATTAACTACCTGATCTATGGAAATTCCGATATCCTTTCCCTGCATGTAATTTACTTGTTCATATATGATGAAGGTAGATGCAATTAGAGTTAGAGATGCAGCAAACTGAACAATAACTAGCCCTTTCCGCAGCGTAACTCCTTTTTTTGAATTTTGAAACTTTCCCTTCAGCACACTTATCGGTTTAAAATCAGATAGAACCAGTGCAGGATAAAATCCAGAAGCAAAAGTTCCAATCAAAACGAATAAGCCAATTGATGCTAAAAATGGCAATTGATCTATGACACGAACCGTTACCTCTTTACCCACCAACTGATTGAAAAATGGTAGAGATAACTCTGCCAGCATAAGTGCGATTACACCTCCAATTAAATTCACTAAGAAAGCTTCACATAAGAATTGTATGATTAGTTGCTTTCTGAAAGCTCCAATCACTTTTCTTAAGCCTACTTCTTTCGCTCGTTCTACTGCTCTTGCAGTAGACAGATTTATGTAGTTAACCCATGCAATTACAAGAATGAAGATTGATATAATGATCAAAAAGTTTACAGCCTTCTCACTTCCATAGATTTGTGGTTCATATGAGAAATCAGACTTTAGATAAATATCTTGTACTGGATTGATATCTAGCCGCGTGCCATCTTTTCTCCAATCCTCATCTCCATCTAAATCGTTGATATGTTCGTTAACAATATCATTCGCCTTGACTTCTAAATCTGCTAAATCAATATATCTATCCGACTTTAGGTAGACATAATAATTGTTCCAGTTCCAAGAATCATAATCTTGTCCTTCCGCCAGCGTCTTATCCGAAACTAGCATATCAAATGAATAGTGAGTATTATCTGGAATATCTCTTAGGACACCAGTCACTTTAAGTGACGCCGTATAAGGTGAAACAACTTCTAAGGTTTTACCGATCGGATCGCTATCCCCAAAATACACCTTGGCTCTGCTTTCTGTCAATACAATCGATAATGGCTCAGAAAGCATGGTCTCTAAATCACCCTCGATAATTGGGTAATCAAAGATTTTCAAGAAATTGGGATCTGCAGAAATAACCTTAGTTTCTCGAAATGATGACTCTCCGTTCTTTATCAGCATGAAATCAAATTTCTTAGACGCTGTATGCAAAGCGATCTCTGGGAGGCCATCGTTCAACATCTTTGCTGATACCCTTGATGCCATTGCATCTTTATCCGCATCTACTCCATTTTGAACTCGCACATATGAGACCCTGTAAATCTTATCTGAGTCCGTATGGAAAGAATCATAACTTCTTTCAAACTTTATGTATTCGTACATCAATAGAAAGCTGGCTAGTCCAATTGCCAATCCTATGATATTTATTGCAGTGAACATCTTGTGTCTTGCAAGATTTCGTATGCTTACTTTAAAATAATTTCTAAACATTCCTGTGTCCTTTATTAGTGAGTTTTTGAGTATTGGTCTCAGAAGCGATAAGCGAAAAAGTAACATGACATCCAGAAAATATCTGAACTGTGTGAATCGACTACCTGCTTCGAGGTGATCGTTATATAGCTCTTCTAAATCCCCTTTGATATCGGGGTAAAAGTCTGGATGACAAAACCACTTAAAAAGCCTATCGGCTAACCTTTTAATCATGCTATCGAATTGATACTGTTAGCTCATCTAAGCTCATTTTGCCATGCATTTTTCCACTAAAGGAGTTATCTAATAGATCCCCCACAGCAGTACATTGTTTGGTAATGTAAATAACCCTATATGACCCTCTGTCTATTTTGAATTGCATGGCGAGGTCTCCATATTTTTGATGGTAACTTTCTGTTAATGTAATATCATTGAGTACTGTCGTATTTGACCTAAGTTCAAGATGAATATCATCCTTCTTTCTTTCAATTAGTCCGTCATTCAATAGCTCATTGACAAAAGTCTTTCTCACTTCCTTCAAGTCAATATTATTAAAGCTTACCTCATCATTTTTTTGAGCAGTAGCAAAATTGACGGATAGTACAGTCAAGGTGATTGCAGCGATTGATTTTAATGTGCTTTTCATTTTCAAAAATTTAGTCCTAGTAATTTATTTTGAGATCAAGAGCCACCTCAGGGATGGCATTCCAAAGTTGAGTTCTAACATCCTGGGAGTACTTTAGTGCCTCTTTACCATATGCAGTAATTGTAAAAAACCGTTTAGGTTTTCCTCCCCTCTTTTCACCTCCATCTCCCTGCCTACTATCAAGGTATCCTTTCTTTTCCATTCTCCTCAATGCAGATTGTAATGCCCCTACACTTACCTTTCTTTTTAATCGACTTTCTATCTCCTCTTTGATAGCAACACCATATGCCTCATCAAAAAGTACTCCTACTGTAAGCAGCACTATTTCTTCAAATTCTCCTAGTTGATATTTTTTCATAAGATCAATTTCCTAAATGTAGTATTCGTATTCAAATATAAAAAGTTTCAATAAATCTCCTAAATGTAGTATTGATATAAAAAAATAAAGCCGGTCACCCGGCTCTAGTAAGATTTCATCTCTTAGTTACCACCAAAAACTCTCTCAATGATGGAACTACCCCAAGCAAAAGGGTCAGCTCTTATCTTTTGCTCTTCCTCTCCTACCAAATGAAAAAGGCCATCTATGGCTTTATTAGTAGCGTATTCATCAATATTTGCAGGTAAATTCACATCAAGCACATCGCTCGGACTTACAGAAGTTAGCCCCAATCCTGTTGGATCATATTCATAATTTAAAAACCCTACAACATCCGTATAGATTTCAATGGCGCCGGTTCCATCAAGTGCTGTTTTCACGTCAGGATTGAAAGCTTCAAATAATTCTGTGTTGGTCTCATTGTAGAAGTAATCAGTGGCTGCAGTGTTATTGCCATCTAATATTCCTCTAGCATCATCTATACTCATTGTCGTTATTGCATCCCCAAAAATTGGCAATGCTTTATCAGCTGCATTTTCAGCACCCCTATTCATTGCTGTGATGAGTTCCTCAAAGAGATCATTTCCATCATTTTCAACGGCTATATAGGCATCATATATTACAGACAGAGGAACTACTCCAGCAATACTCTCAGTCTCAATTTTATTTTGTAGATCTTTAACTTCATCAGGCAGCAGTATTTTAATTACCTCATTTTGAAGATATCCATCAACACCTGAAGCACTGGTAACTGAATTATCTAGTCCTATGCTAAGAGCTTCTTTTAATCCCTGAATTATCTCACTCTCAGTAAGTGGATTTGTAGCATCCTCAAAAAACTCGCACGAAACAAGTACTGTTGATATGCCAAATAAGCTTAGGAGTATAATATTTCTAGCTAATCTCATCCTCTATATTTTTTATAATTAGTGTAATCAAAAAGTTATCCAAACTTAACAACATCGAAAGTTAATAGTATAAAAGCACCACCATCTTATCGTCTAACTAACAAGCATCTTAACGATGACATAGAAATTTAATTACTACCTCCTGCTATCATCTACTCTTAGAATAGACAAATAACTTTCATATCTTTTTAACGACACCTCCTTACCAATTGCATCCTTCACTGCGCATCCTGGTTCATTCTCATGCAAGCAATTGTGAAATTTGCATTGCCCTAAAAATTTTCGCATTTCTGGAAAATAGTGAGATAATTCATCTTCTTCGATTTCAGACAAGCTCAACTCTTTGATACCAGGTGTATCAATTATTGCTGATTCTCCATCTAAGAGGTAGAAAAGCTCAGCGAAAGTTGTAGTATGCACTCCTTTATTTGCAAAATCAGAAATTTCATTGACCTCTTGATTAGCACTTGGAACTATCTGATTTATTAATGTTGATTTACCCGCACCACTGTGTCCTGAAAGGAGACTCTTTTTACCCTTGAACAACTCTTGTACTGACTTTGAAATACCAGAATCAAATTGACACAGTTCCACTTGATATCCTATGCTCGTATAGAGCTCCTTCAACTCGTGATACTTTATAATATCCTTATCGTTATAAAGGTCTTCTTTATTAACTAAGATTATTCCCGGTATTCGAAAGCTTTCTAATGTAATGAGAAACCTATCAACAAAACCCAGAGAAGTTCGTGGTCTTTTTAATGTTACTACCAGTACACCTTGATCAATATTGCTTGCAATTAAATGATCATGGCCTTTTTTTCGCGGGCTTTCCCTTATTACATAGTTTTCTCTATCGTAAATCTTATTGATTACCCATTCACCATCTACTTGCTCATTTGGCACAACTTCTACCCAGTCTCCCACCGCGATGGGATTGGTCAATTTTTTATCCTCCAGCTTAAACTTTCCTCTTAGCCGAGTTACTAAACGCTCCTCTCCTGCCAAGACCTCATACCACAATCCCGTTGACTTAACTACTAATGCTTTCAACTTATTATTCTCTTTACACGCAAAGTAAGGAATTGCATATTTATTAAATAAAAAAGGCTGACCACATCGTGATCAGCCTAATATATATATCTATTTAAAGATTAGTTGTTTGAAAGATACTCTGCAACTCCATCTCTCGTAGCGCTCATTGCAGTTTTACCTTCTTCCCAGTTTGCAGGACAAACTTCTCCATGAGCTTGAACGTGTTGCCATGCGTCAACTATTCTTAACATTTCGTCAATATTTCTTCCTAGCGGAAGATCATTGATTGTTTCATGTCTCACGATTCCATCTTTATCAATGTAGAAAGTACCTCTGAATGCAACCGGTGCACCTTCGAATCCTAAATTACCTTCTTCGTCATATGACCAATCTCCTGCCAATACTCCAAAATTTGAAGCAATTGTTTTCGAAGAATCCGCGACCAATGGATATGTCACACCTGAAATTCCACCTTTATCCTTATCAGTCATCAACCAAGCTAAGTGTGTCTCTTCCGTATCACATGATACCCCAACAACAGCTACTCCTCTTTTCTCAAACTCATCCAACTTCTCTTGAAAAGCATGAATTTCTGTAGGACACACAAAAGTGAAATCCTTTGGATAAAAGAAAAATATTACTTCTTTATTTCCGATGTACTGATCTAGTGAAAAATTTTCTACAATCTCCTCACCGTTGATTACTGCAGGTGCATTTACGATAGGTGCTTTTTTTCCTACTAATGACATTCTGTTCGTTTGTTTTTAAGTGTTTATTAATAATTAAGTAATAGTTATATCTCCTTCTGGGTCGATGAGTTCTCCATTGACACGAAGTTTGATTTCATTGATCTTGAAATTCTTTATTCTCTTCTTTTTAAAGAAATCATTTATTAGCTCATATAGCTCTTCATCATAAAAGTCTTGAATTCGATCAGTTTTAAGACAATAAAGATGTCCGTGAGGATTCATATTCGCGTCGTAACGTTTCGATCCAGACCTTACCAAGACACGCTGAATAAGCCCTGCATCGACTAAAACATCCAGAATACGATAGACACTTCCTAATGAAATGGATGGATTATCCCTTTTTATAATCTCATAGATACTTTCTGCAGATGGATGATCCTGAGATTCCGTAAGCTCTTTTAAAACCACAATTCGCGGATGCGTAGCCTTCAATCCAGCGTTGCTTAACCGATCTTTAACATGATTAATAATTTCCATTTAGGAATAATTCTTAAATACGAAATTAACTCATCTTTATAAAGGAACCAATTTTTTCGACTAATGAGATAAAATACCCCTAGAGATGAACTTAAAATCTCCAGAAATCTTGGTTAATTGCGGTATAACAATCACGATTTGCCTTTAAATCATCAGAACCAAAACAAATGATTATGAAAAAAACTACTACTAAAATTTTAACGCTAGCTCTAGTAGCCTTTTTTACTCTTGGATATTCAGCGAAAGCTCAAGACTTTGACGAAGTATTCAGAGCGGGTCCTGAAGACGCTGAGAGATATCTCGAAAACTATATCAATCCAATCATGCTTTCATTCAATAATGGACTTGGAAGTGGATGGTATAACACTGCAAAGCCTCACAAGCTTCTTGGTTTTGACATTACTGTTTCTGCTAATCTTGCGAATATTCCAGACGATGATAAAATTTGGACATTCAGAAATGAAGACTTTAGTAACCTTCAGTTAGCAAGTGGTACTACAGCCGATTTACCTACGGTGGTTGGTGGTCCAACAAACGGTGAGACATTGGTTGTTAGAGGCGATGCACAAATTGGATCAATCGTATTTTCTAATCAATCAGATGAATTTGCCGCTGCAGAAGGAATTGATACAGATGATTTCCCGTTATCAGGTTTTCCTGTACCAACAGTTCAAGTAGGGATAGGCCTTATTAAGAACACAGACCTAAAAATCAGATATGTACCATCAATAGATGCTGATGACTTAAAATTCGACATGTTCGGTGTGGGTATTCTACATGATGTTAAACAGTGGATTCCGGGTCTGAAATTAGTTCCAATTGATATCGCTGCTTTCGTAGGTTACACTAGTTTGAATGCAGAATATGACATTAACACGACCAGCACGGATAATAACGGATATACGTACTCTGCTGATGGAACAGCTGAATTCAAAGCCTCTTCGACTACAGTTCAATTACTAGCATCTAAAAAAATTGCCATTCTAACTCCATACGTTGGATTTGGATATAACATAGCTAGCAGTTCATTCAAAGTAAATGGTGATTTCGTTTATTCTGATGGAGTTAATACTGAAACAATTCAAGATCCTATTGACCTTTCATTTGATGGAGGGAGCTCTGCTAGAGTAACTGTCGGAGCAAGAATAAAGGTATTGATCCTTACACTACATGCCGATTATTCTATTCAGAAATACAATGTATTCACAGTTGGAGCTGGTATAAGTATCAGATAAAAAACACAAACCGTATAAAAAAAGAAAAGTCCCGTCAAAAACGGGACTTTCTTTTTTACTTGTCAAACAGGTGTATGAATAAATTTGTGTTATGCATTAGATATATACTAGTAACACAAATAAAGTAACCCCCTATTATGATAAAAGTTTTATTTGTCTGTTTGGGCAATATCTGCAGGTCTCCTCTCGCCGAAGCAATTTTCAAGAAAAAGATAGAAAAAGAAGGATTAACAGCTGTTTTAGCTACTGACTCAGCCGGAACTGCAAATTATCATGTTGGAGAAAATCCTGATCCAAGAACAGTCGAAATAGCAGCCAAACATGGCATCCCTGTTTCTCATAAAGGTCAGCAATTCAAAATTCATCATCAGAATGAATTTGATTATCTAATTGCTATGGATCACTCAAATTATCAGAATATGATCAGTCAAATGGGTAATGAACCAGAGAAATTAATTCTTATGAGAGATTTTGATCCAAATGGTAAAGGAGAAAATGTACCCGACCCTTGGTATGGAGGGATGAATGGATTCGAAGAAGTTTATCAAATTTTAGATCGATCTACTGATAATTTTTTAGCATTCCTAAGGGAAAAACATAATCTATGAATGAATTCATTCATGAAATACTAGCCAAACACTTATCTCATTCAGAAAATACCCTTTCTATATCATCTGTTTCTGGCGGTTGCATCAATAATGCATATAAAATAGAAATAAAAGACTCCTCTCTATTCCTAAAATGGAATAGAGAGGAGTTAAATGATATGTTCGCTACAGAATCTAAAGGGTTAGATATTTTAAATACAGAATCTAAACTCCAGTCCCCCGAAGTAATCGGACAAGGAATTATAGAAGGCAAATCATATTTATTGACTAATTGGATTGATAAAGGAGCTCAAGCATCCAATTTTTGGAAAGATTTTGGAGTAAACCTGGCATTTCAACACAAAAAGTCTGCAGCCCACTTTGGGCTTGATCATAACAACTTTATTGGCAGCCTCAGACAATCAAACAAACAACACATCAGATGGTCGGAGTTTTTCATTAATGAAAGACTAATACCTCAACTAAATCTTGCCAGTAAAAAACAATTGGTTCCAACAGATCTCCTCTCGCAATTTGAATTGCTGTATGGTAGATTGGAAGACCTGGTTCCAGACGAAAAGCCATCTTTGCTGCACGGAGATTTATGGAGTGGCAACTTCATGATTGAAAAATCAGGATTTGCAGCAATATTTGATCCGTCAGTACATTATGGTCACCGAGAGACTGAACTTTCGTTCACAAAGCTATTCGGTGGGTTTTCACCAGAATTTTATGATTGTTATCATGAAGCTTTTCCGCTAGAAAGTGGATTTGATGAAAGAGTGGACATTCATAATTTATATCCACTGCTAGTTCATGTTAACCTATTTGGCTCCTCTTACCTATCAGGAATAATCAACACCTTAAAAAGGTACACTTAGCGATATAATACCTGATAATTATTGGCTGTCTTTTGCTCCATGATAATTGATCTATCTTCAGGCAGCATATTGAATGATTCTGAAGTATAGTTCTTGATCGTTGCAAGATTGAGAGGACTATCAAATGAGAGGATAAAATCGCGATTCAATAGTTCTTTAATTCGCCTTGACTTAAATTCTTTATTGTCAATGCAAAAAGAGAATGTCAATGCTGAATTCTGCATCAGGTTGATTTTGATATTCAATAAATCAAGCACTTGCAATATCAACCCTAGTTTTTTCTCATTCATAAAACTATGGTCCTTTACTTGGGCCGTAACTAACAATTGATTCCCTTTGAAAACAAAACATGGAATCGTCTTAGTCGTGTTCTCCGAAGCAATTGTTGTCCCATCTTTAGATCGATCCAAAAATGACCTCACAATCAATGGAATACTTTTTTGAGCAATAGGCTTTAATGTTTTTGGGTGAATAACTTGCGCTCCATAGTAGGTCATTTCTGTAACCTCTCTATAGCTTAACTTCTCGTATTGCTCCGTTTTATTTAATATCCTTGGGTCTGCATTTAATATTCCAGGCACATCTTTCCACACAGTAAATCCATCAGCATTTAAGCAATACGCTAAAATCGCTCCAGTAAAATCCGATCCTTCCCGCCCCAGTGTTGTCGTATTACCTTCAACATCCGAACCAATAAAGCCTTGTGTAACCACAATACTCTTTTCAGCAATTGGTTTAAGATCTTTAGCTATTTGTTTTTCAGTTACTACCCAATCAACATTGGCCTCAGTAAAGTACTGATCTGTACGAATTACTGATCTTATATCAAACCATTCACTATTCGCATTCTTATTTAGGTATGCTTCTATTATTGAAGTAGACATTAATTCACCATGTGGGACAACTTTATCGTATGCCAACATTGAATCATACTGTTCCAAATCAGCAAGTGTACCTTCTAGAGACTTCTCAAAACTCAGATACCGTTCGGGCAATTCACCCAAAAGTTCATTGGCAATTTCATGATGATATGACTTCAATTCTTCCAACGAAACAGAATAATTTTCACCTGCTAATGCGTGTTTGACAAGTTCTTCAAGTTTATTAGTGGTCTTTCCCATTGCAGATACTACTACCACTACCTTATCATCAGTATACGATGAAACTATTTCTACTAAATTTTTTACTCCGATAGCATCTTTAACTGACGCACCTCCAAACTTGAAAATCTGCATTATGCAAACGTTATAACTCGTGAATGACTTAATTTTGTGGCTTAATCCAAAAATTAATCCTGAACTAACCCTTTCTATGAACAAAAGTAAGCTTGGCCTACCTATAGGAACAACCTTAGACCGCTTTATTAAGCAAAAAGAAGATGAGTTTTCTTCTGCAACTGGAGAATTGTCTCAATTATTGAGAGACATAGCTCTTGCAGGAAAGATCATTAACAAGGAAGTGAACAAATCAGGATTGTTGGACATCACTGGCGGATTTGGTGAAAAAAATGTTCAAGGTGAAGATCAACAGAAGTTGGATGTAATAGCCGATATTCGATTTACCAGAGCATTAAAAAATGGTGGAATGACTTGTGCAGTCGTTTCTGAGGAAGAGCAAGAAATCATCCATCTCAATCCCAATTGCCGATATGTTGTTGCTATAGATCCATTAGATGGAAGTTCTAATATCGATGTTAATGTATCGATAGGAACGATCTTTTCAATTTATAAGAGAATATCTCCAGTAGGAGGCCCTGTCCAAGAAGAAGATGTTTTGCAAAAAGGAACTGAGCAGGTTGCAGCAGGATACATTCTTTATGGATCATCAACTATTCTTGTATATACTACAGGTCGTGGTGTACACGGATTTACTTTAGAGCCAAGCCTTGGAGAATTTGTTCTTTCCCATGATAACATGACGTGTCCAGCAGACGGCAAAATATATTCAATTAACGAAGGGAACTATTTTGCTTTTGACGAATGGGTTAGGGAGTATGTTGATGACTGCAAGAAAAAGGGAATGACTGCACGTTATATTGGGTCATTAGTTGCTGACTTTCACAGAAACATGATGAAAGGTGGCGTTTACCTATATCCCAACACTGACAAGGCTCCGAATGGCAAATTACGATTGCTTTATGAATGCAATGCGCTTGCCTTTATTGCAGAACAATCGGGTGGTATTGCCACTAATGGTACTGAAAGAATTATGGAAATACAGCCAACGGCATTTCATCAGCGTACGCCTCTATATCTCGGATCTCCCAATATGGTAGAGCATGCAATGTCATTTATTAAGGCCGATACTTCTGTCTCGTAAGAACTTTTTGCTTTTCACGTTCAATTATTGCGCGAGCTAAATTCCGAGCAATTTCACCTTGCTTGGAGTTTTGAAGTAATTCTTTCGTTGTGTTTTCAGGTATATCAATTCGATACAATGCATTAAGAAGCCGGCCTAAATCATTGTCTAACAGGTAGTTTACTTGTTTGGTTAGATATTCTTCCAACCGATCAAAGGAGATATTCTCTTTTTCAAATCCCATTTCGTCCTCTAATCCGAAATCCTTTCTAACAAGCTGATAACTCTGGAGGACTAGTGTAACTTCATCCATATCTTAATAGCATTTGCAAGGTGTAAAAATCTTAAAATCTGAGACATGAAAAACATATTAACCCTATTACTCTTTATAGTTTCAATTCATTGCTCCGCACAGGACCAAAAGGACGAGGTAATGGCCGTGATCAATCAAGTTTTCGAAGCAATGCGAACTAACGACAGTACATTACTCAAGCAATCTTTTACTGATAATCCAAATACATTCACAGCCTATATAAATCAAGAAGGAAAATCTATTCTTGCTACAGGTGATTTTCAGCGATTTGTAAATGCGGTTGGTCAACCAAAAGAACAAGTTTGGAATGAGCCTATTTGGAATGAAAAAGTTGAAATAGACGGTAATCTAGCCCAAGTGTGGGTCGACTATGCTTTTTATATTGATGATCAATTTTCACATTGTGGAGTTGACGCTTTCCATTTGATCAATCAGGATGGAGCTTGGAAAATTTTCCATTTAGTTGATACACGCAGAAGGTCCGATTGTGTAATCCCAGATGATATTGATTAGGCTTTGACCTTATCTGGTATCCACTGAAAATCCTCTGATTTAATAGAGTCAACGAGTATTTCACTCAATTCTTTCGGAGGAATGGTAGTTCTTCGCTTTACTGTATCCAACCAAGCGCCATCGACATCTATTTTTGCCGACAAATCTCCATCCTTTGTATAGATATTGTGTCGGAAAGACCATTTCGACCCATCTCTTCTAAGTTTAGAAATTGTAAAACCTACTTCAAATTCTTCGTTCATTCTGATCTCCTTGAAGAAGCGTGTATCCTCTCTGAATAGAATTGGCCCTACATTCATTGCCAGCAGCTTTTGAAAAGGCATGCTTATTTCTTCAAAGTACATGAGACGAGCCTGCGCACAATAGTCATTATAAGCAGTATGACGCATATGCCCGTTGGGATCTAGGTCTGCCCACCGAACCCGGAACTTAAATTTTATCTCACTCACCTTTTTTCTCCTCCTTCTTAGCAGCAGGTTTTTTAGCTGCCTTCTTGGTTTCTTTTTTCTCTTCCTTCTTTTCAGCCAATACTTCTGGCGCTTCTTTGACTATTTGACCATACCAGCTCACCAATTTTTTGATATCTGAAACGTAAACACGGGATTCATCATATTCGGGAAGAACGAATTTTAAGAAAGATTTCAGTTCTTCCGAACTACTATTCTTATCAAGATCCGTATCGCCATCAAATTCTTGATGGATTTTGCGCATAACATCTTCCAGAGGTACAGCTCCTTCTGAATCTGTTGTGTAGATAGAAATTTCTGATAGGATACTCACTTTGTTATGCATAGTGGCTACCATTTTCTTCTTGTGCTCATCCATGCTTTCCAATACAACTCCTGTTCTTGTGGGCTGTACTATCTTAAATAAATTACCCTTTCCTGAAACTGACGCGATATCGCTGAAATCCATATTATAATTTTTATTTAGGACCGCAAAAATATCTAAGTAAAATCTATTCTTAAATCAGTTTGAGCAATTGTTATGAATTACTTATCATTAAGGTATATGTAAAAGAAATCATGAAAGTAATTCTACTAATTCTCATCAGCCTTTACTCCCAATCGAATCAAGAAGATGTTAAGGTCATATTCGACAGTTCGTATACACTTGAAAAACTTTTAGAACTAAAAAAGGATTGCGAACAACAGGGATTTGATTTGAGCTATGAAAACCTATTATTTAGCGAGTCAGGACAACTCAGATACATCAGCTTTAAAGTAGACTTTAATGATTGTTTTTCCGGATCCACATCCGGCTATTCTTACAATTCAGAAGGTCCCGGATTTATAAAACGATATGGCAAAGATGTTGAATCGAAAGTGCACTTTTTTCCATCAAGTAAACTCCTAAAAAATTAGCGTAAGCTATCGTTAATTCGATCAATAAAATCTAAGATTTCTTCACCTCCAATACGTTCTGCCGATGATGTGGTAAATGTTGGAGGGAGCTCTTCCCAAGTTCTCCTCAATTCTTTTTTATATCCCGCAGTATTTGACTGAATTTGAGTTTTACCAAGCTTATCCGATTTAGTAAAAACAATGGAAAATGGAATTTGATTTTCCCCCAGCCATTGCATAAACTCTAAATCAATGGTTTGTGGTTCATGTCTGATATCAACCAATACAAAAACGCAAGCTAAGTTTTGTCTCTCCTCTAAGTATGTGTTTATCATTTTTTTCCAAGCAGCTTTATTGACCTTGCTGGTTTGAGCCCATCCATACCCAGGCAAGTCTACCAAGTACCAATTCTCGTTTATTAAAAAATGATTTATCAACTGCGTTTTTCCAGGTGTAGAAGAAGTCTTAGCAAGTTTTTTTCTATTCGTTATGTGATTGATCAAGCTGGATTTTCCAACATTAGATCGCCCGATGAATGCATATTCCGGCAATTTTGGCTCAGGACATTCAGTCACATTCGGACTGCTTTTTACAAATTCTGCTGATTTTATCTGCATTGTGAAGAAACTGATAACAATTAGGCTGTACCCCGGGTTTAATCCACTAATATTGCGGCAATTATGACGGTACTACCTTACAAAGATAAGTCGGATGCGAAGAAGAAGCAGGTTGCAGAGATGTTCGACAGCATTTCCGGTAAATATGATTTTTTAAATCACTTTCTAAGCCTTGGAATCGATATTAGATGGAGAAAAAAGGCAATTAAAATGCTTTCCGATCTCCAACCTAAGCAGATACTTGATATAGCCACCGGAACAGGAGATTTTGCAATAGAGTCATTAAAGCTCAATCCGGAAAAGGTAATAGGCGTTGACATATCTGAAGGGATGTTGAACGTAGGCAGAGAGAAAATGAAGAAAAAGGGATATGCTGACATCATAGATATGCAATCCGGAGATTCAGAAAACCTTCACTTCGATGATAATAAGTTTGATGCTGTAATCGTTGCATTTGGAGTTAGAAACTTTGAAAATTTGGAAAAAGGGCTCTCCGAAATGAATCGCGTCTTGCGCCCAGGAGGTAGGGCTATTATTCTAGAATTCTCAAAACCTACGGTATTTCCATTCAAACAATTATATAATTTTTATTTTCGTTGGATATTACCGAAGATTGGAAAGGTGGTTTCTAAGGATAATGCCGCCTATACATATTTACCAGAATCTGTAAATGAGTTTCCTTACGGCAACGACTTTCTTCAAATTCTGGAAAAAACAGGATATAAAAACACTAAATGCAAACCATTAACACTAGGCATCAGCTCTATATACGTGGGAGAAAAATAATCCTCGCATGTTTGTTACTTTTTGGTTTAGCACAATCTTCTGTTGCTCAAAACAATCCTAAAGACAATCTCTTGAACTATGAAGATCAATGGATCCATTATGGATTCTTGATTGGCGTTCATTCATCGAAGTTTGTAATCAAGCATTCCGATTTTTTCACGTCACCAGCAATGGACACGGTCCATTCAATAATCCCTGGAAATAGAGGTGGATTTAAATTAGGATTTGTAATCAATATGAAGGTCTCCCAGTACTTAGATTTTCGCCTACTGCCTACAGTTGGATTTTATGAGTACGACTTAGACTATCGTTTTACGAATGGTATTACACAGAATGAGCTGAAAGATGCAACTATGGTAGAGTTACCTCTCTTATTAAAGTATAAATCTGCCAGAAGAGGCAACATTGCCATGTACACGGTATTTGGCATCAATCCATCTCTTGAGGCATCTGGAAAAGGTGATGAAGAAGATGTGACACAAAAACTTGAATTGAGGAACTGGCAATTAGCCATTGATGTGGGTGTGGGGCTTGACATTTTTTATCCATTCTTTAAGTTTTCGCCAGAAATAAGATATTCCTATGGTTTACGAAACATGCTTACAGATGATCCAAATGATTTCAGCGTAGGTTTAAGTAGATTGACAACTCAAAATTTGGGAATTTTTGTCACGTTTGAAGGTGGACCTGGCGGTAAAAGAAAACTTGGGAAAACTGACAAGGGAAATAATAAAATTAAAACGCGACAAAAGAAACGTCTTAAAAGCGGAGGAAAAGGCAAAGGCTAGCATGAATCAACCAATCGCATTAATTACCGGAGCAACCAGTGGTATAGGAGAAGCTACTGCACGCTTAATTTCAAAAAACTATAGGCTTATAATATGTGGTCGAAGGAAACAACGACTGGAAGTGCTGCAAAATGAACTAGAAAACGAATCCCAGATTCTCTCATTCGATGTTCGTGATAGAAAGGCTGTATTTGATGCTTTTGCAAGCCTTCCTGAAGAATGGAAGCAAATAGATGTACTCATAAACAATGCTGGCAATGCCCATGGGTTAGACCTTATCCATGAAGGTAGTACTGAAGATTGGGATGCCATGTTGGACATCAATGTAAAAGGACTGCTATACGTTAGTAAAGCAGTGCTTGATGGCATGGTAGCAAGAAAAAAAGGACACATTATCAATATAAGCTCGATTGCTGGGCTTGAAGTGTACACAAAAGGCAATGTCTATTGTGCTTCAAAACACGCCGTTGATGCGCTTACTAAAGGAATGAGAATGGATCTCAATGAACATCACATAAAAGTTTCTTCCATTGATCCTGGACTGGTAGAGACAGAATTTAGTGAAGTACGTTTTAAAGGAGATTCAGAGAAGGCGAGCAAAGTCTATGAAAATTTCACTCCATTGACTGCTCATGATGTGGCAGAAACCATTGAATTTGTCCTCAGTAGGCCCCAACACGTTACCATTGGAGATCTGTTGATTTTGCCTACTGATCAGGCGAGCAGCACGATTGTGAATAAAAAAATCCAATAGTCTTTTCTTAAGATTTACGATAAACACATATTTGCCGGATGCAAAATATCCTGATCATTGGAGCGGGAAAGTCTTCTACCGCACTTATCAATTACCTACTCAAGCATAGCATCGACGAAAATTGGACTATCACCATTGCTGAAAAAGATCTTGAATTAGCTAAGACTAAAATCAATGGTCATGATAATGCAAATGCAGTACCTTTTGATGTTTTTGATGCTGAACTGCTAAACAACCTTGTAAGTGGCAATGACTTGATCATTTCAATGCTGCCTGCTTCTTTACATATTCATGTAGCTCGTAAGTGCGCCGAACTAAAGAAGCACTTTCTCACAGCTTCTTACTTAACAGAGGAAATAAAATCGCTACACGGACAGTTTAAAAACGCTGGCAAATTAATGATCATGGAGATGGGATTAGATCCTGGAATAGATCATATGTCTGCAATGAAAGTTCTTGACGAGCTTAGAGAAGATGGATGTGAGTTAACTGGATTTGAAACGTTTACTGGCGGCCTAGTAGCTGAAGAATCAGTAGGTGACAATCCATGGAAATATAAGTTTACCTGGAATCCTAGAAACGTCGTCTTAGCGGGTCAAGGAAGCTGTAAGTTTATTCAAGAAGGCAGATATAAATACATTCCATATCAGAAACTGTTCAGGAGAACAGAAACCATTTATATCCCTGATCATGGATATTTCGAAGGTTATGCGAATAGAGATTCACTTGCATATTTAGACATCTACAACCTTAGAGGTATCAAAACACTTTATCGTGGTACGCTTAGACGGCCTGGATACTGCTCAGCCTGGGATGTATTTGTGCAACTCGGCGCGACGGATGATACCTACGAGATGGAGAATGTTTCTGAGATGACTCATAGACAATTCCTTAACTCATTTCTATCCTATAATCCTAACGACTCAGTGGAGCTGAAACTAGCCCACTATCTGAATCTTGATTTGGATAATGGCATCATGTTTAAACTAAAGTGGCTAGGTATTTTTGATGAGGAGCCAATAGGTTTGAACAAAGGGACTCCAGCACAAATATTAGAACACATCCTAAAAAAGAAGTGGACACTAGAAACAGAGGACAAGGATATGATTGTGATGTGGCACAAATTCAACTTTATCTCAAAAGGTGAGCATCGTCAAATCGAATCCAGTATGGTAACATTAGGAGACGATGAAATCAATACAGCTATGTCTAAAACGGTAGGACTGCCATTAGCCATAGCTGCAAAGTTGATCCTCAAAGGAAAAATCAACCTAAGTGGTGTTCATGTCCCTATTAAAAAAGAAATATATGAGCCTGTACTAGCTGAACTAACTAATACTGGGCTTACTTTTATAGAGAGAGAAGTTGAACCTACTTTCTATTAATTATTCTATAACGTGGGCTTTCACAACAGAGTCAATCTCTGCCATCACTTTATCTATTTGAGAAATATCGTTGTCTAAGTGGTTGTCAATAAGTCTTTGTAAGTGGCCAGCAATTTTAATTTCATCTTCTTTCTGCTTTCCTTTCGCAAAACGTATTGAATTCTGTAAATGATCCATTGCGTGGTTAATTGTAACTCTTGCTTCCTCATTCTTTCCTTCTCTAATGAATTGCTCTGAAACTCTTAGTGATGCAAATGCCAATGAGTTCATTGCATCTGCGAATGCTTCATACATTAAATCCTCATTAATATCTTCTGCTTTAATGTGGCCTTCAACGACTTCAAGGTCATAAATGGCAACTTCAATCGCTTGTGTACTTATACTATCACCATCTTTCTCCAGGATCTTCATCATTTTAATCGCATCTTCCAAAAACTTAATGGCAGTTAGCGATTTATGATCTTGCAAAGTACGATCTGCAGTATTCATCAATAAATCTGGTTCGGTAGCCAAATCTGTCAAGTTTGGATTTTCTAATTTGCGCTCGCGCTCAATTTTGAAATAGATAACCATTGATCCAATTACAACGGCTGCAAAAATTAAGTAAACAAATCCTTTATTCATTTTCATCTCTCGTCCTTTAATGATGATATATATACACTAAAATAAAACATCAGGTGATTCCATTCTCAAAAGCAGCATCTACTTTCAAATTTTTTCGTTCAGCGGCCTCTACAGCCAGTTGATCGCACCTTTCATTCTCTGGATGTCCGGCATGTCCCTTCACCCACTGAAATCTAACGTCATGAGAAACGGCAGCTTTCAGGTACCTTTCCCAAAGGTCTCTATTCTTTTTCCCTTTAAAATCTTTCTTCACCCAACCCATTAGCCAGCCTTTAGTAACAGCATCAACTACGTATTTACTATCAGATACAACTAATACCTTCCAGCCAGGTTTTTTTATAGCCTCCAAACCAATAATTACCGCTAATAATTCCATTCGATTATTGGTTGTCATTCTAAACCCATCTGAAAGCTCTTTTTCCTTTTCGCCATATCGAAGTATTGTCCCATATCCTCCAGGCCCAGGGTTACCCTTCGCTGCTCCGTCGGTAAACATTGTAATCATGCTATCAAATGATTTTTAAAGATTTTGATTGAAATCGCTAAAAGCACGATACCAAAGACTTTTCTAAGAACGTTAAATCCTGCTTGTCCAATTACCCTTTCGAGCCATCCACAGGTCTTTAAAACGAGATATACAAAAAGTAGATTCACAACCACCCCTACTAAAATGTTGGCTGTAGAAAATTCAGCTTTCAATGACACCAAGGTGGTCATTGTGCCAGCACCAGCAATGAGAGGAAAAGCTATCGGAACTATGGATGCACTTTTAGATTCCTCAGGATCAGATTTAAATATCTGCAATCCAAGAATCATTTCCATTCCAATCAGAAACATGATGATGGCGCCTGCAATGGCAAAAGAATTTATATCAATACCAAAAAGCTGAAGAATGCTCTCCCCTAAAAAAAGGAAAATCACCATTATAACTCCCGATACTATCGTAGCCTTTCCAGACTGGATATGACCGAATTTTTTTCGCAGATCTATGATAATTGGAATACTTCCTATTATATCTATAACAGAAAATAGAATAAGCGAAACACTTATGATTTCTTTAAAATTGAACATTGTAGAGGCTCATTGTAATTATTAACACAAAACTAATGTGATACCAAGCCGTATTAGCATAAAAATTATTCTATTTGCAAATCAATTAAATACCTAATCGCACCTATTGGCATTGTTTTCGCCTGAATAATTTTTACAAAGGGACAAAACAAAAAACTTCAATTCTAAGGACATGATTAAATCGACTTTTTTCGCACTTTTAGTGCTTTTAGCCTCTTTTTCACTTGCGCAGGATGGATGGAACTGGCCGGAAGATCCAGAAAAGAAAACGCTGGCTATGGAAAAGCAGGCATATTACAAGATTCTGATAGCTCAAAGTAAGTATGATGAAGCTATGGCTCCATTGAACTGGCTATATGAAAACAACCCAAACCTCAATCCATCAATATATATCCAAGGCGCGGACTGCATGAAGGAATTGATAAAGGTTACCACTGATAAAAATAGAAAGGCTGGTCTTCAAGATTCTTTATTATGGATGTATGATCAGCGAATTGTTCATTTTGACAATGATGCATCTACCATGGACAGGAAAGCTTTTGAAGCATTTAAAATCCATTACAGAACGCCTTCTAAGTATCCAATGCTATTCGAAATCTATTCAAAGGCTTATGATATGAATGGGCCAGAAATTTCGACTTTTAACTTGAATCCATTCATGCTTTTAGCAAAGCAATATCACCTCAGTGCTCCAGATCAGATGCCTGCAGAGAAAGTGCTAGATATTCATACTCAAATTTCTGACATCATTGAGATAAAAAGAAAGAATGGTGAAAATGCGGCCAAACTAGACAAAGAACAATCTAAAACAGACGCTTGGCTTAGCTCTATAGATGGTATTCTTACCTGCGAATTCATTGAAGAGAAGCTTGTTCCAAAATTCAGAGAAAATCCTACCGATCTTAATACTGCTAAAAAAATCTTCAAATATTCACTTGAAGCTAAGTGTACAAGTTCTGATTTTTTCCTTGAAGCAAGTGAGCCTGTATTCAAAGAAAAACCAACTTTCACTCTTGCGAACGCAATTGGCAATCGATACTTAGCTAATGGTGAAATTAACAAGGGACTTGAATACCATAAAGAAGCATTAAACTTAGCTTCGACCTCTGAAGAAAGATTTGACTCATATATGGGACAAGCTGTAGCCAACAGCAAGCTTGGAAATAAATCACGAGCCAGGTCTCTGGCTTACGAAGCATTGAGCGCAAAACCAGGTAGCCCGGAAGCATATAACTTAATTGGTAATTTATACTTCACCAGCTTTGATGACTGCAAGGCGGAGAAAAGTCAGGTTGAAGATCGAGCAATTTTTATTGCCGCTTACGATATGTATAAAAAAGCTGGTAATTCGAAACAAATGGCCGCAGCTAAAGAGCAATTCCCTTCTTTAGAAAATATCTTCAATGAAGGCAAGGAAGTTGGCGACGAGCTAACCATTAGTTGCTGGATAAATACTACTGTTAAGCTCGATAAAAGAGATTAAGAAATGGTAAAAAGAGAAGCCGGCTTTCTAGCCGGCTTTTTTATTTAGTCCGTATTCTTCATCCATTTTTGCATTTCAAGTAAACGCTCATTTTCAGGCTCGACCTTTAGTCCCTTTTTCACTGAACCCAAAGCTTCTTTCTCCTTCCCTAAGGCATCCATGAATCGAGCATATGTTTGATGTACCACTACTTCATCTGGGAATAGTTCAGCATTCAATTCAAAAACAAATTGTGCACGAGGGATTTGAAAGGACGTCCACAATACATATCCGTAGGTATTGAGCTCATAAACATTTTCGCTATCCTTAAATTCATTCAGAAGTTCGGATTTTTTCTTTTTTAATTCTTTCACGGAGAATTCCTCAAAATACTGAATCATACTTTTGGCTACCGGATAAGCTGTAGCATAGTCATCTCCTGCCAAAACAGTAATAATATCTTGTTCGAGAGTTTCTACAGGCTCTTCAACTATTCGACCTATTTCCTCCCCTTCAATGTCGTGAAAAATAAATGTAGGTACTCGATGGATATTAACGCCACGCTCCTCTCTTTCCGGAGCTTGCTTGTAGTTTTGAAATCCAGTGTTCAAACACATGATCTTCAACTTGGATAGGTCATAATTCTGCGATTCCAATATTTTCACGAATCTTGGTACTTCCCTTTTACTATCGCCACACCATGTTCCCATAAAAATGGTAATGGAATCTGCTTTTGATAAGTCTATATTCTGATTTTGGTCCACTTCATATTCATCGTGATTTTTAGTGTACCACTCTTGAAATGGATCTTCCTTAAATCGATCCAAGCTCGCTTGGCCAAGCAAAGTGATTCTCCCATTTGCTCCTTCGAAATATCGATTTATAGGTTGTGAAATTGCAATTGTGGATAGTAGTAGTAGGATTATTAGTGATAAGTGTCTCATGAACTTTTTTTTAGCAAAGAAGATGAGTCGATATATGACTTACTGTTAATGGATTCTTAATATTTCTTAATGAGATGTTAAGCTTGTAGCTTTATCATATGCGATATATCATCACGTTATTACTCTTGTCTTTTTTAAATTGTGCTTTGGGGCAACATGTCATTGTGCTCGGCATTGCACAAGATGGTGGATTCCCTCACATTGGTTGTCAAAACGAATGCCTGCTTGCACATGAAAATCCCGAGCTAAGTAAATATGTGACTTCACTCGCATTGGTAGACGCTGAAACAAAACAATGGTGGTTATTTGAAGCAACTCCTGATATGGATGATCAGCTCCAATATTTCAGAGAATTGACAAACGGGGAATTTCCGTACCTCCCAACAGGGATATTCATAACCCATGCACATATCGGTCACTATACCGGACTGATGTCTTTAGGAAGAGAAGCACTTGGCGCTAAAGGAGTTACTGTATACGCACTTCCACGAATGATTGAATTTCTAACTACCAATGGTCCTTGGAGCCAACTAATCAATCTGGAGAACATAAAACCTGTGCAGCTCATTGAAGATCAAAAACTTATGCTTAACGATAATTTATCTGTTGAAGCATTTAGAGTACCGCATCGAGATGAATTTTCTGAGACAGCAGGGTTTCGCATACGAAAGAGAAAAAGTGACTATTTATTCATTCCTGACATTGATAAATGGAGTAAGTGGGACACCAGTATAGTAGAGCTACTGAATGATCCTAAAGTTGAGTATGCCTTTATTGATGGTACATTTTATGAAGACGGGGAGCTTCCTAATCGCGCAATGAGTGAAGTACCTCATCCTTTTGTTACTGAAACAATGAATCTATTCAGAAATGAGACACGCTCAATTAGAAATAAAATGGTCTTTATTCACTTCAATCACACAAATCCAATCTTATTCAAAAAAAGTGCAAAGATTAATGTGGTAAAAAATGGATTTCGTATCGCCGAGCAAGGCAAGCAATACAGATAATCACTGCATCAGCTAATTCGTTCAATTTTAGCTCCAAGTGCATTCAGTCGATCATCAATAAATTGATATCCCCTATCGATTTGATCAATATTGTGAATGGTACTTACTCCTTCCGCGGACATTGCTGCTATCAGAAGAGAAACCCCAGCACGAATATCCGGTGAAGTCATTGTAATGCCTCTTAAAGGATAGGCACGATCCAATCCAATAACTGTTGCTCTATGAGGGTCACATAATATAATCTGTGCTCCCATATCTATTAATTTATCAACAAAGAATAGTCGACTTTCAAACATCTTCTGATGAATCAAGGCAGTCCCTCTGGCTTGAGTAGCTGTTACCAGGATAACGCTCAATAAATCGGGTGTCAATCCAGGCCAAATAGCATCTGCAATGGTTAGTATTGATCCATCAATGTATGATTCAATTTCGTAGTGATCTTGAGCGGGTATGAAGATATCATCACCTTTGAATTCCATTTTTATTCCTAAGCGCTGGAAGGTATCAGGAATAATACCTAACTCTTGAATTTGTGCATTCTTAATTGTTAGGGCTGAACCTGTCATCGCAGCCATTCCAATAAAACTTCCTACTTCAATCATATCAGGAAGCATGGTGTGTTCTGTACCTCCTAAGACCTTAACCCCTTCTATTCGGAGTAGATTTGACCCCACACCTTCAATATTAGCACCCATTCTGATCAGCATTTTGCATAGCTGCTGAATATAAGGTTCACAAGCTGCATTGTAAATGGTCGTTAATCCTTCAGCCATTACAGCAGCCATGATGATATTAGCAGTTCCGGTAACAGAAGCTTCGTCTAGGAGCATATAAGCTCCCTTTAGATTTGTACCATCAACTGTATAGAATGAAGTTTTTGAATCGTAGTTAAACTTAGCACCAAGCTTTTGGAAGCCTACAAAATGCGTATCCAGTCTTCTCCGTCCAATCTTGTCCCCTCCCGGTTTTGGCATTCTCCCCGTTCCGAATCGAGCCAACAAAGGTCCTAGAATCATAATTGACCCGCGAAGTGATGACGCTTTTTCCTTGAATTCGTCCGTGTTTAGAAAGTCAAGGTTAATATTAGCAGCTTTAAACGTATAGGCCTCATCATCTTTCTTAGACACTTCAACACCCAGATCTCCAAGAAGATCTATCAACTTCAATACATCACGTATCTGAGGTATTTTATTGATTGTGACCTCCTGGTCAGTTAATAAAACTGCTGAAATGATTTGAAGTGCCTCATTTTTAGCACCCTGTGGAATGATTTCACCACTTAATTGGTGACCGCCTTCGACCCGAAAAGATGACATTATTTAAGATTAGTTAGTTAGTGGATTAGTATCAACAAATAAAGAGTTACCTGAGTAAATCACCAATCAACTAACCAACTATTTATTCAAAAAAGAAATTAATTTCTTCTTCTATTATTTCCTCGGCCATTGCCATTGCGACGACCTTTTCCGACTTGATTGTTTCTTCGGCCTTTATTGTTGTTGTTATTATTGTTTCTTCTGTTCGAAGGTTTCTTATCTGAATCAAAAAGTCCTAATTCTTTGACCGTTTCAATATTGATATCAAGTTGGTCTTTCGAAAGCTTTTTAATGTTCTTTAAGATTTGCTCATCTTCAATGCTTTCTTTATTCCAAGTCTGGAAGAAACTCTTCATCAATCTTCCTATTGCAACGACAGCCCCTTCTTTTTCTTTTGGGTCTTCCATAGCAATTGCTTGCTCGATAAGTAGCTCAACGCTTCTTCCGTAGTGACGATATTTAATTTCGTTTGAGTAGTACTTCAAACGATCTGGTTTACGGTCTAGAACCTCCGCATCAGGCTTAGGGAATGGTCCCTCAATGTCAAGTTCGAAATTAGAAATGATGTGTAGGTCATCCCACACTTTCTGATCTGTTTCGGAATCATTTCCAAGATCAGGATTAATAAGCTTCATCAATTCGACAAGCGTCGCTGCTTTCTTATTTCGATCCTCTTTGTTGTCGATTGTTTTTAGATGCGCAACCAGATTCTGCACGTTTCGTCCATACTCTCGCAATTTTAAATGCGCGCGCTGAGTATTGTATTCTAAAGATGTTTCCATAATGTATTAAGCCTCAAAAATAGGCAATTAGCGATAGATTAAAGCATGCTTCCCATCATTCCTCCCATGAGCATGAAGACAATCATCAAAGCATATAGGGATAACACGATAATGGTCATTATACCCATAAAAACAAAAAGTTTTCTAAGGTTGCTGTATGCTTCAGAACAAGCTTCTGCATCATCGGTTTGAAGACCTAACTTAATTTTAGTACTAAACTTATAGGTGTACAATGAAGGGAATATATATAGCAGTGAAGCTAAAATGTAAATAAAGCCAATGCCGCTCCCAAGTCCTGGATAAACCGTATTGAACGCTCCTCCAAACATTGTAATACCTCCTAGAACAATAAAGCCACTCATTACGAAACCTACTATCCCTAGAAATTTGCCCCATTTAGCAGTTTCTAGCAAGTTGCTTCTATCGACTTTTGATAATCTTAAATCACTTTCTTCCATAATTTAGTTTTTGATGGTTGCGATACATTTTAGCTCAATAGCAATTGGCGTAGGTAGCGAACTAATTTCAACTGTTGTTCGGCAAGGTTGATTATCCTTAAAGTACTCCGCGTAAATGGCATTGTATGTTTTGAAATCATCCTTCATGTTTGTTAAAAAGACAGTAACATCAACCAACTCATCCCAGGAAGAACCAGATGCTTCTAAAATAAGTCTGACATTTTTGAAAACGGAATGACATTGCTCTGCTATATCATAACTAACTATATTCCCTTGATCGTCAAGATCTACACCAGGAATTTTCTTAGTTCCACGTTCACGCGGACCCACACCTGATAAAAATAATAAGTCGCCCACTTTTCTGGCATGAGGGTATAGACCAACTGGTTCTGGTGCCTTATCTGAATCAAATTTTGTACTGGCCATTGGTTCATTTATTCATTAACTCCTCAATCTCGTCAGCTTCAATTGGAATATTTTTCATTAAGTTAATATGTCCATCTTCTGTGATTACAATATCATCCTCCAGGCGAATACCAATGTCTTCTTCCGGAATATATATCCCTGGCTCTACTGTGAAGACCATACCAGGTTCAAAAACTTTATAGATAGATGCGATATCGTGGACATCCAAGCCAATATGATGAGAAGTA
This sequence comes from Ekhidna sp., assembly GCF_963691765.1. Lineage (GTDB taxonomy): Bacteria > Bacteroidota > Bacteroidia > Cytophagales > Cyclobacteriaceae > Ekhidna. The sequence goes on from NZ_OY829375.1 coordinate 626,178, forward strand.
CCATGCATAAAATACTTCTTGTAGGCAGGCCACTCAGGATTTTCATTCTTGATGTCGTTTTGATCTATCAAACCTAAATCCAGAAGCTCTTTTTCCATCAATTTACCAACTTCAGCATGGTACTCCGGAATTCGATTTCCTGGTTTCAACAAATCTGTAGCAGCATTCTTAACTCTTAAAACTGCATCATAAACTTTCCTTTGTCGATCTGTAAATCTCCCATTTACAGGAATAGTTCTGGTCATGTCTGAGTTGTAGTTGGCGTATTCTGCACCGACATCCATCAATAAAACATCACCATCTTTCAATTCTTGATTGTTTTCAATGTAGTGAAGCACACATGAATTCCCTCCACCACCAATTATAGGTGTGTAGGCAAATCCCTTTGAACGATTTCTTACAAATTCATGAAGGTATTCAGCTTCTATTTCGTATTCCATCACACCAGGTTTTACATAGTCTAAAACCCTTCTAAAGCCCTTTTCTGTAATATTGCAAGCATCTTGAAGTATATCTATTTCAAACTGAGACTTAATACACCTAAGGTCTTGAAGGATTGGAAATAGTCTTTCATATTGATACAAAGGATATCGTTCCTTACAGTCTTTAACAAAACGAGCATTTCTTGTTTCAACTTCACTTGCATTTCTAATGTGCTCATTACTATCTAAATAAATATGATCGCACTCTGCAAGTATTGTATAAAGTGTTTTCTCAAATTCAGAAGTCCATTTTACGTTTCTTATTCCAGAAGTAGACGTACCTTCCTCCTTCGTCAATTTATGGCCTTCCCAAACTGCTATCTCTTCATTTGTCTCTCTTACAAATAAAATTTCTCTCATTTTTTCGTCGGGAAAATCTGGAGCAATGAGCACAATAGACTCTTCCTGATCGACACCAGAAAGCCAAAGCAGATTCGCATTCTGAACAAATTTCATTGTTCCATCAGCGTTAGTAGGCATAATATCGTTGGCATGTACAATTGCCACAGAGCGAGGTTTCATTCGCTTGGCAAGCTTTTCACGATTATTAATAAATAGTTGGTTATCTATTGGATCGTATCGCATGAGTTATCTTAGTTCTGATTAAAAGAATTTTCTTTCTATGAGATGGCTAAAATTAGCACTTCTTTTTTTCTCGACTCCGCTATTTGGACAGCAATTGGGCTTTGCTCTAGAGCAAATCAATGGTCAATCTATCATAGATGAAGGATTGACTGGATCTGGCGTGAAAATAGGAATCATTGATGGCGGATTTTTACGTTCAGACCAGAGTAAATCTTTGGAGTCATTTTTTGAAAATGATCAAGTTGCTGGTTACAAAGACTACTTAGATCCAAAGGCAAAGCCTTTCTACGGAAAATCGGCATTTGATGATGTTCATGGCACTGAAGTTTGGGAACTCATAGGAGGATTTAATGAGACACGAAACGTACAATATGGCCTTGCAACTGGAGCAACCTATTATTTAGCCCGGACTGATCATGGTGGTTATGAAAGAAGGCAAGAGGAAAAATACGCTATAAAAGCAATGGAGTGGATGGCAAAAGAAGGTGTCAAAATCATAAATATCTCCCTCGGCTACAACTTCGGATTCAATGACAAAAGGGAGAATTATAAGCAAAATCAAATAGATGGAAAAAGCACTATTATGACTAAAGCAATTGAAAAGATTACTGAAAAATATGGAGTTCTTTTCGTCATAGCCGCTGGCAATGATGGAAATAATGGTTGGGAAATACTTGGTTCTCCTGGAGATGCAAAAAGTGCACTTACTGTTGGGTCTACTAAACTAAAAGTCTGGGATGGAATGAATTACAGCTCTAAAGGGCCAAACTGGCTTGAATATGTGAAACCTGAAATCTCATGCTATTCTTCTCTTGGTACTTCATTTTCTGCGCCGATTATCACAGGATTAGCAGCATGCTTATTAGAGAAAGATTCAACCTTAAGTGCCCAAGATTTAAAACAACTAATAATTAATTCGGGCAGCTTAATGCACCCAAACAACCACATAGGATATGGAGTGCCTGATGGTCGAAAGGCATTGAATTTATTAGCAGAAAAAGAGGTTGAAACTAACAATCAGTTAAGCAGCGATAAAAAGTCTGAAATTATACAACTTGATGAACCATCAATTTACGTTTCCATATATCATAAAAGTGGCTGGGAAGTGGTAAAAAAAGAAATCATAAGAACCAATAAGTCCAGCATCAAAGTCAAACGAAAAGACGGTGCTGATTCTAGCACCATCATATGGCAAGGAGGTAGTTTAGAAGTTTTTTGGAAATAACCTATTCTACTAACTCAACCTGAATTGTTTTCGATCGATATTCGACTACAATTCTCCCTCCTACTATCGGAGCTTCTCCTTCTTCATTAGATAAGAATTTTACTTTGTTTCGCTGAATGTATGCAGGCTGAAATCCTAGTGGTAGAATTTCTAATGTAACTCTAGCTAAATCAACACTCTCAGAACCTAATTCATCATGGAACGTCCCAAGTTCTTGTCCTTCTTCATACTCACCAATAACTACAATAAGTGATTCAAATTCTTCCAAACCATTACCCACCCATTCAACAGTAGCTCCTTCACTCTTGGATAGGGTGGCAAAATCATTTGGGAATTCAATGGATTGATAAGAGAGCAATGCAGCAGAATACACGCGTCCTTCCGAGCTTGAATAGACAAAGTCTCCTTCCTTTATCAATCCCTCATAGCTTCTACTGTATGAAACAGATTGTTCATCAAACATCAATTCATCTCCATTGAAGGTTACGGTCTCATCACTTTCTAATTGAAAATTATCATTCAAAACATTTAGTTTTTTAATTTCTGCAGTAATTGTAGTTCTGTCTAGATCGCTGTCATAGAAAAAGAAGTAGGAAACGAAATTATCATTCGTATCAAAATTAGGTCCGTCGTCTGACTCACATGACAACACAATCGTCAATAGCAGAATTGAATATGTAAATGTTTTTATGCTAGATAGTTTCATTAGGTAATTATTAATGCATCAAACTTACCTGAATTGACACATTAATTCATAACCCAAAATGAAATTTAGCAAGCTTAGTTCTTCAATAACCTAATTGATTGCTTTGAGTCCAAATTGCTAAATTGGATGAAGTAGGTTCCTTTCTGCATACTAGCAAGCAATTGGTTGATCTTAATTTCTGCTTGCGCTACAGTAAGGTTTGACTCAGCAAGCAATCTTTTACCTGACACATTCGTCACTGACCATTCAAAAACCCCTTCGAGTCCGTTAGTGAACTTAAACTGAGAAACTACGGGATTGGGAAATATTCCGATTTGGTTTAGCTCACTTTGATCAAACTCTAAGTATACAATCGGGCTATATTCGAATTGACCATCATAGTCTACCTGTTTAAGTCTATAATAGGTATTCGATGAAATAGAATTGTCAAAATATTGATATTCAATTCTTTGAGAAGTTGTTCCATTTCCCTCAACAAACCCGATTTCTTCGAATTGGAGTCCATCAGAGCTTCTTTCTACATAAAAGCCTTCGTTATTCAATTCGGAAGCTGTTGACCAGTTTAAGATGGCGACGTTGCTATTGTCGAGCTGAGATGAGAAACTAACCAGTTCAACTGGCAAAGTGGTATCTCCGCAGCTAGCAGCATTACTACCATCTACACAGTTGGTAAATGTTCCTGAAACTGTGCCATTATCAGTGAATGTACCTCCGAAAGTAAGCATGCCATCACCTGACAATGAGCCGTTTGTTCGAAGTGTTACATTGCCACTTACGTTTACAGTGCCATCAATATCTAGTGTTCCTGTATTTCCTGCCCCGTTTCCTCCTACCCGGATACTCCCATTTCCTACTTCCACATGACCTGTTGATCCTACCACAATAGAACCTCCATTCTCAACCACTAATCTATCAGTACCAGATCCATCACCTACATCCAAAGTTCCATTAACAACCAATGATGCACCATCAACAATTAATCTTCTATTGGAAGTCAACGTAGCTCCATCTTCAATCGTAATCGTTCCTCCTAGGATATAAAGAAAACTTGATCCTTGAGTCAGGTTGAGTGTAGCACATGATAATAGTGTAATATTTCCATCAATGTCCCAGGTATCAGCAGTAGCAATATCACATGATACTGGCGAACTACAATCACTATCTGTCGGTACGTTTAGTGTTCCTCCAGACTCTAACTGCGCTTCTGTAGGACATTGAGCCACCAACATATTAGAAAGCACAAATGCTGAGAATAGTATTGCAATTGTGCGTGTTGGTAAAAAATTGAAGATTCGTCTTTTCATTGCTAGCAATGGCCTTATTCCTTACATATATACTATCACGCGTCGTTTAGTGAAATTTATTTCGATAAACACATCCTGCATAACGATTTAACCCCATTTTAGGCCTAAAAAGCAATATTTCAATTATTCAAAAAAAAAATCTTTCATACTTGTCCATTTGAAGGAATCATACACGTCTATAGAGAAATATTTAACTTAACTAAAACTCTAAAACAACTATGAAAAAGTATTTATATGTCTTCCGTGGATCCGACGAAGCGTTTGGACAATTGTCACCAGAAGAAATGCAAGCTCACATGATGAAATGGGGCGAGTGGATGCAAAAAGTACAAGCTGAAGGATACCCATTACAAGATGCCGGAAAAGTAGTAGGTCGAGACGGTGAAATAGTCACTGACGGACCATTTGCAGAAGGCAAAGAGCTTGTGGGTGGATACGTAGTCCTTTCTGCAAAAGATATGGACCATGCTGTTGAGCTTTCAAAAGACTGCCCAATATTTGAATTCGATCATACCACGGAAATCCGAGAGATAATCGAGGACATGGGAGAATAAATGCAATTGGCGTCATTCCGAGTTGCATCGGAATGACGCTATTCGTATATGGAAACACAGCAATTAGTTGATCATTTTTTTCGAACAGAATATGGTAAGGCTGTCTCACATCTTACCAGCAAGTTTGGTGCATCCAATTTAGAATTGGCTGAAGATAGCGTACAGGAAGCATTGATTAAAGCCATGCAAACCTGGCCATACGCTCAGATTCCGGACAATCCTACAGGATGGATTCTCAGAGTGGCGAGAAATAAAATGATCGATCAATTGAGAAGGGATCAAAAATCTAACAATCAAGAAGTACCGGAACGCGCAGAGGAGATGAATGATGACTTATCCTTACAAGAAATCAATGATGATATGGTGCGAATGATGTTCGCTTGCTGTCATCCATCTTTAAGTCAAGAATATCAGATCATTTTGACTTTAAAGATCTTAGGAGGACTATCTATCCGGGAAATTTCCAGTTCACTCCTTAAAAAAGAGGAAACTGTTGCAAAAGCTTATACGAGAGCTAAAAAGAAATTTAAAAAAGAAGAAATCAAGCTCTTACTTCCACCAGCCCATGAAATTGAGAAAAGACTGGATATGGTGCTTAAGATCATATACCTACTATTCAATGAGGGATATAAATCAGCTGAAGGAGATAAACTTATGAGGACAGATCTTTGTGAAGACGCCATTCGGCTCAATAAAATTCTGATCGAAAGCGAGATCTGTAATACTCCCGCTGCAAATGCACTCATGGCACTCATGCACTTTCATGTTTCAAGGTTTAACGCAAGAATTGATGAACATGGAAATGCAATCACCCTTGAATATCAGGATCGATCGAAATGGGATCAGAATCTAATCCAACAAGGATTGATGTATTTAGACCGAGCCACAGAGGAAACGGCTGTAAGCGAATACTTTATCCAAGCTGCCATAAGTGCTACGCACTGTAGAGCTACCACCTTCGAAGAAACTGATTGGACCAGTATTTTGGCTTTGTATGACTTACAACTGCAATTAACACCAAGTCCCATCGTGGAGTTAAATCGTGTGGTTGCCTTAGAAAAAGTACACGGTCCGCTATTAAGTGTAAAGGAAATTGAAAGGCTTGAAGCGACTCAATTCTTTGAGGAATACTATCTTTTTTATGCAATAAAAAGTGAGATGCTTAAAAAACTTGGCAATAGTGATGAAGCAAGAATTGCCTTAGTTAAGGCAATTGAGCTTACCAAGAATGAAAAGGAGAAAGCACATCTGAATCAAAAATTATCTGACTTTGATAAATGAAAAAAGGCTCTCAAAATCGAGAGCCTTAAGAAAACACCACCAAATAGAGTTTCCCATGAAACTACTAACCTTAATTTTTAATCAATTATAATTTTCACCTTCCAAAATCATCTTCCAAGCGAATAATATCGTCTTCATTGGAGGGGTTATTCACATTTGTATGAACCCATATTTCAGCTACTACACCCCAGTTTTGTAATCCTATCAATCGATGTCTTTCTCCCTGATTAAGACAAATAACTTCTTCTCTTTTATATGAAACCATTGGATTTTGTATGTCTGAATCACTTTTCACTACTCCTACTTCACCATCGATTACTTTCCAGAGTTCTGATCTTCTATTATGATACTGCCATGACAATCTTCTTTGTGGTGCTACTGCTAAGATTTTTGGGCTTATAGGCACATTTTCATCTAGTAATGAGACATATTCAGGAAAGAAGTTGATCAAGAATTCCCTACTACACTCTTGTTTGATAGCCCAAAATGCACCCCATGGACGATCCAAATCTTTGCTGTTAAAAGTGAAGCCTTGACTTATCAATTCCGCTTCTATTTTTTTCAATACTTTCATCTTGACAATCATTTTAATTTTTGATAATTAGGATGCTATTTGTAATTGGGGATATCCTGAAGTGCTTATAGCCAAATTCATATTCCTAAGAATTTTCTTAGCGATTCTCGGCTTGTTTTCATTAAAAATCCAGAGGACATCAGGATTCTTAGTATTGAAATTATCAGCTTTTACTTTAGCCAATTTGTATCTCTTATTTCTTTCTGAATAAAATAAAACGTATCTAAAGGTTGTCATCACAGAATCTTTTTAATTACTAACTGATTACACTTCAAAAGTGCACATTGATAAAAGCAGTTCTGTGGATAATAAGTTGAATCGACATAAAAGTGGGACGATTTGCAAAAAGCATAGATTAGCTGATTTTGATAAAATTGTTACACATAAAAAAATCCCACCAGAAGTATCCAGCGAGATCTATCGGTTATGAAAAAGGCGTGTCTTAAGACTTTACTGTCAAGGTTTTCAGCCAAGGTTTGGCGTCATATTCAAGCCATATTTTAGTAGGTTAACAGGAATCAAAATGGAGTCTTTGATGCCCAATTTGGAGTCATCCATGTGCACCCATTTTTTCAAAGGGATCTCTCTGAAGATATCGGTAAACTTAGCTACCCCAATTGTTTTCTTGAGTCGAAGTAATATTTCAATATCAAATAACCATTTGGAAAAAAAGGAAGCGTGAGCTTACCAAGAATTAAAAGGAGGAGGCACATCTGAATCAAATGTTATCTGGTTTGAACTAGTTTTAAGAAAACATAAAAAGATTAGCTAATAATTGCCTCCACACCAAGCATTGAAGAAGTATTTTTTTCCATACATAATTCATTTATAGTGCAAAGAGCGATAATATCGCTACTATGCAGATCTTAATCACCAAATCAAGTATTTGAATAAACAATTTCAAATTCATAGTTTATGTGTCTACAATTTCAAATGGAAAATCACAAAATGGCAGTAGATATACACCTGCATCACACATCTTTTTTGAATGCTTATAGCTCCAATAGATTTTGATATCCTTGCCTTTTTTATGGAATAGATTTAATATTTCAAACAGTTCAATGAAGTAACTGTAAGAGTCCGTATTGAATGATTCAAAGCCCACATAAATTCTAATTCTTTCTTTCTCTGGGTCATTTAAGTGATTCTGAGCTTGATTAATCACATTATGATACGTTGATGCTGTATGCGCATGCGATTTTGACTCCCCTCGAAGCATCATGATGTTTAAAGATCTGCTATATATGTAATCGATTTTTGGCTCACCTTTAGCAAGGCTATTGGGATAGATAGCTGCTGCGGCCAATGGCATTTTATTTATTGCGACTGAACTATTCATTCTTATTTTTTTAATGGATTAACACTTATTTAGATTGAATAACTATTCATTGTAAAAAGGGTGAAACTTTGATACTAGCTGTCTCCTTCTGACCAGACTCTCCATCACTCTTTACAATCATTCTTTCTGATTCCTCAGGAGATGTGATAATCGATGATACCTTTCCAAATACTGGATTAGTCAAAAGAATTGCCATCATTATTGTAGTAATCCGCTTCATATGATTAAAGTGTTATGGTAACTCTTGTTTGTAAAGTTGGAGCAAGTGCACGAACTCCTAATCCTCCGCCTAGGCTCATTGATTTAGTTAAGTTGTAGTTTGCTAAAAGGGATGGAGTAATGGCAAAATTTTCACCATTGGTCACACCTGTTCTCACATTGAATTTTAAACCTGCTTTAGAATAAGAAAGAATCGGAAAGGCAACATAAGCTCCATAAAATACTTTCTCATACTTTCTTGGAAGTCGACTTACCTCTTCCTGCGACATTAATACGGTTTCTGCTAGTTTGGACTCTTGATAAAAACCACCATATTCTATTCCGTATTGGTTGATTGCTCCAATGGCAATTCCCGTTTTTGGACTTACACTAGTTTGCTCAATGTAGGTAGTAGTGACAAAACGTTGCCCAAATGCTACACTTGCTACAATACATGCTGAAATAATTAATACTGACTTTTTCATTTTCTTAGATGTTTTAGTTTGAATTTGATAGTTCAAAATTTCATCTAAGAGCACTCGGATATGAGAGGGAAATAAGTATGTTGTTAATTCAGTATTGCGCTAACAAAGCTGAGTCCAAATCGTAGTTAGAAATTTGCTGATATCAACGACAATTCATACACAATATATCTACGTGAAACACGTATTTTTCCAAAAAAATATTCATATAATCGAATCAATAAAGAGTTGTTCATTATTTTAATGTAAACAAGTAATATTCTAAGTAAATCCTGATAGAATTCAGGTAATTATATGATCTACGACATTTACAACTTTTAAGCACATCATTTATTTAGTAAAACGAAAGACTAACAACTACCGCCATGAATATTTTATTAGTAGATGACCATAAAATAATACGCTCAGTATTAGCCGGAATGCTCATTGACGAATTAGGTGCCTCCGTTATTCAGGCTAACAACGGAATAGAAGGAATCAACACGTTTAAAGAGGGAGAATTTGACTTGATAATCGTCGACATCAATATGCCTCGAATGGATGGAATCGAATTGACAAAACTTATTAGAGAAATTGATAAAACGGTCAGTATTATTGCATTATCGATGATGGACGATTCCGTAAGTATCAAAAAGATGTTAAAAGCAGGTGCAAATGGCTATGTTCTTAAGGAAGGTGATACCAATGAACTTTTAAAAGCAATAAACCTAGTAACTGATGGAGGAAAATACTATTCTCCACAAGTCACAGAAACCATTATGAATAGTATCGCAGATGGAAGAAAAGCAACTAAAGGTGCTGATCTAACTAAACGTGAACTTGAGGTTTTAGAGCAAATCTTCAAAGAAAAATCAAATCAGGAAATTGCAGACGATTTATTTATTAGTCTTAGAACTGTTGAGACTCATAAGCATAATATTATGGACAAAACTGGCTCTAAGAATCTTGCCGGTTTAGTGAAGTTTGCAATTCGTGAAAAACTTTTTGACGACTTATTTTATTAGTCTTCTCCTCGTGTGAAGAGTACAGTAGTTCCTTTTCCTTTCTGTGACTCGATCTTTACGGTACCACCTATATTCTTTGCTCGATCTTTCATGTTCTGAATCCCGAATCCGGAATCTATAATTGATTCATCGAACCCTTTTCCATTATCAATAAGATACATTTGAAAAAAAGGTTGATTTATTACTTTTATTTCAATCATTTCAGAACCAGAGTATTTGATTGCATTGGTCAGTGCCTCTTGATAAATTCTAAAAATGTTGACTCCCAACGATAAATCATTAATGTCGTCATCCCCAGTCCATTTAAAAATGATCTCTCCTGAGTAAACTTTCTTGGTCTTTTCAGCAAGCTCAATGAACGTATTTTTTAAGTTTTCATTTTTGGATAGGCTAATGCTAAAGTTGTTTATGATTAGTCTGCTCTCTTTAATCATATCACCAAGCATAATATTTATTGATTCATTTAGTTTCTTAATCTTTTCTCGCGAAACTTCTTTTCCCAGTGTTTGATTGAGCATGAGCCTTGTTGCCACTAGCATCTGTCCAATACTATCATGAATATCTCTTGCAATCCGTATTCTTTCTTGCTCTTGACTCAAAATCTGAAGTCTTTCAGCATCCTTCTTTTCATCAATGTTTTGAATGGTTCCGAAGATACGCTTAGGCAAGCCATCAGAGGTTTTTTCTATCGTTGTTAGATCTCCACGATGCCAGATCCAGTCTTCTACAGAATCATCAGATACTTGAAATTCACAAGTAAATTTATCAATCTCACCATTTTGAAGCTTGTCTAGCTTCTTTTCACAAAATACCCGATGTTCATTCCTAATTTGCGCAAGTACTTTTGTTGGTGATTCCACATTTACCTTCGGTATATTGGAATGGTCTTCCCCTTTTGGGAAAACGGTCGTTTCGTGTGTTTCAAAATCCGTTTCCCATGCCAAAATACCATTGTTTTCCATCGCAAGATTCAGTTTTTGAATCTGAAGATTAAGGTCATGTTTTGACTTTACTTCTTTGGTTACATCTTGTACTGTTCCATGAGCTTCTATCAACTCATCATATTCATTGTAAACAATTTCAGCTTTTTCTTCAACGTACTTTATTATTCCATCTTTGGTAACAATCCTGTGAATAACTTCATATGGAGTTTTTTCTTGAACACATTTATTAAAAAGTTCTTTGACTTGTTCACGCTCATCAGGATGGACGTACTCATAGAAGTCTTCAACTGATCTACTAAAAGATTGCGGTTTCTCTCCGAATATACGATACACTTGATCTGACCAAACCAAAAAATCATTATTAACATCCAAATGCCAGCTCCCCATATTGGCAATTTCCTGAGCTCTAATCAGATCATTCAACATATTTTTTTGTGACCTCTCGTATTGCTTTCTTTCAGTAATGTCCCTCCCTACGCTTACTACTACAGGCTCTCGATCGATCTGGAAATATTGGAGACTCATTTCGATTGGTATAATCCTACCGTCTTTGGCTTTGTGAGTGGTTTCAAACAAAGCTCTTTTTTCCTTTTGGAGAATTTTTCCAAATTCTTCAATACGATCCTTGCTCCAATCTAAATCTAAATGACTAATATTCATTTTTTGAAACTCTTTATGAGAGTATCCAAGAAGATTACATGCCATATCATTTACTTCAATAATATCGCCTTCCATACTAACAATGAAAATTGCATCAGAGGCGGTCTCTACAACTCCTTTATACTTTGCTTCACTACTTGATAGCTTTTGTTCTATTTCTTTCCTTTTTGTAACATCTCTTACCATCCCGATCACCCAAGTATTGTAGTCTAGTTTTACAGGATTTAGATTGACTTCTACTGATATTTCTTTTCCTTCTTTAGAGGTGTGAATCGTTTCCCTTAACTGGGCTTCACCTTCTTTTACTTCAGCAAAATATTTTTCAACAGCTATTTCGTCCCATTTTTTATCAATTGTCCAAATGGGCTGGCCAATCAGTTCAGCTCGTTTATAACCTGACATTGAAATTGCTGCATTATTGACTTCTGTAATTGTACCTTTTTGCGAAAAGACATAGACAGCATCTGGAGCTGATTCAATCATTTGCTTGTAACGCTCATTGAGAAGGTTTAGCTCGTGTTGAGCTTTGACTTTTACTGTGATATCGTCAACCATAGCCAATGCCCGCTTACCTCCTTCAGCAAATTGATCTTCTATCTGAGTGACTATAAGGTTGGCATATACAATTTCACCATCCTTCCTAATGTAACGCTTCTCTATTTCATAAGACTCTATTTTATTACTTACTAATTGATTGTACAAATCAAAATCGATTGGGAAGTCTTCGGGATGTGTGAACTTTTTAAATGTAAGGGACTTGAGTTCCTCTTCGTCATATCCTAAAAATTCACAAAGACTTTTGTTTACTTCATAGGGTTTTCCATTATCCGATACAAGAGCAATGCCATATGGAGATTGATTGAAAACACCTTTAAGCAGACTTACCTCAGCTTTACGCTGAGTAATATCCCGAGCAATACCAAGAACACCTATCAGATTATCGTAGGAATCATAAACTGGTGTTTTTGTTGTTTCGACTATTACATCATGTTTACTTCCATCTGCATATGTCAAAGTTTCCTCATTTAAGCTTGGCCCTCGTTTCTTGATGGCCGCCTTATCATTTGCTCTAAAGAAATCTGCAAGCTCTTTGGGGACAAAGTCATAATCTGTCCTTCCAATAATTTCTGCTTCACTTGCATTAAAGAGTTTCTCAAATTCGTTGTTGCAAGCTAGATACTTCCCGTTCGGATCTTTGATCCAGACCAAATCAGGAATGGCATTCATGAAGGCTTTTAAATGTGCATTGCTCTTTTCGTTTGCTCGTTCTGCTTTTAGCCTATCGGTTATATCCCGGCAAGTAAAAAGTAATGTTCCATTAGCTACATCAACCCTCTTTATGTTTATTAGAATATCGTACTTTTCACCAAATTTACCTTCTATCACGCGATGAATATTTGCAATTTCTCCTTGTTCATGCACTTCAGAAATATCGAAAAAGCCACTTCCTAGTAAATTTTTGATATTCTGCATCTTCCAAACTTCCTCCTCAATAAATCCAAAAATGTTGGAGACTTTAGAGCATACATATCTGAAATTTCCATTATCATCGGTTATAAAAACTGTATCTGTAATATTTGCTAAAATATCGGCATAAATTTTTTTTTCTTCCTGTTCATTAGTTACGTCTCGTAGAAAAACAGTGCAATGACCTTTCTTAGAAGAATAAACATTGATCTCCAGCCACTTTTGTAATGGTTCCGCCCAATTAACAAATTGTTCGTGACCTTGACTAAACGCTACATCATAATATACTGCTAACCAATCCTGGTACATTTTAGGATCTGGCATAATTTCCGAAATACATTTTCCTACCAGGCCTTTTATTGAGATTCCTGTGTGCAGTTCAAATGCCTCATTTACGTCTAAGTATTTCCAGTCAACTGGATCACCATAGTCATCAAGAATAATCTCTTTGCGAGCATATCCCATAGGTATGAATTCTTTATCCTCTGGATATTCTTCTAAAATTCTTTCAAGGGTTTTCATCGAGGAACGTTAACTGCACCAATGCAAATACCAAGGTATCTCTTTATGAAGATTGCTATCTAAGTGATCCACGTAATTTTTAATTTAAGTGATATTGCACCGTTATCTTAAAGAAAGAAAAGCTAATATTATTCCATCAAAGTTTACCCCCTCGCCAGCTAACTTGAAATTTGTATTTAAATATCGAAAACTATTTTATCGAGCCTTGCTGTTAGCAATAATGGTTTTATCAGGCAATCAAATTTTTATTCAATACTGGTTGAATAAAAAAAGTGAAGAAGGAACTATCATAAACATTGCTGGAAGGCAAAGAATGCTCAGTCAAAGAATTAATCTTTTATTGCTGAGAAGCAATGATCAAACCCATAAAGCTGAGATTGATTCGCTTACTCAATTATGGAAAAAGAATCACTTGGGAATGCTCGAAACAAATCCGCTACTAGGTTATTCTTCGATATCAAATACAAAAGCAAAAGCAATTCTGGAAGATATAAGTGTGGAGTTAATTCAGGTCATTGAATTAGCTAAGAATGATACACATAATGGTAACTTCAATGAGGTAAATCTTCTTGTAGATAAGTATCTAATCCAAATGGATCAAGTTGTATTTATATTATCTAACGAAGCTGACCGTAGGCTTGCGATGATTGTAATTATTGAATTGGTCTTATTTTCCATTTCTATAATGATGTTACTGATTGAGATGAAAATCATTTTCCTACCAGTAGTGAACAGACTAGGAAAAACGATAGACGAAAAAGATGTTTTACTAGCAGAGAAAAAATCAAATATCTTATGGAAGCATACAGAATATCTAAAATCACTTCATGCCATTACTATTTCTAAAGACTCCAGCAATCAAAAAATTGAAGATATTTTAAGTTTGGTTCAGTCTTATCTTAATCTACCTATTGGAATTGTTTCTCACATTGAAGGTGAGCACTATACCGTAGCTCACTGTACTGAAAATAATCTCTCTATCTCGCGAGGAGATACATATTCTCTTTCAAATACAATTTGTGATATCACATTAAATCATGTCAAACCCAATGTGATGTTCAACGACCAATATATTTTTTATGATAAGGACTTAAAAAATTCACTATATAGTGATCATAAAGCAGTTAAAGGCTTCCCCCTCAAAACTCACATTGGTGTTGCCTTAAGAGTTAACAACAAATTTTACGGAACTGTCAATTTTTCCTCAGTAGATGTGCGTGAATCTTACGAAGAAGAGGAAATACTTATGTTTTTGCAAGCGAAGGAAGCAATCGTATATGAACTTCAACGAATAGAAAGAAGGAAACTTCAAAAAGAAAACGAACAATTGGCCTTGGTTGCAAAAGCAACTCACAATAGTATACTAATAACCGATGATAAAGGGCTTATAACCTGGGCCAATGAAGGTTTTACCCGAATCACAGGTTATACTCTGGATGAAGCAATTGGACAAAAGCCAGGAGATTTCTTACAAGGAGAGTCAAGTGATAATGCGTCTAAGAAATTAATGTCTGAATCTATAAAGAATGAAAAGGCTGTCTATGTTGAAATGATCAATTACAACAAAGATGGTACTCCATATTGGGTGAGCATAGACTTGCAGCCAATCTTCAATAGAAAAGGAAAGCTGGAAAAATTTATGGCTATACAATCTGATATTACCGATCAAGTTGCACTCAGAGTGGCCAACGAACAACTTGCGGTTGTAGCAAAGAAAACCAGTAATGGAGTAATCATATCAGACAAATCGACAAGTATTAGTTGGGTAAATGATGGCTTTTCTAAATTAACGGGTTATTCAAGCGAAGAGATCGTTGGATCAGATCTTGAATCATTGTTTGTGAATCAGAAAATAGACTCTTCCGCACTAAGAAAATTGAAGAAAGCTATTAAAGAAGGTAGCTCATTAAAAATGGAGGTAATGAACTGCAACAACTTTGGAGATCCATATTGGGTTTCTCTCGATTTGCAGCCTATCAAAAATGAAGACGGGAAAATTGATCGCTTTGTTTTACTAGAAACAGACATTACTGAAAAACTGAATAAACAGAATAATGAATTACTGGGTGAGATTCGTGGTGAGGAGAAGGAAAGGAATCGAATTTCAAAAGATCTTCACGATGGAGTGGGACAAATGCTGGTAGCTTCCAGAATGCTTCTCAACAAGCTAAAGCCCACTACACCTATGGAAGTAATCCTTAATCAGAAAAAAGTTCTGGATAGCCTTTTTGAAGAAATGATCTTAGAAACCAGAATGGTTATTAACAATCTTGAAGTTTCATTGGGAAAGAGCAATAACCTTAAGGAAGCAATTGAGAACTTGATCTCAAAATCAAAAAGAATCTTTGAAGGTGAAATAGTCTTAAAATGGCAAGGTGAAGAATCTTTCCCTGATTTTGTTTTTGCTATGAACCTATTTAGAATAACACAAGAGGCTTTAAGTAATAGTATAAAGTATTCTTTTGCCTCTAAAATTGACATCAACTTTTCAAACAATGGATCATTAAAATTTGAAATAAAGGATAATGGAGAAGGATTTGATGTAGACGAGTATAATCAAATAGCAGGTTCGGGAATCAATAATATGAGAACGAGAGCTGAAAATATGGACTTAAAGTTCTTTATTTCAAGCAAAAAAAACGCTGGTACTCAAATTATAATTCATGCTTCAGCATAATAATTAGAAACTGGAAATTGTAGATACATGGAGAGTCCTATATTATATTCTGTATCAATTCTAAAAACTCCTTCATAGGCCACCGCTCTATCTGAGATTTTTTTTATTTCGTTTTTTTCCGATGCATTCTTTGATTCAAATCCGCCTCCAATATCATAGTAATCAACAAATAAGAAATCATTTCTAAATTCTATCACAATAGCAATATCACTTGCATTACTATAACTAACTCCAACTGTTAATGCATTCTCTATGATGTGATAAATAGCTCCTTCAAAAGCAGAATCAAATCGAATTTCATCCAAGGAAATACATCTCAAAGAAAATTTAATATCTCTATTTATCTTGGATACCTCGCTAATCATGTTTCCTATCGCATCCTTGATTCCGTAATTGAGGGAACTAGGGGACAAATCTTCTGCTATCTTTCTTATTTCCTTTATTGATTCTGATAGCAATACCTTTCCTTCTTCCAAATCAGACTCTAAAGGTTTCGGCAAGGTATGCGCTACTGAGGTCATTTTATACGAAACAGCGCTCAACAACTGAGCAACCTCCTCTTGAATTCGAAACGCAATACTTTGTCTGTCTTTCTCATGCTTCAAAATTTCATGCACGCGTTGTATTGCCGTTTGTTGATATTCTTCTGTTATATCAGCGAAGGTTATTAATGCTACGCTCGATTTAAGTCTTTTGTTAACTCTCAGAGATAATATTTTCCGAATGTCCTCTGTTCTGGCATTGGCTAGGATCGTACTAATTCCCTCATCAAGCTTATTAATATTTACAGGGTTTCTACTGTCTTTATAGTAAAAGATTTCACTTATTTTTTTTCCTGTTAGTTCATTTGATTTTACTCCTAAAATAGATCTCGCCTGACTATTCGAGTACGAAATTTCACCTTTAGTATCAACTTCCAGAACACCATCACTAATGGTTTCAAGCAGAATATTGTATCTTTTATAATTCTCCTCGGCCACCTCCATAGAAACTGTAGTTTGCTTTAGTTCATCTGCAAGCATGTGAATTCCCATTGCTATTGCTTCGATTTCGTCCTGTTTATCGGACACAGGTATGTCTATATCAAAATTACCTTCTGCAATTTTGAGTAGGTTTTCTAGCAGTATGGGTATTCTATTGTCATTCATTTATTTGCCATAAGCCACTTGTAGGCTTCGTCGTATTTAGCAAATAGTTTAATCTTATAAGGACTGGAATTTAATCTAGTAAAGAAGGTTCCTATTATTCTAGCGACAGGGTTTGGTACTACCATTGCCAGAATCTGAAGATTCTTTGCATTCTCATCAGAAGCATAGAAATCGCGAGCTTCAGAAGTAACTTTCTTACAATGAGTCAAATCTGTCAAAGTTGGCAGACACCTTCCTTGCAATAATTCGTTTGCTGCTTCAAAGTTTTCATGAGCTTGCTCAATTCCATGAACAGCGTTCGGACGAGATAGATGAATCATTATATCATTTTCATCAATCCACGATTCTTCGGTCTGAGTGATTATTTTATCCAATCTCTATTAGGTCTTACGACAGTTAATATAATCAATTGATAAAACAGAACCTGATTTTTTTTGAAATTTAACAAGGAATGCAGAAGACTTGAATAATCTTTTTTTAATCAATAATCACTATTCATACAATGCTGAATTCTCATTGCTAAATCATATTTAGTATGGTCAAAAACCCATTTTAGATTAGGATCATATTCATCATAATTGAAAGCGACCATTCTCAGCTCATAATACTTTCTTTTCCTATTATAATAGAGCCCGATTTTCGAGTTTGTAGTTTTCATTTTTTATTTCAAAAATGCTCTTTTGGGCGATCCTGAATTGGGAATTAAGTTGAGTTGTATAATTAATGTGTTAACAGGATTCACTTTTACGATAACTCGCAATAAAAAAGCCGGCTCAACAGAACCGACTTTAGCCACCTAAAGAAACTCACCTAATGAATCATTAAATACTTAAAAAGCTCTCCTTTCTTACTTTTTTCCTGTTCTTTTTAAATAGCATAAGCCTCACATATGATATTAAAGCAAATAGCCTTAAAAATGAATAAAACCTCTTTCTTCGTCTCATAGTCTTACTTTTTACCTGTTTTATATAATTCAAAAGTGTCTCTTGTTGGACTTAGAAATAAGAGCTTTTCACTTAATGACAAGAATCATGATATCACTTAGTTCTGCTACTAGTAATCCGTATTAAAGCCTGATCCGAATTATCAGATCAGGCTCCATCAAATCAAATACATCTAAATAAAAAAAGGCAGGTATCGCCCTGCCTTTCCTAACTATGCTGCTTTCCACAGCACATTACAATAAGCGTCTTCATAGTCATGTATTTCAAATCTTACTGGCGAAGACTTGATGTTTAGAAAGACTTTTTCTTTATAAAATTCGTCGCCGTATACTTCTGAACCTTTGCCTATGTAGTTTTCCAGACTAAGAATTTCGTCATCCTCAAAATATTCATCATATATATCAAAAAGCCTATCCTGAAGAAATGATCCGTATTCTTCTTTTAGCTCTTGCTGATAATCCAAAAGACTTTCCTCAAGCAAAGCATCTAGCCCATTCTCATTCAAATGATTGGTTAGTAATTCTATCCTTGAGATCAGCTTGTTTAATCTTACTAAATTCATTTTGTGTTATGTTTTACAGTTGATAGATCTTTAGAGTTGGTATAGAATTCGAACTCAAGGATCTAAATATTACTATTGATTCATGCTATGCTGTACTTTCACAGCCAATTCATACTTTGAATGGTCAAAAACCCATTTAAGATTTGGATCAAATTCATTGTAGTTAAAAGCAACGGTTTTTAGTTCGTAATGCTTTTTCATTCTATTGTAATAGATTCCGATTTTTGCGTGTGTAGCTTTCATGTTTTTTGATTTAAAATTGATTCAGAAAAGGGTTTGAAATGAGAAATTCAGATCATTGACATTTATTAGCTGACCAACGGAATCTATTTTAAGGTTACAGGTAAATAAAAAAGTCGACTCATTGTGAATCGACTTTTACCACCTATAGAAACTCACCGAATAGCTCTTAAATACCTAAAAATTCTTCTTCTTGCTCAACTTGCTCAACTTTAAATGTTAATATGATTGCAAGCGATGAAAGCAAAGTGAACAGCATTGGAAGCTTATAGTTTTTCCTACTTCTTTTAATGCCATTTTTTATATCTTCTTTTTTCTGTTTCATATTTCAAAGTTGTCCATACAACTGCCGTCAAATAAGAGTTAATTACTCATATGACGAAATCATGATTTCACTTAGTTGTACTAGTTGTAATTCGTAAATAAGACCTGAGCTACCATTCTAACTCAGGTCAAACCAAACTATTTACATCCATGAAATTTTATGCGAAGGCGTATCCTGTTGTATTGATAACATTCGCTACATTTAAATTCTTCATTATTTTTTTTGCCACTCGCATATTTGAAGAGTCAAAAACCCACATTACACAAGGATCATTTTCATCCATGTCTTGAGTCATTTTCACCAATTTATATGTTGTAGATTTTGGGCAGTGTATTAAAGCTATTCTGAGGTGTTTCATCACTTTTCTAGTTTAATTGTTTATCAAAAGTGATATAGGCACAGGTGGCAAATTGAAGAAACTACCTTTTTGACCTATTTAAAAAGACAATTGGTAATAATTCATCGGTGAATGGAAAATGCCTTAAAAAGAAAGACATTCATCTTTTTGACTGAAGAAGAATACTAGATCAGATCTATCCTCTTCATCAAATCCGGTTTGTTTTGGCGACTAACAGGTATGATTTTATCTTCTATCTGGATACTAGAATCCTCTATGTCTTTTATTTTATCAAGATTAACTACAAATGATCTATGAACCTTAAGAAACTTTTTAGGATTCATCTTTTCAATTACATTCTTGATAGTTGAATGTACTACGTAGCCTTTTTTTATGGTTTTGAAAACAGCGTAATCTCCTTTTGCTTCTATGTATAAGATATCATCATCGTTTAGACGTATAAGCTTTGAGTTAGCTTTTATGTACAAATGATTGGATAGGAATCCACCTTCATCTGAACCCATCTCTTTTGCATTCTTGAAGTTGCTTAGTGCTACTTCAATTGCAGGGTTTATATCCTTCATACCATAGGGTTTCACGATGTAACCATAGGGTCCTAGCTCTGTAGCTTTTTTAACCGTCTCTTCATCAGCAAAAGCAGTAGTGAAAATGTACGGGAGTCGGTCACCTATCTTTTCAGCTATATCAATTCCTGTCTTATTTCCTTTAAGCTGAATATCTAAGAGTACCAGATCTACTTCGTTCTTTTCTAGCAGGCTGAACGCGTCATCAAAAGATTCGGCAATACCCACTACATGATGATTCAATAATTCAAGTATATCCGAAAGAGATGCTGCAATTTCCGGATCATCTTCAACAATTAGTATCTTTTTACCAGCCATAATGGTTTTATTTTTTAGGAAATTTAATGATAAACGTCGTACCTACAGAAACTTCGCTTATAACTTCTATTGTTCCTTCGTGGATCTGAACAAACTCATGAACGATGGAAAGACCTAGTCCTGTGCCCTGAATATTTCCTACGTTTGATGCTCTAAAGAAAGTGCTAAACAATTTTTTTTGATCCGATTCCGGAATGCCTATTCCATGATCTTTGACATGTATCTCAAAGTGATCACCATATATTAATGATAACTCAGGAGGCTTTCCATCGATGGTATACTTAATCGCATTTCCAATCAAATTATTTAGAATATGAGAGAAAAGGGTTTTATCCAGATTCACTTCATACCCCTTTCCTTCAATGGCTAGTGCTACCCTATGTCCTCGCTGATAATAATCTGGTAATATTGATTTCTCGATATATTCTTTCGGATCAATGAGTTGAGGAGAGAATGGAACTTTCTTTGAATCAAGTTTACCTATCATCAAAATGTTGTTAATCAATTGATTTAATCTTTCGACATTGTTTTCTACCCTTTCAACATTCTTTAGGAGTTTCTCACGATTAATCTCCTTTGGTTGATTTAATTGGAAGTTGAGTAGCTCAGTATTCGTTTTGATGGTGGTCAGAGGAGTTCTAAGTTCGTGAGATGTCATGGAAATAAACTGAGATTTCATTTCATTTAGCTCCTTTTGACGTTCCAGTGCACGCTCCATGTTTTCCTTGGACTTCTTAATCTCTGTGATATCTCTGACAAAAGCAGTGAAGTATTGTTCATTTTGAAATTTCAACGGGAAAATAGTTAGCTCGATTGGAAACTCTTCACCACTCTTCTTAAGTGCTGTGATCTCAATTCGATTATTTAACACCGGACCATGGCCAGTCTTGAGATAATTTTTCATCCCACTACTATGTGCTTTTCGATGCGCGTGAGGAATGATAGTCTCACTTAATTCCATTCCTTTAATCTCCTTAAAAGTGTACCCGAAAATTTCTTCTGCCTGTGGACTCCATTCAAAAACTCTTCCCAAATAGTCTATCGAAATCAATCCATCTAGTGATTTCTCAAAGAGTTTGCTGAGTTGGGTATTCTTGAATTCATTTTCTTCTCTAAGTTTTTTCTCTTCTGTGATATCGAGATGGATTCCAATTGATCCTATTTGCTCGCCACTATCATCGTAATTTGGAGCTCCGCTGATAATGGCCCATCTATCGTTTCCATTTTTATCTACAATCTTAATTTCATAGCTATCAGACTTTCCTTCCTTCCTCTTTTCATTCTGGTTGGAAATTATTTTCATTGATTCTTCATCTTCAGCATCAATGAAAACTTCAGAGGCTTTTTTACCCAGAATTTCCTTCAACTCATAGCCCGTCAGTTCCAGAAAAGGCTTGTTAGCAAATTGGATACACTCATCATTATCTACCTCAAGAAGACCAAGTTTCACATTGTCTATGATTCTCCTGTATTTTTCCTCATTGGATTTTAGTGATTGCTGTGCTTTTTGACGGAGTTTTATTTCACCCTCAAGGTTTTGAAAAGCATAACTGCTCTCCAAATTGATTCCAAATTGACTGATTACATCAATGAATGGATAAAATGATTCTTTATTAAAATTATTAGCTTTTCCATCATCGTAAAACTCAAGAAGGCCAAGTTCACCCAGCTTGAAATAGATGAACTTCCCCTGAAGATCATTTTTAAACAATGATCGAGTAGTCTCTTCTAAGTTTTCCTTCTGAAACAAGTTTTCAAGTTCTTCCTTATCTATGGTAGCAATATCTGACTGATACGGCATGGAGTAGACTCTGGAATAAAGTACTTGATCTTCTGAAATAGCTTCCTTTTTCCAAACAGCACCATATTGCAAGGATTTTCTAGCCAAAAACTTTTTTACAAATTTTCTAGCGGTATCCTGTGGGTTTTGATGCTTAGTACTGGTTAAGCTTAATTCATATAGAAGGGTGAGAAGGTCTACGGTTTTATCCATCACTGGAATGAAGATACGACAATTGTTTTATTATAAAGCTCCAAGTAACCTTCCTTGCTTGAGGAAATTTCTCCAATTGACAACACCCCTTCAGATTTAACATTTCCACCTTTTTGTTGAACTACTTCTTTAACAGCGCCTAGTTCCTTATCAAATGAGTCTTCCAGATAAAGTACTCTTGAAATACAGTCAACAATTAGCATATCTTTTGTAGCAGTTTCGACAGACTCGCCCGCAGCCTCAGAAGCACTCTCAATTAATTTTTGATTATCTCCACACAAAATATTCAGCGAAACATTTTGGCTAACATTACCAACGCACACCAATGCTCCATCTTCATCGACCGCAATCGGATCTCGCACAATGTCTTCTTTACCTTCCTTGTATATCCCAAAAGGGAATCCTTTAGAAATACTGAAGAAGTCATCACCAAACTTCACATCTGAATGCGCTTCTATTACTTCTTTATAAACTTCATAAGCTGGACGCCAGTTGAGTTGATAAACCTTGTTACCCTCAGTTTTATTTGCGACAAATGGACCGGCAATTTTTTGCCATCCATGTTTCACTCCAAGATTTAGTTCTTCAGTTGAAAGAATTACCAATGCTGAATCTTGGTAAATACCAGAGTTATCAAAGACGCATGGTGTTTGTTCCAGTGTCAAAGAGCCACAACCAGCTCCTACATAATCAACTTTGTTCCAGTATTGCTCATAAAGCCTTTCTAAGAATCTGGATATATTGATCATTAGGCCATCTAAGAAAACCAAGCAAGATTTATCATTTTCAGTCAATTGAGGGAGTTCGAAATCCAAATTCCCTTTGCCTATTCCTTCTACTATGTATGGATTGTGATCCCCTTCAATGTGCTTAATTACACATCCCTCTTCGTGATGTTCATTTTCATTTATTACCATCGGGAAAATACCTCCGGCTACTTTTAGTCCTTTCTCATCGGCTGAATTAAGGATTTGCTGAATATCTATATCTGTCTTTTCCCCGAAAAGAAGAAGATTGGTAACGTTTGGTTTTAGCTGATCAATTAGATCTGATATGGATTGATTTGGAATAAACATGTGCTGTAAAATTTTAATCAAATCAACATCACTTAAAGCTGGCATGTGAGAAAACAACGATGAATGACACATTTTAAGGGTTAACTGGTAAAATGTATAAAAAAAGTGCTCTAAACGCACGATGTGGACGATTCAAATCATTCATCTGCCTTTTCCTTCCAATTATCCCAAAATCTTTACCAAGAACCCAAATTTCACCTTTTCGCACTCGCTCCACTACCAAGTTTGTAAGCAAAAAAGTAATATGAAATACATAGCAAACACTACACGCAGATTAAAAATCGTCGCAATAGACGATAGTCAAATGATACTAAACTTCTTAAAAGCATTCTTTGGAAAAGAATATGATGTAACAACTTATGGATCAACCTCAGAGGCTTTAAAAGATTTATCAGAAGGAAAAGTATTTCCCGATTGTATCCTTTCAGACTTCTATTTAGGCAATGACATGACAGGTTTAGAATTTATCAGTCAATACAAAGAGTTGGACTCAACAACACCTATACTAATACTATCAGGCTCTTGTGAAATGAATCAAAAATTAGAGTGCCTCCAAAGCGGTGCCGCAGACTTTGTCACTAAGCCTTTTAACCCGATGGAATTGGATGTCAGAGTTAAAAATGCTTTGTCTATTTCTTCACACGAAAACACGTATCGTCATGCAGTATAAGGTTCCTTTAAACAAACGGATTTTTGACATAACGATTACTTCCATTCTGCTCTTGATACTATTGCCTCTGTTTCTATTGGTTGCATTAGCTATCAGACTAGAATCAAAAGGGAAGGTCTTCTACTTTCAACCACGAGTAGGAATGAACTATGACATCTTCCCTTTCTTCAAATTCAGATCCATGTATGCTGATGCGGACAAGAGAGTTGAAGAGTTGAAAGATCAAAGTCAATATGGAGGTAAATCAGAGACTAAAAAGTATCAAACCTCATTTAGCGGAGATATTGAAAATCTGCGTGTCTCTGATGAAGGATTAATGGACGAATCTGTTTTTCTAGAGGAAAGTCAGCAAGAAGTTGAGAACTCCTTCTTCAAAGTGAAAAATGATCCTAGAATAACCAAGGTAGGAAGATTCATCCGCAAGACCAGCATTGACGAATTGCCTCAATTAATCAATGTTTTGAGAGGTGAAATGTCTCTTGTAGGTAACAGACCTCTCCCTCTATACGAGGCGGAAAAAATAACTGAAGATCGTTTCATTGAGCGATTCATGGCTCCAGCTGGAATCACCGGCTATTGGCAAGTTACTGACCGAGGTAAAGATGATGTTTCTGGTGTAAGTAGAAAAATGAAAGATGTTTTCTACGCCCAAAAAAGAAGCTTTCTTTTTGATCTCTGGATACTATTCAAAACTCCTCTTGCAGCCATTCAATCTGAAAACGTATAAAAATGAAATTATTAAGAATCCTTGCGCTGATTACAGTAATTGGCTGCAATACTATGGAAGATGAAATTATTGAAAAGCAAGTAAACAGCTTCTTCCCAAAAGAATTTGACTTTTCAACAACTCAAAACAGTACCATAAATGTGTCTGTTCTCGATAACAAAAACGTTGGTATATCAGGAGCTTCATTAGATGTATTCCTTACTTCTGAAGAGGGTGAACAACTAGTTGGTTCTGGGATCACAAACGAAAATGGAGTACTGCAGCTTAATGTTCCCGTCGGAAATCACATAGACGGAGTATTGGTTACCAATAGCTACCTCGGTGTTCCACAATCCATGGAATTACCGGTGAGCTCATCAATGGATTTTACGTTTGGCGGCTCATCTACTTATGAGTCTGGACGGAAATCTGAAAACGCTAACATAAGTGGGAGAACGCAATCCGGTTACTCGTTCATGGGATCTTATGACAACAACGGAGTTCCGCATTATCTTGAGTCCGTCGATGATTATATTTCCCAAGATTTATTAGACCTGGTAAATAATTCTCTTCCAGAACGATATCCAGTACCAATATATAATCCTGAATACATAGATGACGATGTAATTTCAGACACACAATTACAGGACTCAGCAGAGGTTTGGGTCACGTTTGTTCATGAAGGAGCTGGCTGGAGAAATGCTTTAGGGTTTTATACTTATGATTTGGATAATCCTCCGGCAAGTGTTGGTGATATTCAGTCTCTAAATATTGTTTTTCCAAATGTTTCTTTTGTTGGAAGTGGAGGTGGAATGGAATCTGGCAATAAAGTTTTTCTAGGGACTTTCTCTGCCAATACTGGTATTGGATGGTTCTTGGTACCTCAAGGCTGGAGTGGGTCAGGAGTCAACAATTCAAATCAGATCAAATATTCAAATAAGGACTTCAATACGTTTACATCAGCGTCTTTTCGCAATCATACAGTTCTATTAAAAGATGAGGCAAGAGAACTATTGATATTGGGGATGGAAGACACTTCCAGACCAGGCGGAGACAATGATTTCAATGATGCTGTTTTCTATGTTACTGCCAATCCATTTGACGCAATCATCACGACAGGCCTAGCGGAAACAACTACAACTGAAGCACCTGACTCTGACGGAGATGGAGTTTCGGATGAAAATGACAATTACCCAAATGATCCTGACAGAGCATTTGATGTTTACACCCCATCTGAAGGAAGCTATGGTTCAATTGCTTTCGAAGACCTGTACCCTTCTAAAGGTGATTTTGATATGAATGATATGGTCATTGATTACAATTATCAGGCAGTAACCAATGTTGCCAATCAGATTGTGGAGCTCAAAGCTAATTTCAAGCTGAAAGCTTTAGGAGCTATGATTCACAGCGGCTATGGTTTCACTTTGCCTATCGATCCTTCCAGAATCAATAGTATCACAGGACAAGACGTTTTAACCAATGAAGAGGTGGTCTTGAATGCGAATGGAACAGAAAGTGGTCAATCAAATTCGGTAATTCTACTCTTTGAAGACGCATTTAGAAGTTGGCAAGCAGCGTATGGAAGAACCAATACAATATCTTCCAATGGCTATGTAACTCCAAAAGAGTATGAGTTAACCATCACATTTACGGAACCAGTATCAAGTTCAACGCTAGGCTATGCTCCATATGATCCGTTCATATTTCACTCTGAAGCAAGAGGAACAGAAGTTCACTTAGTCAATGGCACGCCGACAGACAAAGCCAACTTAAGTTTCGAATACAACGACGATAGACTAGAAGGTACAAATTTCAAAACACACGATGGTCTGCCATATGGAATTAATTTGCCTGTAGTATTTGATTATCCTGAAGAAGAGGAATCTATGTCTGATGCATTCAATCATTTTGATACCTGGGCCCAATCTACGAACACAACTTTTCAAGATTGGTACATAAATCAAAGCGGCTATCGCATCAATAGCAAAATTTTTCAAAAAGATTAATGTTAGTAGTGTTTCATTTTTACTGAGGAATTTCCGCTATTGCGGTTTCCATTTATCGATGGTTTCTGTCAGTAGACCTTCTATTTCTACCAACCATCGCTTTAAAAAAATCCTGCCTATAGTTACAACTACTTTCGAGTACACATGAAGGATTAACACACCTTCTAAACTAAAACACTATCAATATGTACTCGAAAAACATAAACAAGATAATAGCCATCATTTGTGGCTGCATGCTTTCCCTCCTCGCCAGAGGACAGGAGTCGAGCTTCAATGCTTCAAAAGAACTATTGCAAGTTCAGGCACTCTTGATCAGTGAAGCAGAGATGGATACTATCGTGGATAAGGTACTGAAAGCATCTTATAGCTTAAAAATGGCTAATGCAGAGGTCGCTTCGCTAAAAGAAGAAGCGAAGATTGCCAATCGAAACTGGATGCGTTCTCTAAACGTAGGAGTAAATCTTTTTGGATATAACGTTACTCCATCCAGTCAAGGAGAAGGGAGCACTACACAGCTTTCTGTTCTCTCCAATGCATCAGTCACTTTATTGATTAATCCTTCCGAGTTTATTGGTCAAAGAAATAGATCTAAGATTGCCAATTATAGAGTGAATAGACAAGAGATGGCAGTGAATGATACAAGAAGGGAGATCAAAATCATTATCGCCAAAAAATTCCTGGACTATCAAGCAGCTCTTGAATCCTACATTCTCAATGAGAATAACCTGATGATCTCAAATGAACTAAAGCATGTAGCTGATGAAGATTTTAAGAGAGGAGTAATTTCTAATGCTGAGTACAACCAAATACTAGGTGGAGTAATGCAAAATAGATTGAATCTTCTCAACGCTGAGAATGCAGTAATGAAGTTAAAGTTTGAATTAGAAATCTTAATGAAAGACTAAAATGGAACATTTCAATCAAATCGTTCGACTCTTCCTTAAGAATGCATTCTTACTATTCATTCTTCCAGTTGTGGCCATGGTTTCCTTGTGGTTCATGACTAAGGATCAGCCAAGAAAGTACGAGGTAAAATCTAAGTTCTTATATGATTTCGGTGGAGAAAGCACTAACGTAAGTGGAGAGAGCCTGAGTATCAATGAGATCTACACTGAATTTTTGAATACACTAGAAATCGTGAAATCACGAAAGCTCATTGAGAAAATCAAAACTCAAATTGCATTTGAAAGCATCAATGATAGTTCAACAGTTTTTGCTTACGCATGGTCTGATGAAAACAAGGATGAAATCAACAGAGTCCTTGCAGATATCCTTAATGATAAAAGATCTCCTTACTTAAGCAACACTGAGGCCGAATTAGAAATCATCGCCTTCTATGATTATGCTAAGCTTTCTTCGGAAGAGATCATGAAAGCTATATCAGCAAGAAGGGTTCAAAGTTCCAATTTTCTGGAAATAGAAATGACGTATTCAAATCCTGATCAAGTGTATTACATGAGTAATGTTTTGAATGAACTTCTTACCAGGGAGTTGGGAAACATAAACAAGCGAAACATAGGTAAGCAGAAAGCTGTAATCGAAGAGTTGGTGAAGAAAGCGAAAAAAGAACTGGATCAAAAAGTGCAAGAGCTTGAGGATTTAAAAGTTCAAAATAACATCATCAATCTTGATGAACATACCAAAGCAATTGTGACTTATCAAGTAGACCTTGAGCAGTTAAGAGGAATGCTACGTCAACAGATCGCTTCAAGTAATAAAGCCAAAGAATCTATACGATCAGGTATTGAAAACAATCAATTTGGATCTACGAATAGAGACATCAATACGGAAATATTGGAAAAGAAAGATGAGGTATACGCTTCTCAGGATTTGAAATTGGTTCACTTACAGAAAGAGATCGATTACAGCAAACTCATCCAGCAACAACAGGACATCTACAAAAACTATTTAACTATCAAGGATAACCTTGAGCAAATCAGTAAAAACTCAGTATATGACCCTACCATGGTCCATACAGATATGACCATGCAGTTTATCGATTTCAGTGTAAAGTCTGAGCGTCTTGAAGATGAGCTAAAAGAATTGGACAAAGAGATTTTGCGTGTAAAGAAATATGCTTCCTACTTCGCGCCTTTTGAGTCTGCTATTTCAACATTGAGAGATGAAATATCTACCGCACAGAAGTCTTATTTACTGTTTTTAAATAAGCTCAACATGACAGAATCTTTAGAAGTTGGAGCTAGCAGCAGTAAACTGGAGCTTGTTGACTATCCAGAGTTTCCGATGGAGCCACTTCCGTCTAAAACAAAGCTTGTCATCCTTGCTGGAGGAGTAGCAGTATTTATTCTCCTTTTCGCATTCATCTTAGTGAATTACCTCATTGACAATCGAATAAAAGATGTGGCCACTTTCGAGCGAATAATGAATAAAGATGTGGTAGCAGCAATGCCAGCAAAAGCTAAAGATTCGAAAGATTCAATATTATCTGAAGCGTTGGATTTAATTCATACTGAAGGCTTAAAGAAAATCTCAAGAGCTGTTGGTGAAAGTAAAGTGGTCGCGATCAATGCACTCACATTAAGTGACAAAGCAGACGCATTGATTGAAGGACTTAAAGCTTACTGGTCTAATGAAAATGTAGGAGTTCTAAACCTCAGCGGAGAAAAAGAGGAGATAGAGAAAGAAGTTAATTCAGCAAGTAAGAAATACGATCGCGTGATTTGTCTTTCCACGCCTCTTCAGTTTTCACATGATGGAATCAATGCAGCTGAAATAGCTGATTGTAGTTTCCTGCACTTCAATCTTGGAAGAATTAAATCAGTGGCAGATGAGCGTATTATCAGGACATACTCTGAAGAAGTAACTAACAATCAGGGTTTCATATTAAGCGAACTTCTTCCTGAATATATGGACAGCTACATCGGTGAGCTTCCAAAACGGAGAAACAAAATCAGAAAAATCATTAAAAAGCTAGTAAACAGAGATCTATCATGGAGTTAATCAGCATCATCATCACAAGCATCCTATTAATCTTTGCTCTTTACGGATTAGTCTTGGTATTAGCAGGAATGACTCACAAAAATAAAGAAGGAAAAGTCTCTGAATTGCCACGTATCAAGGTTTTATTGCCAGCATATAAGCCAGATCAGACTTTTCTAAAAGTACTTGAAAGCTTAAAACAAGCGAAAAAGAATCATCCAGTAGATGTGTTTATCCTTTTTCAAGAAGCTGATCAAAGCATCGTGAAAGAATCACAAAAGTTTGGTTTTGAGTCTGTAGAAAAAAAATTCAGTCACTTGCCTGGCAACAGCTACCGACATGCATTACAATTTCTTTGTGACGAACACTTAGATGAAAACGAACATAGATATACACTCATTCTCGATAAGGATAATATTATGGATGAAGATTTCTTTGATCGTTTAGCTAATGTTTCACTCAATGAATATCACATTGTACAAGGAGCTAGAAAGCCTCTTCAGACATCTGAAGGAATTCAACTATTCGATGCAATTTCAGAACGATACAATGACTTGATGTTGAGAAAAGGCAAGCTTCAGCTTGGTGGGGCACTTGAAATCAGCGGAAGTGCTGCAATAATAAAAACGAATTTATTCAAGTACGCAATCGCGCTTATGGATGAAAAAGCGCCAGGGTATGATAAGAATTTTATGGTCAAGCTGCTTACTAGTCCAGTGAAACTTAAGACTCTTTTCTGCGATCAAATGGTGGTTAGAGAAGAAAAGACTGCTGAGATCGAAAATTACCAATCACAACGCCTACGATGGTTTGGTGAGCAGTATTTCAATGCTTTTTTTAACAGTAAGTCGTTGTTGAAATCAGCATTTATTCGAGGTAAATTCAGAAGTCTAGATTACCTATTTACTTTGGTAAGACCTCCACGGTCACTTCAATTGGTAGCTTCAGCATTATTGTCTACAACTGATCTATTCAATCTAAGTTTTAGCTATCTTTCATTACCCTTTCTTTTCAACCTTCTAAGCTTTGTCATCGTAGCTCTTCCGATAATGGAACCTAAGCAGGTAAAGCAATTAGTAGTTGGATTGAATAAAGTTGTGTTTAGCAACTTGATCGCTAGTGTTACTTGTCTTAAGAAAAAATATCAGAATACGTTCATTCATACGCGATGAAACCTGAATTAACGTCCAAGTCCAAAGCTTCGAAGATTACGCATGGGATTGCGGGTGGCTACTTATTGCAGCCAATCCCAAAAGTGATTGCCATGGTGCTATTGACAGCTTTGGGGATTTTTGGTACGCATTTCGGTGGTTTCAAACTGGCAATCATATTGATGCTTGCTTTCATCGCCTTACCTCCGGTACTGGCTGTTGTTTGGAAAACGCAAATAGGTATCTATATCCTAATAACTGCATCTTTCTTTCTCAGCATAGGTCTGCGACTTATTCCAAACCTACCAATCGGAATGTCGATCGACTTCCTTATTCTTCTCATGCTAATTGGAAAAGGTTTTCGGATACAATTCAATAGAGATTGGTCAAGACTCAAAAGTCCTCTAACTGTAATCATTTTGATCTGGGTAATGTACAATCTTTCACAAATAGCCAATCCATGGGCTGCTTCACGAGCTGCTTTTTTCTATGTTATTCGTCCCGCAGTTGGCTACCTCATGTTGTATTTCCTTATCTGGGATTCAGTGAAAGGAACCAAAGAAGTAAATAACATCTTCAACTATGTGCTTTTTCTAGGCTGGATTGCTGCCATATGGGGAATTTATCAATTCTTCTTCGGCTATTTCGGATGGGAAATGGCACACATAATCCGTACAGATACAATCCACCTTGTCTTCAATCATGGGAGATGGAGAAGCTTCGGACCAGTAGGAGGACCTGCTCAGTACGGAATCATCATGGCATCACTGGCTTGCATTGCTGGAAACTCATTTTTCTATAAAGAAAGTGTGAAGGATAAAGTATTGATGGCATTCCTGTTTTTCTGCTTTCTCTTAGCAATGGTTTATAGTGGAACAAGAGCCTCATTCGTCATTATCCCGATCTTCTATTTCATAAAAGTCATCATCAGCCGAAATAAGAAACTTTACCTAACCATCATTCTCGGAATTATCGGTTTGGTCATACTTGCAAAAGTCCCATCAAACAACTATCAGATCCAACGCATACAATCAGTCTTTAAAGCCAATGAGGATAAGTCTTATCAGATCCGTGCGGCAAATCGTAAGATGATCACTCCATGGATATTGAGGCATCCAATCGGTGGTGGATTGGGAAGCACTGGTGTTTGGGGACAGCGGTTCAGTCCGGGAACTTTCCTCGCTAGCTTCCCACCTGACTCAGGAGTGATCCGTGTAGCCGTTGAGCTTGGGTGGATAGGTTTGATCATTTTCGTGTTGATCTATTTACAAGCATTTTTTAAAGGAACGAAGGGATTATGGCAGATGGAAACGAGAATTCACAAAGACAAAGTGGAAAGTATTATCTGTTGTTTACCCGCGTGGGGATTGGTAGAAATGGGACAAGAAGTAGCCGGAGTTTTCCCAATGAGCTTACTCTTCTGGGTATTCCTGGCAATCATATTCACTACACTTAAATATGAAAAAATTGAAACTGAGACAGATAACTGATCATCACTTAAACTCAGGAATTGGCAGATACAGTTTCGAGCTCAGCAAAGCCTTGATAGATCTGGGACATGAAACTCGTTTGTCCAAGCTCTATAAAAAAGATGGTGACGATACATACTTTGACAATAATTACGATTGGATTGACAAAATACATTACAAATCACTTCGAAACCTCCACTCCTATATTCTTCCCTATTTCATAAGTGCTCATCTTTTTCCAAAGAAAGCAGATATCTATCATGCACACTGGTTTATGGCAGGTCTTGGGCTAGGGAAAGCGGGAAAGAAAAATAGAGTGGTGACTATGCATGATGTCTCTCTCCTACATGAAATCGAAAAAGAAGGAAAGTTTCTAAACTACTATAGAAACGCAATTAATCATTTTTCCAAGGAAGGTTTACCCATTATCGTCGTTTCCGAAAGTGCAAAACAAGATGCACTTAAATACAGTAATCTTAAAGAGGAGCAATTTTTTGTTGTACACAATGGAGTGAATTTTGAACAGTTTTTCGTAAAGAAGGAAAAAGAGGGTGGTGCTGGTCCCTTTCAGCTGATATATGCAGGTGGGTTGAGTCCCAGAAAAAATGTAGAGATGCTGCTTAAATCGTGCGCCATTCTTGAATCGAGAGGCATAGACTATCAACTAAAAATTGCAGGAAACCACCCGGATAGAACGCCTTATCCAAAGTTGGCTCAGGAATTAAAACTTAAGAATGTGGTATTTTCCGGATTCATAGCTGATGAGTCAATGAATGATTTTTACAATGAAGCAGATCTTTTTGTTTACACAAGTAAATACGAGGGTTTTGGATTCGCTCCATTGGAAGCAATGGCAGCAGGAACACCAGTTATCACCACCAAAGGAGGGTCGCTTGAGGAAGTTTCAGGAGGTGGAGCTCATTTGGTTGAATATGATGAAGAATCACTCGCTGAATCCATTATTGCTCTTATGCAAAATAGTGAGCAACGAAAAAAATTGGCTGCAAATGGCACGGATTGGGTGAAACAATACACCTGGAAAAACTGTGCAGAAAACACATTGAAAGTTTACCAAACGATTGCATCATGAGAGGAATTATCACTTCGACTCTGAATCGAAATTGCGGTGTAGGACAATACACAGAAAAGCTGGCGCAGCACTTGCAACCTAAGCTTGACAGCTTAAAAGTGTTTCGAAAAGACGATCCTGATGATGAATTATTCTTCACCTATCCCTATCGTTCTTTCCGAAGCCTCCAGCACCATGTTGCACCTTTTTTCCTTTCCAAAGCAATAAAAAAACTAGATGCTGACATCTGGCATGCGGATTATCTGGGTGCGTACTACGGTATGGAGTTGACCGGCATTAAAAAACCTAAAGTTGTTACGGTACACGACGCTATTCCTTTTCACTATCCTGGAAGCAAACTTGATTTTAGGGTTTATAAATACCAGTTGAAGAAAGCTATACGGAACGCAAAATACCTCATAGTAGTATCTGAGGCCGCCAGGCAAGATTTGATTCAGCAGACAGGCATAGATCCCCAAAAAGTAGTAGCCATCCCGAATGGTTTACCCTTAGAAGAACTCAGCACACATCCCAAAGAAAATGAGCGATTTACAATCCGATACATTGGAGGACTCGGAGCTCCACACAAGAACGTAAAACTGTTACTTCAAGCAGCCAAGATTTTAGAAGATAAGAAACTCGACTTTGCGTTGGAGTTAGGTGGATATGCTCCAGATAAGTTCTTCCTGAAAGATCTGGCCAACGAACTCAGTTTGAAATCAGTAAAATTTACCGGCTTCGTTTTGGATGAGGAAAAAGCAAGCTTTCTCGGTAGCGCCGACTTATTCGCGTATCCAAGTCTAATCGAAGGCTTTGGCTTCCCTCCCATGGAAGCAATGGGATGTGGTACTGCTGCGATCACAACCAACATCCCTGTCTTTGAGGAATTGCTTGGTGATTCTGTGCTCATGGTCGACCCTACTCCTGAAGCCTTTGCAGCTGGTATAGAGAAACTAATGAAAGAACAAAACCTTCGTAAAGAATATGCGGCTAAAGGACTTGAACATGTTAAACACTATACATGGGATAAAGCTGCTTATAAAACTATGGAGGTCTTTCAAAAAGCCATGGGATAAATCGTTTTGCTAACCAGCTTGCTTATCTAAGCAGTTCTCTTAGCCAAAATACGCGATACACGTATTTTCCAGAATAGCTAATTCTTTCAAGGATATCATGTTCTCAAAAATCAACTTTGAAGAACCACTAAAATTCAAATTACATGAAACATGGTATTGTAATCCCCTGCTACAATCAAGCAGATCGGCTAGATAGCAATCAATTCATTAACCTTATCAAAAGAAAAGAAACATATGAGTTTTGTTTTGTCAATTATGGAAGCACCGACAAAACACTTGAAGCGCTTAACTTCATCAGACGTTCTGCAAACACTCCCAATATCTACATATATGATCTACCGGAAAATTGTGGAAGAGCAGAAGCAATAAGAAAAGGATCTCAATTTCTGGAAAAACATACAACCTTGGAATCCATTGGCTTTCTGGATGCAAACTGTCCTTCAGCACTTGAGGAATAAATTGATCAATCGTTATCGCTGTAGTGATCAAATCTTTCTGAATTTTTTCTTCAGACTTAAAAAGTATGACTCGTAATATTTGAATGAAAGATGTGAAACGAATATGGTTAGTAGCACACTTGTAAAGTTTATGATCAATATTGTCTGCCAATCATTTAAATCATGAACCGAGTCATACTTAAGGACCAGGAAAAGTATGAAATTCACCACGATCAGGTGATACATGTAAATACCGTAAGAAATGTTTCCCATGTAATTCAAAAGCTTATTCCGAATTATAAACTTATCTTCATTTGCCAGATTGATGATTAGCATATTAAACAAAATAACATCGATAGAATGTCTAATTAGATCATTGTCTGCGTGTAAAAAATTGGTGAAAAAGTAGATAAGAAAAATTGCATAGATAAGGATTCTCAAGTAATAACTCTTAAAGTAAAGAGTTAATCCCTTTTTAGATAATACTGCCATTAATCCTCCTGCAGACATGTAGAAGTACAGCAAATGAAACTTCTTTAAGAAAAAGAAAACATCAAGGTGGAAAATCACAAAGTACGTTCCAGTAAACAGAAACAAATAATGATGATACTTCTTGAGTGGAGTAATTGTGAGTAGTGGAGCTATAATCAAATAGAATTGCTCTTCTATTCCTATTGACCAAAGAATTTCGAGAATTGCTCCTGGATCGTAGAGTGCTTTGAATACATTAGGTAAAAAAAAGACATTCCATACAAGACCTTCTATGAACGAATAACTAAGCTCATAACTCACATTAAAAAAAGGCAAGATTAAATGATAATAAATCAATCCGAAGACCAGAACTAGATAATAAACGGGATAAAGCCTTAAGATTCGTCTTACATAGAATTGCTTAATGCTAATACTTCCATATTGACGTTTTTCGTCGTGAAGTAACCCTACAATCAAAAAACCACTTAGGCAAAAGAAAACAGATACGGCCTGAGGTCCTTTTTGAAAAATAGCCAAAGAATCAAAATAGGCTAAACCTATTGACTTTGATAGCTGTGGTATGTGATATATGACAACACTTAGAGCTAAAAATCCTCTCAATGGATCAAGATTATGTATCCTTTTTTCCAAAATAAATTAGGTAATCTGTTTTCAAAGAAGAGCAGTTTGGAAAAACCATGACCGATTACTCAGCCATGGTTTTATCTCACTCACTAACCTATTCTTTTACTTCATATATATCTTAGATGTAATTCGATTACCACTCGCATCTGTATACCAATTTCCATATGCTGATCCGCTAGATTCGCCCCAAGGTATGAAGTAGTTGTATGCTTTATCAATACGTGTACCTTCTACCGGATATCTAAACTGGTGCGCGATGTTAATTGCGAACGGAACTCTTCTTTCAGAAACATAATATCTTCCCTGATCTGGGATAGATCCATCATCGTTTGATCCCAGATGGCTTAAATCTGCAAGATCTGTTGGAAGCTTATTTCTCAGGTGACACTCTCTGCCACGTTCATTGTTGATAAAGATGAATGGATTGTAAGGTGCTCCTGCCAAAGAAGATGCCGGAATAAGCTCCGTAAAGTTTACTTCGATCGTATATACACTCTCTTCAACTTTAGGTTTGTTTGGATCAGCATTAATTACATTGCCTCCTCCTAACTCTCCCAATGAGTTTGTAAAAGCGATAATCGTTGGATTGCTTTGACCATTTTCCAAACCTTTGGAATTTATCATTGAGGATGGAGCATTGTGTCCTGACACAGATTCGATCACAGATTCCAGAATCGGTAGTTCTATACCAAAGCCATTTTGAAATTCTCCCCCTGCTGCCACCAACCTCAACTCAATGATCATTCTAGCAGCGTTATTATCTCGATTTACCAAAGAAGTCACTTTGTATCTAACAACCAAATCGTTGAAGTCATAATCTCCTTTTGATGGCCAATTATCTTCAAAAGCCAGTGTACCATATCCAAGCTTAGAAGGCGTATATATATTACCTGTTGCTACTGGATCTTCTGGGTATTCGTCCAATTGATTTATTACTCCATCGCCATCTATATCTGAATCTTCATCATTCGGAGTTCCATCACCATCCATGTCATCGTCTTGCTCATTCGGAGTTCCATCGCCATCCACATCGTCATCTTTTTCATCAATGATACCATCGCCATCCATGTCATCGTCTTGTTCGTTCGGTACTCC
Source organism: Ekhidna sp. (assembly GCF_963691765.1). Lineage (GTDB taxonomy): Bacteria > Bacteroidota > Bacteroidia > Cytophagales > Cyclobacteriaceae > Ekhidna. Next base: position 663,444 of record NZ_OY829375.1, read on the forward strand.
ATCTCCATCATTATCTATATTTTCCTCTGATCCACCATCATTGGAAAAATCGCACTTCCAGGCAGTCAAATCGTTGATCTTATGATTGTATGTTTTCACAATCTGATACGACCCATCTTCCTTACTAATCTCAATAAGTCTTGAGTTTGCATCATTCGTTCCTACATAAATTCTATCCTGACGGTCGATGGCCATTGAGGTAAGCTGGAACGGGAAATTCTCTGCGCTAATTCGAGTAATACTGGCTACTCCAGTGGCAGCATTCAGCTCTGTAAATTTGTACAAGCCAGAAAAACAAGCCAGATATAAGGTTCCTTCTGAATCGAAGGCTAAGTCACCTCCTGCATTACTGTTTACGAAACCACTGATGTTATATTTCTGAATTACTGTATTCGTAGCAGCATCAACTGTATACATGGATGTATTATTACCCATGTAGAATACTCCGTCTTTGTATTCAAAGCGAGGATAAGAACCATTGTATGGGTTACTTGTAAATGCTACTTCGAAGTTTTGAGTATTTACATCATACTTATATAAGGTTCGATTTACGTTGATATACACTATTCCATTTTCTTGATCTAGGGCGTTTGCGATTGATCCACCTGGTAGATTCGGAAGTTGAGTAGTATTATACTGATCCGATGTTACGTCGATTTCATAAAACCCAGCCTGACCATTAACAGCATATAATCGATCGATACAACTTTCAGTATTGGACGAAGGTGGAGCCATACTCGGTAACTCCATTGAGGTTTGTCCCAGTCCAACAGAGAGATCTGAAGAAGCAGAATTCGTTGCCGTCAACTCTTCATAAGAAAGCGTTTCTACATAAGCGGGAATAGTAACAGTAACATCTCCGCCATTGTTAACAAAACTTCCCACGAGATAAGATTCCCCTTCCAAATCTTTATAATATAGGCGGAAAGAATTTCCTGAGCTATTTGTTGTTAGCGTTAGTTCTTTGGACGTTTTAAAGTCAAAATCGTTGAGGAAAGAGAATTCTTCACTCAAATCATCGACCATATCAACATCATTTTCCAGTGTCTCATTGCAAGAAACTGTTATGAACATCAATATAGGTAAGAGGTAGTGTAATCTTGAATTGTTCATTATCGTTTTTTTCTTACAATAATGGCTTCCAAAGGCGTTTAGTGTGGAATTATTAGGTAACTGGTAGAGATCAACAGATGAATGACATTATTATTTTTTTATAAAATGTCGTTAAGAAAAAAATGGTGTGGTCTCTCCAAAAAATCAGATTGACACACACCATCGGCTGGGTTAGGTGTATTGATTGGGTTATTTCATTCCAAAGGCTGTCATTCTCTGCTTACTCTTCTGTTTGTTAATCTCAATTCGAATCTCTGTTCTTCTGTTTTGCTGATGCTGGCTTTCATCACAACCTTCAGTACAATCATTTAAGGTTTTTTCCTCACCATGGCTACCCATAAAAATACGTTCACTGGCAATTCCACTTTTTAGTAAATAATCTCTGGCAGCTTCGACTCTCCTTTTCGCTAAAAGCTTATTGTATTGATTGCTCCCTCTCACATCGGTATGTGCTTCCAATATGATGTTCAACTCAGGATCTTTCCGTAGATAGTTGGCGATTCGATCCAAACTTCTCGAAGCATCAGACCTTATTTCATACTTGTCAAAGTCATATAAAATATTCGTTAGGTAGGTTTCTTTGATTATCTCTACACCTACTTGTTTAAGGTAAGATTTCAATTGGTCAAGACTTCCATCGTACGCTATAAAGTCAACATCTTCTTTGTAAAAAAGCTGAGAAGGAGAATCGTTGTTTATCACTACTAAGACCTCTGTTTCCATACCACCTTCAAGTCGCGTAAGTGGAATCTCATATTCTCTTTGCTCTACATCTCCTACCAAATCATCTTCGATCTGAATAATCAAATTTCCTTGATAATAACCTTCGGCAGATCCGGTAACAAAGAAGGAAGTGCCGGATTCAACGCCGAAGGAGTAAGAAGTTTGTGGAACCGAGATTCCATTGTCATTTAAATGCGTTCGCATGGTTTTAAGTACATCTATTCTACCATCAGTTTGAATATGTTCACCTGTTATCGCATCTATTAATTTAACATTGATAGCATAGTCGTAGACAAAAACTGAGTATATATCATCTTCACCCATACCTCCTGCACGATTGCTACTGAAATAAGCCTTATTGGTATCTTTATAAAAGGATATTCCAAAATCATCTCCATTCGTATTTACCGGATATCCCATATTCTCAGCTTCTTTATTTTCTCCAATTGTATACTTGTAAATATCAAGTCCACCAAGCCCATAATGACCAGTACTGGAAAAATATAGAACGCCATTGTTTCGGATGTAAGGAAACATCTCATCACGAGGTGTATTTACATTGGGACCTAAATTGACTGGACTGCTCCATCTTCCGTCTCTATACTCAGCCTTGTAGATATCTACTCCTCCGTATCCTCCTGGCATATCACTAGCGAAATAAAGTGTCCGTCCATCTTCGGTAATCGAAGGGTGTGCTGTACTGTACTCATCATCGTTATGGATAAATTCAACTGGCTGAGACCAATCTTTTCCATTCTTGGATTCAGAGTAATATATCTTCAATTTATTGACTCCATCTTTTGATAAGCCCATTTTATTCTTGAGAAAATTATTCCTTGAGAAATACATCTTATTTCCATCGTCGAAAAAGGTGGAAGGTCCTTCATGGTAACTGGTATTAATGTTTGAATGGAATTCTGTTACTATATCTTCTTCCACAGTAAAAAGTTCAAGAAAATTGCTATGATCCCACATGTGTTTCTTTCCAGAATTTGATCTACCTGATACAAATACAATCTCTCCATTCCTGTATATTGGACTAAAGTCTTTGTGTGAACTATTGAACGTCGCCCATTCCACATCATATGCATGTTGGTTTGCGTAAAGCTCCTCTGTTCGCTTTAGCGCCTCAGCCTTTTTTGCGATCCATTCTTCTTTGTGAGCAAGTTTCTCAAAAATCTTCATTGCCTCAGCATACTTCCCATTTGCCTTAAGCATCTGTGCATAATGAATCATGTCGTCATCCGACATGTGAACTCGACTATTTATCGCTTGTTGAAACCAAAATTCAGAATCTACCGGTTTATTCATAAGCCTATAAGTATCTGCAAGTTTTAGTTGAATCTTAGGACTCATTCTAATTTCAAGTGCTCTTTTGTAATGCACTGCAGCTGCCATGAAATGGAAATGCTCAAATTTTCTATCTGCAGTTGCAAGCTCTTGTGCAAACTTTTTTTCTTTTCTAGCACCAAATGAAAATTCCTTATTGCTCTGTCCTAAAACATTACTATATAGAAGTACGATCTGAATGAGTAGTATTAATTTCTTTTTCATCTTCTTAAAAATATCTTGGACTTAAAATTTTCTTTGTTGGCAACTCAAAAATGTAATTGAGCATGATCTCATGAGATTGTGCTTCAATCTCAGAGAGCGTAAAATCCGTCGCATAGCTGACCATCAATTGTGGATTGATTTGTACGCCAAATAGAGCGTCTATGCTATCCATTGACCGGTAAGAAGCTCCTACCCATAAAACTGACTTAATCAGCAAATTAGCGTTGATGTCTATTTGAACGGGCGCCCCTTGAACGGCTTTCACAAGCACGTTCGGCTTTAAGACATAATCGTATCCAATGTCAAATGCGTAGCCTGCACTTACATAAAAATGTCTCACTAAATCTGTAAACTGACCATCCGGATCTCCAATCTCAAGTTCTTTATTCACTAATTGAGGAGAAGAAATTCCTAAATATGCTCTCTCAGAATGGAGCATCATGCCGGCACCGACATTCCATAACATCTGACTTACATTACCAAGTCCTTCATTATCATTTACACCAGTATTGGCTCGAGAATATTCAATGGAATAATTATGTACATTGGCTTGCAATCCCATTGATAATCGAAAGTCGCTACTAATCTGGATTCTGTAAGCATAGCTAAAGTATCCACCATACTCAGTTGACAATCCCAACTTATCTCTATAAAGAACAGCTCCGAGAGAAACAGGCTTGTTTCTTAATGGGCTGTGAATTGACGCCAGTTGTGTACTAGGCGCTCCTTCAAACCCTACCCACTGTTCTCTTAGAATAAAGCTTGTGCTTAATCCATCATGCACGCCTGCATAGGCTGGGTTGAGTCCCAATCCATTGAACATGTAATGGGTTACCATGTATTCCTGTTGTGCCATTATTCCCAGTGGAAGGAGCACTATGCTTATTAAAATTGTTTTTAAAAAATTCATATTGATAGTGTTTAAATTTTAATGCTTTAGTGTCAAGAATCCTTTGATTGGAGTTGATCCGTCTCCTTTGTTGATCACATAATAGTAGGTGCCATCAGGCAATTCTCCCGAAGAACCGACATTACCCAATCCTTCAAATCTTCTGTTTGAATCTCCGTTTTGATATCCTTCCGTTTCCCAAACCTTGTTGCCCCATCTATTGAAAATGTTCACACGATTTTCAGGGTATGAATCGATATTGACAATGCGAAGGAATCCGTTAAATAGGTCACCATTTCTTGTGATGATTGAAGAAACTTCCACTTCTTCTTCGGCAGGTGTCTCTGGTGCGATAACTGTGATGCTAAGTGTAGAATTTGCTGTAGCTTCTCCATCAGTTATCATATAACCAACCTCTAATACTCCTGTAAATGTCGGTGCTGGATTAAAAATGTAGCTTCCATCTCTATTGATGGTTAATTGACCTTCCGGAAGCGAGGCAATTGTTCCCGCAGGATATGAGATACCATTAATTGTGAAGCTAATTACTGTCAATCCATCCGAATCAGGGTCGGTATCGTTTAACAAAACACCTTGACCAGCTGCGACTTCTAATGTATCTCCTTGCTCAACTTGAGCAAAATCCGGAAGTGCAACGGGTGTTCCATTCTCTCCGGAAGGAGTCATGGTAATTTGTACGGTTGCTACATTCGAGACTGCGCCTCCATCATCAAGCACTATATAAGTAAGCGAATCGCTTGTAGCCTGAGCTCCATCTTTCCGATATGTAATGGTACCGTCACCATTTATACTTACTGTTCCATGAATTGGAATGTTAATAACACTGATTGAGGTTACATCTATGGTTCCGTCAATGTCATAGTCATTTACTGCAATATCGATCGATGCAAAAGCAAGTGCATTTAAGTTTAAGAAGTTATCTACTGCAACCGGGGGATCATTAACTGGGACTACCTGTACGGTAATTGTATTGGGTTGACTTGTATTGGTTCCATCATTTACTGTAACTGTAAGTACTCGATTTCCTCCAGTTGGTGTTGCTAAATCCGAATGGTGATATTGAATACTTTCAATGATTTGCTCACATGTAACAAGGTCAAGTGCTGCATCTCCAGTAGTAGCAAAGAATGTGAAGACATTATTGATAAATGTGATATTGACGTTTTCACCGTTAACATTCACTGTAACCGGGTTGGTAACCTGAGAATTAAGTATGAATTCAACCCCAGCTACGGTCAGTATTTCATCAGTTCCATCTAAAACTCCAGCCACAACTATTTGCATGTTCACAAAAACCAGATTGTTTCTGTCTTGAATAGCAACAGCATCCACAACGTTAGTGGCCGGATCGTCTTCAGTGTAAATTATCTCTTCATCAAATCCATCACCCGCATCCCCAAGGTCTACAATTGGCACACATACACTGATACTATTATCCAAGTAATCATTTGTAGGAGTGGTGTATCCGTTTGATGCACTTATTACTACACCAAGCGAATTCACTGTTGGAATGCCAGTTCCTAAAATTCCATCATTATCAGAATCTGAAAAAAGTGCTTCTATTGCATCGTTACAGCCATCATTATCTGCATCCAAATCCTGATGATTACTAATTCCGTCTCCGTCTGCATCGTTTATCGTGTAATTAATTCCTCCGTTATTCGGATCATTTTGAACCGCATCTGGAATTCCATCCGTTCCAACTGGACCGTTTACTACTCCGTTGGTATGCGGGGCACCATGTCCGGCCTCCTCAGCATCATAAATACCATCGTTATCACTATCTAAATCCAGGTGATCGTAAATACCATCGTTATCTGTATCTATAACCAGTGGAAGATTGCCAGTATCATTGATCCTTATTTTGTGCTCATTCTTTGCGGCACCTGTAGAAGCTGTAAAACCGAAGTGAACAGATCGTGAGCCTCCAAAAAATGAATTGACAAAACTTGAAACACTCCCTCTCGTAATCGAGCCAGCATTCAATCCATCAATGGTAAATGAGAGTGTACCTGTGCTTGCTTCCCAGGTAAATACAATCAAATGGTATTCTCCATCTTCTAATTCTTGATCTCCTGCATTATTGTAAAGGATGTATCCACCAATTAAAGACGAACGAGAACTATCATCTGAATCCCAGATGTCTGTATGATCATCAGTTGTTCCACGCATCGGATCATCGGCACCGGTATTTCCATTTCCATAGGTATCTATTTCTAATACGATACCATTTTGAATACCCTGCGCTCCCATTCCTTCTCCATCGTTTCCTATTGCATTGCTACCATCATTATCGTTATGAAAGACCATTGCAATTCCATCTGCTCCAGAGTTACTATCTCCAGTGCCTCTATTGATACCGAAGTAAGCCTCAACTGAAAAAGTAAAGTCCATGCTGAAATCAATTTGTCCAACACTCATGGCGCTTCCCCTTAGACTTGTTCCATCTTGAGTAAGTTGAATTTCGCCGGCATTGAGTTCTATTGCACTGTTGTCGGCACCAGTCATGTTGAATACATTATCCAATGAAAAATCTCCCATCCCACGCTCGTAAGAATCCGGGATTCCGTCATTGTCTGAATCTAAATCCTGGCCTTGCACTTTGAGTGCAGAGCTTACAATGATGATCAGCAGTACTCCTTTGAGAAATCGTTGAAACTGGCATGCTGTATTAATGATAGTGTTTCGCATTTTTAGTGTTTTAATGCATCGAAAGTATTGCTATCAATAGCCAGAAGTTGGTTTTAACGACTGTTGGTAGGATTTTGGGGTTGACTGAAAAAAAAAAAGAGACCACTGAAAAGTGGCCTCTACTTAAAAACAGCTGATTGGAAATCGCTCTATTTGTCTACTCTTACTCTTTGATATAGTGCTCTATATCTCGGGTATTTTCTAATCAAATCAACATACCAATATGCGGTCAATGCTAAACCCTGGATCATAAGCTTAGGCTTTCTCCAGTATTTGATTCTTGAATAGGTGTAATACCACATCGTTTTGATGAAAACCTGATTATAGATATGCTTCAATGGATTCTTATCTCTGTACTTTCGATACAGTTCCGGGTTCTTTTTAAATAGTGTGAACTCGCTATCCAATATATTCATCCGCTTTGCCACTTTCTTAAACTTATCTACTCGTGGAGGATGATACACTCTCATGTTTGAACAAAACTTCACTTCTCCCATTTCCTGCATTTGCCATCCAATATCAGCATCTTCATTGTGTGGATATGGGAACGTCTCATCAAATCCTCCGATCTTATTTAATAAATCTCGACGATATGCTGCATTGCACGTTGGGACTGAATTATGCCCTGTTTCATTGTCAATTTGATGGGTCAAAGGAGTCACGTCTGCTCTATCTGTGTAGGTAAGGCCTTGAAGCCCAACCAGGTCTCCTTTGAATTCATGAAATATTGTGGCCAACCAATCCAGATCCACTTCGCAATCGTCGTCAGTGAATGCTATAATGTCGCCTTTCGCTGCATTTAATGCTGTGTTCCTTGCGCGAGCAGGACCTCCATTTTGATTGTGAAACACACGCACATTGTCGCAATTTTCCTGTACTTCATTTAGGTACGCTTCTGTTCCATCAGAAGATCCATCATTTACAATAAACACTTCATATAAGTGAAATGGAACCGTTTGATTTAAAAGTGCTTTCACTTGTTTCTTAAGCAGCTCCAACCGATTATAGGTTGGAACTATGACTGATATCTTAATTTTTCCCATGGTAATAGTTTTTTAATCCAGTAAAACCAAAAATTCTTTGTTGAGCTCATGATCTCAAGCACTTCAAAATCCAATTGCTTTTTGAGCTCTTTTCTAATAATGTAACTACCAATAATTTCTGTAAGCAATGGAGCAATAGCGGCTCCCCACAATCCGAAATAGTACATTAGCACAATTGATAGAATGATATTCGATACACTGGAAACAACCATTAATTTGGTTACTTCCTGCGGCTTATTGATTGCATTCATCAGACTTGAAAATCCAGATCCAAGAGGTATCAAGAATACAGATGCAATTATTTTAAACGCCAATACACCTGCAGCTGGCAAATAGCTACTTCCGTGAAGCAGTAAGATTGCTAATGGTGATCCTACTACCACTAATAGTGCAATTGGGACAAGCATTGCATACATTTTACCCATACCTTCTCTAGCCACCTCTTTCATTTTAGAACGGTCAGATACCTGTTCCAAAATGGTTGGGTAGAGCATCCCAGCAAGACTTGCTCCCGGAATAGAAATCAATATTGTATATCGTGTAGCTAATCCAAGAATAGAGGTAGCCTCTAATGTCAATAGGTAAGCCGAAATAAATACTCCAGCCTGATGGGCTATGGATCCTGCAACTTCTCTCAAAAAACCATACTTTCCGAAATGGATCATATTTCGTAGGATACTTTTATCGTATCTTCTAAATGCACTCGAAATAAAGATTCTCCTGTTTGTGTTAATCATGAAGAGTGCAAAAAGATTAGCTACAGCAATAGCTAAAAAAACACTTTCCAATGAAAATTGGAATACATACATAAATACCAGACCTGTTAAGGTTGTGAAGAGTACCACAATGTTACCCATCACTATTTGTTTCATATCCAGTCTGCTCTTATGAACTGAAGCAACGAGCCTGTAAGTAGATAATGCAATCGTATATAAACCGTAAGAAAATACGAATGATCGTAATTCTTGATAGAAGAAAGCAATGATTATGAAGAGGACTATTTTCAGGCCTTCACTGAAAAATGATATTGCGAAACCTGTTTTTAATACACGAGAATCAAAGTCTTGTTCAACCAGGTATTTTACAAATCCATTTTGCAAGAAACCCTCCTTGAGGTTATTAAGTATCGAAACAATCGCCAATACAATGAAATAAATACCGGTTTCAGCTTGAGAATAGTTTCTCGTCACATACATGATCACAAGAAAGCCAATAGTTGTCTCGATCATATTGCCACCTAGGGCTCCAAGTATTTTCTTTTTATGTAGCATCTTAGTTGAATATCAATTTTGAAGACATGCTTGGTGTATTCTCACACAAGTATTCTCTGCTAAGAAATTTCTCGTTGAAATCTAAGCTATCTGCTTTCACAACGTTATAAATTATGCTGTCTCTTTGGATTTCATTGGTAGCTACTTCTTCTTGAGCGTTGTCCGTAGTTTCCTTTTCTTCAGATAGTGTTCCAACTATCAGGATAATAAAGTAGAATATAAATAGTCGTCTCATGCGTCTATGTTTAAAATTTAAGCGCACACATATTGGTAATGTGTTTGTTCTTCGAAGTAACTATGATATGAGATTCAAAATCAGCTTAAGAGGCCTACTGATTATAATAAGGAGATGACTGGTAGTGATATCCAGATAAATGGTAACAGGCCCGGACACTACCCCGGACCCAAACACTACCAATATTAAATCTTCAATTTTACTTAAGTGGAGCTATTAATTCAGGTGCTACCTCAGTGTCCGATTCTTTATTCGGTTTCACCCACGCATTTTCTATAAAATCCCACTTTCTCACCACTCTGGCAGGATTTCCTACTGCTATACTATAAGGAGGTATGTCGTCCATCACAACAGAGTTAGCACCAATTCTACAATAGTCTCCAAGCTTGAGGACTTCTCCGTTTTTCTTTCCCATGACAACAGTCCCTGTACCAATGAAAACATCTTCTCCTAGTTCTATCGGGGCGGTATCGCATGGTAAGTGATGGTGTGGAGCGATTGGATCAATTCCATGATGCATTCCAAGTAATCTTACATACTGAGATAATCCTGAGTACTTTCCTATTTTGATAGGTCCAATTAATACACATCCAATCCCTATTTGAACTTCGTCTTCAATAATCACGTCTCCCATTCCATTATTCACAACTACATTCTTCTCAAGCTTGGCGTACTTACCAAATCGGAATTTGTTGAAAGGAACAAGATCTAAACGAGCACTTAAACATATACCTCTTCTGAAATATTTTGGCATAATAGTGATTAGCCAAAAAATACCCTTCAACCTTGTTTGATATGGCTTCCTTTTGAACAATAGACTAAGCACTCTTTGCTTTGCTTCAGGATGATTGTCCAAATAGTCTTTAATAGTTTTTTTCAGTTTGTACATCTTCCTTTTTGTTCAAATAGTTCAAGAATTTCTTTGCTCTATGCTCCCAGGTATTCATGGAAGCAAACGTTTTTCTCTCCAGCTGCTTTTCTACATCTTTATCATGCAATGCTTTCTCTATAGCCTCCTCAACGTCTCCTCCATCTTTAGCAATATAAACTTTGTCTGCAACGGGAACTAACAGATCCGGATTAAACGATGTGCAAACGATAGGTTTACCAGTGCTCATGTATTCGTACAGCTTTAAAGGATAGATGGATTTAGCTGCTTCGTCTACCTTGAATGGAATGATCGTAGCATCTACGGAATAGATTAAGGCTGGTAACTCGTCATATGAATACCTTCCAATGAAATGGACATTATCCATGGTCCAAATCTCTTCCGGAACGTACTTTTCTTCTACAGGTCCAGCCATCACTAATGTCCAGTCAGGATTTGCTTTGAAGGTCACTATCAACATATCATAATCTATCCGTCGCTCGATTGCCCCGAAGTATCCAATGATCTTTTTACCAAGACTTCTCACACTTGGAACATATTTCTGAGGTGAATTAAAATGCTTGTAGTTAACAGCATTTGGTATCATAAAACTCGGCTTCTTCTCTTGCCACTCTTTCTGAAGTTGAGGTGCAGTACTAATAACCAAATCTGAATTATTCACAGATTCCTCCTGGTTTCGAATACCGTGCTTCATGGTGTAAGGTTTTACTATCGGATCAACGCAGTGATAAACACGTTTCATTTGCTCACCCTTTAAATGATCACACAAGTTTGGATAGTGATAATTATACGAGTTAATGTAGCTGTAGCTATCCCAATTATTCTGCTTTAACCATTTGTTGACACGATTAGCAACAATTTGATGATTCCATGCAGATACTCTCCTATACTTTTTTCCAAAAGACAGAAAGTTAATTGGGGCTACAGCCGGCGGAACTAATACATTTATCTTACCCTTTGATTTCAACATAGGACTTGAAGAAAATGTCGCAGCTAGTCTCACCCATCCTTTTCTTTTTGTAAGCCCTCTTACCAACTCTGTCCATGTATATGGGTGTTCTACAATCAAAACCTCATTCGAATTTGAAAATTCTCTTGCCAATTCAAAAGTTGTGGATGTATTCACATCGTCATATCTAGCAAGTGAAAGCATTACTATCTTTTTCATCTCACTCGCTTTAATAGTAGGTTATCAAATTTGTATCCCAATCTATTACTTGTTACATCATTGCTAAAGTGCCACGATACCGCCGCAAGAAAAGCTTTGATGCTGTTCAAGTCTCTTTTAAATAAGAAGGACAATAAGTTTTTGGGTACTGAAACCAAAAAGAAGAAAGCTGAGAATATAAACTGCTGAACTTTCGAAAAATGCTTTCTCGTGTAGAGTAATCTATTTCTCGTCATAAAGTAAAGTTTGCACTCACTTATCTTACCTACAGATACTGATTCTTTGTGAATGATTCTGCTAGTCAGACAAACACCTATTTTTAATCCAGCTTTTTTGATTCTGCTCCCCCAATCCAATTCTTCATAATACAAAAAGTAATTTTCACTCATCATGCCTACTTTTTCAAGATTTTCTCTTGAGATAAGCATGGCTGCTCCGTGAGGATAGCTTGTATCTTTTATCCCTGTGCTATCATCCAATTGATCAATGAGCTTATTACGTCCGGTAAGCGTATTCAATTCGGTATATCCTGCGTATTGGATTGTCAAATCCTCGTTAAGAATTACCGGCGTTAACATTCCATACTCCGGATTCGCTTTGTATTGATCTATTAGTTCTTCTAAGTCAAGCAGGTTTAATTCTGTATCGTTATTCACAAAGAACAAATACTCGCCACAACTGTCTAAAACTCCAAGGTTATTTCCGCCGGCAAATCCAAGGTTATATTTTGATCTAACCAGCTTCACCCAAGGGTACTCTGCTACTGCTTCTTCAGGAGATTCCTGTGAAGCATTGTCCACTACAATTACTTCCAAATCAAGATTTGAAAAATTCATGCTCGTCTTAATTGATTCGAGAAACGAAACTGTATCTCCAAGAGCATTGTAGTTGATTGTTATTATGCTAACCTTCGTTTTCATGCTCTTCTCAATGCTTTTTCCCAAATTACTGACTGCTCACCTTTCATGAATCGTACAAATCCCATCACCACTGCGTAGTTCATCATGCAGAAGTAAAAAGGTACATGAAGTACTTTCACTTTAATTTTAAACTTCTTAAAGAAGTATCCCATACCTGCCATTAGGTAAAATGCTACTTGTAGAAAAGCAAGTCCCATAAACAAATCCGATCCGTTCGCTAGTACCAAATTGGAAGCAAACAACGTAATAAGAGCAACTGGTGCTATTGTCCATCTCATCACGCGATGTGATAGATACTGAAAACTCAATAAGTTAAAATCACGTGGATTTAATAGATGTCTGAATAATACAATTGCTTGAAATGCTCCTGCAGAAATTCTCACCTTCCTTTTCAGTTCATCCTTGACAGAAGCGCTGGGTTTTTCCATTGCATAGGCTTTTGGCTCATACGCAACCTTATATCCTTTCTCAGCAAACTTCATCGTCATGAAAAAATCTTCAATGATCATGTTTTCAGGAATTCGCTCGAATCTGCATGTTCTGTAAGCTATCAGTTCTCCCGCAGCTCCTACCATTGTATTTACCTCTGAGTCTAGTCTTTTTAAAGCAGACTCATATTTCCAGTAAAGACCCTCTCCTGCTCCACTAGCGTTCTCCACTCTATCACTAATAATCTTCTTCTCTCCGCTTACTGCTACAACCTTAGAGTCAGAAAAGGGCTTCACCAAATGAATCAATGCGTGCTTGTTGAGTTGTGTATTTGCATCAGTCGAAACCGTAATGTCCGCATGGATTAAATCCATTGCTCGGTTAACAGCTCCTACTTTACCTGATCTTGTGTCTTGATGCAGGTGAATGACGTTGGCGTATTTCTTTACAATCTCCGCTGTCCTATCATTCGAACCGTCGGTAATCACATAGATGTATTTATTACCTTCCGGATATTCCAATGACATGGAATTAAGGATTTTTTCTTCAATTACATCCTCCTCATTGTATGCCGGAATAAGCATTGCTACGGACGGGTATCCTGTATCGCGCTGAGCTTTTCCTTCAGGCTTTTTCTTTATTCTGGCCATAATAGCCATTACCATTCCATACCCGATGTAGGTATAAAATAGAATGATAATACTGGTTATTAGTAGTGCTTTCATCGTGTTTTTTATTCAAATCTGCCTACTTGAAACCTTCGCTATTTACATTCAAGGCCGATTGACACAATAACAAGGATGATTGGAAGCATTTTATCGCTAAGCTGCAACGAGGATCAATACATATTGAAACTGCTTAAATGAAGGCGTTTTTCTGTTCTTGCATAGCAACTTCACGTACTGAAATAAGCGAATCCCGTAGTTCTTCCATTAAGCGATTTGCTCTAGTAATGGGAATGCCCAACGCCCACTTTTGATTATTGTCAAATCAAATAACAACAACATGAAACCTTACAGTAAATTTTCTTATGATCCTGCTTTTTTAGAGAGCAGATTAAAAGACGTATACAACAAGTTTTTCCCTTTTGGAACCGTGACAGAATTGAACAAATACATGAGGCATGATGGTGTAATCGCAGACTTTGACTTGAACGGAAATCCAGTTTATAAAGCAGTTATTCGAAACGAACCTCTTCGAATTGAAGTACATCATATCCCGACTCAGAGTAAAGTTGTGGCATGGCAAATGAGTGGAAAAGTTGCCTAATTCGATAGACAGCTAGTAAAAGTTCAAAAGATCACTTAACAAAATTGATTTTGTATCTTAGATCAATGGTAAAATCATTGGACTATGAACCTGAATCTCTTTAACATAACAATGATTTTAGGGAGTGCACAAGGAATACTGATAGCAGCTATTCTTGCTCTCAGTCCTCAATTTCGGCGATCCTCAAATACTTTTCTTTCACTACTTGTTCTTACAATATCTGTTCAAAACATCTCCAACAGTCTAATAGATATTGGCTTCTTGCAAGTAGAATATTGGCCGCTTAGCTGGACACTTCTTGTTCCTTTTTCTCTGAGATATTTCATAAAGTGTCTGATAGAACCCAATTACAAATTAGTCAAGAAAGACTTCTTCCTCCTTGGCCCATACACGATTCAAATTGCATTTAAGGTTGCAATCTTTCTCAGGTTCTTGACAGCCAAGAGTTTTGTACTCTCTCATGCAGAAGCAATAAAACTAGTAATGATCTCTTTCGAGATTCTTGCACTTGTTTGGAGTTTGACGATAGTCATTCAGTCTATAAAAAACCTCAATAATTATGAAGACAAGCTAGTCCAAAACTTCTCAAACCTTGAGGGAAAATCTCTGAAATGGCTAAAAAATACGCTAATAGCTACGTTAGTTATTTGCTGCATTTGGGGTCTCACTTTTGGTTATCACATTTATGTTCAAGAATTAAGTAACATCTCATATTTCAATTGGATCAGCATTGCCCTTATCACCTATTGGCTGGCCTATTCGATAATTGCAAGACGTAATCTCTTTGAAGCACCAAATTTTCAAACTGCCACAATTGAAAAAAAACTACCTAAAAAAACGGACGACTATTACGATTCAATTCTGAAGCTTATGACGGATGAATCGTTATACAAAGTTGAAAAGCTAAGCATGGATATGCTATCTCAAAGACTGCAACTTAGCAATGGTTATATCTCTCAAATTATCAATCAAAAAACAGGCAAGAACTTTTTCGAATTTGTAAATGAATACCGGGTACAGGAGGTAATAAGAAAAATGCAAGACAAGAAGTTCAGTCACTTCAGTTTGCTAGGTCTAGCGCTCGACTCTGGGTTTACATCCAAATCCACCTTCAATGATGTTTTTAAAAAGATCACAGGTTTGACGCCATCAGCCTATCAAAAACAGCTCAAATAAAGAAGTCCGACTTCCTTCAGTTTTATTCATTCGGTCGATTTGAGCACATGTGAGAGAGATTTTAGTGGAGAATTTAAAATCTCTAAAAATGAAAAACTCAAAAAAAGTCACGCTAATATCACTTTCTATACTTGTGATATCTATCATCTTATTTTCCCTTTCTTTTCGAAAATTAGAACGATTGTACCATGTTCTTACGCTCTTCGATGAAGATAAAATAGCGGAAAATTTTCGCAGTATGGACAAGCATTTTCCCATGAAAAGAATGAATCCATCATTTAACCCTTTCTACTATGGAATTGGCAATCAGATAGAATTGCCTGAAACGTTTACATATCAGAGCAAAGAATTTTCAACAGATTCATTTTTAATAGGATCCAAAACGACAGGGCTCTTGATTCTAAAGAATGATGAAATCGTCTACGAAAAGTATTTCCTTGGCAATACGCCGTCAACCAAGAATATTTCATGGTCTATGGCTAAATCCTTTGTTGCAACATTGGTTGGAATAGCTCATGATGATGGTCATATTGAGAACATAAATGACATGGCCGATAAGTACGTACCCGAACTTGTTGGGACCGCCTATGAAGGAGTTACTATTAAAAATATTCTACAGATGTCTAGCGGAGTTCGTTTCAATGAAGACTACGACGATTTCTTCAGCGACATCAATCGCTGGGGAAGGGCTTTTGCATTGGGTTCATCACAGGATGAATTTGCTACTTCTCTCGTGAGACAAAGACCACAAGGAATATTCAATCAATATGTAAGTATCGATACACACGTCTTATCTATGATCGTAAGCAGAGCAACAGGAAGATCTCTTACTGATTATATGAATGAAAAGCTATGGAAACCTTTGGGTATGGAGTATGATGGCTACTGGACCACAGATGATTCCGGGACTGAAGTTGCGCTATGTGGCTTAAATGCTACTTTGAGGGATTTCGGAAAGCTCGGGTCACTTTATCTCAATAACGGCAGATGGAGAGGAAGACAAATTGTATCTAAAGAATGGATACGTATGTCTGTAACGGCTACTGAAAAACATCTAATGCCAGGGAAAAACAACCCCAGATCTGCTCACGAGCTTGGCTATGGGTACCAGTGGTGGATACCTGAAGGTTCTGAAGGAGAATTCCTGGCTCAAGGTGTATACAACCAAAACATCTATGTGAACCCAACCAAGCAATTGGTAATTGTGAAATTATCTGCCAATAATAAGTTTAATGATGAGCTACACATTCCAAGTCGGTGGCAAGCAGCTTTGGAGTTTTATAGGTCAATTGCAGCAGAATAATTCGTGATAAATCAGACCTATGTCTCTAGCAAACAAATAGCTAACTTTGCGCTCCAATGAGCAAGAAGGAATACGAGCTGATCGAGTTACCGAATGGCATTCGGATCATCCACAAAGAAGTTAATCACACCAAGATTGCCCATGTCGGCATCATGCTAGACATGGGCAGTCGTGATGAATCCTTAGAAGAGCAAGGTCTCGCCCATTTTCTTGAACACATGGCGTTTAAGGGGACAACGAAACGTAGTTCTTACCACATAATTAATCGTCTGGAATCGCTTGGAGGAGAGCTCAATGCCTATACAACCAAAGAGAAAATTTGCTTCTACGCTTCATTGCTAGATATCCATATTGATAAGGCTGTTGAGCTATTATGTGACATCACTTTTAATTCCATTTTCCCGGAAAGACAGATTGAAAAAGAAAGGACGGTGATTTTGGAGGAGATGAGTATGTATCGCGATACTCCGGAAGATTCCATTCAAGATGAGTTTGATGAACTACTTTTTCCAAATCATCCGCTAGGAAGAAATATTCTAGGCACTGAAAAGACGGTTAAGACATTTCAAAAAGCGAATTTTCGATCGTTCCTGGATCGGAATCTTAATACCGAAAAAATAATACTGTCGAGTGTAGGAAACTATCCTGCGAAAAGGATACAAAGACTTGCCACAAAGTATCTTAAGGACATTCCGCATAAAAACCACACTCCTGAACGCAATTGGTTTTCGGGCTATACACCCTCTAGAAAGGAATTAAGGAAGCCAATCACTCAGGCACATTTTGCGATGGGGATGCCTTCGCTGAGTATCAAAGATCCAAATCGAATTCCGTTTTTCTTCTTAGTAAATCTTTTAGGCGGGCCTAGTATGAGTTCAAGGCTAAATCTGAGTTTGCGAGAAAAGCATGGACTGGTTTATGGCGTGGATGCCAGCTATGCTCCTTACCTTGAAATAGGTCAGTTTGCGGTATACTTTGCTACGGATCCTAAGAATCTAAAAAAGAGTCAGCGGATCATTCTAAAGGAAATAGAAATATTAAAAAATAAGCCTTTGGGCAATATGCAGCTGCACAAAGCCAAAAATCAAATAAAGGGACAGATGGCTTTGTCCGAAGAAAACAAGAATGCCATTATGCTTATGATGGCAAAAAGCCAACTTGACCTCAATAAGGTTCCTGATATCAACAGTGTCTTTGATAAGATAGATGGAATTACCGCAGGACATATTCAAGAAATGGCGACTCAATATCTACCAACAGATGAGATGAGTGCTTTGACATATCTGCCGGAATAATCCTTATCTTTACGTACATGGAATTTTTACCTGAAGATCTTCAGAAATATGTGGAAGATCACTCCGAACCTGAATCTGATCTGCTTCAGCAAATCAATCGGGAAACTCACCTCCATGTTTTAAAACCACGGATGCTTTCAGGTCACCTCCAAGGACGCGTTCTATCCATGCTTTCGCACATGATCAAACCAAAAAATGTGCTTGAAATAGGGACCTATACCGGGTATGCAGCATTATGCATGGCGGAAGGGATGCAAGAAGATGGTAAGCTCATTACGATTGACAACAATGAAGAACTATCTGTTAGGACCAAAGGATATTTTCAACAGTCTAAATATGCCGATCAAATAGAAATGCTTGTTGGAAATGCCTTGGAAGTAATTCCAGCTTTAAACCAGCAGTGGGATCTGGTATTCATTGATGCAGATAAAGAAAACTACGCCAACTATTTTGATCAAATTATTGATCAAGTGCGGGTAGGAGGATTCATTATTGCGGACAATGTTCTATGGAGTGGTAAAGTATTTGATACAAGTAAAAATGATAAGGCCACTGAATCAATCAGAGACTTTAATCAAAAGATGCATACCGACCCACGGGTTGAAAACGTTTTATTTCCCATCCGTGATGGGCTTATGATAGTAAGAAAGATATGATGAAAGGTTCAAGCTTCAAGTACCAAGTGTTAAGTTGGGTTTTCTTCCTGGGAATATCCTTAACGGTATTTTCTCAAACAGTACCTCGAGAGATGATGATTGGAGATGTTAAACTCACCATCAATGAATCCGCTCGCAGACAGATCCAAAAAGATGTAGATCGACTCACTCAAAGTCAAACATACTACGGCATCCTCGTAGATCGGATGAATCTTTACTTTCCATACATCGAGCGTGAGCATAAGAAAGCTGGGATTCCAGATGAAATCAAGTTTCTAGCAATCCAAGAAAGTGCGTTGATCTCAGATGCTGTGTCTTCAGCAAATGCGGTTGGCTTTTGGCAGTTTAAAGATTTTACAGGTCGTGAAGTTGGGTTGGTAGTTGATCGCAAAGTTGATGAACGGCTTAATATTGTTTCCGCTTCTAGAGGATCGGCTAAGTATTTTAAGACCAATAATTTCTTTTTTGATAATTGGGCATATGCCGTGATCGCCTACCAAGCAGGAGCTGGTGGGGCTAAAAAACATACCAACAGCGCCAACTATGGTAAAAAGAAGTTGACCATTACTACAAACACTTATTGGTATTTGAAGAAATTCATAGCCCACGTGGTAGCCTTCACTCCTTCTGTAGGTCTCCCGCATTCTGAAGGCATTTGGCTAGACGAAATCACCAATGCAGGTGGTAAGTCCCTTGAGCAGATCGCAAGACAAGAGAAGGTAGATCTAGAAGAGCTTAAGAAATACAATAAGTGGTTAATGAGAGGCTCAGTACCTACGGATAAAACATATTCAGTAATGATCCCTAAGAAAGGATCTCCTCCAAAAAAACTCGTTGCGGAAAATAAATCCAACACTAAACGGAGTAAAATCTCGGAGGCACAATCAAAAATTTATCCAAGCGAGCTAAAGCCAGGCATCACTGAAGCAAACAGATCGACCATTATCCCGCTGAACGGGATTCCATCAATTCTAGCCAGGGAGTCTGATGATGTCCACAGTGTTTCTGCAAGAGCAGGCCTTTCTGAAAAGAAATTCAGAAAGTACAACGACATGAGCGCAGATGATGAAATAATTCCTAACGAATTCTATTACATAAAAGGCAAGAAGGGAAAAGCTAAGATTGGTTTCCATGTTGCCAAGCAAGATGAGACATTGTGGGAAATATCTCAGCAGTATGGAATAAAGGTTAGCAAGCTTGCGAGTAAAAATCGCATGAGTATCATTGATGAACTAGAACCTGGTCGCGTATTGTGGATGGACAAAACCAGACCATCAAGTGAGCCTATTGCCTACCATGAATTAACTGCTCCTGTTATTACTAAACCTGTATCAAAGCCGGTAGCATCAACCGATACAATCGAAGAAACATCATCAATAGAGGAAAGTTCGGAAGAAGTAAAATCAATTGAAGTTCCGGAGGTAGACACGAAAGAAGAACGATTAAGGAAAGTAAAAATCCATACAGTCGCTTCAGGAGAGTCGCTTTGGTCTATAGCCCAACTCTACGAAGTAAAGCTCGAAGATCTACTTCGATGGAATGAACTTCCCGATCCGGATGCATTGAAAATCGGACAAAACATTCAAGTCAAAGCACCTATCGAAGAAGCGTCGGCAGGTAAAACAATTATCACTCACTCCGTACAGCCGGGAGAAACACTGTATGCGATTTCAAGAAAGTATGATATGACTGTGGATGAGGTAATGGACCTCAATGGCTTAAAATCTTTTAACCTCAATGCCGGTCAAAACCTGAAGGTTTACGGAGAATAAGAATGGAGAATTTAGAATGAGGAATGAGGAATTGAGAATGGAGAATGGAGAATCTTGCAGCTAGCAACTTGTAGCTTGCCGCTCTTCAATCGTAATTTTTCTGGAAAGGTACTTGCAATGCCTCCGCAATCTTTTTAATGGCTTCCATGTCCCGCTTTTCACTGCGATTACACGAAATAAGCACATTCTCATCTCCATTTTGAATGAAGGCCTTGTAGAAATACATTTTCACATTGGCAGAACTTCCTCTGGAGTTTACATTTTGTGAGACACGAACCTCATTCATATACACAAGTGAAGCATTTGAAATATCAAATGTTTCTTTACCGGATGTGACCAACTTAGCATCAGTATCTACACCTATCCTTTTTCCTCTCAATTGAATCCAAACAAGCGCTGCTCCTACCACAATAAAAATGATAGCTCCTGGAAATGGTCCTACGAATAAGGTGATTACTCCAATGATGATGAATATCCAGCCAAGTGAGGATACTATTTGATTGTTGTTTTCAAAGTGTCTAAGTTGGAATTTCATGATTTAAATGAAGTTAATTAGCAGCAAGCTTATTAATGCTATTGCTGGCAATGCAAACAATACCTGACCTAAGATGACGAAAAATAGGAAATAAATCCAGTGCATTAAATCCATTTTTGCAGGGTTATCTCTCATCAAAACGGTTTTCAACTGCTCTAAATCCATCTGCATATATTCTGCTTTGGATATACTCATCCCAATTGGTCCACGATACTTTAATCCTTCTTTGAAGCCTAAAAATACCTCTCTGGGAAATAGCCATAAACTGTAACCCATTGCCCAAATACTTAGCAAACAGACAGGGAAATGTTTTCCTATTCCTGTTGCAATCTCCCAACCAGAGATGTAGGCTTCCCCTTTCCAAGAAGTGTCCTTCTTGTTTAAGAGGTGATGTAAATCGTGAATGTAGGTTACCTTTTTTCTGAATTCAGGATTCGGAACATTTATGCTTATGCCGAACAACTTTAATTCAAATGTATCCTTATCAATACCACCATTTGGGATGTTATTTTCATCATAAAACTCCTCAAGCAGGATCTCGATTTTCATTATCCAATAAAAGAATTAAAGGTCACTTCAATAAAACAGCATAATCTTCAGTAAATAGCCATAGATACATGCTGGCACCAGACTGTTTCCATAGTTTAGGATTTTCTACCACAGCCTCCAACGATACTTTTCTCATAAAGAGGTAATTGGAATCTCTGTCTTTATAGCAGTACACTTGCTTTTCATCCCAATCTTTTCTTTTCAATGCTGATGCTTCCGAATCATATGTTGCCAAAACTTCTGCAAGAAGTTTATCTTCCACAAACATTTGAATCTGGTACTCATTATTCTCTAGCTCTGTGACTACAAAAATTGCATCTGAATCGTAGTGACTCCAGCTACTTGGCCATTGCTCCCATTTCCCATCATCTCTATGCAGTTCTTTATACTTGGTACACCTAATTAATGAAGATTGCCCAAAAGAAGCCAAGCAAGAGCTCAGAATAGTACATAAGAAAACAAGTCTTAAAATCATCTTATGATGGCATTGTGGTCTATATCAAATGTACTTTGAAAATAACTCTCTTAGTAGTCAAAGTCCAATCCAAGTCGATCTTTCAGATCTTTCAGATCAGGATTCTGCTTAACCATATAATCAAAGATGTCGGTACTGGTGTATAGCTTCTTTTCTTCCTTAATCTCAGCTATCTCTGTACGTATGACTACATGATCATTTTCTAAAGTATTGCGTAGAAATTGCACTAATTCCGTATCAAACTTTTCCAGAAAACTTACCTCTAATTGACTTCCAAGCATGATAATTACACTGTGATTATCACCTTTCTTTACTTCCTTTCCCAGAACTAGTCGGTCTGTATCTCCAGCATTCGTTTTCTGATCTGCAAATCCTTTCCACGCATTTTGAAGGTCTTCATCTGAATACTCCTTCGCTCTTTTTTCTTTAGCAGGGGCAGATTCACTTGTTTCCTCCTTTGCCTTTTTCTTACCAAAAATGCTAGGTGTTTCTTTCGGCTTGTCCGAAGTAGATGGCCGTAAAACTGGACTAACTTTTGGCTTGGCTGGTTCAGATGGAGCATTGCTCACATCATTCATCACCGATGGAAGCGGCTCCTCAGTAGGCGGCGGTGGCGCATCATCTTGTGCAGGAACTGTTTCTTTTGGTGGTTCGGCTTTAGGTGATGAAGGCATTTCTGATTGAGCCATAACGGATTGTGGCTCATTTACCTCTTTCTTTTGCTCTTTTGATTGTGGCTCTTTTATTAGGTCACCGTGTGACCTTTTTTTTTTGCCCCATCTTCCGAGGGACTCAACGTCAGTGCACTCGTGAGATGTGCCAACTTCATCAGGCATAACTCAACATGCAAACGCTGATTTTTGCTTTGCTTGAAATTGAGTTCAAACTGATTTGAAATGTTTAACGCAGACAGTAAAAATGAAGGACTACACTTGCCTGCCTGTTCGGAATACTTGGCTTTCAAATTATCAGTGACCTCAATGAGCGTTAGCGTTTTTTCATCTTTAGACACAAGCAAATTCCTAAGGTGTTGTTGAAAACCATTGAGGAAATTGTTGCCATCAAAGCCGTTTCTTAATATTTCATCAAAGAGCATTAAAGCCCCTGACATATTTTGCGTCAAAAGATCATCTACTAACTTGAAGTAATAATCATAATCAAGAATGTGAAGATTCTTGATCGTATCCTGATAGGTGATCTTACCATCAGAAGAAAATGTAGTGATGAGATCAAAAATGGATAATGCATCTCTTAACGCACCATCTGCTTTTTGCGCAATAAGGTGAAGTGCTTCGTTTTCAGCATCTACCTTTTCGCTTACAGCAATCTTTTCAAGCTGCTTTACGATGTCCCCAACTTCGATTCTATTGAAATCATAAATCTGACATCTGGAAAGAATCGTAGGGATCACTTTATGCTTTTCTGTAGTAGCCAAAATGAAAATGGCGTACTCAGGCGGCTCCTCCAATGTTTTCAAAAAGGCATTGAATGCCTGTGTTGAAAGCATGTGAACCTCATCAATGATGTATACTTTATATTTTCCTTGTTGAGGCGGATACCTAACCTGATCTATCAGATTACGAATGTCCTCGACAGAGTTATTCGAGGCAGCATCGAGTTCAAAGATGTTGAAGTTGGAAGTCCCTTCAGGGCCTTCATTTTCAAATCCGTTGATTGTTTTTGCAAGTATCCTCGCGCACGTAGTCTTACCTACTCCTCTGGGACCACAAAAAAGCAGCGCTTGTCCCAAATGATTGGAGTTGATGGCATTTTCAAGTGTGGTTGTGATATGCTCCTGTCCTACTACCTCCTCGAATCCGAGAGGTCTATACTTACGAGCCGATACCACAAAATTTTCCATCTGGGGAGCAAGTTAATATTACTGCTGATTCTTAAGAAAGATAGGAGGAAATTTCGTTAGCTAGATGTGAAAATATATTCTGCTGCTATCTTTTTTAGTTCGAATACATCTTTTCGGTCATAATGGCCTATCACATCAAAATCCATTTTTCCCTTTTTCACAAGATCCATATCAATATCGGCGTATAAAATTCCTGATTCACCCCAAAGAGGCCCAGCTACTACATTTCCAAAAGGATCAACTATCACGCTACCCCCCTTACATAAAACATGATCATGCCCTACTAATTCTTCTTTCAGATCTGTTGGATAATCATCTTTGGTAGCAAACTGATTGCACCCAATAACGTAGCATCTACCTTCACAAGCAATATGCTTCATTGTGGCTTGCCAGCTATCTCTTTGATCTGCTGTTGGCGCTATATATAGATCTACTCCTGATTGATAAACATGCATTCTGGCCAATGGCATATAATTTTCCCAACAAATAAGTCCACCTATTTTTCCAAAAGGAGTTGTGTAAGTAGTAAGATCACTACCATCTCCTTCTCCCCAAATAACTCGTTCTGTTCCTGTCGGTTTAAGTTTTCTATGATTCCCTAATAATTCGCCATTATTGTCATAGTAGAGCACCGAACAATAAAGTGTACCCGACTCGGATTTTTCAACAACTCCAATAACCATATGTGAGTCGCATTCTTTGGCAATCTCACCTAAAGCTGTAGTACTTTCACTAGGGATTTTTATACTGTTGTTAGAATATCGAAGCCAAAGGCTTCTGCCTTCCTCTGATCTACTCCCGACTGTAGTTCCAAAAGAGAGACCTCTTGGATAACCAGGAAGGAATGCTTCTGGGAAAACAATAAGATCAGGTTTCTGCTCACTTGCTTGTAAAGAAAGTTCACGAACTTTTTCAAGACTCTTTTTCAAATCCAATAGAACTGGAGAGTCTTGTACTACAGCTATTTTGACGTTCATACCACAATTTACTTTGATGGGATCTATTCTTGCGTTCCAACGTTATCAAATGAATGACAAATGAATAACTTTGCCATTCGTTCTTTGAACAATATGGGGTCGACCGGAATCGACAGGAAGTGCAAAGCATACGCTAGCATGCCGGGTGTTGGATGAGCACGCGTGATCAATTCATTCACAATTATAATTGGCGAGTCTAACTACGCTATGGCAGCTTAATTCTTGAATAAAGTAGAGAATTATACGGGTTGAGCCACATAGGTTCCCCCTGTCACATCCTACTGTTCTTTGTCCTTGAGAACGGAGTTTAGGGTGTCATAATAAGGAATAGTCAGAGGTAGTGTCGTGGATCTTTGATGAAATTAAGCGACTGGTATCAGTAGTAGGTTGTTGTTCACCAGCTGCCAGTACGAGATAAAACAAGGATGACTAAGCATGTAGAAGGTTTATGGTTTCCTTTGCTGGACGAGGGTTCGAATCCCTCCGACTCCACTTCAAAAGGCTCACCTACCGGTGGGCCTTTTTCGTTTCGCCTTCAGGGCTCCCCTACATCCTGTCTTCTCACTAAAATGATCCACAGGATCATTTCTTAACGCTCAATCCTCTCCGACTCCACAAAATCAAACAAAGCTGGCCATAGGTCAGCTTTTTTGGTTTTATAGGAATTGGGATGAGAAACCGAAGATTTGAAATGAAATTCACGAAGGAAGGTGCGGCATCAAGTCAGAAGTTATTGATCAGCTGAGATAGCTTTTCATTCATAATCAATTATAAAAACCTTCACTCCTCTTTTGTACAGCTCACTCACAAGTTTGTCATAGCCTCTATTTGCTGGATCTAAACGATCGATCTTTGATTCTCTGAATGCCAATAAATCTAATCGCCCCATTTCAAGAATTTCGGCTGGTAAGATGGAAATATCTGAATCAGTGAAATCAATAGATTCTAAACTGTCGAGACTAAAGAGCTGAGTTGGAAATTCTGAAATGTAGGTGTTATTAATTCTTATATGTTTGAGACTAGACAAGTTCGAGAATGAAGCCGGTAGTGAGGTCAACTTGTTGTTATAAACATATGCTTCCTCAAGATTCATATTACCTATATCATCCGGTAGGTATTCCAATTCATTGTGATGCAGGAAGAGTGCAGAAATGTTTTGAAGTTTAGCAATCCCTTCGGGAAGCCTGCGAAGGCTATTGTTCTGTAAGGTCAATGACAAAAGATCTTGACATTTGTATAGTTCCTCTGGAATCGTTTCCAATCGATTATTGTGTAATTCAAATACCAGAAGGCTATCAAGCTCTTCAATTCGACCAGAAACACGTACAATCTCATTGTATGAAAGATCTAACCTTCTGAGGTTATTCATAAAGGATATTTCATCTGGCACTTCCGCAATATTAGAGTGGCGTGCCTCCAGCCACCTTAAGTCTTTTAGTTTTCTTGTATGTCTCAAGTGTGCTTCAAAGTGTATAAGGTTATTCGAATTAATGGTGAGTTTTTCCAGATGTTTGAGTTTTTTGATTCTTCGGGGCACACTCTCAAACCGATTGTAGTTCACATTTAGGGAGGTCAACCCTTTAAACTTTTTGACTTTTTTTGGAAGTGACGAAAGATTATTCCACGAGAGATTTACATCTTTTATTTGAGTGAACTTAGATAAAATAAATTCGCTTTTATCCAATTCATTTCCTGATAGGTTGACATGCTGAAGGCATGACATTTCTTTAAGCCATTGGGGTAGTTCTGAGATTTTATTAAAGGATAAGTCTAAGTGCTTTAGATTTTTATATCTATAAATAAAATCAGGTACGGAAGTCAGCTCCATGAAACTCAAATCGAGAGAGGTTACCTCCAGAAAAGATTCATTTGTTTCGTAATAAGCATATCTATTTGCTGCACTATTGTCTGCTTCACGCTGACCTTGAACTTTCAGATACTGCAGAGAAGAATCCATTCCATATTGATATCTAAGCTGCTCTGCGTACATAATGATCCTGTAGCGACGTTTCTTGCCCTCCTCCGGATCTGCTTCAGGAGTCTGCCCTGGAAGATTTAAAGCAAAAACATTTAGAAGCATGAACATTCTTGCCATTTTCATATTTCTTAGCAAATCATTCATTCCTTAAAGATTCCACTGGATTGGTTGTCGCAGCTTGAAATAAATGATAGGTAAGCGCCAGAGAAGTAAAAGCCAAACAAATGGCTGTTGATAAAAAGAATGGCCACAGTGTTAAGTCAATATGTTGATCATAATTGAGTAACCATTGCTTTACAAAATAAAATGCAAAGGGTGCAGCGATGCAATTAGCAATAACTAATAGGCTTATAAATTTTCTTGAGAGCAGGGCCAGTATTTTACTGATCGAGGCACCATTAATTTTTCTGATTGCAATTTCCTTACGCCTCATTTCTATGGTAAATGATATCAAGCCAATTATTCCCAGCGAAGTAATAAATATGATTAGAAAACTGACAACTCTGAGCAGGTCAAGAAACCTGTTCTCACGAGCATAAATGCTATTCAACTCCTGATTGAGAAAAGAAAAATCAAAGGCATAGTTTGGAAACGTTTCTTTCCATGCAGATTCAATTTGGTCTACCCCATTGATTACCTCATTTTCCCGAATTCTTACATAGATATTATTCACACCCCATTCATTCAAATTGATCATAAGTGGAGCCACCTTTTGATATGAAGGTCCAATTGAAAAATCACTGACTACTCCTATAACATTTTGATAATAATATTCTCCATTCTCATCTCTATCCCTGGACCTTAACCTCATACTAGTTGCTATATCTTCCCAGCCATATTGTTTCACCGCAGCCTCATTGATTAGGACAGCATGGCGCTCACTCTCTCCTCGGCTTTTCTCAAAGTCCCTCCCTATTATGATCGCACCTTCAATGGTCTTGATAAAATCAACATCAACGTCAATTCGATTCATTGATGTATTGATCGTTTGACCATCTACTGTTTCAAAAACGGGATCATTGGCATTCGCTTCTTCACTTAATGAGTTGTAAGAACTAGTGACTCCAGCTAATGAAGATTTATTTCCTAGCGTGTTCATGAAAACCTCCAATTTGTCATTTACAACAGGATCATTGGGTATCCTGAGACTGAGTAAATTGGTTTTGTTATAGCCAATCTCTTTATTCATAATAAAGCGAGTCTGTTTACCCACAAAAAGCATCCCGATCACTAAAATTGAAGACAAGCTATATTGAGAAATCAACAGCAAGGTTCTAAACCTATTCGAACTCCTGCCTTTTCCTAGCTTGCCTTTCAAGGCGTTTGAAGATTCAAATGAGACAAGATAAAATGCAGGATAAGCACCCGATAAAAATCCAATAATTAAAGAAAGAAGTAAAATGCCAGTCGCATTGGGTAGTGTTATAATCGTCTCAATTGACATATGTAAGCCCGACAATTCATTGAATAATGGAAGAAGGACAATAGAAAAGGCAATGCCTAAAAATCCCGAGATCAGTGCCAAAAGCACAGATTCTGAGATAAATTGTCCGATGAGTGAATGTTTTGATGAACCCAGAACCTTCCTAATGCCTACTTCTTTCATTCGTTCCGCTGAGCTCGCTGTGGCAAGATTTACATAATTAATACATGCGATGACGATTAGGAATAACATCATTACTGCCATGACTTGTACGTTGGTCCGACTTCCGTGTGGAAAAAGCTCCCATATATGTTCTTCATCTAAATAGATGGATTCTAATGGTTGTAGCAGGATATTGGCTTTTGCACCTTTTTTCTCAAAGAAGCCATTCAAGTGCTTTTGGCAAAAGGCTGGTATTTTCTGTTTCAACCCATCGATATCATTGAGATCATTTAGCAGCACATAAGTATAAACATGTCCTCCAAGCCATCGATTTTCGTCTGTCCTAAGAGGGATTGACGCAGATATCAAAGCCTCAATCGGAAGATGCGTTCGACTATGATCTTTAATTACTCCTGTGATTTTAAATGCCCTGGAAGCATCATGACCCACTTTCAGAATTTTCCCCATAACTTCAGTTGTCGAGAATAATTTGTTGGCCAAAGCCTCAGAAATGACAATGGAGTTCGGTTCAGCAAGAGCCTCATCAGGGTTACCGGCTGTCATTTCAATTTTAAAGACCTTCAAAAATGAAGCTTCTGCGTAGAAGACCTTGTTTGACTGGACTTGTACATCTTCATGAATGAACTCAGCGGAATGATCTGACCCTCTTTTATAGAACCGTATGACCTCTTCTACTTCCGGAAATTCTTCTTTCAGAGTAGGTCCGATGGGCTGTGCCACATTACTATAAACCGACTTTTGACCATCAAATGTCAGGTCGTAATTCACACGATAAACACGCTGTGAATCATCCAAATGCTGATCGTAAGAAAGCTGATCTGATACATAGATCCATAGCAGAAATGAAATAGCAAAACTTATGGCTAAACCAGAGATATTGATGCTGGAGTAGATTTTTCTTTTTCTGAGATTCCTCCAGGATACCTTGAAATTGGACGGCATCATCGAGAGGATGGATCTGTTTTTCCAGGGTGGTGTCTTTTTTCCATCACTTCTTGCAATGAAATATTCATCTGCAATGTCTTCCGGACTCAGTATCGATTTTTCTGTTGCCAGAATGAATGCGTCTTCTTCCCTGTACCCTTTCTCCAAATATTCATCAATGCGATCCCTAAGATTTGCCTCAATCTCTTCAATAAAGCCAGGTTCTAAACCTTGTTGCTTCCAGAGAGTTCTGATCCGTTCTTCTATGGCTTTTTCCAGATTGAATGGTTCCATTTGCTATCCCAGTTCTAATGTCAAATTGGAACTCCATAGTCTTTTCAGCGCAGTATTTACATTCATCCACTGACGCCTTACAGTCTCCCTTTCCTTCTTTCCTGATTGCGTCAGGAAATAGTACTTCCTCTTCCTTCCATTTTCAAGAACAACCCATTCGGATTGAATCAATCCATCATTCTCCATCCGATGAAGGACCGGGTACAGCATCGCATCTGTCCATTCCAGTTCCCCATTAGATAATTGTTCAATGTTTTTAATAATCTGATAACCATAGCTCTTTCCATGGGACAGAATGGATAAGACCAATGGTTTAGTAGAAGCAGCTACCAGTGTTTTGTAAGCCATAGTATTATTTTTTTACCTAATATTGTTAGGTACAAATATACATAATGACACGATGTATAAGAACAAAAACATAAAACCATTCAATATTACATCATCTCCTCACGACTTATATGAAATAGATGATTTACAAAGTTCAAGCATTTCAATACATACTCAATTAGTGGCAATTCAGATCAAAGTCGTTTCATTAATTGGAGATCACACTCCATCTTACCAATCTTTACACCAGAAATAGGTTTATTCACCCAGTATAAGATTGAAATGATCACCAATAAGGAAAAGCGTATACACTATCTGGGATTTGATGATAAATGGTTTGCCATCATAGGCATTTTGATATTAGGCATATCCACGGCCATCATCTTTACTCCACCCAATGTAGATCCTACCGCTGTAGAACTCGTCATCACCTTTATAGTTTCTGCATTTTTTTCCGCATGCGATTGGTTAATCAATAGATTGATCTTAATTCGGTTAAGAAAATTATACCCCAGCTTAAAGGATAATGTGAAGCGTATTGTCCTTCTTTTTTTCTGTACGTCCGTGACTGTGATAGTCGTTGACTCCTTAGGATTCAGTCTACTTTCCTGGCTCGCTGAGACTACTGGAGGCAATGCTCAGACTGGTTCTTTTCGGGTAAGAAGCTATACATTGATCATCATCGTTTTTCTAACGGTGATGATCATGGCCATCTATGAAGCTATTTACTTCTTTGGACTACTCAAAAGATCTATCAGAGAAGAAGAGCAGGCCAAACAGGCAATCATCCAAGCCGAACTTGATACTCTTCGGAATCAGGCCCAACCCCACTTCTTTTTTAATACCTTGAACACCTTGCGAGACATTATCGACCAAAGCCCAAAGGAGGACGCAAAGAAATTTGTAGATAAACTATCGGAGATATATCGCTTCTTGTTGGAGTCTGGCAACACTAATTTGATTTCCTTAAAGTCTGAGCTAAAGTTTGCAAAAGCTTACATCCATGTACAATCAGAACGGTTTGGAAGTAACCTAAAGTTGAATTGGGACATCCCATCAACAATAGAAAATAAGCTAATTGCACCAATGAGCATCCAATTGCTTCTGGAAAATGCCATTAAACACAATGTGGTTTCCAAATCTAAACCACTCGTCATAAACGTCTACGTGAAGGATGATTTTATTGTAGTAATGAACAGGATTCAAAAAAAATCCACACAGGTGCCTTCTACAAAAATGGGATTGAGGAACATTGAAAAACGATATGAGCTCATTTCAGACCGAACAGTAGAAATCGTGAATGATGGCAAGGAGTTTACCGTTATGCTCCCCCTAATGGAGGATAGCTTTTCAAAAGAATGACTATGCAAATCTTAATCATCGAAGACGAAATACGCGCTGTAAACCAATTACAGACAATGTTGAAAGCATGTGACTTCAACTTCGAATTACTGGAAATTATCGATACAGTTGAAGACGCAGTTAAATGGTTTCAACAAAATGATGCTCCAGATCTGATATTTATGGATATCCAACTAGCCGATGGGCTAAGCTTTGAGATCTTTCAAAAAACAACTGTAAATGCACCAATCATCTTCACTACTGCCTTTGACCAATACGCCATTCAGGCCTTTAAGGTCAACAGTGTTGACTATTTACTAAAACCCATTCAAAAGGACGATCTCGAAAAAGCCGTTCATAAATTCCTTCAATCCAATCACTCTTCGCCAATGAATCAAGTTACGTTAAAGCAATTGCTAAGCGACTTACAAGGATCTTCTAAAAGAGAGGGAATACTAGTTAAATCAGGGAGTGGTTTTGTACAGCTTAAAATCTCTGATCTACTCTATTGTTACTCAGAAGACAGTATCACCTTTGGTGTTACGCAGGACAAGCGTTTCATTATTGAAGAGACCATAGATGAGCTCTTCAGCACGCTGGATGAAACTAAATTCTTCAAAATCAATCGGGGACAAATAATCGCAAAATCTTCAATCTTGAAAATAGAACCTTACTTCAACCACCGAGTGATCCTTTCTTTGACCAATCCGAGAGATCAGCAATTCATCGTTAGTCGTCCAAAAACAAGCGAATTCAAAGGTTGGATGAACCGTTAATCCTGGTTGCGACAATTCAACTTGTATTAGCGATGGTTCAACAGAAAGATCTTTCTGCCCCCCTCTCGGGAATTGATATTGCACACATATCAATTTTAACGAACAGAAAGATGAAGAAATTCAGCCTAAAACAAATAGTGCTTCCGATAGTAACTCTGGCCATTATATTATTTATGTACTTTGGTCCGGTAACCAGAACAATCTTTGAAAACGTAATTATCCCCATCGTAATCATTGCGGCTTCCTACTTAGAATACAAGGGAAAAGCATTCTCATCACTGGGGTTTTATCGTGAAAAATTCACGGCTAAGAATCTTTTGCTAATTGCCCCAATAGCAGCATTTGGTCTTTTTGTTTTCTACGTAGTTGCCTTAGTTCCTGCAATCGAGATGTTGACCGGGATTCCAATAGATTTATCTCAATTGAATGATTTGGAAGGAGACCTCCCTACCACTTTAATCTGGCTTGGAGTCATTTGGGTTACAGCAGCGTTTGGTGAAGAGATCATCTTCCGAGGGTTCTTGATGCGACAGTTTGCTAAATTCTTTGGTGAAAGTAGAGTCAGCCTAATATTGAATATCCTAGTCTCCTGTAGCTTCTTTGGATTCATGCACTGGCAGCAAGGAATCACAGGACAGCTTGTTGCCGGATCTACAGGCGCGATGCTTGCACTTGTATTCTACTTCCGTAAATACGATCTATGGTTCAATGTCATGGTACATGGATTTTTTAATACCATAGGTATACTTACCTATTACTTCGGCTTGGCTCAAGCATATTATAGCTAGTCCGTAACGTTGATAGCTGCATGATCCTCATACATACATATCACAAAAGCTCTGGTTGCATTCTGAAGGTTCTCAGAATCTGTGACCAGAGGTTTTAAAGGCAATAGAATCAACTAACACCAACCAATGAGCGATATAACTTAAATGATAAGTACTATCAGATGCTAAAACAACAAGTAAATTAGAATATGGAAATAGTAAAAATCCTAATCATTCTTCTCTTAGCTATTGGCTCAATCCAAGGTCTGATTTATGGACTTATACTATTTAAATCGACTTCTCAAAACGGACTAGCGAATCGTATCCTCGCAATTATCCTTTTTTTATTCTCCTATCGTCTTACAATTCAAATAATGAGATTGTTTGGTTTAGGCTATTACGATACTTGGTATTACCTCATGATAGATATTAGTTGGATCTATGGGGCAATCCTTTACTTCTACATAAAAGCCCAGACTCAGCATCAATTCACATTTAAAAAGAAAGACTGGATACATTTTCTTCCTGTAGGCATTCAAATTACATGCAGTGTTTTTGTGAGGCTGCAAAATTTATATTGGGACGGTACACGAGAAAGTCTTTCCTGGCTAGGGTACTATGGTTATGTGATCTGGATGAATAACTCAACCATTTATATCGTGGCTAGTAGTCTTATCATCCTTTATGCCTACAAATCACACAAACTACTTAATGGACTAAGTACAAATTTTGAAATTGATCCTGCTAAACTTAATTGGATCAAACGAATCATCACGTCTTTTTTGATCTACTTCTCAATTGTCTTATTGGTTCTTTTATTGGATTTAATTGTCTTTAAACTTGGAGGCAATGGCTCATATTACTACTTCACAAGATTTTACTACTATCCTTTTTTCATTGGCATTGCCGTTTTGACCTATTGGATTGGTCTGGAAGGATATTCCAGGCGAAACGATCGTGAACTTGCCATTAAAACAAATTCTACACCAATAGATTTAGCAAAGCTTAAAGACATTTCGGATACCTTAAAAGAGGCTATGCTAAATGAAAAGTTATACAAGGATCAAGAGCTTTCATTGCATAGTATCGCTAAACATTTAGGAATTAAATCTTATCTCATTTCAAGAAGTCTCAAGGAAATAGAGAATAAGCGATTTAATGATTTTGTAAACGAATATCGAGTGAATGAAGTCAAAGAGCTTCTGAAAGACCCCAATAATTCAAGGTTCACATTACTCAGTATTGCAATGGATGCAGGATTCAACTCAAAATCTTCCTTTCATCGTGCGGTTAAAAAGCAACTTGGCATTTTACCAAGTGAACTTAATATCAAAGACTAGTGTCAATTTTCTAAAAGACACATTTCCAGCTTATTGAATAGGTTTCATCTATAAAATTGAACCCCAAATCATTTTTTGAATTTGTAGAATTGCTTCAATATCGAAAAAATTCTAAAACGAAAATGCCTTGTAAAACTACTCGCAGATCATGCGAATTATGAGGTCAGGAAACTTAAAACTCAATGGAAATGGATATGACTATGTTTAGAAACTACTTAAAAATCGGAATCCGTAATCTCTGGAAATACAAGTCTGGGACAGTAATCAATGTCATAGGACTATCTACAGGAATAGCTGCGTTTTTACTGATCACTCTTACCATACGATATGACCTCAATTTTGACAAGCACTTTGAAGATATCGATCAACTTTATCGCGTGACAGTAAAAAACTATTCTGCAAATGGTGAACTAAGCAGGCACTGGGCTCTTGCATCTGCCGGTCATGCAGATCGGCTAAAGGAAGACTACAGTAACATAGAAAACTCAGCCAGAATTTACATGTCGTCATTCCCTGATTTGACTTACAAAGAAAAGACCTTTCCTAAAGAACAGGTAGTATTTACAAGCGAAGACTTTTTTAGCATTTTTTCTTTCAATTTTATTAAAGGAAATAATGAAAATGTATTTCCTGATCTCTACTCAATTGTTCTTACTGAATCTACAGCAATCAAAATTTTCGGAAATGATTGGAAGGATAAAAACATAATAGGAAGAAGTATTGAACTAGCTAGTCAAAAAACTAAAGCTCCTTTTAAAGTGACTGCAGTAATCGAAGATATGCCTGATCAACAGCACTTTCACTTTGATTATCTAGCTCCCATTAGATTTTTGGAACTCGACTTTGATGAGGATGCTATGAATCGTATAGGTGGTAATTATAATTGGCTTACTTACATAAAAGTCTCAGAAAGCACCAATATCCAAGAGTTGGAGGATCAAATAAATAACCAATTCTGGGATAAATACATAGGTGCTTTCGATGATGGCACAATGGCTAGAGATTATTATGATTTCTACCTGCAACCAGTCACCGATATTCATACAAAGTCTAATCTGAATGGAGAAGTTGAGCGAAACACTCCTATGAGGCTACTTCAAATTTTTGGAGTCATTGGTGTATTGCTTTTACTCATTGCTTGTATTAATTATATGAATATTTCAACCTCTCATTATTCTAGAAGAATGAAGGAAGTTGGTGTGAGAAAAGTGGTTGGCGCTTATAAAACAGCACTTGTAAAGCAATTTTTGATAGAGTCAATGCTAATCACCTTCATCTCTATTCCATTTTGCTTATCTCTCGTCTATTTCGCAATTCCACAAATGAATAGGTACTTGGAGATTAACCTGGTATTTAATCTGCTTGATGAACCGGGGTTGTTGCTTTTGCTTTTTCTCGTGATTATCATCGTAAGCATTATTGCAGGATTATATCCAGCACTTTTCCTTTCTAAAATAAGTCTAATAAGTACTCTCAAAGGAGAACAGAAATTTAGTGATCGGTGGAAATTTAGATCAATACTTGTCACCTTTCAATATTGTGTTACGATCGGACTCATTTTTTCCATTGTAATTATTGAAAATCAGCTTCAGTTTATTAGGAAATCAGACCCGGGGTATAATCGTGAAAATGTTATTCGAATGAACCTACCAAGGGGTTTTAATAAAGAATTGTTTAAAAATGACCTACTGAGTAACCCTAATATCCTTAAGGCCTCCTATTCTTCTCGAATACCCACAGGAAGACTTAACGACTATTGGGGAGCTCGACATTTTAGAGGTGATTCACTAGTGAATACTGATTTTCGACTATCGGTTGTATCAGTGGATCCTGATTTTATGGATACTTATGAGATTGAACTTGTCGCTGGAGAGAACTTCAGAGATAATATGCTCACAGTACTTGATTGGGACACAGTTGTTTCTAGCTATTACATTATTAATGAAGCTGCATCCAAAGCATTAGGATACCAAAATGCCAATGAAGTTTTAAATGAGAAAATAAAATACGGAATTACCCAAGGCCGAATAATTGGTGTAGTAGAAGATTTTCATTTTGAATCACTGCATAATGAAATTGAACCTATGCTATTTATATATCAGGAAAATTTCAGAGGTCTTAGCGCTAAAATATCTTCCAATAATATTCAGGAAAGCCTCGATCATATTGAAGAAACATTTGCTAAATATGAGTCAGCAACAAGCGTTCAATACAACTTTGTAGATGAGCTATTTGAAAGACAATACTTAAAAGAAAAGATCTCGGCAAACCTTATTAAGGTATTTGCTTCTATTGCCATTTTAATAAGCTGTTTGGGACTAATCGGGCTGGTTGGTTTTACCATCGAAACTAAATTAAAGGAAATTGGGGTGCGCAAAATCCTTGGAGCTTCACCAGCGAATATATGGCACATGATCAGTAACGACTTTCTGACACTTGTAATTGTTGCCTCAATCGTTTCTTTACCAGTCATGTTCTATTTGATGAATGAGTGGTTAAATGCTTTTCAATACAGAGTTGATATTTCGATGCTCAACATCATACTACCCATTCTGGCAGCTTTATTAATAACACTCGCAACCATTTCATATCAATTAATTAATGCTACCAGAGTGAACCCTGTGGAGTGCTTAAAAGATGAATGATATGAATGAACTCTAATACTCGTTTTACAGAGATTTCTACACACGATATCACTGTAAAGCGAGTAGATGTTACTTAAAGAACAAGTCTTGAATAGAATCCAGATAGTAAGACAGACCGGGAAAATGATTGGTTTGTGGGTCTATTTTCTGCTTGGAGGCATTACTTCATGCTTTTTTGATGAAGAACTATCAGCTGAAACAGTAGAAACATCATAATCAGACTCAAGCGTATTTGGAATTTTCGGAACTGCCAGAACCGTTCCATCTACCTTAATTACTGGAGTTTCCCCAACTTCCAGAACCGTTCCATTTACCGGAATTGCCGGAATTGCCGGAATTGCTCCTCTTTCTCGATTACCAATGGCATAAATAGAAATAACCGAAGCTAGTCCCAAGAATGCAAGAAGAAACCAATTTACCCTGATCGATCTGATCGATTTGTTTGTTCTGCGATCCACCCTATTCAATTGAGCCGCTTTAAAAGCAAGCCAATCTTCATAGCCTAGTACAGAAACCAATGCATTTAATGTAGATGGATGAGGAAGATTTGTCAAGTTCAATGCCCAGATTCGTTTGATCGTCGACAGGCTGATTTTGATGCCCGACTCTTTCTCAATTAATTCAATCAAGTGAATAAAATTGCGCTGCTTCCATTCACCTTCGATCTGAAGTTTTTTCGCTAGCTGGTCTTTATAATCAATGATAAGTTTTTGCTCAGTTTGAGTCATTTATAAAAGTGAATTGAAAGTGAACTGTAAACGAACGCAATGGAAATATGTTCTCCGCAAGCTATCTATTTGATTTGTATCAAATATTACAAAAACTCAAAAATTTGACTAATGAAAAAATGTATGCTTATCTCATTCCTATGTTTTATAGGATTTTATTCTAAAGCCCAGAGTGAACGACAAATCTTCGAATTTGAGTTCGAAGGGGTAACGCTGAATGGGCTTCTAAATCTTCCAAAAGATCAAAAGCCAAAGGGCATTGTATTGATCCTTCACGGCTCGGGTAAGACTAATGCCGTAGAACGAAGTTGGCATGGCGATATTAGGAAAACTTTTGTTGAATCAGGATATGCTACTTATATGTGGGATAAAATGGGATGTGGAAAAAGTGGAGGCACATACAACAAGGACCAATCTGTTTTCAATAGCGCAGAAGAAGCCATCGCTGCTATAAATGCACTTAAAGAAAAGAATATTCCTGGTTCAGAAGAAATTGCACTGTATGGTGGTAGCCGCGGGAGTTGGGTAAACCCCATAGTTATAAATCAATATGATGGGATCAAATTTTGGATCACTGTAAGTGGTGTAGATGATAAAGAGAATTGGGGTTATCTCCTTCAACAAAACTTACGCATCGAAGGAATGCCGAAAGATTCAATCGATTTGCTTTATAACCAATGGATAGAAGGAACTAGAATATTTCATAGCGGAGGAAGTTATGGGGAATATTTGAATGCAACTAAAGAGTTCCGTTCAAACAAATTTCGGTTGCGCATTACTGGTGAAACGATTGGAGAATTAGATGATGCAGCTGAAAGAGAAAGATACTATAGTGCTCAAAAAGCCTTTATGAAAGAAAAATTAGATGAGGAGACAGGCTTATTAATTGTTATTGATGATTTTGATGAAATTCTATCCAATGTAAAAATTCCAGTTCTGGCTCTATTTGGTGAGAAAGACATGAATGTGGATTGGAAAAAAACCAAAACATTCTACGAGAGAACGATCACTCCCAATTCTAATCTCACGACCAAATCATTCCCTAACTGCAATCATAGCATGATACAGTGCGAGACGGGGGGATTTTATGAATTTGATGATACTGATTTACCCATTAAAAGATGTGACGGATTTCTTGATGCAATCAAAGAATGGCTTAAGAAAATTGAGGAATAATTTCTGAGATAAAATGGAAGTTAAACCTACCAAATTGAAAAATTCAAAATCTACAAAAAAGACTAAAATGAATAAAATATTACTTGCTTTGTCAATCTTAGTGTTGAACGGATGTACCTCCCAATCTAGTCAAGATACACCCACAGAATTTCCTGAATTAACTGGTATATATTTAGGACAATCAGAGCCAGGATTATCCCCTGAGATATTTGCGCCGAATATTATATCGACTGGAATGTCTGAACTAAACGCATGCTTTTCTCCTGATTTTTCAGAATTCTTATATACTATCATCACTGATGATGATCAATACGTGATTATGACCATGTCTTACCTGGAAGGAAAATGGACTAAACCAAAAGTTGCATCCTTTTCTGGAACCTCCTCAGATGCAGACCCATTCATCACTGCTGACGGAAAATGGCTATACTTTGTTTCTAAGAGAAATGCATCTCACTCCAAAAAAATAAAAGAAGATTGGGACATTTGGAGGGTAGAAAAAATAGGTAATGAATGGTCTAATCCTCAGAAACTTGGTGGAGATATCAATTCAGAAACTAATGATATCTACCCATCATTAACAAAAGATAGGACATTATATTATTCATCAGGAAAGGACCGTGGAAATGATAATAATGACCTCTATTATGCGCTGAGCAATGGTAATGAATTTGAGCCATCAGTGAGATTGAATGATTCAATAAACACACACTGGGAAGGTGATGTATTTATTTCACCTGATGAAGATTACATCATTTATTGGTCTTCTGGAAGGCCTGATAAAGGATTGTATATTTCATTTAACAACGATGGAGAATGGACCTTACCTATCAGAATGAACGAAGAAATCAATAAAACAGGCAATGAGTTTTGCCCGATTGTATCGCCTGATGGCAAGTTCTTCTTCTTTACGTCAGACCGAATTGTAGATAACAAAGAATCGAAGAGATCATTCTTCTCAACTTCAAACATGAATCCAGGAAATGGGAAAAATGACATTTATTGGGTCAATGCCTCGATCATTGAAAAGTATCGAAATTCAGGCCGATAGTATATCATTAAACTAATGAGGTAAGTAATTGGGATTTAAGCGATAAAAAATATGAATAAAGTAATTAATAGAACAACCTGGTGGATATTTAGCTTGCTCTGCGTTTTAATAGGGCTATATCCTGTTATATATTTTATAATTGACCGTCGATTTGGATTATTATCATCTAAGACAGAAGAATTACTGACCAACCAAATTTGGAATGTTGGCTTTTATGGTCATATTATTTTAGGCGGAATTGCTTTATTGATAGGTTGGACTCAATTCAGCGCTAAACTTAGAAGAAAAAGGATAAAACTGCACAGAACTATTGGTAAGATGTATATCTTCTCTGTCTTCATAAGTGGTATTTGTGGAATTTATATTGCTCAATTTGCAACTGGTGGTGTAAGTAATGTTATTGGGTTTTCGTTGAGTGGATTAGTTTGGTTAGCGACAACTTTCTTAGCCTACAATGCAATAAAGAAAGGCAATATTGAACAACACCAAAATAATATGCTGTATAGTTATGCAGTTTGTTTCTCAGCCGTTACCCTTAGGTTCTGGTTACCATTATTCACCTACATATTAGGAGAATTTGAATCGGCATACCTTCTAGTTAGCTGGTTAAGTTGGGTACCAAATTTGATAGTCGCATTCTACATTATAAAAAGACGAAAAATTAAGCCTGCCACTAACAACGTATAAAAAATAAGAGGGTAACACTCCACATGCAGAGTGATAGTGTCA
The DNA here is from genome assembly GCF_963691765.1 of Ekhidna sp. Classification (GTDB taxonomy): domain Bacteria; phylum Bacteroidota; class Bacteroidia; order Cytophagales; family Cyclobacteriaceae; genus Ekhidna. The sequence continues at coordinate 703,940 of NZ_OY829375.1, forward strand.
ATTTTATAAAAGACACATTTCCAGCTTATTGAATAGGTTTCAACTATACAATTGAAACCCATCTTCGTTTTTGAATTTCTAGGTTTGTTTCAAATCAAAAACTACAAAAAATGAAATTGGACTATCTAATAGCAATTAGTTTAATCATGCTTTATACCAATACAGTTGAAGCGCAACCCAGCAAAATGAACCTAGATGTCTTAGTAGGTTCATGGAATCTAGACATGACACCACAAGATCCCAGCGACGACAAATTCGCAAAAATGAACATATCATCTGTAGGAGAAAATTCCATAGAAGGTACCTTCTACAGAGAGGGTGTCAAAATAAGAGAAGGTCGAATAAATGTATCTGGAGGAACCATCTACGTGGCGCTTGTGTCCAAAGACAACTCGGGTACTTACAATACCTCATTTTACCTTAAGGAAGGTATGCTATACGGCACAACGCATGCTATAGATAAAAACTTTCTAGCCGTTTGGGAAGGAGAAAAACTGAAAAAATAATATGGTAATGAACAATTCAATGAATCAATTAAATTTCGTTCTAGCAATTCTGCTTTGCATCAATTGTTTCGGACAAACAAAAACGACCTTTGAACCAAAGTTTAAAGAGTCAAAAAAAACAACTCATAAAATTAAAAAGGGACAGCAATACACATTTGGCTATCTCGAAGTGTTGGAAAACAGGCAGAACCCGAAAGGTGGAACAATTAAAATTCCCGTTTATATTTTCAAAAGCCGAAGTGATAACCCAAAACCTGACCCGGTTTTATATACCGTTGGCGGCCCTGGCTATACTTCTATGCGCGCATCACAGTATATGGCATACTACAGATACCTTGATGACCGAGATTTAATTTTGTTTGAACAAAGGGGAACTCAATATGCAAAGCCAAGTTTAGATTGCCCGGAATGTTCGGAGGCGATTTCCCTTTATAATCATCCAGATTTTGATGAAACCAAAACAGATAGTCTTTTTCAAAAAGCTGCCAGAGATTGTAAGGAAAGATTAGAAAAAGACGGCAATGATCTAAGTAGTTATACAACAAACGATATTGCTGCTGACATCAACGACTTGATGAGCGTATTGGAAATTGAGGAGTATAATTTACTTACCATGTCCTATAGCACTAAAATTGGTCAGGTTTTAATACGCGATTATCCGGATAAAATTAGAAGTATCGTAATGGATTCTCCACTTCCATTAGAAGTTTCTTTTGACGAAGAAAGTGTGAATAATCTTTTAGAGACCGTAAACAAACTACTTGCTGATTGTGAAACCGACACCGATTGTAATACGGCCTTCCCAAATATTAAAAGTCGCTTCATAAAATATTTAGAAGATAAAACAAACAATCCACTCGAAGTGAAGGTAGAAAACCCAGAAAATGGGAAGTTAGAAACGTTTTATCTAAAAGGCGCAGACTTGATAAATGTATTCTCTTCTGCTCGAACAGGAGATGTGCCCAATATCCCTTTTGAAATAAATAAAATACTCAATAATGATTTATCCTCGGTAAAACAACAATTACAATCTGTATTTCAAAAACCCGGAGGTGGAATTGGAACTGGTATGCGTTTATCGGTTTGGTGTGCCGAAGAATACCCATTTAATTCTCAGGAAGTTATCACAACTGAAACCACTAAATATCCATCAGTTGAGGGATTGTCTCCTGCCACTTAT